>JBJEUX010000001.1:0-40838 GCA_051884055.1 Candidatus Coproplasma sp.
AAACGCATATCCCCGTGAAATCTTCGGGTATGCAACGAGTGAAGAACTCTTTAACGAGCAATTAGCCGCAATATAATATAATTTGAAAATACACTTTCAAAAATAATGCAGCCGCCAAAAGACGGCTATTTTGGCGTACAGCGTTATTGAATTAAAACGTTCTCCCGTCTGTCTTTTAGTGAAAGACAGATAAGAAAAACCCGTCGAATTAAGCTCTCCGACGGGTATTTTATCATACTGTTAAAAATTTTTTGAAATTTCAAAAAAATTCTATAAAAATGCTTGACTTTTCATAGCGGCTGAATAGCGTAACCGCGCCGACGGAATAAATTCCGTCGGCGCGGTCCTAAAAAAGCATAAATGAGGTATTAATTTAATCCTGATTAATCTGCACGGTTTAAATTCTTCTTCTTGAGCGCGTTAAATTTCGCGTTGGTCAGCTTAATAATTCTGGACATCGGCTTGTAGATGAGAAGCACGGTTGCAGAAATTATTAAAGTCTTTATAAGATTGAACAGCAGCGCCCAGTACCAGACCTGTAAAAACAGCTCCTGTCCGCCCTCCCAGGTTCCGCCGAACGCAAGGTAGAACGCGGGGAAATTCAAGAAGTAGTTGACGGGCATAGACACTATGCATTGAGCCGCACAGCCCAACAGCAGGGATAAGATTACCGTCTTGATGCCCTTGTGCTTTTTGTAGATTATTGCAGGGATAAGCATATAGGGCAGAATGAACAGAATGTTCGCAAGCTCGCCGATAAACGCCGTATTGCCCACTGTGAGCGCGTGGATAAGCTCCTTTAAAACGCCGATAATTACGCCTGCGACAGGGCCGAGTGCGAATCCGCCTATCATTACGAATACGTTTGAAAAGTCAAGCTTTAAAAAGCTGACGGGCGTACCGGGCATAAGCGAAAAATCAAACAGATACAACACGTACGAAAGCGCGGTAAATACTGCGATATACGATATTCTGGTTGCCGTGAAATAGTTTTTGAAAGCCGCGCGCCTGTCCTTTTTCTTTGCGCTCCCGTTTTCAACCTCCGTCACGTCGGAGGGCACAACTTCCTGAGTGGTCTCAAGATTTTCTTGCATAAAAGAACTCCTTATATAAAAATTTTATTTTTAAAGTAGTTCCTTGAAACAAACCGCCCCGAAAAACGAGTTTTTCGGGGCGGTAATATTATTTAAGATTATGCGGAAAACGCCATTTCTTCTTTTACCATCCGGACTATACCGTCGGTTTCGGAATTTCACCGAATCGGGAAGCGCACGCGCACGGCTTGCGCCTCTTCGCAGACTTTACTGCCGGTGGGGAATTACACCCCGCCCCAAAGAATACTTTAAATTGTAAATTCATTATAGTACGCCTTAATTGTCCTGTCAAGCGTTTAAAAGATATAAAATTCTGACAATTATATATATGCAAACTCCGTTTGGCGTGATATAATACAGACAGAAATAAACGGATCGGAGTATTTTATGCAGGACAAGTTGAGCGTAAACGGCGCGGAATATACCTTGATTAAGCTGCTTGGCAAGGGCAAGGGCGGATACAGCTACCTTGCCGAACGCGACGGCAAAAGGTACGTATTAAAGCAGATTCATCACGAGCCGTGCGACTATTACACGTTCGGCGACAAAATTCAGGCGGAGAATTACGACTACCGAAGGCTTAAAGCCGCAGGCGTGAGAATGCCCGAAATGTACGACGTGGATTTTGAAAACGAGCGCATCGTCAAGGAATATATCGAGGGATTTACCGTTTTCGAGCTGGTAAAAACCGACCTTATGCAGGACGGATACGTGAACCAAATGCGCGAAATCGCGCAGAAAGTTTACGCCGCAGGCTTAAACCTTGACTACTTCCCCACCAACTTCGTCGTCCGCGGCGGACTGCTGTACTATATTGACTACGAGTGCAACGCCTACTCAGACGAGTGGAACTTTGAAAACTGGGGAATTAAATACTGGTCAAAGACAAAGGAATTTTTAGAATATTCAAGCTCTCACTAATGTTTGAAATCTCCTTACCGTTTATGCTTACAGGCTCCCGCCGAAGACTTAAGCAATCAAAAAAAAATAATTAACGTACGGAGAGGAGCGGCGTATATAAAATGAAGAAAAAACCAATTCAGAACCGAAAACCGCATAACGCAGACAAGCAGATTCCCGATATTTTAGCTGCACAAAAACAAACGCTGAGAAAGGTTTGTCTTGACTATTTATGGTCAACCGTCTTTTTATTGACGTTAGCGCTCGTCGGATTCATAGTCGGGCTTTGCGTTGAAGACGCTGCTCATTCCAAAAATATTCTTTTAATAGCCGTTCCGTTGATTCTGTGCATAACTCTTCTGTTTGCATTAATTTCTTTACGACGTTTCTTAATTTATATTAAATTGAATAAAGTCACAACTCTGAACGAAGAAAACCGAACCGTTGAGTGTAAAAAAGTTTCCTTTATAACTTACCCCACGACGCGATACTACTTCGTGATTATTTGTATCGTATTTACCGATGAAAACGGCGAAAAATATTATGCTGTAACAGAAGGCGTTTCAGAGTGTTCAAAGAAAACGTTAAAAGACGAACTTTTAAATTCGAACGTTTCGCTTGTCTGTTATAAGAATTCGAATTTTGTAAAACACTATAAAGTGCTGTAATATATACGACTTGCGGACACTGAATATTTTTGTCAACATAATTTTAGCGGTGCGGCTCTGATCCTGTCAGAGCCGCACCGCTTATTTTATTTAAACCTTAATTCAATTGTAAATGAACAGAACTCCGAGCGTATTTCTGCCGCAGTGGCTGGTTACGATAGAACCCGCAACCGTCTCGATCACCTCGTCGAATTCAAACAGCTCGGCAACCATCTTCTTTGCCGTATCCACAAGCGACTTGTCCGCCGTGGAATGGGTTATAAAGCATCTGGTTTTATCGTAGGAGGGATACTCCTCTTTAAGTTCGGTTATGTAGTTTTTGATGCACCTTTCAATGGTACCCATATATTTCTTTTTGGCAATCAGCTGCCCCTCTTTATCCTCGATAATCATAGGATGAAGCTTCAACACCTTTGCGCCGAGCATAGAGGCAAGCGAACATCTTCCGCCCTTGTGCAGATAGTCTAAACTGTCGGGAACGAACGAAGTGTTTACAAAGGGAATAAGTTCGTTTATGCGCTTAACTACCGTCTTGGCGTCCATTCCCTCCTTTACCATATCGCAGGCCTTTAAAACCAGCAGTCCCTGACCGGTGGAGAGCGCCTTGCTGTCGATGACGGACACCTTTCCGCCAAAGCTCTGCGCGGCTACGCACGCCGCCGAATGGGAGGAAGAAGCCTTTGCAGATATATTGAAATGTATGAGCGCGTCGTAGCCCTTCAACTCTGCGGTAAAGAATTCGGCGTACTCCTCGGCAGAGCCCGCCGCAGTCTTGGGCAGCGTGCCTGTCTGAGCGACGTAGTCAAAAATGTCCTGAGGGGTTATGCCCTTTCCGTCCTTATAGCTCTTTTCGCCGAGTATTACGGAAAGATGGAAAAGGCTGATATTATTTTGCTCAAGCAGCTCTGGGCTTAAATCACAGGTAGAATCCGAAGTAATCTTAATTTTCATTTTTGCACCTCTTTAAAATATAATATCATATCGTAAACGAAATTTCAACATTAAAAATTAAAAAGTAGTTAAAAACTGCGTGAAATACGCCCGCGCAATGTCTTGGGCGGGCGTTTTTGCCGAACTTTTACTGTTTTTACCGCACTTTTACTGCACAAAATGCCTTGCGCAACTTAAAGTTGCGAAATTTTGCTCATTTTCAAAGCTAAAGTTGGTTGTTATTTGTATTCAGTTGCGCTATAATGAAAGTACAAATAAATCGTCAGCAAAAACGTTTGCCCGTTTTACCTTAAGGCCGAACGGGAAGCGTCGACCGTATTAAATAATGAGAGGAGAAAAAAGTATGTCATTTGCGGAAAACTTACAGTATTTAAGAAAACGCGACAAAATTACTCAGGAAGAGCTTGCGGAGCTTTTGCAGGTTTCGCGCCAGGCGGTCTCGAAGTGGGAGACGGGTGATTTCTATCCCGAGACTGAAAAACTAATTATTCTTTGCGACAAGTTCGGAGTTACCTTGGACGAGCTGCTGCGCGGAGACGTGACCAAATGCGAAAGCCAGACTAAAAGCGAAGTTTCTTCCGCTTCTGCCGGGGAAGTCAGCATAGAGAGCAAACCGACCGAACGTAAAAGCGACGAAACCGACCGCAAAAAGTCCAAAAGTCAGGTTCTGGGCGAGTCGTTCGGCGGATTCATTATGATTTCCTGCCTTGTCGCATACCTTTGCATGGGCTGCTTTGCAAACCTCTGGCACCCCGGCTGGCTGGTATTCCTGGGCGGAATAACGCTTTGCATGTTTTTGGGCAGCTTTTTTGCCAACGACGGCGGTCACGACGAGGATGAAGAAAGAGACGCCGAGAGGGGCGAATATCAGCCCACCTTCCTCGAGCGCATGTTCGGCGGTCTTGCCGCTACAAGCATGATGACTGCTCTGCTCGTGTTCCTGTGCTTAGGATTCTTTGCAAACCTCTGGCACCCCGGCTGGATTTCCTTTATTGCAGGCGGCGCGCTCTCGAGCGTATTCGGCGGACTCGCACACTACTTCAGAAAATAATCTTCCGCACGCACAGACACAGTCTTTTGCAAATTCTATTTACAGATTCCGCCGCAGCCTCCGTTTAAAGGTTTTGTTTTCAAATCCCGTTGCGGATTCCGTTGCAGACTCCGTCCTTGCCTGCGCCTATCCGACGGCGAAATTAAAGCGTAAACCGAACTGCGGATAGCAGACTTAAAATAAAATATACGTAAAGCGAATGCCGCCGAACGGTTCCGTTCGGCGGCATATATATTGCGTTTAACCGGTTATTCTCCGTTTACGCCTGACAATTTTTTTATTATCGAGCAGATAATTCCTCCTATCGGAAAAACTATCCAACCGGGGTGCCAGAGATTCCATATAAAACCTATGGTCAAA
Organism: Candidatus Coproplasma sp.; assembly: GCA_051884055.1. Lineage (GTDB taxonomy): Bacteria > Bacillota > Clostridia > Christensenellales > Borkfalkiaceae > Coproplasma. The sequence continues at coordinate 5,025 of JBJEUX010000001.1, forward strand.
AATATTGCCGTTGCCGCGAGCATTATAACTCCGCAGACAGCGTCGGCAAGCTTTTCTCTGCGGCTTACCGTCCGACCGCTCTCACTGCTTTCACTGCGGGCGCGCAAAGCCGCCAGATCGTAAAACGATTTAGTTATTCCCGTATGGCACAGCGCGGCAACGAAGAAGGAAACGACCAGCAGAAAAGCTGAAACGATGATCAAAGAACTGTCCGTAGTCTGTAAGGCAGCACTTTCGTATATACCTGAACACACCACCTCCGCCACGATAAGCGCGGCTACGTCCAGAATTATCCCCGACGTACAGACCGCAACGACTATCATAAATTTTTTGTTAAACCTTTCTATTTCACTCTCCGGCAGAGCGCACGCCACGCCGTATTTCCTTATAAAATTATTGTGAGTAATCCCTGCAGGAACGAACAGCAACACCGCGACTGCAACGAACGCAACCACCACCGCTCCGCTTGAAACGGTAATTAATTTTGCCGTCGGACTTTGTCCCAAATACTTTGCCACGGCGCACATAGCAACGCACACGGATACGCCTACAAGAATTAAGAACACGCCTGTCGAAATAAGATCAGCAAATTTTTTATAGTGACTTCGCACAATTTCCGCATTTTTGCTTTCTTGTTCCGCATTTTTACTCCCCTGCACGGCACGCTCGTCAATCTGCATATCCGATACGCTTTCTGTGTTCTCTGCTGTTTTAGCGTTGTCTGCTTCGGCGTCCGCTACGGTTTTAGTATCCGCGCACGCAGTCAGGTCGCCCCGAGCAAAATCGTCCATTGATACACCAAACCTGTCGCACAGCGCAATCAGTTTGTCCGTGTCGGGGCAAGCCTCGCCCGTCTCCCATTTGGAGACAGCCTGACGGGATACCTGCATCTGTTCGGCAAGCTCTTCCTGCGTTACACCCTCTCTCTTCCTTAAATACTGCAGATTCTTACTTATCGACATTATTTTACTCCTTTTCAGCGCGGTCACGGTTTCCGTCTGCTTATTGATCTGATTATACGATAGCAAAGATAGAATTTCAACCGCTTTTAGCTTGCAAACGGATAAAATCCCTGCAACCGTAGGTTGCGTGACAAGACTTTTGCCGTATAAAAGCTTACGCGCTCGCCCCGAAAGGCTTATTATTCTACTAATTAATATGCCGCCGAACGGTTCCGTTCGGCGGCATATATATTGCGGTTAAACCATATTTTATAGCTTTTTTTTAGATTTTATCGCGCTTAATCAGCATGTATTGCAATTAACCCGTATACGTTGCGCATAGTCCGCATTCATTTGTGCGCAGAGCGATTGTGTATAAAACTTATTCGGGTAACTTTTTTCTGCGCACCAAATACACCACGAAGCCGACGGCGAGGGTCGCAATTATTATTAAAATTCCCGCAAGATAACCCTCCTGCGCGTAGCTTACGCTCTTTATAAGTTCATAATTGCCGTCCGCATATTTCGCCACGTAACGCATAACTTCATAGCTAGTATATTCAACGGCATTGCTTGCGTAGCGCACGTTGTAAACGACAAGGTCGCTCCCCTCAACGATCAGCCTGTACGCCGTACATAAATCGTAAGATAAATAATCTTTTGAATTCTCCTCAACTCTGTAAGCAAGGTACATACAATCGAGCGCTGAATTCAGACAGGCTTCAAATCCGTAGCCTACGGGAGCGTAAACCTGTCCGGTTACGCCCGAAAAGTCCAGAACGTACTCACCCGAAGGCGGCTCGCTTACACCCTCGCCGACGATAAGCGTGTGCATATGCGTTTTAAACTGCTCCTCGCCGCCGCTGAAAAGCACCTTTTCACTGCGCCAATAATTAAAAAACACCATAACGCCGCAGGCGAGAAGGACGGGAATCAAAGCAAAAGCGCAACACTTTTTAAGCAATTTGCCGTTTGATTTAACCGTAGCTTTCTGCGACTGACTTCCGTACTTTTTTTTTACGACGACCCTTGAAATTAAGCCTGCCGCCAGACAGATTGCGCCGAGCGCGAGCGGCAACAGCGTAGTAATAAGACCGGCGGTGAGCAAGTTGTTTTCAACAGGGATGAAAGCCGCAAAGCATATCAGAAAAACAGCGCACCAGACCGCGCCGCCCACCATGTAGAAGCGCGAAATAATCCTGCCTATGCATACCGCGTATCGCCGCTTTTGCTCACTCATTTCAACGGGCGGTTTTTCTCTGCCGCACAGCAAAGCGAACGCGCCGTTTCCGAACACGCAGGTGAGACCTACCGAGGTTATCACCGCGCATATGCCGAGGACGAACAACAGGCAACCCAGCCACAATATCATAGCGGAAAGAACAATTCCCATTGCAAAAACAGCAATTCCTACGCACTCAATAACGGTAAGTAAGTTTATTTTAAACGAAAACTTTATAAGAGTTTCTTCTTCGCTCTTTTTCGCGGTTGACACCGTACTATCCCCCGACGAATCTGCGTTTTTACCTGTTTTATCCGCAGACGAAGCTGCTTTTTCCTCGCTTTTATCCGCGCCTGCGCCAGAAAACGGCTGCCCGATTAAGGCGCTTTCCCGCCTTTCGCCGTTTAAAATCTCGTCGGCGGTTACCCCGTAAATTTTCGCAAGCGCAGGGAGCGTCAGAACGTCGGGATACGCCCTGCCCTGCTCCCACGCGGACAGCGTGCGGTTGGAAATGCCCAGCATATCCGCAACCTGTTTCTGCGTATAGCCCTTTTCGCGCCGAAGGTCGGCGAGAAATTCGCCGATAGGTTTCTTTGCCATTGTATTCTCCTTACTTATTTAGCCTGACTACGTTTAGCTTTACGGTTTCATTATAAATCTTCGGAATAGTTTTGGCAAGGTAAGCCCGTGGAAAAAGTCTATGAAACGTAGAATAGTTAAATTAAGCTCACGTTCTTGCGAACGTGAGCTATTTTACTGTATACAAATCAGTTTTCCGCAGCGCATTTTTCAGTTGATACGCATATATCTCATTCTGAAAGCCGTGCGGTTTTAATAGAGGTTTTATTGTATGCCGACTTGCTCGGACTAAACCGCTTTTTTAAATAGCCGTACGGTTTTAAGTAAGCTTTAACCAACGGCGGCTCGGGTCGGACCTGAGTCTTGCCCTGATTAAACCTCTATTTTTTCAAAGTCCTCGGCAGGGTGCTTGCACAGAGGGCAGGTGTAATCGGCGGGGAGCTCTTCTCCCTCGTATTCGTATCCGCATATCTTGCAGCGCCAGACCGTCTTTTTGGGTTTCTGCGGCTGAGGCTTAATGTTTGAATGATAGTAAGCGTACGTTGCCGAAGGCGCACTGTCTAAAGTCGCTCCGTCGGTCACTTCGGCTATAAACAGCGTATGCGTGCCGAGGTCTATCGTCTTGAGCACCATTGCGCTCATATACGCGTTTACCCCCTCGGTTACGTAGTATATGCCGTTATCCGAACGCTTTAAATGCTCGTATCCCTGCGCCTTATCTACTGTTGCGCCGCTCTGGAATCCGAAATGCTTGAACAGCGAGAAATCAGCCTTCTCTGAAATAACGCTTACGTTGAACGCGCCCGTTCTTTCGATCATTCCGTGAGTGTAGTTATCTTTGTTTACCGCAAGCGAAATTACGTTGGGCGTAGTCGTCACCTGCTGAACGGTGTTCGTAATGCAGCCGTTATCCTTCTTACCCTCCCTTGCAGTCACTACAAACAGCCCGTAGGTGAGAGCTCTCATGCACGATGAATCCATAATTTATACCTCCCTCGGAAACCTGCCGCACCGTATGCGGGCGACATTGCCCCGATTTTTATGTCTTTAATCGGATATATTATATCATAGTTAGGACTACATATCAATAGCGTTTTGAAAAAATTTTTATTTTATAATCGCTCCCATGCGTCAATCGCCTTTATATAAAAACCGACGGCGACCTTTATAGGGCGCCGTCAGTCGAATATTGAATTGATATCGGTTGAAAATTGAATTTCTGTCGGTCAGATAAATACTGAATTATTTTACGCAGTCGGCGTAAAGGGGGAACTGTTCGCAGAGCTTAGCGACTTCAGCCTTTACGTAGTCGTAGCAAGCCTCGCCCTCGTCGATGACCTTGGTGATAAGGCGTGCGATTATGCGGGCCTGTTCTTCCTTCATTCCGCGGGTGGTCATTGCAGGCGTGCCGATACGTATACCCGAAGTTACGAAAGGCTTCTGCGTGTCGAAGGGAATGGCGTTCTTGTTCACGGTGATGTGAACTTCGTCCAGAGCGTGTTCAAGCTCCTTGCCCGTAATGCCCTTTGCGGTGAGGTTGAGCAGAATCAAGTGATTGTCCGTGCCGCCCGAAACCATATCCACGCCGAGTTTTTTGAATTCGTCTGACATTGCAGCCGCATTTTTGACTATCTGAGCCTGATATTCCTTGAATTCTGGGGTGAGAGCTTCCTTGAAAGCCACCGCCTTTGCCGCTATGATATGCATTAAAGGACCGCCCTGAATACCGGGGAAGATCGCCTTGTCGATCTGCTTTCCGTACTGTTCCTTGCACATTATTACGCCGCCGCGGGGTCCGCGAAGGGTCTTGTGCGTAGTGGTCGTTACAAAGTCCGCATAAGGCACGGGCGAGGGGTGAAGTCCTGCCGCAACCAGACCTGCGATGTGGGCTATATCAACCATCATATACGCGCCAACCTTGTCGCAGATTTCGCGGATTCTCTTAAAGTCGATAACTCTGGGGTACGCGCTTGCGCCCGACACGATGAGCTTGGGCTTACATTCAAGCGCAAGCTTTTCCATCTGGTCGTAGTCGATAAGCTGGGTATCTTCGCTCACGCCGTAGGGAACGATATTGAAATACTTACCCGAAATATTTACGGGAGAACCGTGCGAAAGGTGACCGCCGTGGGCGAGGTTCATACCCATTACCGTATCGCCGGGCTGAAGCATTGCGAAGAAAACGGCGAGGTTTGCGCTCGCGCCCGAGTGGGGCTGAACGTTGCAGTATTCACAGCCGAAAATCTCCTTAAGGCGGTTGCGCGCCAGATCTTCGGCGATATCCACAAACTGACAGCCGCCGTAGTAGCGGTGTCCGGGATAGCCTTCGGCATATTTATTGGTCAAGTGGCTGCCCGCCGCGGCGAGAACCGCAGGAGAAACAAAATTTTCGCTTGCGATGAGTTCGATGTTGCCCTGCTGACGGGAAAGTTCAAGCTTCAACGCCTGAGCAATTTCGGGGTCGGTCTGCTCAATCAAGGATACGTCTATCATAGGTAATCTCCAAAAATTTATATTTATGCGCATATTATAGCATATAATTTGTAAATATACAAATAATTGACCGTATAAAATTATAAAGATACTTTTTTACTCATTCGGGCGTGCTTGGCGTTCGGGGGTTCGGGGCGTTCGGCGTACTTGGGGGTCGGGTGTGCGAATAGGCGTTCGGGCGTTCGGGGTGTTCGGGCGTACTGGCACTCTGGCGCGCATTGTGGGTCGTGTGTGCATTGGCGTTCGGGCGTGCTCGGCGTTCGGAGGTGCATTGCGTTCGGGTGCGATTGGGCTCGCATTGGCGTTCGGAGGCGCTTGGTCAGGAATTATTACCGCGCGGTTACACATACTGGACTGTATGGAGAGACGACGGGGCTTGAGATACGCGCTGGGCGCGGCGTGCATAATTTCGGCGGTGTTTTACCTGACGGCGGAGGCGATAGCCGTATCCGCCTGCAAAACGCCGCAGACGGCGTACTTTACGCACACGATAAGCGAGCTGGGTATACCCGTAAACTGCGCCGAGGGCGGAGGTTTTTCTCCGCTGTACGCGCTGATGAACGCCGCGTTGATCTGTTCGGGCGCGGCGTATATCCCCTGCTACTGCGCGTGCTTTAACAAGTTTGACAGCAAGATAAAGCGCGTTATTTGCCGCATATTAGCCACCCTTACGGGTCTGGGAGTTATGACGGTGGGAATTTTTCACGGCGGAAACCCTGCCGTATTCGGCGTTCACGGCGCAGGCGCGGCGACGTGCTTTTCGTGCGGAAACGCGCTTGCAATTTACACGGGCATATATTACAAGGGCGAAGGCTTTGCCGCCTTTTCAAAGGCAGCTATAATTATCGGAAGCCTGGGACTTATCGGAGCAGTATTCACATTTGTATTGTCCTTTTCTCCCCTTGCAAAGTTTGCAGGGATACCCGAAAGAATAGCCGTCTATTCCATAATTTTATGGCTGTTTCTTTCGGGAATTTACACCATTTTTGCAACGCGCCGCAAGCCTTTACCGAAAAAAATACAGACTGTTTAAATCAACGCAAATCTTTTTAAATAAAACCGACCTTTTATCATTATCGACGCAAACCTTTTGTAAAATAACCCCGTCGACTGCGTTTTTCGCAGTCGACGGGGTTTTATATTCCTGTTTAATCATTATAAAACGATAAAAAGGGAGCGGCTGAAAAGCGCTCCCCATTAATTGACAAATATTACTTAAATATTCTTATTCAAAAACTCGCAAAGCTCCGACTTGGGAGAGAAGCCCAAAGACTTGTCCGCAAGCTCGCCGCCCTTGAAAACTGCAACCAAGGGAATGGACATAACGCCGTAGCGAGCCGCAAGCTCGAAATTGTCGTCCACGTCCACCTTTACGAAAACCGCTCTGTCGCCGTATTCTTCGGAGACCTGTTCCATGACGGGCGCAAGCATTTTGCAAGGTCCGCACCAGGTTGCGAAAAAGTCGCATACTACGGGCTTTTCGCCGTTTATGAGCTGGTCGAATTCTGCCGTTTTAATCTGTTTAACCATATCTGTACCTCTTATTTATTTTCTTCCAAAAAGTTTAAAATATCCGCGAACGCCACCTTCGTCTGGGTTCCGTCCGACATTTTTTTGATATTTACCGCGCCTTCCTGCATCTCGCTTTCGCCGATAACCGCCACAAAGCGCGCGCCGATTTTATCGGCATACTTGAACTGCGCCTTAACCGAACGCTCCATAAGGTCGGTTTCAACGCTCGCTCCGCCGCGCCTTATCTCGCATGCAAGCGAAAACGCCTTGGCGCGGGTTGCCCCGTCCATACCTGCAAGATACAAGTCGGGCTTGCTCTCTTCGGGGAATTGCGCACCCGTGTTCTCCATTAAAAGGAGCAGTCTTTCGATGCCTGCGGCGAAACCTATCGCAGGAGTGGGGTTGCCGCCCAGCTCTTCGATAAGTCCGTCGTATCTGCCGCCGCCGCAAACCGTGCCCTGCGCGCCGATCGCCGTGGAGACAAACTCGAAAACCGTCTTGGTATAGTAGTCTAAACCCCTTACTATGCCCGAATTAACCGTAAATTCCACGCCCTGAGCGGTGAGCAGCGACTTAACCTGTTCAAAGTGGTCGCGGCAATCGTCGCAAAGATAATCTAAGATAGTGGGCGCGCCTGCGGTTATTTTTTTGCACTCCTCTTCCTTGCAGTCAAGAATTCTTAAGGGGTTTTTGTCGAACCTCTCGCGGCAGGTGGGGCACATTTTATCCAGATTGGGGCGAAGATATTCCTTGAGCGCGGCGTTGTACTCCGCACGGCAGGTCTTACAGCCGATTGAGTTTAATTGCAGCTGCGTACGGGTTATGCCCAACTTATTCAAAAACGACGAAGCGGCAAGAATAACTTCCGCGTCGGTTGCGGGCGATTTTGCGCCGAATACCTCTATGCCGAACTGGTGGAATTCGCGCAGTCTGCCCGCCTGGGGACGCTCGTAGCGGTAGCAGGGCGTTATGTAGAACGCCTTTAAAGGCAGGGGGCTGTTGGCAAGTCCGTTTTCGATAAAGAGTCTCACCGCGCCTGCCGTACCTTCGGGCTTTAAGGTTATCGAACGCGAACCCTTGTCCAAAAAGGTGTACATTTCCTTGTTGACGATATCGGTCGTGTCACCCACGCCGCGCTGAAACAGCTCGGTGTGTTCGAACACGGGCGTGCGGATCTCCTTCATATTGAAGGTTTTAGCAACCTCTCTTGCAGCGTTTTCTATAAACTGCCATTTATAGGACTGGGAAGGAAGCACGTCCTTTGTGCCTTTGGGTACGTTAATCATATTATCTCCTGTACGGTTGGTGCGGACATATGCCGCAACCAACCGCTCTTTATGTCATTTTTTTTGCGTAAATTTCGCTTTAATAGGCTACAGATTTAGCAGCCGCGGAATAATTATTTATTTTCTTCGGTGAAGCCCGTAACCTTTACGCTCTTCCTGTTGCCCTGGGTTTTAATGAGCTTTTCAAGGTGTTCGTCGACGTATTTTCCGTCGATTTCAAGGGTGATTACGGGGTAGTCGTTGCCGCCCGCGTTGAACGAAATATCCTCTAAGAGATATTCCATAACCGTGTGCAGACGCCTTGCGCCTATGTCCTCGGAGGTGGAATTGAGCTCTTCCGAAATTGCCGCTATGCGCTCTATCGCGTCGGGCAGGAAGTGCAGATCTATGTTATCCACGGCAAGAAGCGCGGAATACTGCATTGTGATTGCGTTGTGGGTCTGGGTCAAGATGTTGACGAAGTCCTCTTTTTTAAGGCTGTTGAGCTCGACAAGCACGGGGAAACGGCCTAAAAATTCGGGAATCAGGTCGTCCACGTTGGAAACGTGGAATGCGCCCGCCGCAATGAACAGGATATAGTCGGTCTTTACGGGACCGTACTTGGTCATTACCGTGCAGCCCTCTACGATGGGCAATATGTCGCGCTGAACGCCCTCTCTGGAGACGTCCGCACCCTGATTGCCCTTGCCTGCGATCTTGTCGATTTCGTCGATGAATATAATGCCGTCGTTTTCGGCGCGGCGAATGGCTTCGGCTGTGACGGCGTCGTTGTCGATAAGCTTATCCGCCTCTTCCGCCATAATCAGATTTTTAGCCTCTTTTACGGAAATTTTGCGCTTCTTTTTGCGGTTCATTCCCAGCGAGCCGAAAACCGAACCTAAGTCGATTGCCGCGCCCTGACCGGGGGAGAGCTCCAGCGGCTTGGGATTGTCGTCAACCTCTATTTCTATGACCGTACTGTCGTACTTGCCGTCGTGGATGCCGTTAACTAGGTTCTGCTCGAACACTTCCTTGGAAAATTCGCCGCGTTCGTCCTTTTTCATCTCGGCAAGGACTTTGGCGATTCTCCTTTCTGCGACCGCCATTGCCTTGTAGGAGACCTCCTTGGTCTTTTCCTCCTTGACAAGGCGGATAGCGCACTCCGCAAGATCGCGGATCATGCTCTCGACGTCGCGTCCGACGTAGCCGACCTCGGTATACTTGGTGGCTTCGACCTTTAAAAAGGGAGCCTTGACCAGCTTTGCAAGCCTTCTTGCTATTTCGGTCTTACCGACGCCCGTAGGTCCCTTCATGATAATGTTTTTGGGCGTGACCTCGTCGCGCAGTTCGGGCGAAAGCTGACTTCTGCGGTAGCGGTTGCGAAGGGCTATCGCCACTGCCTTTTTCGCCTCGTCCTGACCGATTATATATTTATTGAGTTCGTGTACCGTCTGTTTGGGTGTTAAGTCCATAATTAAAGATTTAACTGCTCCTTATAGCTTTCTATATATTCCAGCGCGCGGCGCGAAAGATACGCGTAGCGCTGTTTTTTATCGCGGATCTTAATATCCGCCGCCCTTAATATGCCGTAGTTGGCGTTCATGGGCGTAAAATTCGTGTTTGCCCCCGATATATGTGCCGACAAAGCGCCGAGCATACATAAATTTTCGGGTATTACAGGCTGCTTGTTCCGTTCCTTCCTCACGAGGTGAATCGCGCATAAAAGTCCGCTTGCAGCCGATTCCACGTAGCCTTCGACGCCCGTCATCTGCCCAGCGAAGAAAAGTCTTCCGTCGTCCTTGCAGGAAAAATCTGCGTTCAGGCAGTCGGGAGAGTTGATGTAGGTGTTGCGGTGCATAACGCCGTAGCGCAGAAACTCCGCCTCCTTCAGCGCGGGAATGAGGGAGAAAACCCTCTTCTGCTCGGGAAATTTCAGGTTGGTCTGACAGCCCACGAGGTTGTAAGCTTCGCCCTCGGCGTTCTCCTTTCTGAGCTGTAAAACGGCGTAAAACTTGTTGCCGTTCGCGTCGGTGAGCCCTACGGGCTTGAAGGGTCCGAATCTCAGCGTCTGCTCGCCGCGCGCCGCCATTACCTCTACGGGCATACAGCCTTCGAAAATTTCACCCTTTTCAAAGTCGTGCAAAATCGCGCGCTCGGCGCCTGTAAGCTCGGTTACGAAGGTTTCGTACTCCTGCTTATTCATCGGGCAATTGATATAGTCGTCCCCGCCCTTGCCGTATCTGTCGCCGACGAACGCGGCGTTCATATCTATACTCGCGCGCGAGACTATGGGCGCGGACGCGTCGTAGAAGTGAAGATTTCCGCCGAATCTGGCCTTTATATCCTCGGAGAGCGCGTCTGTCGTAAGGGGTCCGGTTGCGATAACCGTCCAGCCGTCCTGCGGAATTTTCGTAATTTCCTCGCAGATTACGGTTATATTGTTGTCGCTCTTGATTCGCTCGGTTATGTACGCCGAAAAGGCGTCCCTGTCCACGGCAAGCGCACCGCCCGCAGGCACGGCGGTCGCATCCGCCGCCTCGATGACGAGCGAGCCCAGCCCGCGCATTTCCTGCTTTAACAGTCCGCACGCATTGGAGTACGGGTCGGCGCCCTTAAGGGAGTTGGAGCAGACCAGCTCGCCGAAGTTTTCGCTGGAATGTGCAGGCGTGAAGGACGAGGGCTTTATGTCGTAGAGCTCCACCTCGTATCCGTGTCTGGAGAGATAATGCGCCGCCTCGCATCCGGCGAGACCTGCGCCTATGACCTTAATCTTCATTATCTTCGGGTATATCCTCAAAGTAGTCGCAGTCCTTATCGGAGCATTTTATCTGCTTGCCCTTCTTAATCAGGAACTTGCCGCACTTGGGGCATTTGCCGCCCGTGGGGACGTCCCAGCTTAAGAACTTGCAGGTGGGATATCCCGTGCAGCCGAAGTAAATTTTGCCCGACTTGGAGCGCATTCTGCGCATGGGCTTGCCGCATTCGGGACAGGTACCCTCGGTCTTTTCGCCCGAACGCGCCTTGCCGTCGGGAGGGGTGAGCGGCTTTTTCATACCGCACTTGCCACACTCCAGATAGTTGCCGTACTTGCCCTTTTTGGTGAACATATACTCGCCGCATTCGGGGCACTTCTCTTCGGAAATCTTTGCGTCTATGGGAAGAATAGACGAACATTCGGGGTAGTTGGGGCAGGCTAAGAATTTACCGAACTTGCCGCTCTTTACCACCATGTTCGCGCCGCACTTGGGGCAACGTATTTCCGAGACCTCGGTCTCCGATTCGGAGACTATGTTGGAGCATTTGGGATAGTTCGAGCAAGCGAGATACTTGCCGTACTTGCCTATACGGCGAATCATGGGACTGCCGCACTTTTCGCAGATCTCCTCGGTGAGTTCGTCGCCGTCGCACGCGGCGGTCTTTAGTTTATCTGAAAACGAGGGATAGAAGTCGGAAATTATTTTGTGCCAATCCACGCCGCCGTCCTCGATTTTATCAAGTTCGTCCTCCATCTTGGCGGTGAAACCTACGTCCATGATGTCGGTGAAGTAGTGCACCAGAAGGTCGGTAATCTTATACGCAACCTCGGTGGGGACCATATATTTGCCGTCCTTTTCGATATAGCGGCGCTTAGAAAGCACGGAGATTATGGAGGCGTAAGTCGAAGGGCGGCCTATGCCCTTTTCGTCCATAGTCTTTACGAGCGAAGCGTCTGTGTACCTTAAGGGGGGACGGGTGAACTTCTGTTCCTTGACAAGCGAATTTAAATTGAGCTTGTCGCCCTCCTGCAAGGGGGGAAGGAGCTTTGAGCTCTCCTCCTCGTCGCCGTCGGTCGCAACGTTCTGATACGCGGCTGTGAAGCCTGCGAATATGAGCGACTTGCCGCTTGCCTTGAAGGTGTAGCCTGCCGAAACGGCTTCAAGCTGCATTGAATTATACTGTGCCTCAGCCATCTGCGACGCGATAAAGCGGTCGTAGACAAGCTTGTAGACGTTGTAGTGTTTTTTATCCAGAAACTGCTTTACGCTTGCAGGCGTAACCGCAAGGTTTATGGGACGGATAGCTTCGTGCGCGTCCTGAGCGCCCTTCTTGGTCGCATAGTAGTTAGGCTTTGCGGGAACGTACTGTTCGCCGTAGGTGTTCTTTATGAATTCAAGCGCGTTCTGCTGCGCGTCCTGAGCCACGCGCACGGAGTCCGTACGGATATAGGTTATGAGCGCGATATGGTCGCCGCCGACGTCCATACCTTCGTACAGGTGCTGCGCAACCAGCATGGTCTCGGGCGAGGACATGCCGAACTTATTCGAAGCGTCCTGCTGGAGCGACGACGTGGTGAAGGGTGCGGGAGCGTGGGATCTGGTTATGCCGTTCTTGACCTTGGTGACGACGAACTCGCCGTTTTTAATCTCCTCTTCAACCTTTTTCGCCTGCTCTTCAGGAATGGATTTTCCGCTCTTTTTAAGCTGATAAGTCGCCTTGAAGGGCGCATACTTGGCGGGTAAATCCTGCAGAGCCGCCGTGAATACCCAGTATTCTTCGGGCTTGAACGCGGTTATTTCGCGCTCTCTGTCGACGATAAGTCTGAGCGCTACCGACTGCACTCTGCCCGCGGAAAGACCGTTTTGTATGCGATTGTTCAGAAGGGGCGAAAGCTTGTAGCCCACAAGTCTGTCTAAAACTCTTCTCGCCTGCTGCGCGTCCACAAGGTTATAGTCTATCGTGCGCGGATTCTTAAGCGCGTTTTCAACCGCCTTGGGGGATATTTCGTTGAATTCAACCCTGTGCTTGCCGTTCTCGTCCATACCGAGCACGGTCTGTAAGTGCCAGCTTATCGCCTCGCCTTCGCGGTCGGGGTCGGTTGCAAGATAGACTTTTCCGGCTTTTTTAGCCTCTTCGGAGAGCCTCTTTATTACGTCCTTCTTGCTGGGGGTGATTTCGTACTTGGGCTCGAAATTGTCGGAAATTCTGACGCCCAGAGTCTTTTCGGGCAAATCCCTTACGTGTCCGCCGGACGCGTCCACCTTGTACTTCCCCTTTAAATATTTTGCAATGGTTTTCGCCTTGGAAGGCGATTCGACTATGATTAAATCCATACTAGCTCCAACTTTATATTGACGGCAGGCGTCGTTGCCGACCGGAATATGTTTTTTATTTTATCTGACGGGCGCGTAACGGTTTCCGCCGACCGATGCGGCGACTCCCTTTATTTCAAGCGAAGCGCACGTCGCCGAAACCTGAAATATCTTTTTGCCGAGCGCAGTTGCGATATTCTGAATATGCGACTGACCGTTCTGCTTCAAATATTCCAATACGGCGCGCTCGTCGTCGGAAAGCGCGGTTAAAGCCGCTGATTTGTATTCTAAACCGAAACAGGAGAAAATGTCAAGTACATTTTCGCAAAGGGCGGCTCCGTTTTTGATGAGCGCGTTACAGCCCTCGCCGCTCGTGACCCCCAGAGAATAGGGAAAGGCGAACACCTCCCTGCCGTAGTCCGCCGCATAGCCTGCGGTGATGAGCGCGCCGCTCCGCTTTGCCGCCGATACCACCAGCACTCCGCGGGACAAACCTGCTATTATGCGGTTGCGGACGGTGAAAAAGTACTTTTGCGGACTGACTTCGGGCGGAAATTCCGAAATTACAAGTCCCCTCTCCTCCACCTTTTTTATGAGGTCGGCGTTGGCTACGGGATAGTAGTAATCGTGTCCGTTGGGAAGCACGCAGATTACCCTTCCGCTCTTCAGCGCGCCGCCGACAGCCGCTCCGTCCGCGCCATCGGCAACGCCCGTGACAACCGTGAAATGCTCCGTAAGCTCGCCGGCTATCGCCCTGCAAGCCGCAAGCGATTGGTTGAGCGTTCTTCTTGACCCGACCACCGCAAAACAGGGCTCTGAAAGAAGCTTTAAGTTGCCCTTGCAGTACAATACCAGCGGAGGCACGGGGATATTTTTAAGAAGCTCCGGATAGCTTCCGCTCTTTAAAGTCACGCAAGAGACTCCCTTTTTCTCAAGCCTTGACAGCGTCTCCGCGCGGAAAGCGCCGTCCGAAAAGGCAGTCCTCAATTTATTATATACTCCCAAGCCGAGCGTTTTAATCAATTCGCGCTCATATTTCTCTCTTTCGGGGCAATCTGAAGCGCAAACGCAGATTAAAAGCTTTTTCTGTCTGTAGTTAAGTTCAGTAAATCCGTCTGCAATTATTAAGTTTGTTTCGTCGTTTGTGTAGTTCATCAATCGTCTTTTACGTCAAAATTGCGATACGCGGTAGCTTCCAGCACGTGTTCGGGCAAAATGTGCGCGGAATTGTCCAGATCGGCAATGGTGCGCGCCACCTTTATAATGCGCGAACGCGCGCGGGCAGAGAGTGACAGGGAAATAAACGCGTTCTTTAAGACCGCCTCGCACCCGGGCGTGAGAGGACAGTATTTTTTAAGCTCTCTTTCGCCCATATTGGCGTTCACGGATATTTCCTCTTCGCGGAATCTTTCGCGCTGGATTTCACGCGCGCGCTCAACGCGCGCCTTTACGGACGCGCTGCTCTCTTCGACCGTATCCGAAGCTAAGTCGTCGTACCTGACCGCGTCCACTTCCACCTGAAGGTCTATTCTGTCCAGCAGCGGGCCAGAAATTTTACTGCGGTATCTGCGCCGCTGCGCTGGCGTGCAGGTGCAGGGCTTTTCCGTAGAGCCGTAGTTGCCGCACGGGCAGGGGTTCATGCTCGCGCACAGAATGAAGTCGGCAGGGAAGGTCACCGCGCCGCCTGCGCGGGTAACGGTGATTACTCTGTCCTCCAAGGGCTGGCGCAGCGCCTCCAGCGCCGAGCGCGTATATTCGGGCAGTTCGTCCAGAAACAGCACTCCCTTGTGCGCCTTGGAGATTTCGCCCGGTTTGATTCTTACGTTGCCGCCTCCGCAGAGAGATACGGTGGTAGCCGTGTGATGGGGAGTTCTGAAGGGGCGCAGGGAAACTATGCCGTCCTCGTTCAGCTCGCCTGCAACCGAATGGATTTTGGTGACTTCCAGCGCCTCGTCGAAGGTCAGGTCGGGCATAATGGTGGGAATACAGCGCGCAAGCATGGTCTTGCCCGTTCCCGGAGGGCCCGAAAGCAGTATGTTATGTCCGCCCGCAACGGCGATTTCTATTGCGCGCTTTGCCATCGCCTGACCCTTTACAAGCCCCATATCCGAGCTGTACGCCGCGCTTCTGACCACCGAGGAAAAGCTCTTTACGGGTACGGGAGTAAACTCTCTTGCTCCCGTTAAAAATTCAACCGTCTGGCAGAGGCTCTTTAAGGCATAGACCTCTATCCCTTCAAGATAGCTCGCCTCGTTGGCGTTTGCGTAGGGAATAATAAACCGCGTGAAGCCCTTATTCTTTGCCGATATAAGCACGGGCAAAACGCCCGACACCGCGCGCAGAGACCCGTCCAGAGCAAGCTCGCCAAGCATGACCGTGTCGCCGAATTCGGCTTGTCCTAACTGTCCGCTTGCCTTTAAAATGCAGACGGCAATGGGCAAATCGTAGGCGCTGCCCTCCTTTTTGACGTCCGCAGGGGCAAGGTTTACGGTTATTCTGTTCACGGGAAAATGAAAGCGGCTGTTGCGGATAGCCGAATTTACCCTCTCCCTGCTCTCCTTGACCGCCGTATCGGGCAGACCGACCAGCTCGTAGGAGACCATTCCCTTATTAATATCCGTTTCAACCTCTACGGGAACGCCTTCCAGCCCCGTGAGCGCAAAACTCATCACCTTTGACAGCATAAATACCCCTGACTTGGTTTATCTCGTTTCTCTATCCCTGATTAACTTAGTTTTTCGCGTTAATCAGTTTATTGCGTTGTCTGTTTGCCGCAACGTTCAGTTTATCGCGTTTCTTTCTCTTTTCCGTTATTTTGTTTGCCGCGGCGGTCATAGCGAACCGAGCGCATGTCTCCTGATGCTGAAGCGCAATTCAGGCATGCAAGCGCAATCCTGACGGGAAATGCGCGCGCCGCGGAAAGTAAAATCAGATAAAAATTAAAAGCTCCCGCGCATAGCGAGAGCTTTTTTAAATTACTTAGCTTCCTGAATTTTAGCAGCCTTACCGGTAAGACCTCTGAGGTAGTAGAGCTTAGCTCTTCTTACCTTACCCTTTCTTACTACGGTAATGGAAGCGATCTTGGGCGAGTGAAGAGGGAAGGTTCTTTCAACGCCAACGCCGAAAGATAATCTTCTTACCGTGAAGCTCTCTCTGATGCCGCCGTGCTTTTTAGCGATAACTACGCCTTCGAAGTTCTGAATTCTTTCCTTCGTACCTTCGATAACCTTGAAGCCGACCTTAACGGTGTCGCCCACGTTGAACGCGGGAACGCTCTCTTTCATTCCTTCCTTTTCGATTGCCTCAACCAATCCTTTCATAATGTCCTCCGTATTCGGACGAAACCTGTCGTCCTCGTAATTTTCATTGCCAACGTATTGTAACAGAGTTATTTTTAAAACGCAAGCGATTTTAAGGGGTGTATCGCAATTTTCACAAAAGAATTTTCACGACCTGTTTTATACCTTCTCCCCAGACCTTTCCGCCGCTCTTTTTCTGCCCTTTCAGCCGCACTTTCAGCCGCCCGTTTTTTCCGACCTTGCCGCCCACTTTCAGCCGCTTTTTCCAACATTCGTAAAAAGATCAAAAAATTGGCTTATCCCGCCGCGATTAGCGGCAACGAAACCGACTTTTACACAATTACGGACAATAAAAAAGCGCCGACTATTATTTTAAGCGGCGCCGACTCTCTATTCCATATATTATATATATGCTATTTTTTATTCGCAGAAACCGACCTGTATTCAAGCTTCGAACGCGCTCTCTATGTGGTTGATTTTGCCGTTTAAAACTTCGATAATATCGAACCGCACCACGCAATCGGGAGTTTTTCCCGAAAAATAGTGCTTAGCCGTGCGGATATATCTGTTCTGTCTTTCGCGCGTCACAGCCTCGTTGGGCTGACCGAAGGAAATATTTGAGCGCGTCTTGACCTCGACAAACGCAACGACTTCGCCCTTTCCTGCGATTATATCCACCTCGCCCAAGGGGCAACGGTAGTTGCGCTCTAAAATTCGATAGCCCTGCTTTTTCAGATACCCGACCGCCTTGCGCTCTCCCCAAAAGCCCACGCGGCGCTTTTCGCCCTTTATTGCCATTTGGTAGTAAAGCTCCTGCGGTGAATGGGCGTCAGGCCGTAATCCTTAATTGCCTGAATGTGCGCCGCCGTGCCGTAGCCGGCGTGGCGTTCAAACCCGTATTGGGGATAATCCTTTGCGTATTCCGCCATCAGCGCGTCACGGTACACCTTGGCTATTATCGAAGCCGCGCCTATGGAATAGCTGTTCGCGTCGCCCTTTATAAGGTACCTCTGCGGAATAGCGATATCCAGAGTCATGTTGCCGTCCACTATGACGAAATCGGGCGAAGGGTCAAGACTTTCTATCGCGTTTTTCATGCACAGCCGAGTTGCCTGAAGTATGTTAATCTCGTCTATGACCTGCGGTTCAACGCGGCATATTGCCCAGGCAATCGCCTTTTGCTTAATCTCTTCGGCAAGCTTTTCTCTTTTTTTTGCGGTCAGCTTTTTACTGTCGTCAACGCCCTCTATAAGGTCGTCTAAAGGCATTATTACTGCCGCGCAGACTACGGGACCCGCAAGCGGTCCGCGGCCGACTTCGTCCACTCCGCACACCAGCTTTCTGCCCTGCGATATAAGTTCTCTTTCGTAAAACAGCTTGTCCATATTAAAACTCTACCGTATTAAAATTTCATACTCTCGATTAAAACTTTATTCCGTCGGTTAAAATTTCATTCCGTCGCAGTCGGAGAGCTCGTCCAAGGTGACGCCGCCCAATCTGCCCTTGCGGAAATCGTCAATAACCGCGCGTTCACCGCGCTCGTAGTCGTATTCGCCGCCTCTCAACATAAATCCGCGGCGCACGCACACCTTTTCAAGCATTTCAAGCGGAGTTCCGCCCTCTATGCCGTATCTGTCCTTCAATCTGTCGGGGTACTTTTCGTACATCTCGGCAAGCAGCGCAAGCGAAATATCATCCAGATCCAGAATGTCGTCGTTCAGACTGCCCACGTACGCAAGGCGCACCGCCAGCTTCTGGTTTTCGAACGCGGGAGGAGTCGTGCCGGGAGTATCGAGCAGTTCGAATCCGTCGCAACGAATCCACTGCTTGCCGCGCGTCACGCCCGCCTTGTCGCCCGTCTGGGCGCGCTTTTCGCCCGAGATAAGATTTATTACCGTGCTCTTGCCCGTGTTGGGCACGCCGCAAACCATAAAGCGGAAGGTCTGGTTGTAGCCCTTGAGAGCGTTTCTCGCCTGCTTTTCAGCCACAAGTTTCTGCATTGCCGCCATAATATCCCTTCGCGAAGAGGATTTTGCCGAATTGAGTTTAAGGCAAACCGCACTCTCGCCGATGAGCTTTACAAAGGCGTTTACGCGCTCGTCGGCAAGGTCGCACTTGTTTAAAACGTACAGTACGGGCTTTGAGCCGAACGTCTTTTTTAAGTTTTTATTGAACGAAGCCGCAGGGCAGCGCGCGTCGAGAACGTAGATTATCCCGTCGCACAGAGCGACGTTCTCCTCCATCATTCTCATCGCCTTGGTCATATGCCCGGGGAACCATTGCAGATGTTTCATAATTTATCCTTGCAGCAAGGCTTTTAAACTGTTTCAAGCCTGAATTTTAAATTAATCCTTGTCGATTAAGTCGGGACGGCGCGCCGCGGTCAGCTTTTTGCTCTGTTCCCTGCGCCATTGGTCTATCTTTGCGTGATTGCCCGAAAGCAGAACTTCGGGTACGCTCAGCCCCTTATACTCCGCAGGTCGGGTGTACTGCGGATACTCCAGAAGATTGTCCGAAAAGCTCTCGTCCACCAACGAAGCACCCGAAATTACGCCGTCGACGTAGCGCGCAACGCAGTCGCACACTACCATTGCAGGCAGTTCGCCGCCGGTCAGAACGTAGTCGCCCACGGAAATTTCCTCGTCGATATATAAATCGATTACCCTCTGGTCGACGCCCTCGTAGTGGCCGCACAACAAAATTATATGGTCGTAGGACAGCAGTTCAAACACCTTCTGCTGCCTGAAAACCTCGCCCTTGGGCGACATGTAGATGCGCCTTGCCCTGTGTTCAGGGTCGATAGCCTCTATCGCGCTGCCGATGGGCTGAGGCATCATAACCATTCCCGCGCCGCCGCCGAAGGGATAATCGTCGCACTTTAAGTGCTTATTTTCGGCATAGTCGCGTATGTTTACGACCTCGATTGAAATTTTTTTCTCCTCCACCGCACGGCCCAATATGCTTTGAAACAGGGGCGAAAACATCTCGGGGAAGAGGGTGAGTATTGTAATTTTCATCAGTCTAAAAGCGCAACCTGATTGAAGCGCTCGCGGTTTACCGTAATGACTGAACCTTCAACGTCCACGGACAAAATTACGCCCTCCGCGGCGACGAAAGGAACCTGCTTTGCACCCGTATCCACAACGTAGATATCCGTCTTTGCAGGCGTTACGTCGCATATAGTGCCGAGGGTTTCGCCCTTGTCGTCGACAACCTTACAGCCAATAAGGTCGACGATATAGAACCTGCCGTCGGGCAGGGGAGGCGCGTCCTCGCGCAGGGCAAGCACGTCGTTTCCGCGCAGAAGCTCCGCCGCGTTTCTGTCGGCTATGCCCTTGAGCGTTAAAAACGCGGTATCGCCGAAAGCGCGGACGTTTAAGACCTTGTATTCCTCGCCCGCGATGAACAGACGCGAAAAACCGCATAAGTCCTCCGCGCTGTCGGTGAGAGTCATCACTTTAATTTCGCCGCGTATGCCCTGGGGCTTGAGTACGCGCGCTACGGTTAAATACTTTTCCATACCTTAAATAAAAAGAAAAAAGGCGTCTTACGCCTTTTCCTTGATTTCGACAACGTACTTTTTGCTGTCGCGGGGGGTTGCGGCGCGGACAAGCGTGCGCAAAGCCTTGGCGATTTTGCCCTGCTTGCCGATTACCTTGCCCATATCGCTTTCGTTGAGCAATACGGTAACTTCGATAGCCGCTTCCTTTTCCTCTACGTTGTATTCAATCTGGTCCTTTTTATCGGCGAACTGCTCTACAACGTACTTGATTAATTCTAAAATAGTATCCTGCATAATTTCTCCGAGGCGCGGTAAATACGGATTATTGCGCCTAAATTTTATTTTCGATTAAGAAAAATTACTTCTTCTTTTTCTTGTTGTTGGTCTTGGGAGCGGAAAGCTTAGTGCTCTGTTCCATAGCGCCTGCCTTTACAAGGTAGCTCTTAACCGTTTCGGTGGGCTGAACACCCTTTGCAAGCCAAGCCTTAGCCTTTTCAACGTCGATATTGATTTCTGCGGGGTTCTTGAGGGGGTCAACGTAACCGATTTTATCGATATATTCGCCCGACTGTGCCTTTCTCGAATCAATAACAACGATTCTGTAGAAGGGGGACTTCTTGTCGCCCATTCTGGTTAATCTCATTCTAACTGCCATAACTGTTCTCCTGTTTGTTATAAAAAA
Source organism: Candidatus Coproplasma sp. (assembly GCA_051884055.1). GTDB lineage: Bacteria > Bacillota > Clostridia > Christensenellales > Borkfalkiaceae > Coproplasma. The sequence goes on from JBJEUX010000001.1 coordinate 25,589, forward strand.
TATTTTTCTCCGTTGTCGGAGTTTATTAACCTTTTTAGCTTTGCAATTATCTGCCGCATACTACGGGGGTAATTAATTTATCCGCGCCATATTGCGGGGGTAATTGCAGATTTTTCCGTTTAAGTATATCAACGCCGCATATTGCGGGGCGTTTGCAGGTTGACTGCCGCATATTGCGGGGTTAATCGCACGCATCGCGGAGTTTAGCCCACGCGTGTTGCGGCGTCTGCCGATTAAATAAAGGGCAACCTACGCTTGCCGCCTTTAAGCTGTTTCATAATCATTTTGGTCTGTTCGAACTGCTTTAAAAGCTGGTTTATTTCCTGCACGGTCGTGCCTGAACCTGCCGCAATGCGCTTTTTGCGGGAAGAGTTGATTATCGAAGGGTCGGTGCGCTCCTTCTTGGTCATCGAAAGGATGATGGCCTTAGTGCGCTCCATCTTCTTTTCGTCGATATCTTCGTCCTTGACCTTTCCTGCAAGACCGGGCATCATAGAAACCAACGCCTGCGCGCCGCCCATCTTCTTCATGCTTTCGAACTGCGTCAGATAGTCCTCTAAAGTAAAGGAATTTTCCAGCATCTTCTTCTGCATCTTCTTGGCGTCCTCGGCGGAAACAGCCTCCTGCGCCTTTTCGATAAGCGTCAACACGTCGCCCATGCCGAGTATACGCGAAGCCATTCTGTCGGGATAGAAATATTCAAGGTCGGTAAGCTTTTCGCCCACGCCGATAAACTTTATGGGCTTGCCCGTAACCGCCTTTATCGAAAGGCACGCGCCGCCGCGGGTGTCGCCGTCGAGCTTGGTGAGCACGACGCCGGTTATTTCCAACCTCTCGTTGAAGGTCTTTGCCACGTTTACCGCAACCTGACCGGTCATCGCGTCCACGGTGAGAAGAATTTCGGAAACTTCCACAGCCTGCTTGATTCTCTCAAGCTCCTGCATAAGCTGCTCGTCTATCTCCAGACGGCCCGCGGTGTCGATAATTACCGTATCGTAGCCCATCGAGCGCGCGTATTCAACCGCTTCCTTAGCCGTCTTAACAGGGTCCTGAGTGCCCTTTTCGAACACTTCGACGCCCGCGTTCTTGCCGACTACCTTGAGCTGGTTTATAGCCGCGGGGCGGTAGATATCGCCTGCGACCAGAACGGGCTTTTTGCCGCTCTTCTTTAAAAGAACCGCAAGCTTGCCGCAAAGAGTGGTCTTACCTGCACCCTGCAAGCCGCACATCATAATAACCGTGGGGGGCTTGGGGGAGATTGTAAGCTTTGCGTTCGTCGAACCCATCAATGCGATGAGCTCGTCGTTGACTATCTTGATGACCTGCTGCGCAGGGTTCAGACTCTTTAAAATTTCCTGTCCGACAGCCTTTTCCGAAACGTCGGCGCAGAACTGCTTTGCCACCTTTATATTTACGTCGGCTTCGAGGAGCGCCACGCGCACTTCGCGCATAGCCGTTTTAATCTCCAGCTCGGTAAGCCTGCCGTGTTTGGTGAGCTTTGAAAATATATGGTTTAATCTTTCAGACAGTGATGAAAAAAGTGCCATTAAAAATCCTTAAAAACCTTTCGTACTTTGCCGCACGCGCTCTTACTTTACGGCTTGCGCCTCCGAATCGTAATCGGTGCGGAGCACTGCGCGTAAGTCGGCTATATCTGCGGCATATTCGGGGTGCTTGATTAAAAACGAATCCGCCCAACTTTCTACGTCCGTCAAAAGGAAGGAAGTTGCCAGATCGGCTTTGGTGAGCATTTCCGAGTGTTTCAACACGCGTTCATACTCGTCCAGCTGCTTTTTGCAGGTGGCAAGACACTCCGAAACCGCCTGACGGGAAACGCCCTTCTGCTCGGCAATCTCCGATACCGTAAGGTCGAGATTGAAATACATAGAAGTTATTTCCTGCTGGGTGGGAGTGAGCAATCCGTTATACAAATCCCACAGACGCATAAACTCTATCTTGTTCATACCCGTATATTATAGAATTTCTCAATAAGTTTGTCAAGCGATTTTACTTGACAAAATACATAAAATTTACATATCGGCAATGAATAAATTTAACATAAATTAATATTATATTAACAAAATAAAACTGATTCATAAGCAAATACGATTAATATTGACACTTTTTTTAATCAATGATAAACTAAACTAGCTTTGAACCGCAAAATCAGCGATTGCGAAAGGTTACATATTTAAGGGAGTGAATGATTATGCGTAAAGAGATCAGCGGCGCCGTATACGACACTGCGCTGTCTACGGTTGACAAAAAATTCACCTACGGTGCGCCCGGCGACCCATACGGCTACGAAGAGACTTTATACATAACGGCTGACGGACTTTATTTTATTTACACCTACGGTGGCAACAAATCCAAGTATCCTTGCGAGGATATAGTTCCTATCAGGCACGAACAGGTTAAAGATTGGGTTATGTCACATTAATCTTATCGGATCGGATTTATCACGTTAATCTTATCAGGCGGCGGGGCTTTGAAATTTTTTTCAAAGCCCCGCCGCTTAATTTTTCGCCTTTTTAATTCTTCTTATTAATTTTTTGCCTTTATTATTCTCCGCAAAACCGAAACTCAGGCGTTTTACAGAAAATTGTGTTTACAAATCACCTTAATGGATATATAATTATTGCAAAAAATATATAGGCGCAGCAATCCCTTCACCGATCGTTGCGCTGAAGGAGAAAAATTATGATTTACAGCTTGCTCGAGACCGATACGGGCGTCGCAGTCGATACAGGCATCGACTGGAACGCGTTATGGAACACGATTTTGCATTGGTGCACAAGCACGGGCATCAAACTTTTAATCGCCATAGCGCTTATGATTATTACGTTTAAGCTGATAGACGTAGCAACCAAAAAAATCTACAAAAAACTGCAGACGAAGCACGCCGACGAAACGATTGCGCGTATGAGTACGAAAATTACGCGCATAGTTTTAAAGGCGCTGATTCTCATTACCTTAGTAGGCTACGTGGGAATCGAGACCGCCTCCATCTCCGCGCTCATCGCCTCGATAGGCGTCGGCATTTCCCTGGCGGTTCAGGGTACCCTTTCAAACTTTGCAGGCGGCGTCATCGTAACGCTTATGCGCCCCTTCAAGATCGGCGACTATATCACCTCCAACGGCGAGTCGGGCACGGTCGAGGACATTAAACTGTTCTACACGACAATCGTCACCCCCGACAACAAGGCGATAAGCATACCCAACGGCACGCTCGCAAACAACGTCATCGTCAACGCTTCGGCTAAGAACACCAGAAGGGTAGATTTACTCTTCTCTGTCGCATACGGCTCCGACGTGGATAAGGTCAAGGAAATAATAAGAGACGTGTGCGCAAATTACGAGCTTGTTCACACCGACCCCGCGCCCTTTATAGAAATGTCCGCGCTCGGTTCCAGCTCGCTCGATTTCGTCGTGCGCGTATGGTGCAACAGAGTCGATTATTGGACGGTAAACTTCTATCTTATCGACGCGGTAAAAAAGGCGCTTGACGCAAACGGCATTGAAATACCCTTCAATCAGCTCGACGTCAACCTTAAAAAACCCAAGGAGGAGCTTCCCGCACCTCAACCCGAACAGATTGAAAACTAATTACGGAGGATAAAAATATGGACGAAAACAAGACCGAAAACAATACCGAAAACACCGAAAGCAAGGTCTCGGGATTTTTTAAAAAGGTAAAAAAGAGTCTGAACGACGCCACGTACGACGTGCGCCTTCAGGCAGACTTTGATAAAAAACACAAGAGATACACGGTTTATACGGGAGCTTCGATACTTTCCGTCAATCCCGAAATATCCGTCGAGGAGCACTTCGAATCCGACGACGACAAGTACGTTATTATGCTTGGCGAGGTTGACGAAATTAAGGCTGGCTGCCTGATTAAAAACGCCGAAAGCGGCGTTGTACGCCACATAGTTACCGTTGAACGCACTACGCTCGAAGTGGAATTCGAAGGCAAAGTCAACGTTAAGGAAGCCACGAAAATTACCCTTGGCGACAAGGCTGAAAAGGTTGAAGTAATTAAAGTAGACAACGATTTCTACCTTATTTAACCCCGTTCGCGAGGGCATATTGGCGGGTCAATACGGTTTTTTCCCGTTCGCGAGGGCATATTGGCGGGTCAATACGGTTTTTCCGCGTTCGTACGGGCATATTGGCGGGTTAATACGGTTATTTCCTGTTCGTGCGGGCATATTGGCGGGTCAATACGGTTTTTCCGCGTTCGTGCGGGCATATTGGCGGGTCAACCGCAAACACAAAATTTAACAGGCGGCAATCAACCGATTGCCGCCTGTTTTTCGTGCAAATATGATAGCCTCACTTTTATTTTTATTCCGCCTTTTTACCGTGCGTATGCAACGCCATAGCGCAGCATTTTGCCGCCGTTAATTAAAACGCCGCGGCTGCGAGAATCCGCAGCCGCGGCGTTTATCGGATTTATCCGTTTTCTTATTTACTTATTCTGTTCAGATTCCGCCGAACCGCCCTCGTCGGGCGTCGAACCGCACTCAGCAGAACCGGAAAGACCCTCGGCAGGAGCCACGGTAGCAACGCCTTCGACAACCTGGGGCTGAGCGCCCGTCATCTGCGCAACGGGGAGTTTTTCTTTGTTATACAGCGTCTTTAACAGTATGGGCGTGAGTATGGACGAAAACAGAATGAGCAGCACGGTCATAATCATAAATTCGCTGCCGAGCGCATTCGCGCCCAGAGTCGAGCTTGTGACCGCCTCGGTGACGATGAGTGCGACCTCGCCACGCGCCATCATACCTACGCCGCCTATCGCGCTCTCGCGCCAGCTGTAGCCGAACGCCCTGCAGACTCCGCCGCAGCCCACGATTTTACCCAAGATACCGAGAATTACCGCACACATAGCAAACAGCAGAATACCGGGGTTTAATCCGGCAAAGGATATTGAAGAAATTCCGATATTTGCAAAGAACACGGGCGCGAACATTGTGTAGGTGCTTACCTCCACCTTTTTGTCGACGTATTCGCTTGCGCGGTGAACGGTCGAAAGAACGATACCCGCAAGGAACGCACCCGTTATATCGGCAACGCCGAAAACTTCTTCCGCAAGCCAGCTGTAAGCGAAGCAGACCACGAGCGAAAATACGGGAATTCTGTGCGTGTGAGGATATCTTTTATCCATCCACTTGAACAGCTTTGAAACCACGAATCCAAGCAATATAGCCACAATAAAGAAGGCGATTATCATTATAATCGTGCCGTATACCGTGGATTTGAACGCTTCGAAGCCGTTCATACTTTCATCGGCGGTACCAGACTTAGCAATGCCCGTTACGATTGAGAGCAGGACGATGCCGATAACGTCGTCGATTATTGCCGCGGAAACTATGGTCGTGCCGAGCTTGGTAGTAACCTTTCCCAACTCCTTAAGAACCGAAACCGTTATGGCTACCGACGTTGCGGTGAGTATTGTGCCGATAAATATGCACTTATAAATATTTTCCAAGCCCAGTCCGATATTTCCGAAGGGGAGCGAGATTAAAAAGCCCAAAAGCAGAGGCACTATAACGCCGGCGCAAGCCATAAGAGTGCTTGCAAGACCGGTGTGCTTAAGCTCTTCGAGGTTGGTTTCGAGCCCGGCGCCGAACATAAGGAGCAGCACGCCTATCTTTGAAAAGATTGCAAGCCCCGCGTAGCCGTCGGCAATGGTGAAGAGAGCAACGTAGTTGCCGCCTTCGAATCCGATTAGCGACCAACCGAAGAATTCACCGAAGACGGCAGGACCGACCAGTATACCTGCAATTATATTGCCCAGCACCTGCGGCAACCCGAAGTGCCTGAACACGAGCCCGAAAAATTTAGTAAAGAACAGAATTACCGACAGCACGACGGCAAAGCCGAGCGCATCGTCCACCAAAAACGGCAGCATAACCTTTAATCGCCTCTTGTAAAATTTTAGCTAATTTACAGCGTACATATTATATCAAACGGCACTTTAAATAGCTATTTATTTGAAAAAATAATTAATAAAATCATTCTTATGGTAGCTATAATCAAAACTTTTGAAAAAATTAAAAAAATTTTTAAAAAAGGTATTGACAAACGGAAATTACGTGGTATACTGTAATTGAAAAAAGAAAATAACTTACAAAAAATGTTAGCGCGCAACATTAATCCAAGAGGTAAGCTATATGAAGGATAAGTAGCCGCGAAAGCGGGTCAAGGTTAAATTAAGATGAGCGGAGAGCTATAGCGACCGCCCGTAGGATATATACACAGTTCCAAAATTGAAAGGAGGTAGGTGCTTATGATTAAGTTACTCGTATCTCACGTCAACGAAGGAAAAGGATGGTAAACTCCAATGTACAATATGAGTACAGAGGTCTGAATTCGTAGAAACGGTTTTAATTGAGCAGTAGCAAAAAAAGTGGCACTGCAAGGGAAAATTACCCGTAACGGCTTTAAAAGTAACCGTGACGAGGCGACCTCGAAATTAAAATTTAATATATGAATTACCACCCCGCAACGGAGAGTTGCGGGGTTAATATTTTTTAATAAGTTGAATCGCAATATGCGACCGCCAGAGATAATCTTATTCTGTTTAATTAAATCGCAACCGCAACCACTTTTGATTGGCGACGGGTCAATAAGACATTGCCGCGCCTCAAGTCGGAAAAGTATAAGCGGAAAAGAATTAGCGGCGTGGAGAAATTCTCCACGCCGCACTTTTGATTCTGCTTGCTACTTCTTCGCGCAAGACCACAGGTCTTTCGCGAATAAAATAAAGTTGAATTTAAAGTTTGATTAGTGAATTGTTAATCAAGAGCGGACGCAATTAAGATACTCAGTCAAGGCATTGCCTTGTCAATCAAGCATAAACGCCATTAAGATACCCGGATCAAGCGCCTCGCTTGCAACGGAACGTTGCCTCGCTTGATTAGCGACAGGTCAATCAAGCTACAACGCAATTAAGATACTTGTTGCAACGGAACGTTGCCTCGCTTGATTAGTGACAGGTAAATCAAGCTACAACGCAATTAAGATACTTGATGCAACGGAACGTTGCCTTGTCAGAGATTTCCTTCAAGCTCGTCCAGGGTAAGATTGAACGCAGGAATAAAGTTTTCCATAAAATACTCCACCGCAGGCAGATTCCTTGAATGTAAATCGTCCTCGATGCTCTTCTTCGCCTTGTCGAACTCCGTATTTCCGCAGCGCCTCTCTTCAAGGCACTTGATATACGCCGAAAGTCTGTCCGCCGCCTTTACAATTTTATATTCCTCGGAAGAGGTATCGGCAAGCACGTACTCTTCAAGCCCCTCCTCCACCTCCTCAGGCAGCATCTGCAACAGCTTTGAACAAGCCCTCTCCTCCAGACTCTTGTACGCGCCGTGAATCGAATTGTTAAAGTACTTTATGGGCGTGGGCAAGTCCCCCGTCAACACTTCGGAACACTCGTGATATACTGCGTATAAAACGCACTTTTCAACGTCCAGGTTTCCGCCGTAAAGTTTATTCGTAATAATAGCGAGCGCGTGCGAGAGCATTGCCACCTGCTGAGAATGTTCCATAATATTCTCTTCGCGCACCGACCGCATGAGCGACCAGCGCTTGATATACTTCATTCTGTCCATAAAGGCATAAAAATTGTAAGCCATAACCCCTCCTCCGCCGTTGCTTTACGCGGCAAAGAACAAAATTTTACGCAAAACTGCGCGGTAAAGACATTATATATTATTTTACTGTAAAATTCAATTGACTTTATGAAAAAAAACGCAATATAATTTAATCATAAAAATTTAATACCGTCGGGGGTGTTTTTCGTGACGAAAGGCTGAGATTATACCCTTTGAATCGGCAACGTAATGGTTGAGCGACAGCACAAAAGAGTAGATTATTTCTGCGCCCTTGCGCTTTTCGCGCAAGGGCGCTATTATTTTCGGCGGTAAACAGGAGGTTTTATGTATTTTAACACTTTGGCTTCGTACTTTGACCGCATTACAATTGGCGAAGATAAGTACTATGCCTACGAAAGCGTCTGGACCGAGTATGCAATTAACCTGATGACCAACGTATTTATGTATCTTGCGATTGCACTTGCGGTTATTCTCATTGCAGTAGGCGTGTTTGTAAAGCTTAAGAAGAGCGAAGCGTTGGGCGGCTACGTAAAGAACGCAACCATGCTCGTCCTCGGCTTTGCCGTAACCGTAATCGTAACCATGCTCTCTCTGGAATTTGCAAAAATTTCAGAAAAAGGCTACGACCAGTACGAAGGCTTGCGCAATCTTGTGCTTATCCCTGCCTGCATCCTCGGCGGCGTGGTAGTTTCAGGCGTTGCGGCAAGCTACGTTGCGTCCTTCTTCGATAAGAAGGCGTTCAAAACCACCCTTATCGCCGCAGGTTCGGCTATCGGTGCGGCGCTCGTGGCTATGCTCGTCTGCCTTATCGTCTACCTCACTTCGGGCAATGCAGAGGGCAACAACTGGGTTGAAATTACCACCGGCGAAAACGCAATATTGTACGTCAGCGCCGTGGGCGTGCTCGTAGTTATCTGCGCGCTTGCATTCATCTTCGGAAAGGGTGAAAAGAAGAGCTTCGATTCCAAATCCATAGCGTACGCCGCAGTCTGCATCGCGCTCAGCTTTGCACTCTCCTACATAAAGTTCTGGAAAATGCCTCAGGGCGGTTCGCTCACCATCGCGTCGCTGGTTCCCCTTATGATTTATTCGTATATGTTCGGTGTGAGAAAGGGCGTGCTTGCAGGATTCGTCTACGGAATTTTACAGGCAATTCAGGACCCCTGGCTCATTCACCCTGCACAGTTCCTTCTGGACTATCCCATCGCGTTCTCGGCAATAGGTCTTGCGGGAATGTTTGCCAACGTTAAGGCTCTGGATAAGCTTCCTCAGGTCAAGTTCGCACTCGGCGCGGTAGTTGCAAGCTGTCTGCGCTTTATCTCCCACGTTCTTTCGGGCGTGTTCGCATTCTCCGAATACTCCACGCTTGACAACGTCTGGGCGTACAGCCTCGGCTACAACTCGTTCGTGTTCGTCGATATTGCCATTGCAATCGGCGTGGGCATAATCCTGTTCTCGTCCAGATCCTTCCTTACACAGGTTAAGAAGGTTCAGGCAGGCGCACGCGCAAAGGCAGAAGTTGCCGAAGAGGCAACCGAAGGCGAAAACGCGTAACTAAGCTGTAAAATATTTACGCGGCAGCCGCTTGGCTGCCGCGTTTATTTATTGCCTAAAAGGTAACCGCGTTTATTGTTGCCTAAGAGGCAGCCGAAGGCGAAAACGCGTAATAAAGCTATAAAAAACTTACGCGGCAGCCAAGCGGCTGCCGCGTTTATTTTAAGATATATATTATCAAACGCAACGAGAGCAGATTATAAATTTACTAAATAAACTGCAGAATATCCACCAGCACGGCAAAGCCTAAAATCAGCACAAACCCGACGGCGTGAATAGCCGCCTCCACCTTGCGTGGAACGGGCTTGCGGAAAATCCATTCTATAATGCAGAAAATAACCTTGCTTCCGTCCAGCGCAGGAATGGGCAACAGGTTGAACACGGCAAGATTGACCCCGATATACGCCGCAATCTCTAAAAAGCTCTGCACGCCCTGCGCGGCAATCTCGCTCGTAAGCTTGATCGTAGTTACGGGTCCGCCTATTGCGGACAGCCCCAAATTGCCCGTCAGAAGTTCGCCAAGCACGGTGAAGATCGTGCCTGCTATTTTAAACGAATATCCGAACGACCTTCCAATCGTCTCCCAGAACCCGAAAGTGCAATTCACCGAGGATATATCCCAGTATTTGCCGTCCTCCGCCTCGTAAGTTCCCGCGCCCAGCGCGCGCCAAACCTTGCTTGCCTGAGACGAGTTGGTAAAGTCACATTCTGCGCGGACCATGACCTCTATATCCTGCCCCACGCCGTCCCGAACGATTGAAAGCGCGACCTTATCCCCCTCTGTCTTGCCCTTTAAGGCGGACATCAGATCGGTTATAAGATACACCTTTTTGCCCTCGGCACCCACGATTATATCTCCGTCGGCGAGCGAATATTCCACGGGGTAGCTGTCGCTCAGTTCCACCGAATTCACTCTATACGAAGCCTGCCCGAAGGCAAAGAATGCGGTTATTATCAGCAACAGCGCAAGGATATAGTTCATCGTAGCGCCCGCCACAAGCACTATTATCCTCTTCCACGGCGCCTTTTTATTGAAGGAATTTTCGTCCTCCGCTTCCTCGTCCTCTCCGTCGAACGCGCAGTATCCGCCGAGCGGCAGAGCGCGGATTGTGAACAACTCGCCGTTCTTTCTGTTGACGTGCTTGAACAGTTTGGGTCCGAAGCCGATTGCAAACTCGTTAATTTTGAACTTTAATGCCTTGCCGGCAAGATAATGCCCGAATTCGTGCACGGTTATCATCGCAAGCAAAATCGCAATCGCCGCAAGCACCGACCATATTGTTGTCCACACTCCGTTGGAGAGAAGATTATTAACCATTACACCTCTTTAAAATAATTTCCCGAGCTTTTGCGCGTGAAGCTGAATCCACCTCTTCAAGCTGGGAATAACTTTCCGCACGGGTATTTTTGGTGGAAGCAACCACCCTTTCCGCCACGTCGAAAATATCGGTAAAGCCTATCCTCCTGTCGAGGAAGGCATACACGGCGACTTCGCTTGCCGCGTTCAGCGCACAGGGGAGAATTCCGCCCTGCTCTCCGCAGGTCAGCGCCAGGTCGTAGAACGGATACCTTTCGCGCACCAACGGCAAAAATTCCAGCGAGAGCGCACGCGTAAAGTCCATACTCTTAACCGAGCAGGCATACCTTTGAGGATAGGTGAGCGCAAGCTGAATGGGCAACTCCATAGTGGGGTTCGACATCTGCGCTAAGACCGCTCCGTCCTCGTACTCGACCATGGAATGAACTATGCTCTGCGGCTGAATGACCGTCTTTATGCGCGAATAGGGCATATTGTACAGGTGATGAGCCTCTATGACCTCGTAACCCTTGTTTAACAGAGTGGCGCTGTCTACGGTTATCTTCGCACCCATATTCCACGTGGGGTGAGATAAAGCCTGTTCGGGAGTAACCGCGGCGAGCTCTTTAAAACTTTTGTCCCTGAAAGGTCCGCCGCTTGCGGTAATTATCAGATTTTTGACGGGAGCGTTCCTGTCGAAGTTTAAGCACTGCCATATAGCCGAATGTTCGCTGTCGACGGGGGCGATATCCTTGACCTTGGGCATAAGCACGTCGCCGCCGCACACCAAAGATTCCTTGTTGGCAAGTGCAAGCACGGCGCCCGTTTCGGCGGTCTTTAAGGAATACTTGAGCCCTGAAAATCCCGAGCAGGCAACCACTACCACGTCTGCGCCGCAGTCCTCCAGCATTTTAAGCGCGCCATCGTCGCCCACGCTGAATCTGCAACCGCCCGGAACAACCGCGTTTTTTGCCGCGTCCGCATCGGTAATTGCGGCATATTCGGGGGTGAATTCTTCCAGCTGACGGGAAAACGCCTGCACGGAGGAATTAGCCGACATTGCGCACACTTTAAACTTATCCGGATGAGCGCGCACGACCGAAAGGGTCTGCCGACCGATCGAACCCGTACTGCCTATTAACGCTATCTTTCTCATCTATATTATACCCGTAAAAAATAATTTAATGAACGTTTTGAATTTTTAGGTTGAAACTGAAAGCCTGTTTTCAGGCTGAATCTGAAATTCAAGCTTTTGTACGAAGCCGAAATTCAGCCTTACGCATAAAACTTATGCATAAGTTCCGCCCAAGCTTAATCAAGAATTTTCCGCCCAAGCTTCGGCATAAATTCCGCCAGCACTTAGGAGCAAATTTCCGCCCAAGCTAATCAGAAAAATTCCGTCTGAAAAACTAAAGCCCCTGGACGGGGCTTGTAAGCTTGGACGCAGCGCAAATTATCTTACCATTATAAAGCAGACGATTATCGCAATCGACGCGAACAGAGTTGAATCGAACCTGTCGAGCATGCCGCCGTGACCGGGGAGGATATTGCCCATATCCTTGATTTTGCAGCCGCGCTTGATGGCGCTTTCGAACAAGTCGCCAAGCTGAGCGAAGATTGACGAAGGAATTGAGATGAGCATGAGCAGCACGAGCGTGGGCACTTTGCCCGTGTATTCTAAGGTGAAGTTGGGAACGAACGTGCAGAGAACCCACACGAAGGTTGCCGCAACCAGTCCGCCGATTATGCCGCCGATTGCGCCGACTACAGTCTTGTTGGGGCTGGTATGGGGCGCAAGCTTTAAGGGGAGCTTTTTGCCCAGCAATTTGCCGATGAGCAGCGCGAAGGTATCCACGCCCGCGGTGAGCGATATAAGTAAGGTAATTGCAGGCAGCGAGTTGGTAGCCATATGATTTATGTTCGAACCGACGCAACCCAGCGCGCCGCAATAGAGTATGCACAGAAGCGAAAACGCCGTACTTTGTAAACTGCTTCTTTCGAAGTCGAACACGAGCATGGCTGCCGTGACCATTGCGCCCACGCTGCAGACGCTCATAAGTACCATAAGCGAGATTTCCGAAGCGGAAGTACTGCCCATACTTTCGGCAACCATTTTGGAAATTACGAAGGACGGCACGATAGCCGCGCAGGTTATCATGGACGTCCACCACTGAACTTTAGAGATACAGCCGACTGCGCGCATGAATTCGTATGCGCCTATAACCGAAATCGACCAATATAGCAAATCGAATCCTAAAGAGCCGAAAACGGGAAACATCCACTTTAAAAACAGCAATAAAAGCAATACGCCGACGTAAACCAAAGCGGTTATAGTGCGCGCTTTCATATTTTCCTTAGGCGGTGCGTTTTTCGCCTGCCCTTCCTGTAAAGCCTGTCCGTTCTGAATTTGTTCTTCCATTCTTCTCCTTTTACACCTTGCCGAAACGTCTGTTCCGCGCAGAATAGTTTTCAACCGCCTTTACAAAATCCTCGTCCGAAAAATCGGGGAAGAGTACGTCGGTGAAATATAATTCGGCATACGCCGCCTGCCACAGAAGGAAATTGGAAAGTCTTATCTCTCCTCCCGTGCGGATAATCAGGTCGGGGTCGGGGAATTCACGCGTATATAAAAGTTCGCCCAAGTCCTTTTCGGTAACTTCTGCGCCCTTTGCTATTGCTCGATTGACCGCCCGCGTTATCTCCGCGCGCGCGCCGTAGTTGAGCGCCATTATCACAAAGAATTGCGCGTCCGCAGGCGAATTGTCTATTCCGTCCTGAATGAGCTTCTGCACGTCCTGAGGGAGAGCGGAGATATCGCCTATCACCCTTACTGCCGCACCCTCGGCGTACAGTTCGTGTACGTTTTTGGTAAAATACTTGCGGATAAGATTGTACAGCCCTTCAAGTTCGTCGGCAGGGCGCGAAAGATTTTCGGTAGAGAGCGCGTAAACGGTAAAGTACCTTACGCCCAAAGCCTTAGCCTTGCGCGCAAGCCCTATCATTCTGTTCATACCGGCGTTATGTCCGAAATTACGGGGCATAAGGCGCTTTTTTGCCCATCTGCCGTTGCCGTCCATAATCACGCCGACGTGAACGGGAACGTTTAAATTATCTGTCTGCATAAAATATTTGTCAATATCCGCTCTTTGCGGATTTTTTCTTATCCGACTGAAAGTTTAAGCTTAAATATGCTTAAACGGTCATTATTTCCTTTTCCTTAGCCGCCATTATAACGTCGATTTGCGAAACCGCTTCGGAAACCATCTTTTCGACTTCCTTTTCACAGCCCGTAAACTCGTCCTCGGAGATAGCTTTTTCCGTCTTGAGCTTCTTCAAAGCGTCCATAGCTTCTCTGCGGTTGTTGCGCTCTGCAACTTTGGATTCTTCGCCCATCTTGCGGATCTGCTTAACCAGATCGCGTCTGCGCTCTTCGGTCAGATCGGGGAATACGAGGCGGATAACCTTGCCGTCGTTGGTGGGGGTCAGCCCGATGTTGGAAATCTGAATAGCCTTTTCGATGCCCTTCAGAATGGATACGTCCCAAGGCGAAATGACAAGGCACTTGCCCTCCTGAACGGAGATATTAGCGGTCTGGGTGACGGGCGTAAGCGCGCCGTAATAGTCTACCATTACCTTATCGAGAATGTGGGGGTTGGCTCTTCCTGCACGGATAGCCGCATAGTCCTCTTTAAGCACTGAAATCGTCTTTGAAAGTTTGTCGTCCAATACGAGAATTATTTCTTCAACCTGATCGTTTTCTACCATAATATTTACCTCTCAATTATTTTGCATACTCAGTTGTTGTCGATAACTGTTCCCAGCTTTTCGCCGCAGACTACGCGGACGATGGAGTCGGGTTCGTCCAGCCCGAATGCGAGAACGGGCACGTTGTTTTCCATACACATTGTCGCCGCAGTGGTATCCATAGCCTTTATGCCGTTTTTGATTATGTCCATAAAGTTGATATGGTCGTACTTTTTAGCGTCGGGGTTGATTTTGGGGTCGGAATCGTAAATACCGTCTATATTCTTTGCCATCATAAGCACGTCTGCCTGAATTTCACACGCGCGCTGAGCTGCCGCGGTATCGGTCGAGCAGTAGGGGTTGCCCGTGCCGCACGCCATAATTACTACCCTGCCCTTTTCGAAGTGGCTTAAAGCCTTTCTTAAGATGTAGGGTTCGGCAACCGAAGTCATGATGAGCGCGGTCTGAACTCTGGTGGGGATACCGCGCTGTTCGAGCGCGTCCATCATTGCAAGCGAATTCATTACCGTTGCAAGCATGCCCATATGGTCGGCAGTGGTGCGCTCCATCTCTTTACCCTGACGTCCGCGCCAGAAGTTGCCGCCGCCGATAACCAGACCGATCTGCACGCCCATTTTTTTGATGGCTACAATCTGGTCAACCACACGGGAGATTACCTGTTCGTCCAGGCCGTGTCCCTTGGGACCTGCAAGAGCTTCACCGGAAAGTTTAATTAACACTCTTTTGTATTTAGGCTCCATAAAACCTCCATTAACCCATAATATTCTATCCTACCGATTATATCACACTTAATCCCGTTTGACAACCCATAATATAAAATTAAGCAAAAAATAATCGTATAAGACAAAACGTATAAAAAATCGCGGTATTGCTTTTGCCGCGCATAAATGCTATAATCGTCTTACAAGGCAAAAATCACGCAATCCGCGGCGAAGAAAGTCAATCCGAGGCGTACGACGAGCGGCGCGGCGGGACAATCCGAGGTGCACGACGAGGCAATCCGAGGCGC
>JBJEUX010000001.1:40938-124389 GCA_051884055.1 Candidatus Coproplasma sp.
CGACGAGCGGCGCGGCGGGACAATCCGAGGTGCACGACGAGGCAATCCGAGGCGCACGACGAGCGACGCGGCGTGGCTATCCAAGGCGCGCGACAGGACAATCCCAGGCGGCGCGACGGGACTGACCGCAGTATGCGGCGGAATAATCGGTTTTTTTTGGAAAATTTTTACTTTTAAGTGAGTAAAAACCGCTTTTAATCCGTTTTAACAGTAAAGGGGAACGAAAATGGGCAACGACCAGAGCATAAGGCTTGACAGCGCACACAGACAGACGCTATGCAACTTAATTGCCGAATACAGTGACGAACTGATAAGGTTCGCCTGTTGCTTCACGCACGATTTTTCCGCTGCAGAGGACGTTGCGGAGGACGCGTTTGCCGAGCTTGTTTTCAGAAAAAAGCATTTCCCCTGCAAGCAGGCTTTCAAGGCGTATCTCTACAAGACCGCGCGAAGCAAATGTATCGACCGACTGAGAGAAAACAAGCGCAACGTAGCGCTTGACGGTACGGCTGCAATCAAAAGCGAGGACGGCGAAGAGGACTTTTTTAAAGCCGCGCAAAAGAAGGAGCTTTACGACTGCATTGCAAGTCTGCCCACTCAGTACGGCGAGGCGCTCTGTCTGTGCTATATCGACGGATTTTCCGTCGACGAGCTGTGCGCCATTTTAAAGTGCAACAAAAAGCGCGTATATAACCTTCTGTCGCGCGCAAAAGCCGCATTGAAGCCCCTGTTGATTGAAAGAGGTATTTTTTATGAAAACTTATGAACAACGCACCGAAGACGTTTTAAATAGAGCCGAAACCAAACGCAGACGCCGCAAAAGGATTATTACGGGTACGGCAATCGGCTTATGCGCCGCGCTGATAGTCGGCGGAAACGTAGCTCTGTTCTTACCCACAAGCAGCTTTAAGCAGGATTTAAGCGCCTACAAGGACAGCGAATACTATTCGCTTATGAACCAGATAAACGATTTAACCTACCGCGAACCCACCTATAAAAACAACTTTGAAATGCTTTTAGACAGTGTTTTGCCCAAGTACGGCGCATCGGAGCCCGACATAAGTGCAAGTGATGGTGCCGATATGTCCACCAGCAACGAAAGCTACGAAGAGGTGACTTTAAACCAGACCTCAGGAGTTATCGAAGGCGACCTGTTCAAGCGGAGCAGCGAATATATCTACTATCTCTCTGACGAGAGCCCCTATTCCGCCGTTACCCTGCATATATACTCGATCGAAGGCGAAAATTCAAGGCAGGTTTCGGAGTACGGAATTAATCCTGAAGAGGGGGTTTCGTACTACGGTTACGAACAGTCGACCGAAATGTATCTGAGCGAGGACTGCAACTCCGTTACGGTGGTTACGCAATGCTACTACGAGGGAACGCGCCAGACGGCGATAATTACCCTGGACGTATCCGACCCCGAAAATATCGTGCAGTTGCCCACGCAGTTCGTAAAGGGGAGTCTGGTTTCCTCGCGAATGATTGACGGCGACCTGCTGATTATCAACGACTATTACATCTACGACAATCCCGACTTTTCACAGCCCGAAGAGTTTCTGCCCTCGTGCGGAAGCGCGGACGATATACAGGTATTCGAAATGGCGGACATAGTCGCACCCGACAACGCGACTTCGGCAAAATACACGGTAATATGCCGCTACGACGTGCAGGAAAACGCATTTTGCGATAACGTTGCGCTCTTCTCCTATTCGGACGAGGCGTACGTATCGGGTGAAAACGTATTCGTTACGCGCCGCTATTTTAAAGAAACAGACGACGACCTGCCCGCATACGACATAACCAAGCGCACGACCGAAATTTCCTGCATAAGCTATGCGGACGGAGGACTGAACTATATCAGTTCGGTTTGCGTAGACGGGGAGATAAACGACAGGTATTCTATGGACGAGTACGAGGGCGTTTTGAGGGTGTTCACCACCACATATATGGCGGTGAACGGCACTAATTACGTCGGAGACCCCTACGTCTACTACGCGTCATCGGCAAGTCTTTTCTGCATAGACCTTGAGAGCTTTGAAATTATTGCAAGCGTGAAAAACTTCGCCCCCGAAAACGACAGCGTTCAGTCGGCAAGGTTCGACGGCGCTAAGGCTTACGTATGCACGGCGATTGAATATATGATGACCGACCCCGTCTACGTGTTCGATCTGAGCGATTACGACAATATAACCTACGTGGATTCGGGAATTATTTCTGGATATTCCACCTCGCTTATCACCTTTAAGGACAACACCCTTCTGGGCATCGGCTACGGCGACAACATACTTATGCTTAAGATAGAGCTCTACGACGCGGACACGGCTCAGTCGGTGACAAAGTACGAGGAAAACGCGCAGTTTTCAACCGAATTCAAGAGCTACTATATCAACAGTCAGGAGGGCTTGATAGGTCTGGCGATAAGCCACGAGGGCGACCCGGACGTAAAGGGCTGGTCCAGCGATTATCTGCTTTTGAGATTCGACGGCTACGGTCTGGTTCCCGTGCTTTTGGAGAGTCTTGACTCCGCCTACCTCGCCAACGTTAGAGCTACGCTTATAGACGGATATTTATATATCTTCAGCGGCGAACAGTTTATAGTAAAGAGCATTTAATCCGCCGTCAACGCCAGCAGTGATTAATCGGTCAATTCCGTTAAATCACAACCTGTAACACACGGCTAATGCCGCTGATACACAGCCGTATCATAGGTTATTCCGTCAATACACAGTCTATAACACACGGCTAATGCCGCTTATGCACAGCCGTTACTACACGGTCAATGCCGTTGATACTCAGCCGATATATACAGTCGGCTTGGGATATATCCGAATAAATAAAAACGCCGCCGCGCTTAATTTAAGCGCGGCGGCTTTATTTTAACCGTTTTAACCGATTAGTTCTTCTTCATAGCTTCAACCTGCTTAGCTACTTCGTCCTGCAGATTTTCGCTCTTCTTTGCGATGCCTTCGCCCATTTCCCAACGGATGAAGCGAGCAACCTTGAACTTGTTGCCGATAACCTGACCGACGGTGAGGCTGTCGTCCTTTACGAACGCCTGCTTTAAGAGGCAGTTTTCGGAATAGAACTTGCCCATCTTGCCCATAACGATCTTTTCAAGGATTTCCTTGGGCTTCTTTGCGTTCTTTTCGTCGTTCTGCATCTGAACGAGCATGATTTCCTTTTCCTTAGCGATAACTTCAGCGGGAACTTCCTCTTCGGTCACGTAGGAAGGCTTAGCTGCTGCGATCTGCAATGCTACGTCGTGAAGGGTCTCTTCTGCGCCTGCGGTGAAGTCAACTGCTTCAACCATAACGCCTACCTTGCCGCCCATGTGGATATAGGTTTCGATTTTGCCTTCGGTTTCGTATACTTCGAAACGACGGATAGAGATCTTTTCGCCGATAACCGCGGTGTTGTTGGTGATATATTCCTTAACGGTTTCGTTGCCGATTACGCAAGCGTTGAGAGCTTCAACGTCTGCGGGCTTGTTCTTTGCGATAACTTCTGCAACGCTGTCAACGATAGCGTGGAACTTGTCGCCCTTGGATACGAAGTCGGATTCGCAGTTGATTTCAAGCAGAACGCCAACGCCGCACTTGGAGCAAACGTATGCGCCTACAGCGCCTTCAGCCGCAATTCTCGATTCCTTTTTAACCGCCTTAGCGATTCCTCTTTCTCTTAAAAGCTCTGCAGCCTTTTCCATATCGCCGTCGGCGTCGGTCAAAGCCTTCTTGCAGTCCAACATACCAGCACCGCTCTTGTCGCGGAGGGTCATAACGTCCTTAGCTGTAAAAGCCATTTTATTTTCTCCTTATATATTAGTGGATTGATTTTTAAATTATTCAGCTTCGCCTTCGGTAGCTTCTGCTGCAACGACTTCTTCGATAGAAGTAGCTTCGGTAACTTCAGCAACCTGCTCTTCTACGGGAGTTTCGCCCTGGTTAGCTTCGATAACTGCGTTAGCCATAACGCCTGCAATCAGCTTGATTGCGCGGATTGCGTCGTCGTTGCCGGGGATTACGTAGTCGATAAGATCGGGATCGCAGTTGGTATCGGTGATAGCGATGATGGGGATGTTGAGCTTGCGGGCTTCTGCAACGGCGATGTCCTCGTTATGGGGGTCAACTATGAACATTGCGCCGGGCATCTTGCTCATATTCTTGATACCGCCGAGGTTGGTCTGAAGCTTGTTCATCTCTTCCTTGAGCTTAGCTACTTCCTTCTTGGGAAGGAGGTCGAACTCGCCGCTCTCTTCCATCTTTTCAAGCTTAACCATTCTGTCGATACGCGAACGGATGGTCTTGAAGTTGGTGAGCGTACCGCCGAGCCAACGTGAATTTACGTAGAACATACCGCAACGCTCTGCTTCTTCCTTGATAGCGTCCTGAGCCTGCTTTTTGGTACCTACGAAGAGAATGGACTTGCCTTCCTTTACGGTTTCAACTACGAACTTGTAAGCCTCTTCGATAAGGCCGACGGTAAGCTGTAAGTCGATGATGTGAATGTCGTTTCTCGCTGCATAGATGTACTTGCCCATTTTGGGGTTCCACTTTCTGGTCTGGTGACCGAAGTGAACGCCTGCTTCGAGAAGCTGTTTCATTGTAATAACTGCCATTTTAATTCCTCCGTTAAACCTCCCCGTAAGCGCGGCTTTTATTCGGCGATTATTGCGGAATTGAAAAGAATTTTTCCGCCACGGGTCGCCCGCCCCACGGGTGTGAATTTTTATAGCCTTGATATTTTAGCATACACTTATTTAATTGTAAAGCAAATTTCACGCAAAAAGGCATAAAAAAACGGGCGGAATTGCGATTTTTTTCGCAATTCCGCCCTGATTTAATTTTAAAATTACGCCGTACGATCAGCCGCTCGGTCACGCCTTGCGGTCACGCCGTACGGTTATTCCTCGCGGTCTACCGCACGCTGAAAAATTCAAACCCGCAAAAACTTAAGCGTTCTTGAATATTTCTTTAGCGGCAGAGCTTAAGGTTATTATGTAGCAGTTGCCGTTTATAGTGCCGTTTTCCTTTGCCTTGTCGTAAGCGGAGGTGTCCTTGTTGCCTTCGGAATCTTCAACCGTAAGGAAGTCCTTAAGATCGCTTTCAGAGCCGCATTTGATGATTACGGCGGTAGCTAAAGACTTGTTGCAGTAGATAATTTCGTACTTTGCAAGGTCTTCCTGCTGTTCCTTGGTGAGCGAGCCCGAAAGAAGCGAAGCTACGCCGCTGTTTTCAGCGTCTACCACGGTCACGGTGTAACCTTCGTTTTCAAACGCCTTTTTGATGCTGCCCGACTTGTCGCAACCGGTAAATGCAAACGCAAGAACCACTACGAGAAGCGCGGAGCTCAAGAGTTTTAAAAATTTTTTCATGCTATATTCTCCTTAAAATTTAATATATTCTCATTGAACTTAACAAGCTGATTTCCCGGCGCGCAGAAAATTTTATCCGTTTAATAAGCGGAATTTTTATCCGTCTCCGTCAAAGCCGACCGCACGAACGCAAATATTAATCGCATATTAATCGCAACCGGGCAGACGCAGCCTCGCAAACGCAAGCGCGCGAGAAATTAATTATTCTCTTTAATTATCCTCTTCGTCGCCCTCGGTTTCGCTCTGATAGAAGTCGAAAACCTCGTCCAGAAGCGCCTCGTCCTCGATAGGTTCCAAGGTCTCTTCCTGCTCGTTGAGGCGGAAGATAACCACTTCGTCCTCGGCTATTTCGTCGTTGGGTTCAGCCGCAAGAAGAAGCGTGTACTTTTCACCCTTGTATTCGGTAACGTCGAGAAGCTTGAACTTTATAATTTTGCCTTCTTCGTCGATAAGCTCGATAATCTCTTCCTCTAATTCTTCGTCTAAATCTCTTTCTGCCATTTTAATCGTCTCCCTTTTTATTGATTCTGTTTAAATACCCGTCGAGTATGTTCGCCGCGGCGAGCGCGTCGACGTAGTTTTTGCGCTTTTCCCTCCGCATACCCTCGGATATAAGCGTCTGATGCGCCATCATCGTGGTAAAGCGTTCGTCCTCGCACACGATGGGAAGCGAGGTCTTTTCCCTGAGCGCGTCGATAAATCTCTGCGTCTTGCGCGTCTGCAACGCCTCGCTTCCGTCAAAGTTAACGGGCAAACCGCACACGATAAGCGTTGCGCCCTTTTCCTTGGCAATTGCGGCAAGCGCGGCGACGTCCTCTTCGAACCCCTTACGGAAGTAGGTCTGCGAGGGCAACGCGTAGGTGTTGAACGGGTCGGAAACCGCCACGCCTATCCGCTTGTCGCCTATATCGAACGCAACGTATCTGTCCAATCTGTCAACTCCTCCGTAAATTATCCAGATAATTATATCACAGGCTATACGGATAGTCAATAAAAATCGCGCGGTTGCGCCGCACAATCCCTGCGGCGCAACCGCGCGAAAATTCAGCTATCGACAATAATTTATATTTTTTTGCGTGCTGTAAAGATTTTTTAATCCGTATCATAAGGCATAAGGAGAAAAAGATATGAAACTTTCTGAACTTTACGGCATGCAGGTTGAAAAGATTAATTCCAAAAGGCGCGGCTACGTATTAAGAGCGTTTGCCGAGGGCGATAAAATTTCGCACATAGTGTGCGTCGACGCGGACGAGAACGAATTCTGCGTTGCCGCAAAGGACGTACTTTCGGCAAATAACTGCATAATATACCGCAACGAAAGCAGATTTATGCGCAAAAACTGCGCGTTGAGGCTGGGCGCGCCCTGCTTTAACGAGCGCGGAAAAATTCTGGGCGTCATAAAGGACTATACTCTGAACGGATTCACCATAAAGAGCGTTCAGGCAGGCGAAAAGAACTATTCCTATTCACGGATTGTCGCAGGGGACGCGGTGATAGTAAAAGACCGGGCAAGACCCGACGTATCCGCCTCGCTCGCCGTCCGCGATATGTTTATCGACGCAACCCTGTCTTAATGCATTTTTCGCGCAAAAGCCACGGTTTTGCGTCAGTAAAAAGTTAATCAATAACAGAACAATAAAGATATCCTGTCAAGGCAAGGCGAGTTTTTTCCGCGAAATACAATTAACGGTGCAAGCAAAACCGCGCTCTTTTATAAGTTTTTAAATAATTAACGGTGACGGCAAAAATCACACTTTTTGTCGTCACACCCAATTTGCGAATACTTTCGCCTCAGCGGTGGGAATGCTCGCAATTATATAATAAGAGGGCTATAAAAAATTGCGAGCAGGGAGACGAACCCTGCAGTTTTCAAAACAGCACTCACGCGCTGTTTTGGCAAGGTGAGATGAGTGAGCGCATAACACAGCGCGAACGGTGACCGAGGCAACGGCTTTTCCTTACCGTTGCCGAGAAAGAGCCTCCAGAAATCGTAAAAATGCTGTGGCGTCCTCCAGCCACACATTTTTACGAGAACAACTTTTCATATATTATACTTCGCCATAAGCTTTAAAAGAGCGTTGAAATTGTCGTTTAAAATTTCCCCCTCCTGCGGGGACAAACTGCCCTTTATCTGCATTACGGTAAGGGTGGTTTTCATTCTCTCCAGCTCCTGCCTGTCGCCCTTGCCGAGGTTTTTTAATAGCAGCTTATCCGCCATTGAGAGCGCATGCTCAAGCCTGACGCTGCTCTTTGCGGCGGGCATATCGGGATAGGTTCCGTTTGCCGCAGAGCTTGAAACGGGAAGAGAGGAAACCGCGTTTGCAACCCTGCGTTCGGGCTGTTTTTCAGACTTTGTGAGCGCGCACAACAGCCCGTACAAAAGATATCCCGCGCACCAGAAGATTGAAGTGAACAGAGCGGACTGCGCGACTTCGAATCCCATTAAAAACACGGCGAATATCACCGCCGTAAACACGTTTAGCAGGCAGAAAAACGGCTTTTTATCCGCCGAGCGCACCCTGTCTGAGACAAGACAGGCAAACAGCGAAAGCACGAAGATTCCGCCGAACGCGGCGAGCGGCAATATTAGCAAGATATCGTAGGAAATCGACGCGAGGTACGAATACGCCTCGTTAAAAAATTGGGTTATAGCGTTCATATCGCAATAATTATAGCCGCCGAACGGCGCGTTCGGCGGCATATATTGTCGAATTAACTGTATTTTTATCTTTTATACGGATGCAGCCCGATTACTGCAATCCCGACAGAACGGCGCGATATATTACACCTCCATTTTGATTTCGCTGAGAGTGAATATGTTAATTACCGTAGTCGAAATTGTGCTTTCGTCAATCTTCAGTATGCGCGCAACCGCCTTTTTATACAGCGCAAGCTGGGCGGAATAGAAGCTTTTAATCTGCCCGTCGTTCTTGTGCGAATACTTGTAGTCGATTATCGCCGTACCGTCCGCGCCTATCGCCAGAAGGTCTATCGCGCCCTGAACAAGCACGCCGTCCTCCGCCTGAGTATTCAATATGGCGTTTGCAGGCAGACGGCACAAAAATTCCTGCTCGCGGTACAGCGTAGCTCCGCCGAGTCTGGCAAAGGCGGGCATTGCAAGAATTTTTTCAAGATTTTCAACGCTCAGCAGCTCCGCCTGTTCGGGCGGCATAGCCCCGTTTGCAACGAACCCGTCTATCTGCGCCCTTATTCCGTCGGAATCCTTAACCGCAAAGTCGCACAGCTCAAGATATCTGTGGTAAGCGGTGCCGCGCTCCGCACCCGTCTCGCGCTCGTCCTCGCGCTCCTGTGCGTAGAGCTCGTGCTCGGCATAATACTCCTCGCTGTCCCTTAAAAGCTGCGAAGCCGAACTTTTGACGGGCAGATTTACACTGTCTTCGTGCACGTAGGGGCGCATAAAGCGCGAACTGATTTTCTCATATACCTCCTCGTCGGGCGAGGAGAGCAGAACTTTAACGCCTTCTTCCCCGTCGAAGTCGGTTAACCCCGACATATATTCGGGCGAATACGCCGCAACGTTGAAAAGTTTTGCGTAGCTGTCGGCGGAGAACGGGTCGGAACAGTCGTATTCGGGCGCCTCGCTGCACATTACGTGCAGATTGCACATTGCGCGCGTGCAGGCTACGTAGAACAAATTGAGCTCGTTTTTGACGTTTTCGCGCTTGCGACGGATTGCGCACAGTCGGCGAAGTATAGTCGTGCGCTGAAGCTTTTCTTCAACGTTATAGCACTTGGGCGCAAAGCCGTATTCGTCGTCGAACGGCATGTCGCCGTACTCCCTGCCCTTGAAAGACGCGGCTATATCCGCGATTATAACTATGGGGAACTCCAGTCCCTTTGAGGAGTGCATAGTCATGACCTTAATGCTCTCTGAAGAGGAGGGAACGGGCGCGGGAATATTGTAGCCGCCCGCCTTGATTTTACTCAAAAATTCGCTCAACGACAGCTGCCCCGAACCTCCGTATGCCTCTGCGGCGAGACGGCGGAGCCCTGCAAGCTTAGCGCCGCCTTCGGCGGAGTATCTTGCGGCAAGCCCCGTATCGGACAGAATTCTGTCAATAAGCTCCGCAGCGCCGAGCACGTCGGAAAGGCGACGGTAGCGGTTTATTTTTGCAAAAAACAGGGAGAGCTTGCGTGAAATATTGTCAGTATGAGTCTTTGCGTAGCCCACCATACATTCGCGGAAGGGCAGTCTGCCTGCGCGCGGAGCGGCTATGCGGACCTGCGCAAGCTCGTCGGGCGAAAGGTTGCCCAAGGGCGACAAAAGCGCGGTTGAAAGGGGGATATCCTGCCTGCAATTGTCTATGAGCGACAGAATATCCAGCATCTGCCTGACCTCGGGACGGGAGCATAAATTGGCCTCCTTCGCACCAGCAACAAAGTAGCCTGCGTCCGTAAGGGCGCGGACTATGCCCGTTACGCTCCTGTCGGCGCGCTTGCGCGTAAGTATGCATATATCCCCCGGCTGAGCGTCGCGCTCGCAGCCCAGGTCGGCGTCGAAAATCTTCGACGAGAGCTCGCGCTTGACAATCTCCAGCACGGCAAGCCCTTCGCGCGTGTGACCGGTTTTTTCCGTAGAACGCTCGGCAACCGAGTAAATGCCCGAAGCGCCCTCCTTCTCCTTTTCTTCCTTGCCGAAAATATGGATATTCGCAATGCCGCAACCTTCGGGGTACTTGCCGCCGCGGAACATTTCGCCGTCCTCTCTGTACGAAAAACCGCATACGGCAGGGGTCATCACGTCAGCAAACAGCCTGTTTACAAAGTCCAGCACGCCGTCGGAAGAGCGGAAGTTGTTAGAAAGCCTGAGCGCGCCCATATCCTTTTTCATATCCTCGTACTTGCGCGAGAAGAATACAGACTTACTGCCACGGAAGCCGTATATCGCCTGCTTTACGTCGCCGACGGTAAACACGTTTTCCGCGCCGGTCTCGCTTATTATGCGCTCCTGAACGGGATTGACGTCCTGATATTCGTCCACGAATACGTGCTTGTATTTGGAATTTATGCGCGACTTAATCTCTCCGTTCTGCAAAAGTCGCAGGGTGAGATGCTCTAAATCGTTGTAGTCCAGCTTGCCCTCGTCGCGCTTGACCGCGGTATATTCCCCGTCGAATTGCAGAACGAGCGAGCAGAACGCCCTGCACAGCCTGCCGCTTTCAAGGTAGGAATCCAGCTCGGTCTGTCTGTCGGACAAATCGGAGGTCAGACCCTCGTACTTCTTTTTAATTTTAGTGCGGAACTTGTCGAAGGTATCCAGCGCCTCGCGCGTGTGCTCCTTTGCGGAGGGGCGGCGGGTCTTGTTTATAGGCGGAAGCGGCGCGAACAGGTCGTCGGTTGCAATCACCTCATCCAGCGCGGAGAGCATCTCCTCTAAAATGTTTTTAAGTTTTTCGCAGCCCTCGGGAATCGTGAATTCCTCCGAAAAGCTTATAACGGCGTTTTTCAGCGCGGTACAGCGCTCGTTGACGTTGCTCTTATACTCCGCGCACAGCGCGTCGAAGCTCTGCCCGGAGAATTCAACGTTGGCGAGCATTTTTTCGTAATCGGCGACGTTGCGAGCGGCAGAGTGCGCCTCGAATATGAGATTTTTAACGCTCTCGTCGCTGCGGTTGCGCTTTAAACAGGATAAAACGTACGCAAAGTCGGCGTCGTCCGTCTCGTACAGCCTGTCGAACAGGTTGTCCATTGCCCTGCGTTTTAAGGTCTGCGCCGCGGAGTCGTCGGCGGCGATTATATCGAACGCGCTGTCCACGTCCACTACGTAAAAATAGGTTCTGACCAGCCTCGCGCAGAACGAGTGAATGGTGCTGATATCTGCGGAGTGAATTTTATTGAGCTGAGCCTTTATGTTCAGCCTCGCCTCGCCCTCGGCGGTTGCGAGCCTGCTCACAAGCCCCTTGCGCAGTTTTTCCTTCATCTGCGCCGCCGCCTTTTTGGTGAAGGTCACAGCCAGAACCTCGTCCAGATCGCCGCCGTTTTCTATAAGGTCGCACAGCTTCTGAATCATTACGAAGGTCTTGCCCGACCCTGCCGAAGCGGAGACTATTACCTTTCCGCGCGATTTGATCGCCGCGCTCTGTTCGGGAGTGTATTTCAAAGCCATTATTCGTCCCCCCTTTCTTCCCTGACCACCTGAGCCACGCGCTTGCAGTCAACCTTAATCTTTTTGCGCTCCTCTCCGTCCACGCCCACGGCAAAGCCGCAGCTGCCTGAAAACTGACAGTAGCTGCACGCGCCCTCGGCAGGAGAGGGCAGGATATTTCCGCCCGTCATCTCAGCCGCGCCCTTGCGCGCGACCATTCTGGAATACTGCAAGAAGTCCGCAAAGTCGTCCCTGTCCAGCACGCTTTCAACCGCTCTGCCGTTGAGATATGCGTCGACGTAGGCGCTTTTACACTTTTCCGAAACCTGCGTATCCGAATTTTTTACCACGTCCTCGCTGCCGTCCATATAGCCCTTTAAGCGGAACACGCCGTCGTGCTCTTCCTCGTACTCGACCTTGGCGGGGAAGTAGTACGCGCCCACGGCGCGCTTGCCCGAAGAGGACGCCAGAAGATACACGGGCAATTGGAGCTTTAACCCCATATAGTACGACGAGGCCGAGTTGTCCACCGCACCCGTCTTGTAGTCGATAATTCTCACCATGTCGCCGCAGCCGTCCACGCGGTCTATGCGCCCGAACAGTTTTACGCCGTTGTCCAGCAACATGTCGCAGTTGTTCTCTACCGCGCTCACCTTAAAGTTCGAATTTTTAAGCTGGGCGTACATTCCCGCGGACACCTTGACCGCCTCTTCCACGAGCGATTTGCCCAGATATTCCCCGCGCTTACTTGAATTCAACGCGGCATATTCGGGGGTCAACAGCAATTCCGTAGCAATTTCCTGCGCCTTTTTAATAAGCTCTTCTTCGCTCTCTATAAGGTTGATAGTATAGGCGAGCCTTTGCAGAACTGTGTGAATGAAGTTGCCGCAGTCCAGGGGACGCATGACGCCCTCTTCACGCTCGGCAAGCTTTAAGCCGCGCTGCATAAAGCTGCGGTAGGGGCAGGAAAAATAGCTTTCGAGCGCGGTGGGCGAGAACACGTTGCCGTACAGCGCCTTGCCGCAGGATATTTTATCCCTCTCGCGCTCAGGCGCGAGCGCGTCGTCCGCAAGCGAGGCGTAGCCGTTGTCCTTCAACACGGCATATATGGCGGCGTTTACGCCGCTTCGCAGGTCGCTCGACGCCATCTTCTTCAGCGCGGGCGCAGGGCGGGAACAGAAGTAGGGCAGAAGCTTTTCGCTCTTTGCCACCGCCTTCATCGTCATTGTGGGAATGCTCTCGCCCGAAGAATTGGAGAACAGGGCGCGAGCGTAGGCGATTATTTCGCTCACTCCGCACTCCTCGCCCCCTCTGCGGACGGGATAGGTCAGGCACAGCCTTTTCCTGAAAGCGCACAAATTCAACCCAACGGTCTCGCGCGCACGGCGGTTGACCTGGGAGATTTTTGGCGAGATTATTACGTTTAAATTTTCTAAAGAGGCAAGCTCCTTGTCGGTGAGAATGGCGGTATCCGCCGAAGCCGAAGGCACGTCGCCCGTAAGTCCCGCGACGAATATCACCTCGCTGCCCACGTTGACCGTGGAGGTCAGATCCCCCACGAACACGGCGTCCTGCTTGGGCGGAATAAGCGATATGCGCATCGCCGCAAAACCGCTCTTCAACACGCGCAAAAACTCGCGTGCGGTAAAGCGCGTGCCGCGGGTAAGCTTTTCAGCCTCGTCAATGACCGCGCAAGCGCTCTCGTACGCCCTTGCCGACAGCGCGGAAAGCGAGGGTTCGGAGTCGGCAAAGTCCGCGGCTATGCCCTCCAGCGTCTGCTTGGCGTTGAACTGCGCCAGAACCTTTCTGAGAGCCGCACAGTAGCTTTCGCCCGAGGCTTTGGCAGAAAAGCCTTCAAGTCCGCGCAGAAATTCGCCCCTTACGCGCTCGACCGACTGCATATCGAAGCCGAGCGAGAGCAGAATTTCCTCCTTGGGCTGGCGCTTGACGCCGCCGCGGAACGCCGCTAAGCGGAGCATATAGTTGATAAAGATATCCTTATCCTTGCGCATCTCCGCGTCCTTTCTGTCCTTTAAGACGAACAGGGGCGAGCTTACAACCGCGCTCACACTCTCGAGCGTGCAGCCGTCTGCCGCGCAGGATAAAAACGAACATAAAAACGAACAGATAAAGTGTTCGGAGAGGGGATAGCGCCTGTCTAAATAGTAGGGAATTTTATACTCGTTGAACACCCTCTCGATTACGGCGCGGTAGCCCTCCAGATCGGGCAGCATCACCGAGATAGCCTGATAGCGCACGCCCTCGTCGAACACGTGTTTAATTACGTTGGCGGCGATATATTCCGCCTCCTCCTCTTCGTCGCCGCCCTCGAACACGCTCACGGCGTTGCTTGACAGCCTCTGGGCATTGTTGAAGCAGTCGGGGTCGAAGATATTCAGCCTCAACTGCTCTGCGGCGGGGTTGAGATCCGAGCGGATATTGACCGTGTTGCAGCCGCCGAACTCGCGCGCGGCAGACTGGAAGGAAGCGACCGCCTCGTTCGTGTACACGTCCTCCTTGCCGCCTATGAACAGACCGTAGACGTTCTTAGCCGCGTCCATACATGCCGAGGCGCACTCCTTTACAGAGCAGGTGAACGCCTGAAAGCCCAGAAATATTACGTCCGCGCCGCGTATCTTTTTGCTTGCGGAAATAATTTCGGGCAGGAGGCTTAAGTAGCGGTTTCTGTCCATGCAGTTATTGCTTGCAAGATAGTCGCGGTAGGCGCGGTATAAAAACTCCAGATCGCGCAGTTTGTTGTTCAACAGCGCGTTTTCGGAGACCACCGAAGTCAAATCCTCGGGCGTCACGCGCGAAGAGTACAAAAGCGCAATGGTATCGTACACGTCCTGCGCGGCGGTGGAGGAATTGAGCCTTTTAAAGAGGGTCAGGCTGTCGCGGTTTTCGTCGATCAACTTTCTTATCGCCATGGCCGAGCCCTGACTGGAGAGCACGTTTTCGCTCTTGCCGCGCTCGGTCGAAAGAAAGCGGGCGAAGGTATACACCGAGGTCAGAAAACTTCCGCCCACTGCGGCGCACACCGTGCGCTCGGCGACTAAGGTCAGCCTGTCCTCGCAGAAGATGACCGTCCTTACGCCCTTTTCTTCGTTGGAAGATATTAAATTTTTAAGTTTGCCCAGCGCGGTTGAAAGCGCAGGCGCAATATATGCGGTTATCATACCTAGATTATAACATATGTGAAAGATTTTTTACATAAATTGTGGCATATTTATAGCACAAAAGTTTTTACAATTTAAAATTTATATGGTATAATAGCGATTATGAAAAATATTTTTAAGATATTGACCGTAGCCATAGCGGCGTGCGGCGCGTTAAGTATGGCGGCGTGCGGCGGCACGGTCTCCAACAAAATAGGCACTTCACCCAACTGGGACGCAAGAATCGTTATTAAGAACGACCTTTCCGAAGGTTCGGAATGGTTCACCCATAAGGAAGTCGCCACCTATTCCATAGCTTTCGAAAAGGGTACCAATACCGCTTATTCGCTGGATTATATCACCGACGGAGCTAAGCCTGCAAGTTATACCACCAAGTTCTACGCAACAGAATATAACTGGGCTTCCTCTTCGATTCCCGAAGAATACCGCGTTTCCAACACCAGGGAATACGTCTACGTTTACGAGACCGAAGTCAAGCTTTCGGGTACGTATACCTACGGCGAAAGCACGAAGGATTTCGACAATCACATAACTACGGTAGCTTATTTCCGCTCCGCGCAGGACAATCTCCAGCCCGTATACTCAAAGCAGGTTATAAAGTGCGCGTCCCCCGCGAACTTCATTCCCACCTCCTTAGAAGCTTCCTACGTTGAGATGGACTGCGTTTACGAAACTTTCTATAACGTAGACTGTTCAAAAGCTACGGTCAAGTGCACGGACAACCTCGATTCCGAAAACAGCGGAGTTACGGAATCCGGCATTGCCTCTACCTATTCGGTATTCGATTCCAACTCGCTCGACGCGGCGTTGAGAAGCCTTACCTTCAGCGGAACGCACGTATTCGATACGTTTATCGCTATCGAGGGCAAGAATTTCAACTATCAGGCAAGCTGTGCCGAAGCGGCTACGCTCGACACCACCAAGGACGACAACGCGCAGATCGCGAGAGCGCTTAACGCGGCTGTCGACAGCGGATACCTGTTTGCAGGCGTGAACAGCGAGGGCAACAGAGAGTACAGCTACAGCGCGGTTACGGTCAGCTACGTATCCAATATGCCCGGCTCGTCCTCGGTATACTGGT
The DNA here is from genome assembly GCA_051884055.1 of Candidatus Coproplasma sp. GTDB lineage: Bacteria > Bacillota > Clostridia > Christensenellales > Borkfalkiaceae > Coproplasma. Next base: position 56,679 of record JBJEUX010000001.1, read on the forward strand.
ACGCAAACGTCGCAGACACCCGTCTGAATTCCACAAGGGCGGCTCTTTTGAAGATAATCAACCCCGTCTCCTTCAGCCTCGGCACACTCACCTACTCGCTGTCGTCGCTCACGACGGAAGCCGTTTAAACCGTTTAGATACTGTTCAGATTTTTTGTAATGCTTGCGCGGCGATTTTTAAAATCGCCGCGCTTTTATTTTTTATAAAACGGAATTAACAACCCAACGCAAATCAAACGGTATTAACAACCCAACGCAAATCAAACGGTATTAACAACACAACGAAAATAACGCCGCCCGGAACAATTTTCGGGCGGCGTTATTTTTATTCGTATACAGTCTTAATTTTTATTCGACAGGTTTTAATTATTTTATAAGGGTAAAGGTGAATTCGTCGTAGCCGATAGAGGTTTCGCGCCTGAACTGCGCGCTTTCGCCGTCGTTTTCAAGCACGAAATAGTGCGGCAGCGCGCCCTCCATCAACCTGAAACACACCGCGCCGTCTATAATATCGTCTATAACGATTCTGAAAAAGTGCAGACGGAAAACTTCGTCCAGTCTGTATTCGCCCGTTACGGCTTCCAATTCCTGCTCGCCGCCGTAGGGACTGTCGTACACGGACGAGGTTACGCTGATTTTTATCTTCATATCTATATGATAATACTCCGCGCGCAAAAAATCAATCAAATTTTTTTAAATTGGGTCTGTACAAATGCAAAAAGCAATGTTATAATGTTTGTGTATGAGAGGTGGAATTTATGAATAATAAGGAAAATTTAAAGGACGTAAGATTTATAAGCATGGGCGAACTTCTTTTAAGACTTTCGCCCCCCAACCACGAAAAGATAAGAATGACCGACGAATTTAAGGTCACCTACGGCGGCGCGGAGGCTAATATAGCCGTTTCGCTTGCCAATCTCGGCGTGGACAGCTCTTACTTTACCGTCGTTCCCGATTCTTCAATCGGCAAAGCGGCAATAAGGTATATCCGCAGTAACGACGTTCACTGCTCGCCCTGCATTTACGACAAGGGCAGAATGGGCATTTACTTCCTGGAAGAGGGCTTCGGCGTGCGTGCAAGTAAGGTTACGTACGACAGAAAGGACTCCGCTTTCGCCCTTTACGACTTTAAAAAGATAGACTGGGCGGAGAAATTGAAGGGCTTTACCTGGCTGCATTTATCCGGCATAACCCCCGCCCTTTCGCCCAACTGCCGCGAGCTTATAACCCTTGCTCTCAAGGCGGCTAAGGAGCTTGGTATAACCGTATCGTTCGACTGCAACTTCCGCTCAGCGCTCTGGGGCTGGCAGGAGGCGCGCGACTGCATCACCGAATATCTGCCCTACGTCGACGTGCTGTTCGGCATAGAGCCCATAAATCTGCCCGGTCCCGACGGAAAGGATATGAAGGACGGACTTTCGATGAATCCTACCTATAAGGAACAGGACAGAATTTTCAGAGAGCTTGCTAAGCGCTACAACTTCAAGGCGATCGGCAGACATATCCGCTACGTTCATTCGGGCAGCGAAAACAGCCTTAAGGCGTTCATCTGGTACGACGGCGAGACCTACGAGAGCCACACCTTCCGCTTTAACATTCTCGACAGAGTGGGCGGCGGCGACGCGTTTGCCAGCGGCATGATTTACGCCATTATGCGCGGAATGAAGCCCGAGGACATCGCAAACTTTGCAGTTGCTTCGTCCGTAATCAAGCACACCATGCACGGCGACTTCAACATCACCGACGACGAGGACAGCATCATCAAGCTGATGAATCAGGACTACGAAATAAGAAGATAATTTATTTAAAGTTTAGCCGCGGCTTTTTTTAAAGCCGCGGCTTATTTTTTGTTTTTTATATTTTACAGGCGCGGTTTTCTCAGCCGCGGCTTTAATTTTAGTTTTGACGTAAATTTACAGGCGCGGCTTTTAAAAAAAGCCGCGCCTTGAATTCCGACCTGAATTCTGCCTTTTATTTAGAGTTTTCCGCGGCTTTTTTTAAAGCCGCGGCTTAATTTTAATTAAATCCTTAAAACGACCGATTTACCATCTGGTAGGGATGCCGTCCACGTAGTGCCAGAAATTGCCCGAAGTTTCAGGCTGCTCTTCGGAATAATAGTACACGGCGGCGTGTCTGAACGGAGCATTATAGTCGCCATAGTAGTACCTGCTTCCAGTGCCGCTGCCGCCGGTTTCCCGCGAATAATAGCTTGAATCTTCATAAGCTATATTCACCTGCTTCCACTGCTCCGCATTGCCCATATAATATATATAATGAATACCGGTATAGAAATATGAACCGCCGAGCTTTTCTATATTGCCTTTGCAAGCAAATGCGTTTTCGCCTATCTCCTTTAAGCTTTCGGGCAAGACAATCCAATTATAATCGTATTCGCCATACGCCCCTGCAGAAATGCTTTCCGTTCCGTCTGGCACGATAGCGCCATAACTCGATACGAGTACAGTCTTATTCTTATTGAATATCGAACTGCCATCGGCACAGAAATTGGGGTTACTATCGGAAAATTGAACTTTTATATTGTAGCATCCGTAAAACGCAAACTCTCCTATTGCTTCCACTCCGCTGCCTATATTGACCTCGGTAAGTTTGCTGCACGTCCAAAACGCCCTTTTTCCGATAGTCGTTACGCTGTCGGAAATAGTCACGCTTTCCAATGCCTTACACGAATTAAACGCCCCGTCGCCGATACTTTTTACGCCGTCGGGAATAATAACTTTTTCCAGTCCGCTTGCACTGAAAGCGCCTGTACCTATAGTTTCAACGCTGCCCGGAATAGTAATTCGGGTCAGATTACTGCACGTACTGAAGGCGCCTGAGCCGATTTCAGTTATTCCATCCGAGATAGTCGCCCCCGTTATACTGCTATTCCAGAACGCATTTTTCGCGATTGAACTTACGGGATAGCCGTTCCATTGAGAAGGAATTATTATCCAGCCGCTGTTTATAATCTCACTCAGTCCGGTTATCGCATACGACTGCGTCTGTTCGTCGAATTCATACGTAAAAATTTCGGGGTCGTCGATTATTTCGCCGCCGAGTTCGAACAACACGCCCTGATATTGCGGTTCATACGAATATTTGAAAACCGTAATATTATTGCATTCCGCGGTCAGCCTTAAACTACAGGCGTCGTAAGAGTTGAAAACGAAGGAGAAACCCAGATGCACTTCCTTGGTCTTTTGGGAATTTTCGGGCACTTTGTATTTTATTGAAAAGGTCCTTTTGTCGCTGCTGACCGTGCTTCCGTTAATTATCTCTTCTTTGGTGTTTCCGCTGTTGCACTCTTCAAGCACGCAACTGATCTGCGATAAAGGCGCGACGGTAAAATTAAAAATAATTTCGTCCGTAGGTTCGCATTCTTCCTGCCGAAGAACGTAATCGGCAAATACGTACGCCTTTTCACCGAGCGCGATATCGCTTATTTTTTCGACGGCTTCATAGGAAACGCTTCCGTAGTCGTCCGTAACCTCGCGCTTTATAACAGTTTTGCCGTCTAAATATACCCGTTTATCAAACGAGCCGAAAACAGAGCGATTATCGCTTAAATAAGAAAAATCGGAATCTTTACTAAGATACCGCAAATCATATTCGCCGTCGATCGAAACCTCGGAATCTCTCTTTAACGTGAATTTAACTACGTAATACAGCTTTTCCGCTTTCGAAGAATTTTCTATCGAAAAGGAGTACCTGCCCTGTTCGTAGTCGAATTCCCCCGTGGTTATATCGCTGTAATCCGAAGAATATGCATTTCCCAGAATCTGCAAGCTGTCCGAAAGCTTGCCCTTATCGTCGTCCGTCACCGAGAACGTAATTTGCCCGTCCAACGGATAAATTCTTTTTTGCTTAAACTCAATCAGCAGCGTATACACTGCGTAATACGGCTGTCCTACGTTGAGAACGTTCTGGTTATATTTTGAATAAAAATCCGTGCCCTCCGTGAGTTTATAGATATCGTTCTTATTCGCCTGATAGGTGTCTTCAGAAACGATAACCAGCTTAGACTCGGTATTTTTGATTATGTTGCCGCTGCCGCAGGCAGGTAGCAGCGTAGAACACGCCAAAGCCAAGCCCAACGCCAGAATTATAATCCGCTTTAAAGACTTTTTCATGTTTTTCCCTTCAAAAGATAATAAACGCAAAAGATTTTTAATATTGAATTTATTGTATCACTTCTCCCGCAGATTGTCAATATTGCCAGATTAACATCCAATCAACCGTCCGTCTGGCAGTTTTCGCTTTGACAATTTTCACCTTGACAATTTTCGCTTTGACAATTTTCACCTTAACAGTTTTCGTCTTGGCAATTTTCGCCGCCCGCAGGCGTATTGTCCGCGTCGTCCGCAGGTTGTACGTTTTCGCCGCCCAGACCCTTTAAGATTTTGCGGAAGCGGAAGAAAAATATCGTGCCGCAGATAGTAGCCGCGGTTGCGTCGGCAATGCACTCCGCCCAGAACACGCCGCCCACACCCATAAATAAGGGCAGGATATACGCCAACGGAACGAGCAGAATAATCTTTCTGAGTATCGCAATAAACAGGCTTATCTTCGCCTCGGTTACGGCGACGAAGGTCGTCTGACAGGCGCGCTGAACGCCGAATATCAGCATACCTGCGATGAATACGGGCAGGTATTTTTCAGTGAGCGAGAGCAGAATTTCGTCGCTGGTGAACATTGCCCCGAACATACGCGGCGCGCACATCATAACTATCGCAAACAGCGTGCAGTACGAAAAGCACACGCCAAGCGTGAAGAAGTAGCTCTTTTTCAGCCTTTCGGCGTTTTTTGCGCCGAAGTTAAAGGATATTACGGGGGTAACGCCCTGAGTAAAGCCCGAGATAGGCACGGTTATGAGCATCATTGCGCTCTGCAAGACGGTCAGCGTGGACACGTAGTTGTCGCCGCCGAGCTCTGTCATATCGCCGTAATATTTAAGCCTGCCGTTGAGCGCAAAGCCTATCACCGATTCGGTAGCCGCCATAACGAAGGGCGCTACGCCTATACTGAAAATCGAACCGATAATCTTTAAATCGGGGCGCATATATGCGGGATTTATGCGCAAGGTCGCCCTCTTGTTTAAGAGCGCGCAGATGACGAACGTGGCGCTTATAAACTGGCTTATTACGGTAGCCAGCGCCGCGCCCTTTATGCCCATTCCGAACGTGAATATAAACAGCGGGTCCAGGGCAATGTTCAGCACCGCGCCGATAACCACCGAAACCATTGCCGTACCGCTCTTGCCCTGAGCGGTTAAAAAGGTGTTGAGTCCGGTTGCAAGCTGAACGAACAGCGTGCCCGTAAGGTAGATGCTCAGATAGTCGTTGGCATAGCCGAAGTTGCTTTCGCCCGCGCCTATGACGTATAAAAGCGGCTGTTTGAAGATGTACGCTATAAGTCCCAGACTCACCGAAAAGACAACAAGCAGCACGAAGCCGTTGTTTAAGATGCGCTTAGCCCTGTCCCCGTTGCCCTCGCCCAGAGCCTTGGCGGCGAGCGGCGCGCCGCCGCCCGAAACAAAGGACGAGAACGCCGCAATCAGCGTTAAAATGGGCGCGCACAAACCAAGTCCGCCCAATGCCGCTCCGCCCACTTCGGGCATGTTGCCTATGTAGATTCTGTCCACGACGTTGTACAGTAAATTTACGACCTGCGCAAGCACGCAGGGCAGACCCATTTTAAGGCAAAGCTTCCAGATTTTTTCTTCTCTTAATACTCTTTCACTGTTCATACAACCGAATTATATCACAAGAAAAAGCCGCGGGCAACCGTTTGCCCGCGGCTATAAATTTTATTTGATTTTAAATGAGCTGAAGCAATCCGAAGAGGTTGTACTGGCTGAAAATAACGACCATTACGAGCGATATGGTGGACATAATCTTGATAAGAATATCGAGGGAAGGTCCTACCGTATCCTTGAGGGGATCGCCTACCGTGTCGCCTACGACAGCCGCGTCGTGCGCGGGGCTGCCCTTGCCGTGACCTTCTACGCCGCCGCTTTCGATATACTTCTTCGCGTTATCCCAAGCGCCGCCTGCGTTGCCCGTGTAGATAGCGAGCATTATCGCGGTTATGGTCGCGCCGATAAGCAAGCCGCCGACGAACTGTGCGCCGAAGATGAAGCCCGAAACCACGGGGAAGAGAATAGCCACTATGCAGGGCACTCTCATTTCCTTGAGCGAACCCTGAGAGGAAATTTCGATACAGGTCTTATAGTCGGGCGAAGCTTCGCCGGAAAGGATTCCGGGAATTTCGCGGAACTGACGGCGGACTTCGTCAACCATCTTACGCGCAGCCTTTGCAACCGCCTCGATGAGCATGCCCGAGAACAGGAAAGGTATCGCCGCGCCTACGAGCGCGCCGCACAGCGTAAGGGGATTCATTACGTTCAGCACAAGCTGGTCTACCCAGTTTTCTATTAAGCTTGCGTCAATTACGTTGAATGCAAACAGGTACGAGGTGAGCATCGAGAGCGCCGCCAGAGCCGCAGAGCCGATTGCAAAGCCCTTGCCGATTGCCGCGGTAGTATTGCCGACCGAGTCGAGCTTGTCGGTAATTTTTCTTACGTCCGCGTCGAGTTCGCTCATTTCCGCAATGCCGCCTGCGTTGTCGGAGATGGGTCCGTAAGTGTCGACGGAAACGGTCGCCGCAACGAACGAGAGCATGCCGAGAGCCGCGCAGGAAATGCCGTACATACCCGATACGAGGTAGCTGCCGAAGATTGCAACGCCGAGAACGATTACGGGAAGCATACAGCTTATCATACCCGTAGCCATACCCTGAGTGATGGTGAGCGCGGAGCCTTCCTTAGAGGAGTTTGCGATTTTCTTGGTGGGCTTATAGTCGTAGCTGGTGTAGTATTCGGAGATGATGCCGATTACGATACCTGCGATTATGCCGAAGATAGCCGCTACCCAGGGCGAGAAGTTGGCAAGCTTGAAGCCTATTCTCGAAAGCTCTTCAGCGGGCATATCCTTGAACATAAAGAAGCTTAATAGGAAGCATCCGATGACCGACACCGCCGCCGAAATCCAGGTGGCTCTATTGAGCTCCATATGCACGTTTGCCGAGAGCTTTTTCTTCAATACTATGTAAGAAATACCGATGATGCAGGCTAAAAGACCTGCGCCTGCGAATACTATGGGGAACAAGAGAAGGGTCTTGACCAGAGCCGCGCTGACTACGATATTCTTCAAGGTGAGCTCGCTTGCGAGAATTACGCCCGAAAGAATTGCGCCGACGTACGATTCAAGAAGGTCTGCGCCCAGACCCGCTACGTCGCCTACGTTGTCGCCTACGTTGTCCGCAATGGTTGCAGGGTTTCTGGGGTCGTCCTCGGGAATGTGAGCTTCGGTCTTGCCTACGAGGTCCGCGCCCATATCCGCAGCCTTGGTATAGATACCGCCGCCGACACGGTTGAACAGAGCTATTATAGAACAGCCCAGCGCGTATCCCGAAAGGGTCATAGTGAAGCCCGTTTCAAGCTGGCTGAATACTATACTGGTCTGAACCTCGCCCGAAACTATGTCGTTGATCTGACCGTTTGCAAGACCGAAGCAGAGGAATACTATTAAAATACCCAACAGTGCGAAGCCCGCAACGCACAGACCCATAACCGAGCCGCCCTTGAACGCAACCTTTAAGGTCTTGCCCAGATCGCGCGTTTCGTTTGCGCGGTTGGCAACCCTTACGTTTGCGTAGGTAGCTATTTTCATGCCTACAAAACCTGCCGAAGCCGACATAACCGCGCCGATTACGAACGCGATACCCGTCTGCCAGCTGATAAACACGCCGAGAACTACGGCAACCACAGCGCCGATTATCGCAACGATTTTATATTCGTAGCGAATGAAGGCGTTGGCGCCTATTCTTATAGCGCCGGCGATTTCTTCCATTTTCTTGGTTCCCTCTTTCAGCTTTTTAACCGAGAAAAAGTTGAAAGCGGCGTAAGCAACCGCAAGTATGACCGCAGCGCCTACGATGATTAACAGAAGTTCAATCATCTCCATCTCTCCTTAACGTATAATTTAATTTTACGGGATTTTCACCCATTTTTTAAATAATATCACAAAACCTCTCGCTTTGCAACAAATCTTTCCTGTTTTAGCTCAATTTTACATAAAAAAACCGCGGAGCAAGAGTGCTCCGCGGTAAGTGCTTTTTATTGATTTGTCCCGATTATTCTTCCGTAATATCGGCAGGATTCAAAAGCTCGCCTACGGTTGCGTCCAGATCGGTATTTACGTTGGATATATCCGCAATGGTCTTATCCGAATTCATATTGACCGAAATCATGCAGCTGCCCGAAAGGGTCGTCTGATAACAGTAGTAGCCGTCGTCTTCGCCTGCGCCGTTATCATATACGCTGTCGCTCTCAACCGTGAAGGTTCCGCAGTTCAACTCAACCGCAGTAATTACATTGGAAGAATTTACGCTGAACTTAATGCTTACGTCCTTTAATCCGACCGTCACGTAGTTGGTGCCGATTGCAACGTTCAAAGTGAGCGCGCCGCCCTTATACTCCATCTTAATTACGTTCCTGAAGCTTTCGATGACCGATTCGAAGTTTGCGCCGAAAAGATCGTTGAATGTCACGTCGGCGAGCAGGGTGTCGGTCAGGGTAGGATTAATATACATAAGAACCATGCCGGATATATTCTTATCGTTGAGTACGGTCATTAAGTAGTCGTGAGCGGTCTGGTCGGTTTCGGCAACCTTGGGCAGGAACACCTCGGCAATCTGCGCGAAGTCGGGCATCATCGTACTTACTGCGGATACTAATTCTGCGCGGAATTCCTGAGCGGTGTATTTGCCGAAGAGCGAATTGATAATCTTTTTGACGGCGTTGCTCTGCGCGATATCGCCGAGAGTGGTCTCCGCCTTGATTTCGTCAACCGTCTGCAATGCGTCCTTTACAAGACTTGCAACCGTCTTGTCGATATCCAGTTCGATAGTGTCGTTGCTGACGCTGACCGTTCCGTAGCTGAGCGCAAGCTTCGCTATGGCGTCGTAAGAGATATTGCCGCTTAACTCTATCTGATCAAACTGAGGCAGGGTTATGCTGGTTAACGACGAAACCAATTCGGATATATCTATCGCGGAAAGCACGGCGGTAGACAGATCTATCGTCTGAGCCTCGCCGACGTTAAAGAAGACGTATCCGTCGCGGAGATATCCGAAGACGTAGCCTTCGGTAGCGTCTTCGCCGGTTTCGGAGTAGTGCGCCGTTAAGTCCACGTCGCCTTCCTGATTCCACCAGCCGCTTGCGGTTACCGTAGCCGAACCGAAGTCGCCGTCGATAGGTTCGTCTCCTATCCTGTCGCCTGCGGCGTCGCAAACGAAGACTGATGAACCGCCTTCAACGGTCGCCGAAAGAGAAATTTCGCCTATGCCCGTAGGAGCCTTTTCGGTTGCCTGAAGAACCTCTTCTACGCGCTCGGTGGTTTTAGCGTCGCTTGCCTCTAATTTAAGGGTATCCTCCCCGTCGCAGGCAACAAAAGAAAATGCCGATGCCGTTACCGTAAGTAAAGCCGCAATAGTTGCTATCTTTTTGTTCATATTTTTTAACCTCCGGAAAAAGCGTTTATATTACAATCAGCTTTTTACACGACCATAATATATTATTTCACAATAAATGTCAACGTTATTAAAAATACACATTTTTAAAAATGTATGGAAAAAAGCTTAATTTTTACTTTTGCTATTGAAAAACTTAAAACTACGTGTTATAATTATATGCGGACAAAATGCAAGGCTATTAAATATTTTTAGTCTTGAACGGGGGGGTTAATCATGAAAGACTGTAACTGCGGCTACTGCATGCGCGGCGAACTTTTGGAAAAGTTCGGAATTTATATCTGCGATTTGGAGGTTTCGTCTTTGATTCTGTTTAAAGAACAGTCCAAACGCGGCAGGTGCATAGTTGCCTACAAGGACCACGTAAGCGAAATCGTGAACATTTCCGACGAGGAGAGAAACGCGTTCTTTGCCGACGTAAACAGGGCTGCAAAGGCTATACATAAGGTTTTCAAGCCCGACAAGCTCAACTACGGCGCATACGGCGACACGGGTTGCCATCTGCACGTTCACCTCTGCCCCAAATACAAGGGCGGCGACGAATGGGGCGGAATCTTCCAGATGAACCCGGGAAAGGTTTATCTTTCGGACGAAGAATACGCGCAGATGATTGATGACTTGAAAGCCGCTTTAGCGGAAGTTTAATCGAATTTTACGCGCGTTTGCCGCTTAGGAGAGGCGGTTGAAACCTAGCGCGGACAAATAAATAAGGGAGAAAAATGATTTATGGCTCATAACGTTATAGCTGAAGCAAAAAGATGTTTAAACTGCAAAAAACCTCTTTGCAGAACGGGTTGTCCCATCAGCACGGATATACCCAACTTTATTTCCACCTTTTTAAAGGGCGATATCGACGCGGCAGGCAAAATGCTGTTTGAAAACAATCCCCTCTCGGTCGTATGCTCGATAGTTTGTAACCACGCAAATCAATGTCAGGGTCACTGCGTGCGCGGCATCAAGGGCGAACCCGTCGAAATTTCCACTATCGAAAACTTCATATCGGAGAGATATCTGGACAGCCTCGTGCTTGAGCGCGCGCCTTCAAACGGAATCAAGGTAGCGGTTGTCGGCAGCGGACCTGCGGGCATCACCATTTCCATTAAGATGGCTCAGCTCGGTTACGACGTGACCGTGTTCGAATCCAAGACCGACATCGGCGGCGTTCTGCGCTTCGGTATTCCCGAATTCAGACTGCCCAAGTCGATTATCGACAGGTATAAGCAGCTCATGCTCCGTCTGGGCATAAAGATCAAGCTGAACGTAACCATCGGCAAGGCGTTCGGCGTTGAAGAGCTGTTCCGCGACGGCTTCGAAGCCATTTCTATCGGCACGGGCGTTACCTGGCCCATCGCGCTGAACATCAAGGGCGAGACGCTCGGTCACGTACACTACGGCGTACACTTCCTTGAAAGACCCGAAGGCTATCAGCTGGGCGATTCGATGATAGTTATCGGCGCGGGCAACGTTGCAATGGACGTTGCGAGAACGGCTTTAAGACGAGGCGTGCGCGACGTCAAGGTTGTCGTACGTTCCGACCGCTACACCGCTTCCACCGAGGAGAAGGAATATGCGGAGATCGAAGGCGCACAGTTCATATTCAACAAGTCGCCTATAGAAATAACCGACGACGGCGTTATGTTCGCCGACACCGTATGCGACGAAAACCACAGAGTTGTTTCCACCTCTGCCGAGGCTTCGCTTATGAAGGCGGATACGGTTATGATCTGCGTATCGCAGAGACCTTCCAACATGATTTTAACCACTACCGACGGACTTGAGACCAACGAGCGCGGACTTGCTAAGATAAGCGAAAACGGCGAAACCACGCGCGAAGGCGTATTTGCATCCGGCGACGTTGTTAAGGGAGCTAAGACGGTAGTTGAAGCGGTTGAACAGTCCAAGCGCGTAGCGTTTGCAATGCACGAATACTTACAGAGCAAACACAAGCAAGCGTGACGCTTGACCCAAGTATCTTAATTGCCTTTAGGCTTGATTTACTCAACACTAATCAAACATTAATCTATCTCGCGCAAAACCGTGGCTTTTGCGCGAAGAAGGAGCAAGCGGAATAAAAGTGCGGCGTGGAGAAATTCTCCATGCCGCTTATACGTTTCCGGCTTGCGACGCGGCAATGCCTTGACTATGTATCTTAATTGCGCAATCACTTGATTGACTCAACACTAATCAAACAAGCGTGACGCTTGACCCAAGTATCTTAATTGCTTTTACGCTTGATTGACTTTACTCTCATCAAGCTTTAATACGGTTAATAAATCAAACAGCCGTTGCGGCAATCCGCAACGGCTGTTATTTTATTTTGACGTTATTTTATTTTGACGTTTTTTTGACGTTGTACTTCAGCGTATGGGGAATTTCAGTTCAATATCCTTCAATTCCTTTAATTTTTCCTTGGCTTCCGCTACCGTCCATTTTGCGGTGACCGTAATTTTAGACCATTTTCTGTCGCGCGTATCATAGACGTAGGAAAAGACGAAAATAATAAACCCGTCGACCTCTGTGATGCAGACGGATAAATACGGCTCGAAAAAATCCGATATATACCCGTCTTGGGCGCCGTCGGTTATATTCTGTAATGCATTTATCAGATCAGACAAATCGTTCGTCAACAGACAATTATCGGTAAACGTACTATCCGTCGTCCGGTCGTGATAGACAATCTCCAGATTCAGCCAATTCGCCTCGTAATTGAATTCCTTCTCCGACGGCTTCTCCTGCGGAAATTCGTACCCGATTACGTTGAAGTCCACACGCCCGTCTTTCCCTAAAATAAGCATCTCTCCCCCCTTTAAATACCTGTAACTTTCAGATACTGTAAACCGCTTAATAAATTTATCAAATAAGCGCACTGACTTGTTTTCAAGGCAGTGCGCTATACTTAATATTTGCAGTAGAAATCCCGTTTATCAATACTTGGGACGTTCAACGTAGGTAGTATGCAACAGCTCGTGAGCCTTGTGAGAGTTGGGTTCGCCCAGGAACTCCTTATACAGCGCGTCGACCGTCGCGTTTTCGTGCGAGCAACGCATCTTGCTCTCCGCATCGTAGTCGTACAGAGCCTGTGCGCGGAGCGTCTTTAAGTCTACGTTGTTTCTCGTTTCGTCATGAACGTAGGGCTGACCGCCGCCGTTGATACAGCCGCCGGGGCAAGCCATAATTTCAACGAAAGTATAGTCCTTTTTGCCGCTCTTGATGTCCTCGATTACCTTTCTTGCGTTTGCAAGTCCGCTTGCGACTGCAACCTTGACGGTTGCGTTGCCCACGGTATATTCCGCTTCCTTTACGCCTGCGGTGCCGCGGACTTCGGTGAATTCGATGGGCGCGCCCTCGCCGCCGAGTCTTACGGCTGCCGTACGCAGAGCCGCCTCCATAACGCCGCCGGTTGCGCCAAATATTGCGCCTGCGCCCGAAGCAATGCCGAACGGATCGTCGTATTCGCCGTCCTCAAGATTTACAAAGTCGACGCCCGCTTCCTTGATCATCTTAGCCAGCTCGCGGGTGGTGAGCGCCGCGTCGGTGTAATTGCCAAGCTCTTCACGGGTGATTTCGAACTTTTTCGCCGTGCAGGGAATTACGGAAACTACGTATAAATCCTTGGGGTCTATGCCGTTCTTCTGGCAGTAATAGGTCTTGAGCAGTGCCGAGAACATCTCCTGAGGAGATTTGCAGGACGAAAGGTTGGGCAGGAATTCGGGATAGTAATGCTCGCAGAACTTAATCCAGCCGGGGCAGCAGCTCGTGAACATGGGTACCTTGCCGCCCTTTTCAAGTCTGGTCAAGAGCTCGGTAGCCTCCTCCATAATGGTGAGGTCGGCGGTGGTGTCCATATTGAAGCACTTTACGTCGCCAAGCTGTTTGATTGCCGCAACCATCTTGCCTTCGACGTTGGTGCCTACGGGCAAACCGAACGCTTCGCCAAGGGTAGCCCTTACGGAGGGCGCGGTGTAGAATACTACGTGCTTGGTGGGGTCTACTATTGCTCCCCATACGTCTGCAATCGCGCTCTTTTCATAGAGTGCGCCTACGGGGCAGGCAACTACGCACTGACCGCAGTTTACGCAGGGCGTGAACGCCAGCGATACGTCGTAGGGCGAGCCGATTACCTTTGCATAGCCCCTGTTCTTGGGTCCGATTGCGCCGATGGTCTGCTTTTCGCATGCGGCTACGCAGCGCGTACACATAATGCACTTGGAGTTGTCCCTTACGACCGAAGCCGACAAATCGTCGATGGGCTTAAGGTCGTGGTCGGTGCCGAATCTGTCCTCTTCTGCGTTGTATTCGAGAGCGAGCTTCTGAAGTTCGCAGTTCATCGAACGCACGCAGGAAAGGCACTTCTTTTTATGGGTAGAGAGAATGAGCTCTACCGTGGTCTTTCTTGATTTTCTTACCTTAGGGGTGTTGGTTCTGACTTCCATTCCCTCGGAAACGGGATAGACGCATGCGGCAACCAGACCTCTTGCGCCCGTTGCTTCGACAAGGCAGAGTCGGCAGGAGCCTACGCACTGTACGTCCTTGAGGTAGCAGAGGGTGGGAATTCTTATATTTGCGAGTTTAGCCGCCTGTAAAATTGTTGAACCTTCAGGCACGCTTACGGGAATGCCGTTAATTTTGAGATTTACCATAATATCCTCCCTTACCTCTTTTCGATTGCATTGAACCTACAATGCGAAATACACTGGCCACACTTGATGCACTTGGTTAAGTCGATTTCGTGAGGGCTCTTGACCGCGCCCGAGATTGCGTTTGCAGGGCAGTTGCGCGCGCACAGCGTACAGCCGCGGCACTTGTCGGGATTTATGTAGTAGTTCAAGAGCGACTTGCACACGCCTGCAGGGCACTTCTTTTCGTAGATGTGAGCCCTGTATTCGTCGCTGAAATGCGCAAGTGTGGAAAGTATGGGGTTGGGAGCCGACTGACCCAGAGCGCAGAGCGAGCTGCTCTTCATGTGGTCTGCGATTTCCTTGATTCTTTCAAGGTCCTCGGGTTCGCCGTTGCCCTCGGTTATCTTAGTTAAGAGCTCCAAAAGACGCTTGGTGCCGATACGGCAGGGAGTACACTTGCCGCAGCTTTCGTCGGCGGTGAATTCGAGATAGAACTTGGCGATGTCCACCATACAGGTGTCCTCATCCATTACGATAAGACCGCCCGAACCCATCATGGAGCCGATTGCAACAAGGTTGTCGAAGTCCATGGGAACGTTGATGTGGCTTTCGGGAATACAGCCGCCCGAAGGACCGCCCGTCTGAGCCGCCTTGAACTTTTTGCCGCCGGGTATGCCGCCGCCGATATCTTCGATTATGGTCTTGAGGGTGGTACCCATGGGCACTTCAACCAGACCTACGTTGTTGATCTTGCCGCCTACTGCGAATACCTTGGTACCCTTGCTCTTTTCGGTGCCGATCGAAGCGAACCATTCTGCGCCGTTTAAGATTATGGGCGAGATATTAGCCCACGTTTCGACGTTGTTCAATACGGTGGGTTTCTGGAAGAGACCGCACTGTGCGGAATAGGGAGGACGGGGTCTGGGTTCGCCGCGGTGACCTTCGATAGAGGTCATAAGCGCGGTCTCTTCGCCGCAGACGAACGCGCCCGCGCCGAGACGTACGAATACGTCGAACTTAAATCCGCTTCCTAAAATGTTGTCGCCGAGCAGACCCAGCTCTCTCGCCTGAGAAATAGCTATTTCAAGGCGTTCAACCGCAATGGGATACTCCGCGCGGACGTATATGTAGCCCTCGTGAGCGCCGACTGCATAGCCTGCGATTGCCATAGCTTCGATGACCGTGTGGGGGTCGCCTTCGAGAACCGATCTGTCCATAAACGCGCCGGGGTCGCCCTCGTCGGCGTTACAGCAGATATACTTAACGTCGCCTTCAGCCTTCTTGGAAAGCTCCCACTTCAGACCCGTAGGGAAGCCCGCGCCGCCTCTGCCGCGCAGTCCCGAAGCCTTGACTTCGGCGATGACCTGGTCGGGGGTCATTTCAAAGAGAACCTTTTTAAGCGCCATATAGTCGCCCGCCGCGATTGCTTCGCCGATGTCCTCAGCCGCAATTACGCCGCAGTTGCGCAGAGCTATACGCATCTGGTGCTTATAGAAGGGAATTTCAGCAAAGGGAATAACCGAGCCGTCGCTGTGAACGGTTTCGGCATATAAAAGCTCGGTTACGATCTCGCCGCCCTTTACAAGGTGCTTTTCTGCAACCGTCTTTGCGTGTTCGGGGGTCATCTGAGAATAGAACGCACCCTCGGGATAAACTATCATAATGGGGCCGAGCGCGCACAGACCGAAGCAACCGGTCTTTACGATCAATACGTCGTCGATACCAAGTTCCTCAAAGGATTTTTCGAGCTGCTCGATAACCTGTAAGGAATGGGAGGACGTACAACCCGTACCGCCGCACACCAGAACCTGCTTTCTGTAGCCGGTGTTCTTTGCAAGCTCTTCCGCCTGCTCTCTTACAATTCTTCTTACCTTTATGAGGTCAGCCTTTTCAGCGGCGACCTTATTCAACTGTTCAACCGTCATCTTTCAGCCCTCCTCAGTCCTGCATATACTTGTCAAGAATTCCCTTGACGTCGTGTTCGGTAAGTTTGCCGTAAACTTCGCCGTCGATAATCATAACGGGCGCAAGTCCGCATGCGCCTACGCAACGGCAGCTGTCGATTGAAAATTTTCTGTCAGGGGTACATTCTCCGCAGGTTATGCGCAGTTCGCGCTCGATTGCGGAAAGCACTTTATCCGAGCCTTTTACGTAGCAAGCCGTGCCAAGGCAGACCGAAATCTGATGCTTGCCCTTGGGGTTGAGCGTAAAACGCGAATAGAACGTCGCCACGCCGTATACCTCTGCAAGGGGAATGTTGAGTTGGTCGGCAATCAGAGTCTGCACTTCCGAGGGAAGGTAGCCGTAGATTGACTGCGCCTCGTGTAAAATCGGCATAAGACAGCCGCGTTCGGAACGGTGTTGTTCGATACACTCAAGCAACTGCTGCTCCTGCTCGCGCGTGCCTTCAAAAGTAGAATTTGACATCTAATTTCTCCTAGATTTTTTTCTAAAGTATTATATAAAAATTTATATCGCGGTTATATTTCATATTATATCACAGCGGTTTTTAAAACGCAACGCGAAAAGGTATTCGTCAGACTTTTTTCGATAAAAAAATTACAATAAACGGTTTCAGTAGGTTTCAAGACAAATTTTCAGGCGCGCACCTGCAAGGTGCGCGCCTGAATAGTTATTTTAAACTTATAAATCGCTTTTTTTGACGTTATAACGTTCGGAACGTTATTTATAACTTTTATTTATTATTTGGTTCCGAACAGTCTGTCGCCCGCGTCGCCCAGACCGGGAAGAATGTAGCCGTTCTCGTTGAGCTGTCTGTCAAGGGTGGAGACGTATACGGGAACGTCGGGATGGGTCGTGGCAAGCTTTTCGATGCCTACGGGTGCGGCGATTATCGCCATAAACTTAATCTTTTTGCAGCCGCGTTGCTTGAGCGCGTCAATAGCGTCGCAAGCCGAGCCGCCCGTTGCAAGCATGGGGTCGATCAAGAATACCGTCTTATGCTCGATATCGTCGGGGAGCTTGCAGTAGTATTCGTGGGGTTCGAGAGTCGTCTCGTCGCGGTACATTCCGATATGTCCTACCTTTGCGGTGGGGAACACCTTGTGAACGCCGTTTACCATGCCCAGACCTGCGCGGAGAATGGGAACGATTGCCACGCTGTCGTCGGCAACCTTGTACTGAGTGGTTACCTCCAGGGGGGTTTCAACCTGTACGGGTACAAGTTCCACGTCGCGCATGCTCTCGTAGGTCATTATGGTGGTGATTTCTTCGATGAGCTCGCGGAATTCCTTCATGCTCGTTCTCTTGTCGCGGAGAATGGCAACCTTATGTCTGATCAAGGGATGATCGAAAACAAATACGTTTTTAAATTCTTTCATTAGTTCTCTTCCTTTTCCTCTTCGGACGCTGTTTCAGCCTTCCTGGGCTTGATGTTTACAAGAACGTTGGTGAGTATACCGAGGATGAGCGAACATGCAACCGAAGTTACGGTTACCTGACCGAACGAAAGGGTAAGTCCGCCGACGCCTGAGATGAGAATTACCGACACAACGAAGAGATTCTTGTTGTCGCCGAGGTCTACGTGCTGAATCATCTTGAGACCGGAGACCGCGATGAAGCCGTACAGAGATATGCACACGCCGCCCATTACGCAGGGAGGAATGGTCGAAAGGAAGGTTACGAAGGGAGCGATAAACGAAGCGAGTATCGCCATACCTGCGGTGACGAGAATGGTTATTACCGAAGCGTTGCCGGAAATTGCTACGCAGCCGACCGACTCGCCGTAGGTGGTGTTGGGGCAGCCGCCGAAGAATGCGCCGACCATGGAGCCTACGCCGTCGCCTAAAAGCGTTCTGGTAAGACCGGGATCGGTAAGAAGATCGGTTTCGATGATGGAAGAGATGTTCTTATGGTCTGCAATGTGTTCTGCGAATACTACGAATGCAACGGGGATATACGCAACTGCAATCGTGCCGATATACGCGCCGATATCCGTCGTGCCGTAGTCGGCGTTGAAGAATGCCTGAACGAACGCGAAATCGGGGTACCACTGCATATTTTCAAAGAGCGAGAAGTTGATGACCTTGAGCGAATCTACGTCTACCGCAAAGCCGATACCCGTGAAGATTGCCGCTACCGCGTAGCCTGCAAGGATACCGATGATGAAAGGAATCATCTTTAAAAGCTTTTTGCCGTAAACCGAGCAGACGATGGTGACTGCAAGGGTTACGAGACCGCATACAAGACATACGTAGGGGGAAGCTACAACCGCGCCTGCGGCGTCGGTTACAGCGCCGTTCATAAGGTCGCCAACCGCGTTGCCTGCAAGGGAGAGTCCGATTATTGCAACCGTGGGTCCGATTACGACTGCGGGCATAATCTTGTTAATCCACTTTACGCCTGCAAACTTGACGATTACGGCGATTACCACGTATACAAGACCTGCAAACACTGCGCCGATGATGAGTCCGAGGTAGCCGAGCGAAGCCGTTACGCCGCCTGCGAACGCCGCACCCATGGAACCGAGGAAAGCAAACGAACTGCCAAGGAACACAGGGCTTTTGAATTTTGTGAACAGAAGGTAGACGATCGTGCCCAGACCTGCGCCGAAGAGCGCCGCTGAAGGCGACATACCGTTGCCGATAATCATAGGCACGGCAATGGTTGCGGCAAGAATTGCCAGAAGTTGTTGAAGTGCGAACAGCAACGTGCGGGAAATGCTCGGTCTGTCCTTAACGCCGTAAATGAGTTTCATTTAGTTTCCCTCTTTGGTTTAATTTAATCGGATGCCCGATTTACCGTATTATACTATAACATACTTATAAAAATAATGCAACCGTCTTGAATAAAGAAGTTTGCGCAAACTTTCCCGTCTTTTCCGCAAATACGGATTTACGCGCTTTTGCAGGCGGTCGGGCGGGCGCGGATAAGACAAAACACCGATACGTCACCTTAAAAATGCCAGATAAAACAACAAATTGACCGACGGATAAACCGACGGATAAAAAAGGCGCGCGCTCTTGCGAGCGCGCGCCCAAAACCTTTAAAAATTCAGGTTATTATTCTACTACAATGCTTGCAGTGGTTATACCAATCGACTTACCGCTTGTGTTGCTTGCAATTCTTATTGAAGCAAACGCAACGTTAATTTCGTTAGTGGTGAAAGTTATTGCAGCGTTATTCTTACCCGTGCCGGTAGTACCTACCAACGAAGCAACGACGTTTCCGTCAGCGTCGAGAGCGTCTACCTGAACGAAAGGGCTTGCATTGTTTGAACCTGACGTGAAACCGGTCAAGGTTATAGTTGCCTTTGTTCCGCTTACCTGAAGCTGGAGATACGTGCCGGGGAAAGGATCAGTATCGGTGAAAGCTAATTTATGTACCGAATATGCCGCATCCGCACTCGTAACCTTAGAAATTGCGTTGGTATACCATACCGATGCGTTTTCTTCGCCGTAAGCATACGTATAGGTCGTAGCTGTTGAAGCTGAAGATTCAGATACTACGTCCTTCATAGTTATAGCGTTGATACGCGCGCCTCTCTTCGTTACGGAGCTGGGGCAATCGATAGTGTAAGTACCTGCCTTGGTTACCGTGAAGGTTACCGTAACGTAAGAAGTACCAACCACTTCATAAGTGCCGGCATCGGCGTCGGATACAGGGGTTGCCGTACCGTAATCGCTTGCTTCGATATAGTTGCCGCTTGAGTCCTTCAAGCCGATTCTGGAATTGTTTTCACCGCCCGTAGATGCGAATTCGATTGATATCGTACCCGTTCCCTGGAAGGTTACGGACAAGCCGCCGTCCTTATTTTCGATACACTTTGCACTTACTCTGTAAGTTACGCCCGATCCTACCGTAAGGAAGGAGTTTACTCCCGTGAAGTCAGCCTGTGCAAGAGTTCCCTTATCTTCCTTAGCTTCAAGTGCGCTATAATCGAACGCGTAGTTGTATTCCTTTGTACCTTCCGCAGCCGTTACGGTGACTGTTACGGTCTTGGATTCAGCTCCGTCCTTAGATACGGTGATAGTCGTCGTGCCTGCCTTGACGCCGCTTACAACGCCGTTTGCATATGTCGCAACTGCCGTGTCCGCTACGGTTACGGTTACTTCCTTGTCGTCTGCGTTCCAGGGAGCGACGCCGACAAGCAGTTCAGCCGTTTCGCCAGCCTGAACTTCGATAGCTTCGGCAGAAACGTAAATCGAGGTTGCGGCTACCTTTGCGCCTGCAAGAGAGGTGAGTGCGGTGAGAGCCGCATCGCAATCCCACGCAGCCGTCCACGAGCATAAGCCGTTCTTTGCCGCAAAGATGTTTGCCTTGGTGTAGTTAGCAGCCTCGGCTTCGGTCAGAACCTTACCGCCGTTGACAGCTTCGGTTATTGCGCCTTCGCCGGTGGAGCCGTATTCGCAGAAGTCTGCAATTTCGGGCTTATTGCCGCTCATATCGAACCAACGGGACTTGATAGAACCGTCGTAAGCAGCCGTCGAATATGCCTTGGTGAACGAGCAGTTGATGTATGCTACGGTCGCCTTTGCGCCCCAAGGTCTGCCGAGGGACATAGAGCCGTCAGCTACCTTGCCGTCGTCGGTGAAGGTACAGCCTGAGAAGATGTAGCCGTAATCGGGCTTATCGGCTACGGTCGCCTTCATAGCGGTTACATAGCCGTTGTTGGACTTGTTGGTTTCGTCGTCGGCAAACTTGGTGATTGCCTTGATGGTGCAGTTCTCAAAGAATGCAAGGCCCTTAGCTTCGCCGAATATGAAGTCGATGTTACCGTCGATCTGAGTATCCTTGAAGTAAGCTCTGCCGCTCTTTAAGTACAGAGTATCCTGATTGCCGTACAGATAGCAGTTGGAAACTACCGCCTGGTCGCCGTTGATGGTGAGAGCCAGACCCTGAGGCGAGGATTCAAGCTTATTGTCTCTTATGTAGTTGAAGTCGTTTCTTATGGTGATGTTATACGCCTGGAAGCCGGTGCCGTTTACCTGCAAGGTAGCGCAGGTAAGACCGTACTGCGAACCGGTTACGATGTTAACCGTGGATTCAACAGCCGAATAGGTGAGAACGGTGCTCTCCTTGCTTGCACCGATAAGCACGAGGTTGCAAAGGTCGGTGGTTATCTTCTGTTCGTAGGTACCTGCCGCAACGTAAACAACCTTGGTTACGGAGTCGTCAAGCTTGCAAGCTTCGAGGTAGTCGATAGCGTCGCCGATGGTCGTGAAGGTTTCAACGCCCTTTACGCGCACGCCGTTAGCTACGGTGGAGTTGGAGTCTACGTTGACGTAAATCTTGCCGTCAACTGCAACGGGAACGGTGTTGACTACGCTGATCTTGAAGGTCTTTGCAGCGAACTCTCCGTTGGTGACGCTGATGGTGTATACGCCTGCGGCGTTCATATCGTAATCCTTAGCGATTGCGTATTCGCTGGAAGCAAGAGTTTCTTCCGCGCCGTCGGACCATACGGACTTAACGACGAGGTTTGCCGTGTCGAGCTTCTGACCTGCAAGATAGGTGTGAGCCATAAATTCGTCGTAGACGTTGAAGCCGGTCTGTTCTACTACTTCTACTTCGTAGGTTGCAGTCTTGGTTTCGTCCTCTTTGCCCTTGACGGTTACGGTGTACTTGCCTGCCGTGGTTGTATCGACAGCGGTAGCGTCTACGGTGTAGCCGGTGTTTTCGCCGAGAACGAGCTGTACGCCGTCCGAGTAAACGCCCATGATGAGCAAGCCTGCGGACGAGAACGTGCCGCCCTTCTTGATTCTGGTCGTTACGTTAGCCGCGTTGAGCTTGATCGAGGTGAGGGTTGCGCCTTCGCTCTTTACGTTGGTGGAAGCGCTCTTAAGACGGTATCCGTCGCCTTCCGCTACCCAGGTATTTTCAAAGTCGAAGCCGTTAGCCGTAAGCCATGCAACGGTGTTTTCGCCCGTGCCCGTGGAACCGGAAACGGTTACGCCGCTGACAACGCAGAGATTGGTTATGCTCTGAGTGTCAGTGCCGGGCTTGTACTCAACCATAGTAGTGTTGGACTTGAGAACGAGAACGTTCTTGATTGTAAGGGAAGCACAGCCTACGCTGCCGCCTGCAAACAACGCGTTCTTGTTTTCGGTGGAAACGGTTGCGCTGATAACTGCGTTTTCAACGCTTACTTTAGCGCCGCGGGTACGACCTGCGATAAACGCGCCGTTGCCCGAAGAACCCTTGAGTTCACCGTCGAGGTCGAGGTCCTTGAAGTTAATGGTTATGTTCGAACCGGTGAGGTCGCCTACGAGCAGACCGCCGTACTGAGCGCACTTAGCATAGCAGCCGTTCTTTACGGTGATTTCGGAGACGTTGATAGTAACGTTTTCAGCCGTCATAGCTCTTGCGAATACGAGACCGGCATAGTTGCCTACGGTGGTGTCAACCGCGCAGGAGTTGAATTCTATCTTTGAAATATTACCGCCGTCGCAGAGACCTGCAACGATTGCAGCGGATTCGTTTGAGGAAGTTACCGAGCAGTTGAGGAACTTGATATTGGTTACGGTACCGCCGGCAATCTGAGCGCAGACGATACCCGTCTTTGCAGCTGCGTCGCTATAGGTTGCGTTGATGATGGTATAGCCCTGACCGTCGAACTCAACGCCTTCGCCGATGATTGCGGTGGACGCTTCGAGAACTTCGCCGGCGAGGTCGATATCAGCGCCTAAAACGTACTTACCGCTGAGTTCGGTAGCCGTTCTGAACGCAAGGAAATCAGCCTTGGTGGAAATTACGGTTACGGCTTCGGTAACGGTAACGGTGCAGGTAGCGGTCTTGTTGTTTGCCGTGGTGACGGTGATGGTTGCAGTGCCGGGATTAACGGCGGTTACGACGCCGTCTGCTACGGTTGCTACGATCTCGTCCGAGGACGACCAGGTAACTGCCTTATCGGTTGCGTTTTCAGGCGAAACGGTTGCGGTAAGGCTATCGGTTGCGCCAGCCTCTATAGAAACTTCGGTCTTGTTGAGAGCAACGCCCGTTACCTCTATTGTAGCTACCGTCCACTTTGCGTAAACGGTTGTATTGCCGGTTACGGTAAGAGGGAAGGTCACTTCGTTACCGTCCGTGCAGGCAGCGTCGGAATACCAACCTGCGAAGTCATAGCCGGGTCTTACGGGGTTAGAAGGCTTAGCGGCAACCCAGTTGTCTCCGTCCTTGGAAACGGTTGCTGCGCCGTCGGTCATACCCACACCGAAGATTAACGTAACCTTGGGGGTTTCATCCTGAACTACAGGAGGGGTCTCCGTTTCGCCGCCACAGCCGGTGGTAACGAGTGCGGTCGATACGGTTACAGCCGAAACTGCAGCCAGCAGAAAGATGAGTAGTTTCTTTTTCTTCATTATTTTTCTCCCTTATTTAATTTTTAACGCTTTTATTCGGGGTTTTTTATCTAACTTGTCCAATCAATTGACTTTTTTACCGAATTTGTTATAAAAAACTGTAAAAAATTTTAATTTATGACAATAAACGAAAAATCCTATCATAAGTATATCAGCCGTTTTGCAAAATGTAAAGCGGAAAAATGAAAAATATCACACAATTTATCGTTAACTTTTTAGCGAAAATACAATCGGAAAAGCGCGGCGCTTCACGATGAGAAAAAGGGCGCACCCGAAAAATTTTTTCGGGTGCGCCGATACGGTTTGCGCCGTTTAGTAATTTTATTTGATATATCGGATAAATAATCTGACGGAGTTAAATTTCGATTAAAAATCCTCTGTCTCTCAGGGCGTTTTCAATCGCGTCCAGCTCCTCTTCGCTTCCCGCCGAAACCGTGTGGTAGTGGTAGCCGTCGGTCACGCTCATCAACGGCTTGGACGCGCCCGAAACAAGCGAGCGGTACAGCTCTTCGACGTGGGTGGTGGTCAACAGGTCGAGCCTTGCGCAAATTCTGCCGTACACGCGGTGGTTTACAAAAACGTCCTCTATCTTTCCGCCGAGGGAAATGATTAAATACCCCTCGTCCACGAGCTCGGCAA
Organism: Candidatus Coproplasma sp.; assembly: GCA_051884055.1. Classification (GTDB taxonomy): domain Bacteria; phylum Bacillota; class Clostridia; order Christensenellales; family Borkfalkiaceae; genus Coproplasma. The sequence continues at coordinate 80,847 of JBJEUX010000001.1, forward strand.
GGGTATGGCGGCATTTGAACACCCGCTCCGCGCGGCTGTTTCCGCCCAGAACGTAGCCGCGGTTGGTGGAGATGACTCCGTAGCCGTTCGCCCTTAAAATGGCTATGTCCTGCACGATTACCTGACGGGACACGCTGAACCGCTCCGACAGCACGCCTGCCGGTATGGGACTTTCCGCGTTGCCCAAAAGGCTTAAAATTTCCGTTCTTCTCTGATTAGCTTTCAATTTCAATCCTCTACGGGGTGGAGATTTTTAAGCGATACGTCGAGTATGGGCGCCGAGTGAGTGAGCGCGCCCGAGGACACGAAGTCCACGCCCGTATCTATTATGTTCTTTATGTTTTCGCGCGTGACGTTGCCGCTACATTCGGTGAGCGCCCTGCCGCCTATCATCTGCACGGCGGTTTTCATATCTTCAACCGACATATTGTCCAGCATGATTATGTCCGCGCCTGCCTCTAACGCCTCCCTGCACATATCGAGGTTTTCCACCTCCACCTCTATCTTGCGCACGAAGGGGGAATATTCCTTAGCCATTTTAACCGCGCGCGTAACCGAGCCTGCCGCGCCGATGTGGTTGTCCTTTAACAGCACTCCGTCCGAAAGATTGTAGCGGTGATTGTTGCCGCCGCCTACCCTTACGGCGTACTTTTCGAACACGCGCATATTGGGAGTGGTCTTGCGCGTATCCAGGAGTCTGGTCTTGCTTCCCTCGAGCAGCGCCGCCACCTGCGAAGTGTAGGTTGCAATGCCGCTCATTCGCTGGAGATAGTTCAAAGCCGTCCTTTCGCCAGAAAGAATAACCCTGATATCACCCACGACTTCGGCGAGAAGGTCGCCCTTTTTAACCCTGTCTCCGTCCTGCGCAAAGAAGGTTATGCAGGTACTTTCGTCCAGGAGCTTAAAGGTCCTTTCGAACACGGGCAGACCGCATATTACGCCGTCCTGCTTGCACAGAAGCTGCGCCTTGCCCTTGGTGTACGTCTTGATTATCGCGTTGGTGGATACGTCCTCGCTGGTTATGTCCTCGGCGAGAGCCATTTTAATCAGTTTGTCGCAGTTGACTGCGAGCGTTACGGGATCGTTCATTAATCTTTCTCCTTTGCTTGCATTTTACGGTCGGCTTCGGCAATCGCGTTGCGCACGACCTCTTTATATTCCCTCAACAGTTCGGGAGGGTTGGAATAGTCGTTTAAATCCAGCTTTTCGAGCGCCGCCCGAGCCTTTGTTGCGTCCGCGGGGCGGTAGTTTGCGCCCACGTCCTGCGCGGCGCGCTTGGCGAACAGCAGACTCTCCAACAGAGAGTTGGAAGCCAGCCTGTTCTTGCCGTGAACGCCGTTACAGCAGGTCTCGCCCACGGCGTACAGCCTGGGCAGAGTGGTCGCGCCCTTTAAATCGCTCCTAATTCCGCCCATAAAGTAGTGTTGGGACGGCACGACGGGCACGCATTCGCGGAATACGTCGTAGCCCTCGTCGAGGCACCTGCGCACTATTTCGGGGAAATGTCCCAGCACTTCCTCGCGCGGGATAGGGCGCATATCCAGCCATACGTGGTCGGTTCCGTCCTTAGCCATCTGCTTTCTTATCTCGGCGGTGACCACGTCGCGCGGCTGAAGCTCGTCGGTGAATCGGTTGAAGTTTTTATCCAGCAGCACCGCGCCCTCGCCGCGGACGGACTCGGAGATTAAAAATCTTCTGCCGCCCCTCCTGGAATACAGCGTGGTGGGGTGAATCTGGACGTAGTTTATATGGTCCACCGCAACGCCGTGCTTGAGACAGATTGCGATAGCGTCGCCCGTGAGAATACGGAAGTTGGTGGAGTTTTCGAACACACCGCCTATGCCGCCCGACGCAAGCACAACGTAGTCGGAGAGCAGAGTGTACAGCCTGCCGTTCTTGTTGTCCTTCGCGACGATGCCGTAGCACTCGCTCTCGTCGCAGATGATGTCGAGCAAGGTCACGTAGGGGACGATTAACAGATTTCTCCTCGCCCTGGCGGTCTGCATAAGACGGGAGGTTATCTCCCTGCCCGTAGTGTCCTCATGGAAGCATATTCTGGGGCGGGAATGTCCGCCCTCCTTGGTATACGCCAGACTTCCGTCGGGTTCGCGCGCGAAATCAACGCCGTAGCCCACAAGGTCGTCAATGACCTCCTGCGAGCCGCGTATCATAGCCTCCACCGCGGCGGGGTTGTTTTCGTAATGCCCTGCGCGCATAGTGTCCGCGTAATAACTTTCGTAGTCGCTATCCTCGGGCAGACGGCAGATGCCGCCCTGCGCAAGATAACTGTCCGACTTATCGGGCGTGTCCTTGCAGATTACAAGCACGCTTCTGTCTTCGGGGATATTGAGCGCGCAGTTTAATCCCGCAACGCCCGTGCCGACTATTATGACGTCGTATCTTTCAGCCAATTCTATCATTTTAGTATTCCTGATTCCGTATAGCCCACCCGGCCGAATAACTGTAATTCGGCAACCGCCTCCGCGCCCTTGACTTCCGTGGCGTTTTGCGGTCCGGTTATTGTTGTAAAAAGTATACACCAAAACTTTACACCTGTCAAGTCATCTGTAAACATTTTTACCGCCGCGTCCGCACGCGTCAATTTTTCATATTATTACAATAACTTACAATGCGGGCGGACATACCCGCCAACGCACACTACCGATGCACAATGCGCACCCGCCAAACCGACCTGTCCATATACAATGCGGACGGCGCAAACGCGCCGTCCGCATTGTTTTTTGTTATTCCTGCCCGTCCATGCCGCCTTCCATCGAAACGCCCTTTTCTTCGAGCTTGCTGTCGATGTACTGCTCCGCCTTCTTCATCACGTCCTCCTGGTTCTTCTTGACCAGATTGCGAAGCTTGCAGTTGTTTGCAACGAGCAGGGCTCCGCCTGCCATTCCCACGGCAAGACCCAATATAAATTTTTCCATACTGCTCCTTTACGGCGACGCCCTTATGCGCCGCCCAAAATAAGTATGAAACTAAACTTATCCGTTTATGACTGTAAATTTTTTACTTGCAGCTTTAAAAGGTAATTTTCGTCCGTCAGTCTCTTGATTACCGCGCTCAGTCGCCTGTTCTCCTCCTTTAAGGACGCGGTGAGCTTGTCGTAAAGCTCGTTAATCTTGTCCTCTATCGCCTGTTGTCCGCCGTCGGCGGTTTCGAGTCCGCACTCGCGCATGAGCCTTTCAATCCTTTCGGGCTGTTTGGCAAGCACGTTGCGGTACTTGTTCTGGTACCTCAGCATAAGTTTGTCGTCGCCCTTTGCAAGGTTTAAAACGGCGCGGCGCACGGATACGCCCTTGGACTTCTGGGTGAGAATCGCCCTTAATATCCTGTCCGTCTCCTCCTCCGAAAAGGGGGTTATAGCCTCGGCTCTGAGCTCGGTTCCCGCAAGCAGCTCCTTTACCCTCTGGTCGTCGGAGCTCTTCAGGAGCGCGTAATAGTAATTTCTCACGCTTCCCCTTGCCCTGCCCGTACTCTTGGCGTATTCGTCGAAAATTTTAGTCAAGGTCTTGCCCTGTCCCCTGCCTTCGCACACGTATTTAACCAGGCTCTCCGCCTCCTCTTTGGTATAGCCGTTGATCTTATTCATAACTTCCTCCTTTAAGGTTTTTGCCTTACGTGGAAAATTATTGACATAAAATACTGCACTTATACATTTTATAATAGCGTGACTGTTTATTTTTTATCGCGCGTGAAAGCCGCGCTTAAGCTTAACGGCTGTTTTGCAGGATTTATAGACCTTTTAGACCGCAGAGCGGAGATAGATACGGCTGTCGACACCCTTGCGGAGATTATCCCCGCCGACAATTCGCAGCCGCTCAATTTTATGCTCAATCAGGACTTTTTCGTCAACCCGCCCAAGTGTGCGGAGGTGTATCTTACGGGCGGCGACGCCGTGATTTACGTTAAAAACTTTCCGCCCAAGGACGGCGCGCTCAAAGTAATCCGCCAGACGAGGTTTGCAGACAATTTAATCACCCTGTATTCTCAGGGCGGCGTGCAGCTGTGTTGCGAGGGGCAGAGTTTCGAGCTCTACGATATGGACCCCGCCTTTGCCGAAAGTCAATTCCGCGAGGAGTACGTAGGCGGAAAGCCCGTGCTGATAATCTCTGCAAAGGGCTGCATTGCGGCTGTATCCGAGGGCGGCAAGCTTGCCTTAAACAGCCCTGCCGAAAGCTATACTTGCGGAGATATGCTGGAAATTGCGGTAAGATACCCCACCTGCGCGAACATAAAGGGAATCTGCAGGTTCTCCTACGACGGGCAGATTTTCACCCTTGCCGACAGCCGCGCGGAGGAGACCAGACCGCCCGAAAGAGATATTCTGCACTTCGCGTTCTTTGAAAGCGTGCTTATGCACGCGGACTACTCAAAATATCTGACCGTGGAACTTAAAGCCAAAGCCGCACTTCTCCCCTCGTTTCTGGGCGACTTTTCCGCCGTGACCCTGCCGCTGGCTAAGTTTTACGCCGAACACGGGAATATCAGGGCGGCGGGGCTGGTCTACCCCAAAAGCAAGAACCTGTTCGAGATAAAATACTTTGCGGTGGATTTCCGCGACGGTCTTATCGACAATATTTACGAGGTCGAATAGCCCTGCTTCCCAGTTACTCCACCGCCGATGCCCGCGGCGCAAAGCCGTATTTTGCCGAAGCTGAACAGCCCTGCTTCCCCGTTACTTCACCGCCGATGCCCGCGGCGTGAAAACCCATTATGCCACAGACAAAAAATTCGCCCCGACTGCCGTGAAGTCGGGGCGTTAAATCAGTGCAGATTAATGCCTGTTAATCTTTATTTTTAAATTAATGCTCTGCAACCCTACGCGCGGATTAATACTTCGTAACCTTTACGGTCTTGATTACGATGGGGCAAGCGGTCGCGGTATAGGTCGCCTGATTTACGCGCTGTTCGATGATTTGGTCGTAGTAGTCAACGTACAGAGTGGTCGTCGAAGTGAACGTGGTCGAAGTGTAGGTGCTGTCCGCAATGTAGGTTGCGATATCGTCCTGAAGGTCGGAGAGCGAAGTGCTGTCCTTGAGCTGACCGAAGATGCAGTAGGTGGTGTCAGCCGCGGTGGAGTCGTTCACCTGAATGGAGAACAGGCTGGTTGCGCTGTGCTGGCTGTAGTTCTGGATTACGGGCTGGTCGTTGCCCTGCTTGTCCAGATAAACCGCCGTGTCGGTGGTCTTCTTGGTATAGTACATTCTGAGCGCGCCGTAATCGCCCGTGAGCTTGCCGTTCTGAATGACGTGAGTTTCGCCCACTTCGCCGATGACCGTCTGCAGAGCGTCTCTGTAGCTGCCGTTCACGTAGTCCTTGAATACCGAGGGAGTAAGCACGCCCGACTTGGACAGGTCGTAGTATTCCTTCTCCTTGGAGTGGTTTTCAAAGTAGTCGTCCATAGCCTTTTCTTCGAAGTCGGAAGCGTAGCTCTCCTCGTCGTACGAATAGCCGCCGCCGTACCAATACTTGGATTCGTAGTCGTGAATTAAAGTATTGTCATAGAAGCCCGAATCCGCAAGCTCGATGAAGTGCTGAACCGTCTGGGGATACATATTGCGGTACAGCTTATATTCAAGAACGTATTCCTGCTGATTGAACTCGATTGTGATTTTGACTTCGGGGTGGTTGGACGAGCAACCTGCCATGACGGGTACGATACCGACGATGCCCGCAAGCGCCGCCGTGAGGCAGGCGCGCCTGATAACTTTGCGCATATCTTATTTTCCTTTTACTTTCCGCGTGGGCGGGATTCAACAATTAATCTATTCTATTTTACTTTTATTTATTGCCGTCGTCAAGCATTTTTACGCCATTAGACCAAACTATCACCAACACTACTTTTTCAAATGGCGTTGACAAAGGCAGGGAACGGGGATATAATTGTACCTGACGCATACAAAGGAGAAATTTATGCAATCTCTTAAAGAACTGTACAAAATAGGCAGAGGTCCCTCCAGTTCGCACACCATGGGTCCCGAACGCGCGGCAAAGATTATTAAAGGCAGATATCCTCAGGCTGACCTGTTCGAGGTCACGCTCTACGGCTCGCTCGCGCTCACGGGCAGGGGTCACGGCACCGACGAGGTAATTAAAAAGACGCTTGCGCCCACCCCGTGCGAAGTGCTGTTCGATACGTCCGCGCCCTGCCCCGTTCACCCCAACACTATGGATTTAAAGGCTCTGCATAAGGGCGAAACCCTGGGCGCTATACGCGTCTACAGCGTGGGCGGCGGAACCATAAGAATCGAGGGCGAAAGCGACTTTGTATGCTCGGACGAAAACGTCTACCCCCTCAACACCTACACCGAAATCGCGGAGTACTGCAAGGGCAGAAATATCCGAATCTGGCAGTACGCCTACGAGTGCGAGGGCGAAAGCCTTTTTAACTATCTCGGCGAAGTCTGGGAACAGATGAAGGCGTCCGTTCACGACGGTCTGACCACCTCGGGCGTGCTTCCCGGCTGCCTGGGGACCATAAGAAGGGCGCAATACCTGTACAACCAGCGCCACATAGACGAATCCGCGCAGACCAGGGAGAACAGAATGGTCTGCTCCTACGCCTTTGCCGTGAGCGAGCAGAACGCTTCGGGCGGAATCATAGTCACCGCGCCCACCTGCGGAGCCTGCGGCGTAGTGCCTTCGGTTCTGAAATATATGCAGGACACCCGCGGATTCACCGACGAGCAGATTGTGCGCGCGCTGGCTACGGGCGGAATTATCGGAAACATAATCAAGAAAAACGCGTCGATAAGCGGTGCGGAATGCGGCTGTCAGGCAGAGATAGGTTCGGCTTGTTCGATGGCGGCTGCGGCGCTTGCCGAGCTGTTCGAGATGGGTTTGGGTCAGATAGAATACGCCGCGGAGGTCGCAATGGAGCATCACTTGGGTCTCACCTGCGACCCCATTGCAGGACTGGTGCAGATACCCTGCATAGAGCGCAACGCAGTTGCGGCAATGCGTGCAATTAACGCGCTGTCGCTTGCCAACTTCCTGTCCGAATCGAGAAAAATCACCTTCGATCTGATTGTAAAGACCATGTACAACACGGGCAGAGACCTGTTGAACAGCTACCGCGAGACCTCTTCGGGCGGACTTGCCAAGTACTACCCCATTGACAGACCCTTGCCCGAAAAGAAGAGATAATCGGTACGGTTTTAACCAATCCTTTACGCAAAAAAATGCCGCAGACGCGAGTCTGCGGCATCAAATTAATAATCCGCCAAAAAAATGCCGCAGGCTTGCGCCTGCGGCATTAAAATTACAAATTCACTAAAAAAAATGCCGCAGGCTTGCGCCTGCGGCATTAAAATTAACGTTGAATAAATTATTCAGCAACAGCGGTTGCGCCGGCAGCCTTAAGATCAGCAACGATCTTTTCAGCTTCTTCCTTAGCAACGTTCTCTTTAAGAACGCCACCCTTTTCAACTGCCTGCTTAGCTTCTACAAGGCCAAGACCGGTGAATGCACGTACAACCTTGATAACGTCGATCTTCTTAGCGCCTGCGTCCTTAAGAACAACGTTGAATTCGGTCTTTTCTTCAACTGCTGCGGGAGCTGCTGCGCCTGCTGCGGGAGCTGCTGCTACTGCTACGGGAGCTGCTGCGCTTACGCCGAATTCTTCTTCGAGTGCCTTAACGAGTTCGTTAAGTTCAAGAACGGTCATGGATTTGATTTCTTCAATAAACTTCTTTACGTCTGCCATTTTTTATAATCTCCTGATTTTTTTTAAAATAATTTTTCTGCCGTCTGTTAAAGGCCGACCGCCCGCCCGGGTTCAAGCTTAATAATCCGATTAAGCTTCCTTGCTCTGAGCAATGCCGTTGAGCACGCGAACGATTCCCGACATAAGGTTGGAAAGCACGCCCGCAAAGTTTGCGATAGGCGCCTGCATGGAGCCGAGCATTTTTGCAATGAGTTCTTCCTTAGAAGGCATAGTTGCAAGAGCCTGTACGCCCGCCTTATCAACGTAAGCGTTGTCTACGAATGCGCTCTTAACCTTAATTTTGCCGTCGTAATCCTTAGCTGCCGCTACCATAGCCTTAGCCGCTGCGGTTTCGTCCGCACCGAAGGTTATTGCCGTAGGGCCGTTGAGGTCTGCGTCAAACTGATTATAGCCGAGTTCGTTGAGAGCCTTGCGAACAAGGGTGTTTTTGTATACCTTGTATTCGCAATTTGACTGCTTACACTTGTTGCGGAGTTCGGATACTTCCTTTACGGTGAGCGCGTTGTAATCTACAAGCACGATCGACTTGGAAGCCTTGATCTTTTCGATTATCTCTTCAACAACTACTTTTTTAGCTTCAAAGTTAGCTGACAAATTTTTTACCTCCCGTTAATTTTAAACAAAAATCCTTGCACCGTGAGGCGCAAGGATAAATCGACAGAATTATATAAATCAACTTATTCTTCAAACCTCGGCAAGAAATTAAGGAAAACAGGTTTCCGCTTGCTGTCTGCGGTGCGAATTAATTTTTACTCAGTTATTATATATGCATATTAAAAGTTTGTCAATCGTTTTTTATGCTTTTTTTAATAATTTTAACAAAAATTAAGTCAATCGGTTAAGCCCAACAGATAAGCGGGATTCTCTTCCAGAATTACGCAAAGTTCGGCAAACGTGTCCAAAGAGGGCATAATCCTACCCGAGATGTATTGCCCCACCGTAGGCTGCTTAACGCCCAGCCTTCTGGCTATTTCCGTCTGCGTTAAATCGCTGCGCCTTATGGCTTCAGCCAGACGACTCTGTATGAGTTCGTTCCTTGTCATTCTGCTATATATTATATAGGAGTTGCCTATAAATTGCTTGACATATAGGTAATACCTATGATATATTTTATTGTGTATAAATAGCGGTTTATGCGCATAATTTATTATTCAGATCGGGCAAAATTGCCTTTTTTGCCGTTATTTATGAGCGGACTAGCGCGTAAAACGTAAAAAAACGGCTTCCGCTATTGACTTTAAGACCACAAAGTGTTAAAATTTTATATATTTATAAAATGAGATTATTGTAACTTATGTTTGACTTTTACGACGCTACAACGGTTATAACCCTGATTATATTGCTAATCACCTTTGCAGATGCGATTGCCAACAAGATCATCTCAAACGGAAAAAAGGGTATAGTTATAACCATAAGTCTGCTCATCGCGCTGGCTGCAGTATGCGAATGGGCGGGCGTAAAATGCGACGGCGCAGCGCCAGAGCTGATACAGTTGCATTATGCCGTAAAATTCATCGAATTTATCGTTACTCCCTTCATCGGATTTGCCGCGGCTAACGCCTACGGCTACCCTAAAAGCCAGAAGTCGATGATCGTGCTTCTGCTGATTAACATGATCATTCAGACGGTCTCGCTGTCCGAGGGCTGGATCTTCTACATAGACGCAAGCATCGTCTACCACCGCGCCGGTATGTACTGGGTTTACGTCCTGGCGTTTACGATCTCCGTCCTGTTCTGCATTGTAAGCATCCTGGCGGGAAACAAGAATTACCGTTTCAGAATTGACTTCACTCAGGTGCTTGCCATTGTTCTGTTAGCTACAGGCATCATAATTCAGATGGTAATGAGCAGCATCAGGATAGACTTCCTGTGCCTTGCGATAGGAAACTATATGCTGTATACCTGCTACGGCAACGCGATTATGAGGCTCGACGCGCTCACAAAGCTGTTTACCCGCAGATGTTACGAGATTAACCTGCGCTCCGCGCCCAGAAACGTAACCGTGGTATTTTTCGACGTCAACGATTTCAAGCTTGTCAACGACGTGTACGGTCACGCCCAGGGCGACGAGTGCTTAAGAAAGGTCGGCGCGGCTATACACAGCGTCTACTCGAAGAGCGGAAACTGCTACCGCATCGGCGGCGACGAGTTCTGCGTTATTCTGAACAAGAAGGCGGAAACCGTAAGACTGCTCAACCTTAAGTTCAACGACGCAATCAAAACTCTGCGCAAGGACGACCCCAAGATGCCCACGGTTGCGGTGGGATTTGCAAAACGCGAAAGCTCGGACAGCAGCATAGAAGTTACGCTCAACCGCGCTGACGAAATGATGTACGAAAATAAAAAGCAGCAAAAAGAGCGCGAACGCGCTAAAAAAGAGAACAACCAAAACGGTCGGCAAGCTTAGTTTATATGCCGATAAATCGGCGAACTTGTTTATTAAACCTGTAAATATCCGGCAAACTTAATTATTAAACCGATAAATATTATTATGCGCGCCGCGCGGAATTCTTCCGCGCGGCGCGTCGTTCTGTAAATTACTTTATCCTTAAATTACTTTATCCTATTATTTATCCCGTCGATACCTGCAACTAAAAATTAGCCCTTGTCGTCCTGCGGCGCGCAGGCAACAGAAATACGGGCAAATAAAAATCCCCCGCAAAAAACCGCGGGGGAAATTATTTTTAATTAAAGATTAGCCCTTGTTGTAGTAAACCTTAACGCCGGGACCCATAGTAGAAGTGAGCGTTACGCTCTTGATATACTGACCCTTAGCGGTTGCAGGCTTAGCCTTAACGATTGCATCCATAAGCGCGGTGAAGTTTTCAGCAATCTTTTCAGCGCCGAAGCTCTTCTTGCCGATGGGGCAGTGAATGATAGCCGTCTTATCGAGACGGTATTCAACTTTACCTGCCTTAACTTCCTTGACTGCCTTTACTACGTCCATAGTAACGGTGCCGCTCTTGGGGTTGGGCATCAAGCCCTTAGGACCAAGGATTCTACCGATACGGCCTACAACGCCCATCATATCGGGAGTGGTAATCATTACGTCGAAATCGAACCAGTTCTCCTTCTGGATTTTCTGGATCATTTCTTCTGCGCCAACGTAGTCTGCGCCTGCTGCCTGAGCCTGGTCTGCCTTGTCGCCCTTCGCGATAACGAGTACCTTCTTGTCTTTACCGGTACCGTTGGGAAGCACGAGCACGCCACGTACCTGCTGGTCTGCCTGACGGGGGTCAACGCCCAGACGAACGTGAAGTTCAACCGTCTCGTCGAACTTTGCCTTTGCGGTCGAAAGAACAACGTTAACGGCTTCGGTAAGGTCGTATGCCTTTAAACGGTCATATGATTTAACGCTTTCTGCGTATTTCTTGCCAACTTTCATTTAAAATTTCCTCCGTGTGGTTCATTCGAGGGGGTCGACTTGAATTTTTTATTCCCCTCTCCCACGTTCAGCTTAAATTTCTTAAGCTTTCTTATTCTTCTACGGTTACGCCCATAGAACGAGCGGTACCCTTAACCATGCTCTTAGCTGCTTCAAGATCGGTGCAGTTGAGGTCGGGGAGCTTGGTCTTTGCAATCTCTTCAACCTGAGCCTTGGTAAGCTTGCCTACCTTATCCCTGTTGGGACGCGCCGAAGCGGTTTCAAGTCCCAGAGCCTTCTTGATAAGAACGGGCGTAGGGGGCGTTTTGAGAATAAACGTGAAACTTCTGTCCTGATAGATGGTAACTACGCAGGGAATGATAAGACCTGCCTGCGAAGCGGTTTTCGCGTTGAATTCTTTGGTAAAGCCGGGTATGTTGATACCGTGAGGGCCGAGCGTTGAACCAACGGGGGGCGCGGGGGTTGCTTTACCGGCAGGAAGCTGCAATTTAACTACCGCGGTAATCTTTTTTGCCATAATATAAATTCCTCCTAACGTGGTACGAGCGAATGGGCCATTGAAAGATTTAACCCACTCTCCCACAATTAAAACAAGTTCACCGTAAAGCCGGAGCCTTACGCTTGCCCGAACCTTTTACGCTTCGAGCTTTTTAATCTGGATAAATTCCACTTCAACGTCGGTCGAACGTCCGAACATCTGAATGTTGACCTTAGCCTTCTGCGAGAGCGTGTTGAGTTCGGTAATTACTCCGTCGAACCCTTCCAAAGGACCGGCGTCGATGTTTACCTTGTCGCCCACGGCGAAATCCGCGTCGACAACAACCTCTTCAAGGCGCATCTTTCTTATCTCGTCGTCCTTCATAGGAATGGGTCTGCCCTGAGGTCCCACAAAGCCCGTTACGCCGCGCGTATTGGTCACGAGATACCAAAGCTGATTGGAATAAATCATCTTTATGAACACGTAGCAGGGCAAAAGCTTGCGCTCTACTACCTTGCGTTTGCCGTTCTTTTCCTCTATGGTCTGCTCCATAGGAATTTTGACGTCGAAGATATGCTCCTGCAGATTGTTGTTTTCAATCAGTCTGAAGAGCGAATCCCTTACCATCATTTCATAGCCGGAATAGGTATGCAGAATATACCAGCAGGGCTTTTCCTGAACGTCCGCCATTTTATGCTCCTATGCTGTTCAATAAAGTCAGCAGATACTGCAAAAGTTGGTTGATACCCGTTACCACAACCGTAAAGATTAAAACCACGACTAAAACGACGCAGGTAGACTTAACGATTTTGGGGAAGGTGGGCCAAGTTACCCTTTTGAGTTCGGAAAAGGTTTCTTTGAGTTTTCTGCCCATTCTCACGAAAATATTGGGCTTTTTTACTTGGTTCTTATTTGCCATAAAAATCTCCTCTCCGCAAAGCGTGAATCAAGGCGGAGAAATTAAAATTCTGCGCGGTGCGCTTGGACCTTACGCAGTAAGGTAAGGCTTATTACTTGCTCTCTTTATGCTGGGTGTGCTTCTTGCAGAAGGGGCAGTACTTGGACATAACGAGTCTGTCGGGATCGTTACGCTTATTCTTGTAGCTGTCGTAGTTTCTACGCTTGCATTCGGTGCACTCGAAAGTGATTTTAGCCCTTGATGTTGCCTTCATAATGAAAACTCCGTACAAAAAAATTACACCCCTGTTCGTAGGTGTGTTATGAGTTTACCACGTTTAAAAATGATTGTCAATCTTTTTTTTGCAAATTATGCAACTTTTTTAAACTATTATATATTGTAAAATAATTTTGCGCCGACCGTATAAATTCACGGGGCGGTTGCGCCGACCGTATAAATTCACGGGGCGGTTGCGCCGACAGACGCAACCGCCCCTTATTACCGTTTTATTATATCAATTATTAATTATGGTATTATCTAAATTATCTAAGTTCGCCCTTTGCTCTGGGGAAAATCTGCGTGTCGCGGATGTTGCCCATGCCGGTTGCATACATCAATATTCTTTCAAGTCCCAAGCCGAAGCCGCTGTGAGGAACCGAGCCGTACTTGCGCAAATCCATATAATTTTCGTAGTCGCTCATCTTCATTCCCCTGTCCTCGATTGCCTTTAAAAGCTTGTCGTAGTCCGCCTCTCTCTCGCTGCAGCCGATAATTTCGCCTACGCCGGGAACGAGCAGGTCGGTTGCGGCAACCGTCTTTCCGTCGGGGTTCTGCTTCATATAGAAGGACTTCAAGTCCTTGGGATAGTTGACGACGAACACGGGCTTGTTGTAGACCACGTCGGTTAAATATCTCTCGTGCTCGGTCTGCAGATCGCAGCCCCATTCTACGGGATATACGAATTGCTTTCCGCTCTTTTTCAGAATTTCGATAGCCTCGGTATATTCAACCTTGACAAACTCGTCGTCGACGACCTTCTGAAGCTTGGCTCTAAGACCCTTTTCGTAGAATCTTTCAAGCAGGGCGAGCTCGTCGGGACATTCGTCTATTACCGCTTTAATAATATACTTGATGAATTCGGTGGCTATTTCGATAATGTCGTCCAGCTCGGCAAAGGCAACTTCGGGCTCGATCTGCCAGAACTCCGCCGCATGACGGGTGGTGTTGCTGTTCTCCGCACGGAAGGTGGGTCCGAAGGTGTAAATTTTACCGAAAGCCGTAGCCATAACCTCGCCTTCGAGCTGACCGGAGACGGTTAAGCCCGCGCTCTGACCGAAGAAGTCGGCGGCGTCGTACTCCGCCTTGGTCTTGATCGACGGGTCGAAGCCGACGGTGGTTACCTGGAAGATTTTACCCGCGCCCTCGCAGTCGCTGCCCGTGATTATGGGCGTGTGGACGTACATATAGCCGCGCTCCTGGAAGTAGCGGTGAATGGCTGCGGAAATTTTGCTCCTTACCCTGAACACCGCGTTGAACGTATTGGTGCGCACGCGCAGGTGGGGCAGAGTGCGCAGATAGTCTAAAGAGGTCTTGGCCTTCTGAATGGGATAATCCAGGGGGCAGTCGCCCAGCAGAACTATTTCGCGCGCGTTGACCTCTATCTTCTGGTTGGCGTTGTAGGAAGCTACCGCTTCGCCCACGATTTTAACCGAAGAACCTACGCGGCAAGCGCCTTCGGGAATTTCCGAAAGAACGTTCTTGTCGATAACAATCTGAAGATGATTGAGCGTCGTGCCGTCGTTGAGGGCGATAAACGCCATATTCTTGCTGTCGCGGAAGGAACGAACCCAGCCGCAGACGGTCACGCTCTTGCCGAAATATGCTTCCGAATCGGAAAGTAAAAGTTTAATATCCTCGTGCTTCATAAAAACTCCCTTTGCGCGCCTTATAAAAATCGGAGCGACGGTTGCAGATTAATTTTCAACTTGATTTTTCAACGCCGCCCTATGCCCGCAAATTATAAGTAAACGGTTAAAACGGGCGCGACACGCCGCACCCGCCGTTAAAATTTTTTATTAGTTGTCGCCGCCTACCGAGAAAGCGTAAACGTCTCTGTCCTCGGGGAAGATAGGTCCGTTGATGATGGGAAGGTTGAGGGGCGAAATGTAAGCCTGTGCGGTGAGGTTGGTTACAGCCGAACGGAGGTAGGGATAGAGCATGCCCGTAGCTTCGATTACGAACTCTCTCTCCTGCTGTGCGTCTACTTCCTCTGCAAGCTCGTAAATGCCGACGATGGAAACGTCGATATCGAAGGGCTTGGGTTCGGTCTCGGTGGACTGAATCTTAACCGAAAGATTTATGAACATAAGCCTGTTGTTTTCGTTAGCCTTTCTCACCTGACGGGAGAACTGGGGCTTTATATCGAGCCTCTGCTGAGGGTCGAGCCTTACTCTGTTGAGTCTGAAGGAAAGCTGTTCTGTTGTTATACCTTTAAAATCGTATTTCATAATTAACTCCTGAAATTAATATTACCCGTAAATTATACCCGATTTGGGCGTAATTGTCAATATTTTGCACAATAATTACATTTTTTCTTGATTAATTTTTTTGTCGTTGTTATAATGGATTGGAATTATATTACGGCGGTAGATTATGACGGCGGAAACTGAAAAGATAAAAGAACTTTTAAAAAAGGTTGAAAAGCCCTCGCGCTATACGGGCGGAGAGTACGGCATGCCCAAGTGCAAGCCCTCGGCGTTCAGCTTCTGTATGGCGTTCCCCGATTTATACGAAGTGGGAATGAGCAACCTGGGCATAAAGATTGTCGCCGAAAGCTTTATCCGCCGCGGCTATACCGCAGACTTCTGCTTTGCTCCGCAGACCGACTTCGGCGACGGCATTAAGGAACTTGGCGTACCCCTCTACTCAATCTCGCTCAAAAAGCCCTTGAAAGAATTCGATATGATAGGCTTTTCCTTGCAGTTCGAGCTGTGCTATACCAACGTCTTATACATGCTCGACCTTGCGGGCATACCGCTGACGCGCGAAGAGCGGAAAGGCGGCAACTATCCCCTGATTGCCGTGGGCGGACCCTGCGCGGTAAACCCCGAGCCCATCGCCGATTTCGTGGATATAGTGTTCATAGGCGACGGCGAAAACGTCGACGCGGACGTCGCGGACGTATACGTAAAATGCGGCGGCGCTACGGAGGAATTTTATCAGATTATTTCGCGCATGGACGGCGTGTACGTGCCTGCGCTTACTAAGGTAAACTACGACGAAGACGGGCATATATGCGGCTTTGAAGGCGTGACCAAGGTCAGGAGGGCGATAATTTCCGACCTCGACGGCGCCGTGTTCCCCGCAACCCAGCCCGTACCCAACTGCGAGAGCGTATTCGACCGCTCGATAATAGAGGTCATGCGCGGCTGTTACCGAGGATGCAGATTCTGTCAGGCGGGATTCATCTACCGACCCGTGCGCAAACGCAGCGTACAGACGCTGACGCGGCAGGCGTGTTCGCTTATAGCCTCCACCGGCTACGACGAAGTGAGCTTAAATTCGCTGTCCACCGGCGACTATCCCCAGTTGAGAGAGCTTATAAGGAGCCTTAAAGCCAGCCTGCCCGAGGGCACTACCCTTGCCCTGCCCTCCCTGAGAGTGGACAGCTTCGACGGGGATTTCGCGCAGGACGCGCGCAAAATTTCGCTGACCTTCGCGCCCGAGGCGGGCAGTCAGCGGCTGAGAGACGTAATAAACAAGGATATCACCGAAGAGGAGATCTTACACGCGGCGGAGAGCGCGTTCGATACGGGATATTCGGCGGTCAAGCTGTATTTTATGCTCGGTCTGCCCACCGAGACGGACGAGGACCTGCTGGCAATACGCAGGCTGTGCGACCTTATAAAGAGCGCGTACGGCAGAAAGCCGCGCAAAAAGCCTTTGAGAATAGCCGTGTCGGTTTCGACCTTTATTCCCAAGCCCTTCACCCCCTTCCAATGGGAGGGTCAAGCGACCGCCGAACAGGTGGAGAGCAAGCAAGGAATTTTGAAAAAGTCGCTGTATATCAAGGGGGTAACGCTCAGCTGGAGCGACTACTTCACCTCCCGATTGGAGGCAGTGCTTGCGCGCGGAGACAGAAAACTCGGCGCGGTTATAAGGCGCGCCTACGAAAACGGCTGCACGTTCGACGGCTGGGACAACAAGCTGAACAAGGACGGCTGGACCAAGGCGTTTGAAGAGTGCGGCGTAGACCCCGGAGAATACACGCGCGAAAGGGGCGCGGACGAAATTCTGCCCTGGGACTTTATCGACGTGGGCATAACCAAGAAATTCTTTGCAAGCGAGAGGGCGCGGGCGTACGGCGGAGAGGTTTCGGGCAGCTGCCTGAAAAAATGCCGTGCGTGCGGTCTGCAGAGCGTCTGCCCTGCCGCAAAGGGGGAGAGATGATAGCTTTCAGATACACAAAGACCGACGGCGCGGAGTATCTTTCGCACCTCGACCTTTTAAGACACGTAGAGCGCACCCTGCGCAGGGCGGGAATTCCGCTCAATTACAGCGAGGGTTTCCACGCCCATCCCAGAATATTCCTGAATAATCCGCTCGGCGTGGGCATAAAATCTGTTGCGGAGTACGCCACGATCGACACGCCCTTTACGGGCGATTTCAAGCAGCTTTTCAACTCGCATTCGCCCGACGGCGTCAAGTGCGAAAGCTACGCTATAGTCGGTAAAAACCAGAACTACGCCGACTGTATTTCGCGCTGCGAGTACGTTGCCGAGGGCATAGCGCCCTTCGACGCGGAAGAAATTCTGGGCGAAGAGAGCATAGTCATAACCGACCTGCGCGGACGGCAGATTGATATTCGCCCGAGGATATACGCGCTTGAATGGCAGAACGGGCAGTTAAAAGCCGTTCTGGGCTGCGGTTCGGACAATCTGCGCCCCGACCTGTTCTGCTCATACCTGGTTTCCAGATTCGGCGGAGAGGTCAGAGATATAATAAAGACCGCCTCGTTTGTCGACGGCGACCAATTCATCTGAGGTAATTATGTCAAGAAAAACTTTGTACTTTGACAGCGTGTGCGGCACGGACTCCTACGCGATTGTCGAGGACGGAAAACTTAACGAATTCAGCTACGAGCCCTCCGACAGACCCAGCATCGTGGGCAATATATACAAGGGAAAGGTGACCAACGTCTTAAACGGCATGCAGGCGGCTTTCGTCAACTGCGGTCTGGAGCGCAACTGCTATATTTCGGTTGAGGACCTCTTCCCCGACCACACCAAGTACGACGGCAAGGAAGTGGATATTCCCACCGAATTAAAGCTCAACCCCGGCGACGAAATTATGGTTCAGGTAGTCAAGGCGCCCGTGGGCAAAAAGGGCGCAAAGGTGACTACGAACCTGTCGTTCGTGGGCAAGTATACCATATATATGCCCACCACGCCGTTCGTGGGCGTATCGAGAAAGATTGCCGACGAGGAGCTGAGAAAGAACCTCTTATACGGCGCGGAAAAGGTTAAGAGGGGCAACGAGGGACTGATCGTGCGCACCGCCGCACCCTACGCCGACAGAAAGGAGAAGCTGGACGAGCTGAACTACTGCCGCAAGCTGTACCAGAGCGTGAGCGCAAAGTTTAAAAGCGCGGCTGTGGGCGACCTGCTCTACTCCGATTACCCCCAATATATACGCGTTTTACGCGACACTATGCTGTTCGACGTGGATAAAATTCACGTCGGCACGCCCCAGCTTGAAAAGGGCGTAAACGAATTTATCAAACTCAATCCCCGCGGAGGAAGAAAGCCCGTAATTTTACACGACCACGGCACGGATATGTTCTACAGTCTGGGTCTTGCAGGTCAGATTCTGTCCCTTACCGAACCCAGAGTCGACCTTGAAAACGGAGCTTATCTGATTATCGAAAAGACCGAAGCCCTGACCGTAATCGACGTAAACACGGGCAAATTTATCGGCGACGACAGCCTTGAACACACCGTATACTGCACGAATATTTTAGCCGCGCGCGAGATTGCGCGGCAGGTAAGGCTGAGGAATATCGCAGGCATAATCGTGGTGGATTTCATAGATATGAGCAACGAAAACCACCGCAAGGCGCTGGTTGAAGAGCTTGAAAGGGCGCTGGAGAGCGACAAGGCTAAGTGCCACGTTCTGCCTATGTCCAAGATAGGGCTTGTGGAATTCACGCGCAAGCGCGTAGGCACGTCCATTCAGTCACAGCTGTCGAGACCGTGCAAGCACTGCAACGGCTCGGGACACACCCGTATCCCCGAATTCACGCTCATGGACCTGAGGGCGAGGCTTCTGGATTTACTGCACAAGGGCAACAAGGCGGTGTGCATAGATATGAACTTCGAAGTCGCAAACCGACTGCTCAACTGGAAGGAATGTATAGAGGATATTAAAAATTCGTATCCGCAGGCGAGGGTCTACATAACCGCCCACCGCACCTTCCACGAGGACGCGATAAGCTTCCGCGTGGAGAATTCCCCCACGATATCCCTGCCCGAAGGCACCGTCTTGCTGTATTGATTGCGGCATATTGCCCGACGAACGGCTTTACGGACGATTCGGCGCAGCTGCCGTATTGATTAAGGAATATTATGCGACGAATATGAAACGCCGTTTGCCGTATCGGCCGTTACCCGCGGCATATTGCCCGACGAACGGCAGATAAGATAACAGCGCGCCGACCGCAAAAGGTTTTGCGGTCGGCGCGCCGTTTTTATTCTGCACGCCTTATAAAATTTTATCTCACGCCCTACAAAAATTTTTTAAGCTTCTTTTCAAAGTCCTCTTCGGTGGAAATCAAATCCTTTAAAAGTTTTTTCACGTCGTCAGCCATAACCTTTTCGCCCTCCGAAAGGGAGGTTTTGAGGGAGGTCAGACCCGTGACCGTACCGCGTATCATCATCTGCGCCACGTTCGCGCGGGAGTTGTCGTTCGCCGCGCCCATCTTTATCGCAGACCACATCATAGCCTTTTTCACGGGCGAAGGCTCCTTTACCTCCACCGCCATATTCTTGGCGATTTTAGCCGCCTCGGCGCACACCTTTTCGTACTCCTCGTGCTGGCGCATAATCTCTTCCTTAAGCTCCTCGTCGTCAATCTCGGGAAGAATATCCGAGATAGAGGTGATTGCAAGCTGTGCGTTGCGGTAAATTTCCGCAATGATTTCGCTGTCGCTTTTCAGATTTTCCATAAACAAAGCTCCTTTTTCTAATTTAAGTTTGGCTGAAAAGCACAATTTATATACTACGGAGCGCGAAATTATGCACTATAAGCCCGAAAAACGCTTGACTTTAATCAAGCTATATGTTAAAGTATACTTCGAGCCGTTCGGAACGGGCATTTTTTAAGTGCGAAAATTTTAATCGCCGCCTAAGCCTTTGGCAATTTTGAATCCGACGAGACTGGTTTGAGGAGGACGTTTATGTACGCAATTTTTGACAACGGAAATAAGCAGTATCGCGTTTCCGTAGGCGACCTCGTTAAGGTAGAAAAGCTTAACGCAGAGGTTGGAGCAACCGTTACTTTCCCCGTAGTATTGTGCGCGGACGAAGGTAGCATTAAAGTAGGCAACGAAGTAGCAGGCGTAGTTGTAACCGGCGAAGTAGTTGCA
Source organism: Candidatus Coproplasma sp. (assembly GCA_051884055.1). Taxonomy (GTDB): domain Bacteria; phylum Bacillota; class Clostridia; order Christensenellales; family Borkfalkiaceae; genus Coproplasma. The sequence continues at coordinate 100,988 of JBJEUX010000001.1, forward strand.
CAGGGCAAGGACAAGAAGATTATCGTCTTCAAGTACAAGGCTAAGAAGAACGAAAGAAAGAAGCAGGGTCACAGACAGCCCTACACCACCGTTAAGGTAACGGCTATCGGTGAAGCTAAGGTTGAAAAGAAGGCTGCCGCAAGAAAGCCCCGCGCTAAGAAAGCAGAAGCTACGGAAGCTACCGAAGCTGCGGCTGAATAAGGAGGATACGGTATATGTTATTTATTAAGTTATTCGCTCACAAGAAGGGCGGCGGTTCAACCGATAACGGCAGAGACAGTAACCCCAAAATGCTCGGCATCAAGCGTGCCGACGGACAGCGCGTAGTTGCAGGAAACATCCTTGTAAGACAGCGCGGTTCCAAGTTCAAGGCTGGCAACAACGTTGGCATGGGCAAGGACGACACTTTGTTCGCTCTTTCCGACGGCGTTGTAAGGTATGAAAGAGTAGGCAAGACCGGTAAGCAGGTTTCCGTTTATCCCGTTGCTGAATAATCGACGAAAATAAAGCGAAAGCGTAACCGCTTTCGCTTATTTTTTAATTCCGCGCCGCCGCAGCGTTGAGTTTTTGCGGCGAGCCGACAAAATAAAGTTATGATTAAGTGTTATCCCCTTAAAGATATTAAAAAGGACGAGTTTTACGCCCTGTTTACTCAATACTACACGGAGCTCGGCTGCGACGAGGAAATTGAACACCTGTTGGACGAGTACGTTCTGCCCGACTACCTCTGCGGACTTTTATCGATTGATTTAATCGACGACGGCGACAGCACGGTCGGATTTATAATCTACCAGATCGACTCAATCGAAAACGAATGGTGCGAAAAGGAGGGATTCGGCGACGTGCGCGAAATTTACGTCAGCCCCACCCACCGCCGTCAGGGTCTGGGAAAATTTATGCTGTTTTCCGCCGAGTTGAAGCTTAAGGAGGCAGGCGCAACCAATGCCTACGCCCTGCCCAGCGAGGGCTGCGAGGAGTTCTTTACCGCCTGCGGCTACAAAGACAGCGGCGAATACTGCGAGGAGCTGGACTGCAACTGTTTTATAAAGTCCGACCTTGACAACACCTGCAGGCATTGCAAATAAAAACGGGGTTTGCCGCATTAAAAAAGATAAAAGCGGTTACGGCGGAAACGAACGCCCTGTCTGCGGTCATCGCGCCGGCGCGCTTGCCGAAGGCTTGATAAAGTCTGAGATAAGCTGACTTTCTGAAAGTCTGCGGTAAATTGAACAGTATATAAAAAGTTGAATAGTATATAAAAACTTGCGGCGGTTGCGAAAATATTCGCAACCGCCGCATAAATTTTATGCAAAATTATTTATTGATTGATAAGTGAAGAGCAAACAAGTGCAAACGCAATTAAGATGCTCTGTCAGGCATCGCCGCGACTATATTATGTGAGGGCTCTTGGCGGTCGCGAAAGGACGAACCTTGCAGTTTTCAAAACGGCACTCATGCGCCGTTTTGGCAAGGTGAGACGAGTGAGCGCATAGCTACCGCGCGAACGGTGACCGAGGCAACGGATTTTTCCTTACCGTTGCCGAGAAAGAGCCGCCAGAAATCGTAAAAATGCTTTATCGCCTCAAGATAAACATTTTTACGAGACCAATTATTTTGTTCCCGTCGAACCGAAGCCGCCCTCGCCGCGGACGGTTTCGGACAGCTCTTCCACAGCCGCAAAGCTTGCGGTTATATAGGGCGTAATTACCAACTGCGCTACCCTTTCTCCGTCGGCAACCGTCTGCGCGACTTCGCCGTGGTTGTGCAGCGCAACCTTAACCTCGCCGCGGTAGTCGCAGTCTACCACTCCCACCTTGTTTGCAGGGGCAAGTCCCTTTTTTGTTGCAAGTCCGCTGCGCGCATAGATGAGTCCCGCATAGCCTACGGGCAGTTCCATGGCGAGTCCCGTGGGGATAACCACGGTTGCGTGGGGAGCGATTACCACCTCTTCGTCGAGGCAGGCGTATAAATCCGCGCCTGCGGCGTATTCCGAACCGTAAGTGGGCAAAGTTGCCTTGGGGTTGAGTTTTTTAATATTTACCTTCATTATACCACCGTCTCTCCGTCCCAGAGCACAACTTCATCGCGTTTTAAGCTCTCCTGCACGAGAATCGTGCGCTGATTGGACGAACCTTTGAATTTTAAGTTTAAATCTTTCAGCTCTTCGACAAACCTGCCGTCCACCAACACGTCCAGGCAGTTCAGCATATCCATAACCAGATCGCCATCGCCCAGCTTGCCCGTGAGCAGGTCGCGCTCGAAGTCGTAACCCGTAAAGCACCAGAACGACTTATCGGGATATGCCTCTCTCAGCCTCTTTAAAAAGGGAGCCAGCACTATTTGATTTTCGGGCTCGAACGGGTCGCCGCCCAGCAGGGTGAAGCCCTTGATATAGTCGGGCTTAAGCGCCTCGATTATTTTATCTTCGGTCTCCTTTGTGAAGAGTTCGCCGAAGTCGAAATCCCACGTTTCGGGATTGAAACAGCCCTTGCAATGATTGCGGCAGCCGCTGACGTAGAGCGAAACTCTTACGCCCGGTCCGTTTGAGACGTCACACCATTTAATTACGCCGTAATGCATAACCTTTCCTCCTTATAAAAGCTCTGACCGCGCAAAAAAATTGCGCATAAAGCTGAATGTTGCCGCTTTTATCAAGCGGCAACAGACGTTTATTTAAAGGTGCAGAACGCGGGATTTGATTTCCTTGGTCTTACCTACGTTCCAGAAGTTTTCGCCCAAGTATCCGCAGGTGCGGCGGGTTACGTTCATCTTCCGCTGATCCTTGTTGTGGCAGACGGGACACTCCCATTCGTTGTCGTCGTTGATGATTATTTCACCGTCGAATCCGCACACGTGGCAGTAGTCCGACTTGGTGTTGAATTCCGCATACTGGATATTGTCGTAAATAAACTTGACTACGTCCTCAAGCGCGGTGAGATTGTTGCGCATGTTGGGGATTTCGACGTAGGAGATAGCTCCGCCCGAAGAAATCTTCTGGAACTGGCTCTCGAAGCTGAACTTGGAGAACGCGTCTATGTTCTCGCGCACGTCGACGTGATAGCTGTTGGTATAGTAGCCCTTGTCGGTTACGTCGGGGATAGTGCCGAAGCGCGCCTTGTCTATTCTTGCAAAGCGGTAGCAGAGCGATTCCGCAGGAGTGCCGTACAGACCGAAGCCTAAGCCCGTCTCCTTCTTCCACTTCTCGCAGTGGTCGCGGAGGCTCTTCATAACTTTAAGCGCGAATTCCTGACCTTCGGGAGTGGTGTGCGAAACGCCCTTGACGAGCTTCGTAACTTCGTACAGACCGATATATCCAAGGGATATGGTGGAATATCCGTCCAAGAGATACTTATCTATCTTTTCACCCTTGCCGAGGCGGGCAATCGCGCCGTACTGCCAATGCACGGGGGATACGTCCGAGAGCGTTCCCATGAGCGAATTGTGGCGAACCATCAACGCCTCGTAGCAGAGCTGCAATCTCTCTTCGAGAATTTCCCAGAACTTGGCTTCGTCGCCCTTGGCAAGTATGCCGCACTGGGGAAGGTTGATCGAAACTACGCCCTGATTGAAGCGGCCTTCGAACTTATAGTTGCCGTTTTCGTCCTTCCAGGGGGAGAGGAACGAACGGCAGCCCATGGGCGAGAATACGTTGCCTTCGTAGTTTTCACGCATCTTCTTTGCGGAGATATAGTCGGGGTAGAGGCGCTTTGACGAGCACTTGACCGCAAGCTTGGTAAGATAGTCGTACTTGCCGCCCTTCAGGCAGTTGTTTTCGTCGAGCACGTATATGAGCTTGGGGAACGCAGGCGTTACGTATACGCCCACTTCGTTCTTGATACCCTGATAACGCTGACGGAGAATCTCCTCGATAATCATAGCGTTCTCTTCGATATACTCGTCGTTTTCGTCAAGATACAAAAAGAGCGTTACAAACGGGGACTGACCGTTGGTGGTCATGAGGGTGTTGATCTGATACTGAATGGTCTGAACGCCAGCCTTAAGCTCGTCCTTAAGGCGCATATCGACGATTTTACCCTTCTCTTCGGCGGAGATTGCGTCGCCGAACAGCTCGTCGCACTGGCGGGCATATTTTTCCTTGGTGCGCCTTAAGTACTTGCCGAGGTGAGCGACGTTGACCGACTGACCGCCGTACTGCGAGGACGCAACCGAAGCGATTATCTGCGTAACTATAGTGCAGGCAACCTGGAACGACTTGGGGCTTTCAATCATCTTGCCGTTCATAACCGTGCCGTTTTCAAGCATGTCCTTGATGTTTACAAGACAGCAGTTGAAGATGGGCTGCAGGAAGTAGTCTGCGTCGTGGAAATGAATAGCGCCTTCGTCGTGAGCCTTGGAGATATACTCGGGCAGGAGAATACGGCGGGTGAGGTCCTTTGAAACCTCGCCTGCGATAAGGTCGCGCTGGGTGGACGCGGTGCGGGCGTTCTTGTTGGAATTCTCCTCCATAACGTCCTTGTTCGCGTTCTTTATGAGCGAAAGTATGCTCTCGTCGGTGGTGTTCGCCTTTCTTACGAGGGCGCGCTCATAGCGGTAGATGATGTAAGCCTTCATGAGCTGGTACTTCTGCAGCTCCATCAGCTTTTCCTCTACCATATCCTGAATATCTTCGACCAGAAGGCGCGAGCGGTGACGGCTTGCAATTTCGTCTACGATCTGTTCGATCTGCTCCGCAGAAATTCTGTCCTCGAAGTCTACCGCGTCGTTTGCCTTGCCGATAGCCTTAACGATTTTGCTCCTGTCGAAATCTACCGTCGAACCGTCCCTTTTTATGACTTTCATATTCACCCCCGTAGCACAGCCGCTTTTGCGGTGTGCAAATAGTTATTTTACGTGTTTCTCTGTATTTTATACGCTTTTGCCCTGCCGTTAAAGGTCAATCACGGCAAAACTCGTAGTATAACCTATTGTAAAGCATATTTAGCGTTTTGTCAATATTAAAAACACAATATATTGATAAGTTTTTCTTATATACACTACACTTTGTGCTTAATGCACAAACCTGAGCGGATTTTCCTCAATAATGCGGTTTTTGCAGCGCGCAGGCGCAAAACGCTTTGACTGTCCGCCGATAAAAGGCGGCAACGTGTGATATTATAAGCCGTACGCAGGCGTTAAGTCAAGCGAACGGACACAATATATTGTGTGAAAGTTTTTAACACTTTTCAAAATATTGTATTTAACATTCGCGGAGCGCACAGGCTTTTTTTAATTTTTACAAAAAATCCGACGAAAGCGGTCAAAATATCGGGCAAACGGTAAAATATTGCGACTTCCGGTCGGGGGAAATTGCCCGAAAGCCGGAGAAAACCGCGTAAAAGAGCAGCCGCCGTTGCGAAAAATTCGCAACGGCGGCTGCTCTAATTATGCGTTAATTGCCTGAATTTTACAGCCCTTCAGTTTGCGGATACCCGGTTTCCGTTCGGGGACGCTATAAAATTTTACAGCTCCTTCAGCTTGCGGATATCCAATTTCCATTCGGGGATAAGGTTGCGGCGGCGGTGATCCTCGTTCGCCTGACCGAGCGCCCTGCGGTATTCTGAAAAGGTGCAGTTGTTTACCTTCATATAATGCTCGCTTGCCTCGCGCTCGCGCCCCATGAGCTGGGTTCTGCCGATATGTATCACCTCGTGACAGGGTCGGCAGACTGCTATTACGTCCTTTAAGCTCTGCACGGCGTTCTCCTCGTCGTACTCCCACTGTTCGTGCGCCTCCAGCCGCTTGCACGGCGCGCCGCAGATCATACACCTTCCGCCTGCGCGAGCGTACGCGCGCTTTCTTATTGCGTCCCACGCGCCCGCGGGGAGAACGCTTCTTAAATTTGAGTACCAGCAGCTTTCGGGTACAAGTTCGAAATTGAGTTTCATAGTACCTGCATTGTATCACTTTTAAAAAAATTTTGCAAACGATATTGACAAACCGTAAATAAGGCGTATAATTGATTATGATATCATAATGATATCAAAAAGGAGAAGTCTGAATATGAAAGAGAATCTTAATGAAAAAGTAATTAAGGGTTTTAACGGCGGCGTTGCGCTTCTGCTGTTTATTTTAGGATTTATCGGCACGATAGCGCTTATAATTTTCGGCGCAATCAACTGCGAAACGCCCGGGAAAGAGGGATTCGCCGCGTTTGCAGTCGTGGGCGTTATAATATTCGTATTGCTTTCGGTCGGACTAAACGGATTCAAGGTGCTTGCCCCCAACGAAGCGCTGGTGCTCACCTTCTTCGGCAAGTACTACGGCACGCTCAAGGACGACGGCTTTTATTACGTCAACCCCCTCTGCGTTGCAGTCAGCCCCGCCGCAGGATTCGGCGTCGTCGGCAAGAAGAAAATCAGTTTAAAGGCAATGACCTTAAATAACGACAAGCAGAAGGTCAACGACGAAGAGGGCAACCCCATCGAGATCGGCGTGGTCGTCATCTGGAGAGTGGTCGACACGGTCAAGGCGGTATTCAACGTTGAAAACTACAGCGTTTACATAAGCACCCAGACGGACAGCGCGATAAGACAGGTTGCGCGCCAGTACCCCTACGACGTGAGCGAAAACGGCGACGAGAAGAGCTTGCGCGGTTCCTCGCAGGAGATTGCCAATATTTTAAAGGAAGAATTGCAGGAGCGCGTTGAAATGGCGGGTCTGGAGATTCTGGAAGCGAGAATTTCCAATCTTGCGTACGCGCCCGAGATTGCAGCGGCGATGCTTCAGAGGCAGCAGGCGGCGGCGATAATCGCGGCAAGACAGAAGATTGTAGACGGCGCGGTTTCGATGGTGGATATGGCTTTGAAAAAGCTTGCAGACAACGACATATGCGAGCTTGATTCCGAAAGAAAGGCGGCTATGGTCTCCAACCTGTTGGTAGTGCTGTGCGGAAACAAGGACGCTCAGCCGATCGTCAACAGCGGCTCGATATACTAAAGACGTTATTCACGGATTTCGCGGCTGTTTAAGCGCCGTGAAATTCGTGCGTTTTAGCGGCTGTTTCACATTACATTAGCGGCTGTTTTGCATTACAGCCGACGAGAGGGCGGCAAAAAGTGTGATTTTTGCCGTCGCCGATAATTATTTAAATTGCGGAAACGAATTTTTCGAGAGAGGTGTTTATGCCGCAGAGACCCGAAAATTTAAAGATTGAAAACAGCAGATTAAAACAACTGATTGCCGCTCTTTTATACCTTTTAATTACTGCGGCGTTAGTCGGCGCGGCGGCGTGGTTTATTACCGCCTTTATGCAGGATTATTTTGAAGACGTCAACCTAACAACGGTATGCCTTGTTGCCATTGCCTGCGGAATTTTCGGCGCGATAAGCCTTGCACTGTCGATCGTGCATTTTTATAAGCTTAAGTACGACTTTATATTTCTTGCGGACGACAAGGGTATTTACGATTACTACTCCGATATCCCCCTCGGCTTTATTCCGTGGGAGACTATTGACAAGATTAACTACAGCAAGCTTGATCTGCTTGACGAAAAACCCACGCCCAACATAATAATTTCTTTCACGCAAGACAAGCTGGCAAAGCGCGGCAAGAACCTTTTGCAACGGACAAAAATAGCCCAAGGCTTTAACGCTCTGCGGATTGGTTTTATCCTCGCTAAGCCCAATCGCGAGCAGATATATTGCGGCCTTTATCAACTTTTTACATATTACAAGGGCGGCAATAAAGAATAAATTCAGCGCGATGCGCGCAACGGTGGACAATGGACAAAAAGGAAAAAAAGCAGATACCTTTAAGAATATCAGGCGAGCTGTACGCCGAGCTCGAACGCTGGGCGGAGGACGATTTCCGCTCGCTCAACGGCGAAATAGAATATCTTTTATCCGAGTGCGTGCGCTACAGACGGCGCGGAAAAAAGGGGCTTACCCCTCCGCTCTTTTCCGACCTGAACGTCGACGGCACGCTTAAAGAAGCGCAAAATAAATTGAAGGACGGCAACGCAGATGATTGACCTGAACTCACAAGAATATCAGAAGCTCTTCACAGGCGCGGCAAAGGAACAAAAGCTTAATACCGTTATGGCGTTGACTTGCTCGGTCGTAACCCTGCTCACCACGATAATAAACGTTGCGGATATGACGAGCTTTGTAAAGAACAAAACTCTGATAATTATTTCTGCAAGCGTGGCGATTGCTCTGCTTGCGGTGCTGCTCGTATACGATATTTATTATCTGTGCAGATACACGGTTAAAATTAACGGCGTTTTAGCGCGTTGGGTGGCGGATATAGCCCAATCAACCAACCTTTTCGACAGTGCGAAGGAGCTTGAACTCACCTGCGTGAACAGAATGTTCGCCCTGATTTTACAGAACAAGGACGGCAGACAGATCGTATTCGACCTTGAGCCGATAAAGAGCTATCCCAACGTCGCGTACACCGCTTGCGGACTGATTTTCAAATACGTCGAAGCCAGCGCCTATAAAAGGCAACAGACCGCACCTTACAGGTCGGTCGTGCTGCACGACGCGACGGGTAAAAAGGTCAAGACGAGAGTTTACGTTGAAAACAGCTCGCTTTTAAAGAATTCGGGCGAAAGAAACTATTACGTGAAAAAGGGCATAATAGGATAAGTCCCGATTACAGCTTTTCGCACGGTTACAGACATATAACAGCATAATTAATACGTATAAATTGCCGCGCGGCTGCAAATATTTGCAGCCGCGCGGATACTTAATTATTCGGTTTGTCGGCTTAATTCAGTCGGCATTATTTGTTTAATCGACGCATATTGCCGCGCGGATTGCGCAAAATGGTAGTATGGGAAAGAAGAACAGCAAGAAAATGATTGAAAATATCTACGACGGCGGAGTGTGCGCGACGGAATGTACGGGGCTTTTGCAAAAAATTTCGGTTGACCCCGAAGAGGTGGCAAGGTTCCACGCAGAATACGTAGGAGACCTGTCCGACCCCTGCATAAAACGCTGAAAGACAAAAGATATGCGGCAGATACCGAACCGCTTAAGCCTGACGACGGAAGATAATAATTACAGATAAACAGCGAACGGTAAAAGATAAACGTTAATAACAAACGGCAAAAAATACGCTGATAAGTGAACGGCGCGGTCGCAAAAATTTTGCGACCGCGCCGTCCTTTCACTTAACTTTTTTCATTTTTTTACCGTTTAATTGACCGACAAACCAACTCTTTTTGACCGACAAGCCAAACGCTTTTATGCGGTTATTTGCAGAAGAACGCCACTCCGACTGCGCCGGGTCCGACGTGCGTACCTATCGTTCCCCCCAACATATACGTGGGTAAACTTTCGGTGTGACCCTTCCAGATATGCTCGCTGTCGGCAACGTACTTTTTAAGCATAGCGTTTTCCAGACCCGACCACATTACGCCGTAGGGCATCGAATAGTCTATACCGCCCTTTTCGGCGATGAGTCTGGTCAAAAGGTTGTTGCCCTTCTTGGAGCCGAGCGCCTTGCCCACGAGCTTGACCTCGCCGTCCACCACCGCCACGACGGGCTTTAACGAAAGCATTTCGCCTGCCAACGCCACCGCCGCGGAGATTCTGCCGCCCTTTTTGAGATATTCAAGCGTGCCCAAGAGCGCCATAACCACTACCTTTCCGCGCAATCTTTCAATCTCGGCGGCAATTTCCTTTGCGCTCTTTCCGTCGTCGCGCAGCTTCAATGCGTGCTGACAGAGAATTCTTTCGCCCGTGCAGGCGTTCAGACTGTCCACTACAAACACTCTGCCGCCGTAGTTCTTCGCCGCGGTGACCGCGCCCGAATAGGTTCCCGAAAGCTTGCTTGAAATGGTGATTATGACCATCTCGTCGCCCTCGTCAAGGTTCTGCTTTATTGCCTCTTCGAACCTGTAAGCCGTAACCTGACCCGTCTTGGGCAACTCGTCGCTCTCTATAAGTTTTTCGTAAAATTTATCGGGCATAAGGTTTACCCCGTCGAAGTACTCCTCGTCGCCGAAACTTATCGTCATGGGCACCATTATAACGCCCAGTTTTTCTGCCTCCGCCGCGCCTATATCCGAAGCGGAATCCACCATAATTTTAACTGCCATTGATTATTCTCCGTATTTTTCACAAATTTTTGAAAGGCTTAAGTCTATCTTTTCCAGACACGAATACAGCGTAGCTCTGTCCGTATCGTCTATCCCCGCGCCCGCAAAGTCGACGATCTTGTCTATCGTTTTAGCTATGTCCTCCGCAACCGCCTTGCCCTTTTCGGTAAGGGTGAACGCCGCCTTGTACCGCTTCTGCGCCGCAGAACTGCATACGATAAAGCCCTCGGTCTCGAGATATTCCACCGAGCGCGAAACCGCCGCTTTGTCCTCCTCGCATACGTCGCACAGCTCCTTTGCCGTGAGCGAGCCGTATTTGGACAGATAGTAAAGACAGGACACGTGCGGGCTCTTAAGATTGTATTTTGTCATTTCCTGCGTCTTTATTCTGTGGATACTGCGGTTTATTTTCATAATAAGCACGGTGAAATTCTGAAATCTTTCCTGCATTTTTACCTCTTTCGAGCGTCCTTTGCTTATGCCGACGCGTCGGTATTATTTTAAGCCTTTTTGCCTTAACTCAGCCGTAAAGCCGCAATTTTTATCAGCTTTTGCAGCCGTAATTCAGCCGATTAACCGAAGTATAACAAAAACCTGTTGATTTGTCAACAGGTTTTGCTATGCTATATAAGTTATTATTTTGTTCGGTTTTTCCGCGCGAAACAGCCGCCGTCGGGGCGTAAAATCTCGCGGACGGAGTTTTCAATAATTGTTAATTATCCTTGCGGACTTAAAAAAACAGTAATTTCCCTTTCTTTTTAGTAAATTAATAGTTTTCCTTTCTTACTTCGAAGTACGCCTGAGGATGGTTGCATACGGGGCAGACTTCGGGTGCGGCGGTGCCGACTACGATATGTCCGCAGTTTCTGCACTCCCAGACCTGAACGCCAGCCTTTTCGAATACGCTCTTGGTCTCAACGTTCTTCAAAAGCGCGCGGTATCTCTCTTCGTGAGCCTTTTCGATTGCCGCAACGCCGCGGAACTGCTTAGCTAAATCGTGGAAGCCCTCTTCGTCTGCCTCCCTTGCCATTCTGTCGTACATATCCGTCCACTCTGCGTTTTCGCCCTCTGCTGCGTGAAGAAGGTTTTCAGCCGTGTTGCCGAGCTCGCCTAATGCCTTGAACCAGAGTTTTGCGTGCTCCTTTTCGTTCTCTGCGGTCTGCAAAAAGAGTGCGGCTATCTGCTCGTAACCTGCTTTCTTAGCGACGGACGCAAAGTAGGTGTACTTGTTTCTTGCCTGAGATTCGCCTGCGAAAGCTTCCCAAAGATTCTTTTCGGTCTTGGTGCCTGCGTAGGGGTTCTTTGCAGGAGCTTCCTCGATTTTTACAAACTTGCTTGCGGGCTGTTTGCATTTAGGGCATCTGAAGTCTTCGGTCATAGGACCTTCGTGTATGTATCCGCATACTGTGCATTTCCATTTTTCCATGTTTGTTCACCTCTTTTAAATTTCCGAATAATATTATAGAACCAACGCCGCCGTCTGTCAATATCCGTCGGCGTTTTTTTTATTCAATTAGTTTCCGTAAAGCCTGAAATAACGTAAATTTCAGGCGCGGCAGGGGCGCATTTTTTAAATTTTAAGAACCACTTTTTAAATTTTAAGCACTGTTTCTTAAATTGTAAGAACCCCTGAACAGACGGTTACGACTTTACATAAAATTTACAAATACTTTGCCTTAGCGTGATAGTCGGATTTTTATTTATGCGCTAAAATGCAGACGTAAAGTCAATAAAACGAATTTTTAAGGAGATAAAAAAATGACTAAAAAGAAAAAGATTGCGCTCGGCGCAGTGGCAATGTGTATGGCGGCAAGCGTTTGCGCCTTTACGGTGACCGGTTGCAATCAGACTAATAACGACGCGGACGTGAGCATAACCAAGGCGGTTTCGCGTGAGAGCGGTTCGGGTACGAGAGGCGCTTTCGAAGAATTGGTTAAGACCTCTGAAGGCGATTTGAAGGGCGTTGAATACGCGGCTTGCGTATCCACCAGCAACTCTACCGATGCAGTAGGCTCTGCAGTGGCTCAGAGATACGATACCTTGGGCTATATGTCCATGGGTTCGGTTTCCAAGTACACCTCCATTCAGGCGGTCAGTCTTGAAGGCGTTGCTCCCACTACCGAGAACGTTGCAAACGGCACTTATAAGCTTGCAAGACCTTTCAATATTATCTATAAGCAGTCCTCTTACGACAGCAACGACCTTATCCGCAACTTCATCAGCTTTATCGAGAGCTCGGAAGGTCAGACCATCGTAAGCTCCAACGGCTACGTAACCGTGCCCGATCTCACCGTGCAGAACTACACGGCTTACAGCGGAACGCAGACCACCCTTTCAATCGGCGGTTCGTCCTCGGTTACCCCTCTTATGAACAAGCTCGCGGATAAATTCAAGGAGGTAAATCCTAACATTACCGTATCCGTAAACCAGAGCGACTCCGGTACGGGCATAACTCAGGCTCAGAGCGACGAGACGGGCAACTACATCGGCATGGCTTCGAGAGATTTAAAGTCGTCCGAGACGGGCGTGGTTTCCAGAAAGATTGCAGTCGACGGCATTGCGGTGGTTGTAAAGAGCGGCAGCTGGCTTACTAACGTTACTCTGGAACAGCTTTACAACCTCTATAAGAACGGCACGGCAATCGAAAAGCCCGCCGAATAATCACGGCATAAAATCAGATAGCCGAATTGTTCAAATCTTGCTAAGGAGCGGCGAAAGGCAAAAAAAGTCTTCGCCGCATAATGCGTTATGATAAAAGTAAACAAAAACAAATTTAAAGACTATTCTGCACAATTCATATTCTTAATATGCGCGCTGGCGTCCATAGTGGCGGTGTTCGGCATCATCGGCTACATTCTGTACGGCTCGATACCCGCGTTCAGGGAAGTTGGCTTTTTCAACTTCCTGTTCGGTACGGTCTGGTCGCACGACAACGGTCAGTACGGAATACTGTATTTAATCATAAACTCCGTAATCGTCACGCTCTGTTCGGTCGCAATCGGCGGAACGGTGGGCGTGTTTACGGCAATATTCCTGTCCTATTGGTGCCCTTCGCGCTTTCATATCAAATATAAAGGCAGCTCGAAATTCATAATCAAGCTCGTCGGAATGCTGAATAAGGTCAACCTGAGCACGATATTCGACCAGATTATAAAACTGCTTGCGGGAATACCCTCTATCGTGTTCGGTCTGTTCGGTCTGGAAATGCTCGTACCCGTGCTGTCGGCGATAAGCCCGGACGGCATTGGTCAGGGCGTTGCGGCGTGCTCCATACTGCTGTCCATAATGATAGTTCCCACTGTGACCTCGCTCTCCAAGACGGCGATAGACGCCGTTCCCGAAAGCTATTTCGAAGGCGCGCTGGCTCTGGGCAACACGAAAGCTCAGGCGGTGTTCAGGGCGGTAATCCCCGCCGCGCGCTCGGGCATTGTCTCCGCCCTGATTTTAGGCGTGGGCAGAGCTATGGGCGAGGCTATGGCGGTAATCTGGGTTGCAGGCAACAGAGTTTTCCTGCCGAACGGATTGTTCTCCTATATTTCAACGCTGACCACCAATATCGTGCTTGAAATGGGCTACGCCACGGGAATTCACCGCAGCGCGCTCATCGGAACGGGTCTGGTGCTCCTGACGTTTATACTGCTCATCACGCTGTCTCTTAACCTCGTACCCAAGGAATACAAGGGCAAAAAGGGCGTTATGAACCTTTCGACGGGGTCGGGCTGTCAGCCGACGTACAGAAAGAAAGGTCTGGGCAGCACGGTGCTGAAAATAATTGCGATTGTGTGCGCTTCGGCGGTTGCAATCGCACTTACCACGCTGATGATATTCATACTGGTAAACGGCTTTACCAATATTGACCTGTCCTTCTTCTCAACCACGCAGTCGCTGTCCATGCCTACGCTGTGGCCGTCGCTTCTGGCAACGCTCGAAATCATCTTTTTCACCCTGATAATTGCCCTTCCGCTCGGCATCGGCGCGGCAATATACCTCAACGAATACTCCAAACCCGACAGCAAAATCGTCAAGGTAATCAGAACGTTCATCGACGCTCTGTCGGGCGTTCCGTCGATAGTATTCGGACTCTTCGGCAACATACTCTTCGTTAAGCTGTTCGGCGGACTTTCGGTACTTGCAGGTTCGTTCACGATGATTTTAGTAGTTCTGCCCACGATTATCCGCTCCACCGAGGAGAGCTTAAGGGCGGTTCCGATGACCTTGAGAGAGGCGAGCTTGGGACTCGGTGCAAGCAAGATAAGGACGATTTTTAAAATAGTTCTGCCCTCCGCATTTCCCGGCATTGCAACCGCGTGCATACTCTCGATAGGCAGAATTATCGGCGAATCCGCCGCGCTTATCTACACGATGGGCACGTCGCTGGTGTTCTCGGGCGATCCTTCCACCCCCGGCTGCAGTCTTTCGGTTCTGCTGTATTACTGCGCGAACGAGGGCATGTACAAGCCGCAGGCGTATATGCTTGCAGTGATACTTCTTGCGGTGTCGCTTGCGCTCAACCTTACCGTATATTTCATTCAGCGCAGAGTGCGCCTGAAGAGCAACGGTTGACAGATTTTAATATGAACGTAAAGAGGTTTTATAATGATAAATAACGATAATCAAAGCGAAAACGAACGCTCGGTACTGGATATATTCGATTTCAGCAACGGAATCGCGGTCGACGTCAAGGATCTGGATCTGTATTACGGAAACTTTCAGGCTCTGAAAAAGATAAACATGACCGTGAAAGTCAACGAAATAACGGCGATGATTGGTCCTTCGGGCTGCGGTAAGTCCACCCTGTTAAAGTCGCTCAACCGAATGAACGACCTGGTTGAAGGCTGCAAGATAGTCGGCGAGGTGACCGTGGGCGGCAGAAACATCTACGACAAAGCCACCGACCTGTCCGCCCTGAGAAAGAACGTGGGCATGGTTTTCCAGAAGCCCAACCCCTTCCCCATGAGCGTTTACGACAACATAGCCTTCGCGCCCCGCACCTTCGGCATAAAAAAGAAGGCGGAGCTGGACGAGATCGTGGAGACCAGCCTTAAAAGGGCGAGCATCTGGGACGAGGTAAAGGACAGATTGAAAAGGAGCGCCTTAGGTCTTTCAGGCGGACAGCAGCAGCGACTTTGCATAGCGCGTTCGCTTGCGGCTCAGCCCGAGATTTTATTGATGGACGAACCCACCTCTGCGCTCGACCCCATCTCTACGGGCAAGATAGAGGAGCTTATGGGCGAGCTTGAAAAGGAGCTGACCATAATTATCGTCACCCACAACATGCAGCAGGCGACGCGAGTTGCCGACAAGACGGCGTTCTTCTACCTCGGCGAGCTGGTGGAATACGGCGCTACGGAACAGATCTTCTCCACCCCCAAGGACGAGAGAACGGAGAGATATATAACGGGCAGATTCGGTTGATATTATACGAAAATGCGCGGACTTTTGCTTCAAATTATTGTAAAGTAAGGAGATTTGATATATAATGAGCATAAGGAACAAATACGAGGCGGAGCTTGCCACCGTATTTAACAAGTTGGTCACTATGTGCCGCGGCGTGGAAATCGCCATAGAAAAATCGGTCAACGCGCTTGTGTACAGGGATAAGACTCTTGCGCAGGAAGTTATTTCCGAGGATAAGCACATAGACGCACAGGAACACGAAATCGAGGGCGACTGCCTTAAGATACTCTTAATGGAGCACCCCGTGGCAAGCGACTTCAGAGAGATAAGCGCGGCGCTCAAGATGATAACCGATTTAGAGCGCATTGCCGACCAGGCGGCGGATATTTCGGAGCTCTCCTTCCAGTTCGGCGACGAGCCGTTCATTAAGGAGCCCTCGCACATAGAGCAGATGGCCAAGCTTGCGATATCCATGGTCAAGGACGGCGTTTTGAGCTATATCAACCGCGATCTGGATTTAGCCCGCTCGCTTGAAAAGCGGGACGACGCCGTAGACGAGCTGTTCACCCAGATCAAACAGGAGCTGGTTTTACTCATCCAGAAGGACGGCAAGAACGCGGATCAGGCTATACTCTTTATGATGATAGCAAAGTACTTCGAGCGAATTGCCGACCACGCGGTAAATCTTGGCGAGTGGGTCGAATACGCCGTTACGGGCTATCATAAAATAGGCTGATTTAAGGCGTTGCCTGCGGGATATGCGCTTACCTGCGGAGAAAAAACACCGACTCTTTAAAAGGAGCGAATATGGAAAAGAAACTTATATATTGCGTGGACGACGAAGAGGACATAAGGGAACTTTATAACGTTGCCATAACCAACGCCGGCTACGACTGCGCGACGTTCGAAGGCGGCGAGGCGCTGTTCAACGCTCTTGAAAAAAAGCTGCCGTCCTTAATCATTCTCGACATAATGCTGGACGGCGCGGACGGCTTTGCCATTTTGAAAAAGCTCAAGGAGAACGCCGCATATTCGGGTATTTCGGTCATTATGATCTCCGCCAAAGGCGAGGAGATAAGCAAGGTAAAGGGGCTGAATATGGGCGCGGACGACTATATCGCCAAACCCTTCGGCGTTTTAGAGCTTATAGCCAGAATAAACGCAAATCTGCGCAGAAGCGCTCCCTCCTCCCGTCTGGAGTATAAAAACCTCTCCGTCGACGAAGGCAATCACGAAATTTATTCGGACGGCAGGAAGCTCGACCTGACGGTTAAGGAGTACTCGCTCTTAAAGCTGTTAATAATCAATGCACCCAACGTCGTCATGCGCGAGGCGGTGTTCAACGCCGTCTGGGGCGACGACTTTTTTGGAGAAACGCGCACGCTTGATATGCATATATCTTCATTACGCAAGGCAATATCCGAAGGAGAAGCGGAAATTGTCACCGTGCGCGGCGTGGGGTACCGTTTAAAATGAAAAAGAAACTTATAATTTATAACGTTGTCACGGCGTTTATAGTGCTGGCTCTGTCGTTCATATTCGGATTATCGGTGACGAACAGCAACTACCGTGAATTAAGCGAAAAAAAGATCAAGGAAATCACCGCCGTATACGCGCTCAACTATACGGAGGGCATCTCGTTCCCCGCAGACGGCGACGTCAGGGTGACGGTAATCGACGCAACCGGCACGGTCATTGCGGACAGCCTGCAGTCCAGCGAGGAGAACCATCTGTACAGGGAAGAAGTCATCGCCGCGGCGCAGGGCAATCCGCAGGTGGTCGTGCGCAGAAGCGATACGTTGAACAAGGATATGATGTACTACGCCGAAAAGGTGCAGACAGCCGATTCGTTCGTGTATATCCGCGTAGCAATCCCCATGGAGAGCATAAATTCCTACGCGCTTAAATCCATCGTTCCCACCGTGTTTATACTGCTTTTAGTGTGGATAGGTTCGGTGATTGCAAGCGTGCTTTTAAGCGGAGTTTTGTTAAAGCCGCTGAAACAGGTTAAAAACGGGCTTTCGCAGATTGAAAAAGGCTCTTACGAAAAGATTACCCCCTCTACCGACGACGATGAAGTGAACGGCATTTTATCGGCGATAAACGATTTGAGCGAGAGGCTGCAAAACACCATTTTAACCGCCGAGGACGAAAAGAAAAAGCTCGATTACGTGCTTGCGAACGTGACCGACGGCATTGCGGTGTTCGACGGCGAGCTGAACGCGTTAATCGCAAACGACAGCCTTAAAAAGATATTCGGCGTGACCGAACCTATCGGCAAGCGCGCCGACGCGCTGACCGCAGACAGGGCGTTCATTTCCGCCGTAACCGACTGCGCGTACAACAAAAAGGACGTAATATTCCAGACCGAAATCGACGGCAGATATTACCTTTGCACTTCAAGATATACCGCAAGCGACCTCATTATCGTCGTTATGTGCGACGTAACTCAGGAAAAGCGCAGCGAGAAGATGAGGCTGGAGTTCTTTGCCAACGCCTCTCACGAGCTCAAGACCCCCTTGACGGCGGTGAAGGGCTTCAACGATATGGTGTCCATGCAGAGCACGGACGAGGCTATCGTGGGCTATTCCAAGCGCATTGACAAGGAGATAAACAGAGTTATAAACCTCCTGAACGATATGCTCGATTTAAGCAAGCTGGAAAATTCCAAGCTGGATAAGGACAGCCTTACGTCCATAAATATGGAGGAAATCGCCAAGGAGGTCTGCGAAGAGCTGCACCCCCTCTGCGTTGAAAAGAAGGTCAGCTTGACGATCGAGGGCGGAGCGAGCGTAACCGCCGAAAGGGAGCATATCTACGGACTTATCAAAAACCTTGCCGAAAACGGAGTGCGCTACAACAACGAGGGCGGAAACGTCAAGATCAGAATGAGCGTGGAAAACGGGAAGTCGGTTTTGTGCGTATCCGACGACGGAATAGGCATCGACGCGTCCCAGCAGAGCAGGATATTCGAAAGGTTTTACAGGGTGAACAAATCCCGCTCGCGCGCAACCGGCGGAACGGGTCTGGGGCTTGCAATTGTCAAGCACGTGTGCGAGCTGTACGACGCAGAATTGTCGCTTAAATCGAGGCTCGGCGAGGGCACGACTGTGACCGTCGCTTTCAGATGCAACGGGTAACAAGCTAAGCAAGACAATCCGCGCTTCCCTGCCTGACAAGCCAAGCGAAATAATCCGCGTACCCTGTCTGACAGAATTGCAGTATATACGTCTTAACCGACAGTAAAAACAGCTCAACTGAATTTACAAAAACAAAAGGAGTCCGAAGCTTCGGACTCCTTAATTTTTTACCCGTCAGATTCTGATTTATTGCCCGTCAATCGGCAATACTTTGCGCCGAAGCGGTCTTTACCCAGGTGTATTCGTACCTCGATAACCCCACGTTGCACGTCTCCTTTAAAAGCGACGCCGCCGAGGACGCGCTCTCAAGCGAGCTCTCCGCGATCTTCTCCGTGCCGTTGGATGAGGATCTGCTCCAGCCCGATTTATCTTCAAACGTCACGCTGTTAAGACCCGAACAGCCGCTGAACGCCAGGTTATAAATGACCTTTACCGACTGCGGTATAGTGATGCTTGTTATCCACCTGCTGTTCCTGAACGCCTCCGTACCTATCTCCGTCAGCGTATACGTGCGCTCGCCGTAGGTCACGCTCTCTGCCAACACGACTGCGCCCGAAACCGACGACGAACCCACAACCGAGACCTCGTTATATCCGCACACCTCGTAGGTCAAGCCGCTTAATGTAAACTGTTCGCCGTACTCCAACGAGGTCGTGTTATATTCAACCGTCGCCGCCGCGGGAAGGGCGTATAAGAAGTTCATAGGGTTGGACATATTGCCGATCTGGTCGACAGTATGGTCTGCGAAGGTTTCACCGTAGCAGCACATATAATCGTATATCGTTCCGCCGCCGATCTGAGGCTGGTCGTCCCAGGTCAGGTCGTACCAATACCAATTGCCGTCAATCTCGACCAAATTCCAGGCGTGACCCACGCCCTTGCTGGTACCCGTTACGTACGCGTTGTCTATTCCGCTCGCGTTTAAAAGTAGCGAAAACGCCTTGGCATATCCCTCGCACACCGCGCTTCCGTCGCAGAACACGCCCAGTACGCTGTGCGCACTGTTCGAAGTGTCGGGATAGCCGTCGCCGTCATAGGCGTAGTCGATATTGTCTATTATCATATCGTGGAATGCAAACGCCGTCAGATATGCCGAAGTTTCTCCTGAAACAGAGCTTAAATACCCGTCTATTGCGGCGTAAATTAACTCGTTCTGCGCTACTCTTGCGCTGCCGTCCTTATAGTCGCTGTCCACGCACAGCGACAGCGTCTGCGAATTGTAGACCACCTGACCTAAAAGCCAATAGTAGAGCGGATGATCGTGCCTGTACGTCGCCCAGACGCTCTGCGCCTGATTGACGGTTAATCCGAACGTCGCATAGTCGACCTGCCCTGCAACGTATGCCGTGCCGCTTGTCAGGGATACGGAGGTTGCGTCCTTGGTCTGGTCGTTGTGGAAAGCCTTTACCGCCTCGTCCATTTTCTCGTAGAAGCTCTGATACTTGTCGCCGTTTTCGAGCGTACCCAGGTAGATATAGCCGTAGTCGGACGAACACAGATCGGTATAGTCGGGGGTGTAGCCGCAGATAAGGCAGTCCTCGCCGTTTTCGTGGGAGCCTTCGTCAAACTTTATTCCGCAGACGGAACAGATTTTATAATGTCCCGCTTTGTTCTTTACGTAGGTTGAAGAGCTGTGCGCCTGCGGAGCAGAAATAACCTGATTACAAGTCTCGCACTCCTGCCAATGCGTTTGCGCGTCGTATTTTTCTACAATCTTATGACCGGTTGCGCTTACCGTAACCGACTTAATAACCGTCGTTGCGCCTGCGTCGGAATAATACTTATCGCAGCCCGTGCAGTGCCAGTACTCTACGTTGCCGCCGTCCGTGCAGGTTGCTCCGACGGCTTCAACGTGTTCAAGCGTATGTTCAGCCTTATCCAACTGTTCTTTGCAGCCGAACGCGGTACATTCGTGCCAATGGTAGGTTGAATCGCCCGACCAAGTAGTCGAAGGGTTGTGGGTATGATTGGGATCCAGACCCGCAAGAAAATCGCACCCTGCAAACACAAATCCTGCGCACAGCGTCACAATCAGCGAAACCGTTAAAATTAAAATCGACTTTTTCATAGCTTTACTCCATATATATTTAACAAGTTCAGGCGTCCGCCGTCAACTTCGTAAGGGCTTACGTCTTTTGTTATGCCATGGATACTAAGTCCTTATTTTTCTTTCGCAGACATTATATCATAAATCTCGTTAATCGACAAGATAATTTACAGATATTATCTGACGTTATGCCATTGAGCTCCATTAATTATGGTTCTCTGTATGTTTATAATCAAAAGAATTATATGGAACAAGAAAAGAATTAGGCTATCTGGAAATTAAGGCTGGCGCGATAACCGCCAGCCTTAATTATTGATTATCCGTAAAGACATTTCACAACGTCAATTTAAAATTTGTTACCTCGGCAAAACTGTACCGTCTGTTCCTTTTTTACCGTCGGCGCCATCAGCTCCGCCGCCTTCACCTTTGCCGCCGACACCGCCATCACCGCCTTTGCCAACAGCACCATTAATAGTAGTATTCTTTTGAATTGTAGCATTTTCATACGTGTTTATTTGCTTATTACACGCTAATCCCGCAAGTCCACCATTTCCGCCGTCGCCGCCATTTCCGCCGTCACCACCTTTTTTTGTACTAGGATCGGTTGTCCAAGAGTTATATCCGCCATTTCCGCCGGCACCGCCATTGCCACCGTCATACACCGTTAAAATACAATTTCCGGCAAGGATATTTAAGGAATAGGTTACTGTAATCGCATTGCCGCTTTTACCGCCATTGCCGCCGGCACCGCCTACACCTGCTTCCCCTGGTTTTTTAGTGTTGCCATCAGCTATAAACCAACCCACCGCACCAGCGTTACCTCCTTTGCCACCATTACCGCCATTGCCACCATTGCCGCCTTTACCGCCAACAACCTCTATTTTTCCATTAGCAATGTTTATTTCAACCATATTGGCAATAATCGCATCACCTCCGTCTGTGCCATTTGTTGCTGCTAAGCCGTCTGTGCCATCTGTACCATTTTGTCCATTTCCACCGTCTTTTCCATCATCACCGTCCTTACCGTTTATGCCGTCGACACCGTTGCCACCTTTAACCGTTAAATAAGAGGTTGTCGAACCGGTTAAAACTAAATTGGCGGCATTTATACCTACTCCTCCCCCAACTTCAGATGTACCGTCACCAGCAACAATGTTTACAGATACGTTATCCGCTAAATTTATCGTTAGATTTTTTGCGTTTAATGTGGGAATATTGTTATTTCCGCCCTTAAAATCAGTGGCGGTCAAGAACTTAATATTGGTTTGACCAACCTTTGAAACATCCAGAACGGTTCCTGAATTCGTAATATTGAAATTATCAAATTCAAGATTGAGCTCGTCGCCTGATTCTGCCTTTAAAGCAATACTATATGTACTTGTTGAACCAACGACACGATAGGTTAATTTGGACGGCGTAAAGCTGAATGACGTTAGCGAGGTTCCTCCCGTCACGTCGTAACGAACCAGACTCAATTTGGTAAATGCTGAAGTCCAATAATTTTGATCGTTAAGAGTAACCAAACCAGTCAGCGTTATGCTATCTACTTGTTCGCGAATAGTCTCAGTGTTTAATATCTCAACCATGTTGGAGGTTGACATTGATTTATAGCTATAATCGCTTCCCTTACCCAACTTTACCGTTCCATATTGACTTACAACCGTCATTAAATTGTAAATCGAACGGGCATCAGTCAGTTTATCGTAATTTGATACAAGCTGCTTTTGACCAGAAGTCAATGCACTATAGGCAGACTCCGCAGACGAAATTTTTGATGAACTGCTTAACGAAATTACACCCAAGTCGTTTATCTCTGCAAACACATCGTAAACCGTTATGGAATCCGACAATTTACTGTAATTACCGACCAGATTCTTCTGAGTCGAAGATAGCCCGTTGTAGTATCCTTTTGCCGAATCTATTTTAGATTTACTATCTTCTGATATTGTACCTATATCTTCTATTAACTTGACTGCATTATAAGCCGCACGGGAGTCAGTCAACACTTCATAATTGCTTACTTTTAACTGTTGCAACGCGCTTAATGTTACATATGCAGTCTCAGCGCCCTCGATTACCGAAAGACTGTCGGGCATAACGTTGCCTATCATATCTATCTTTGATACAACCGGATAAACCGCTTGCGCATCAGTTAAATCACTGTAGTTTAATACTTTAAGCTTTTGTGCGGAAGTTAATCCTTCATACAGCGTTTGCGCTGCAGTTATCTTACTGCCGCTATTGACCGTTATTCCGCCTATATTGTCTATAGCCTCGACTACATTGTAAATCGAACGGGCATCAGTCAGTTTATCGTAATTTGATACAAGCTGCTTTTGACCAGAAGTCAATGCACTATAGGCAGACTCCGCAGACGAAATTTTTGATGAACTGCTTAACGAAATTACACCCAAGTCGTTTATCTCTGCAAACACATCGTAAACCGTTATGGAATCCGACAATTTACTGTAATTACCGACCAGATTCTTCTGAGTCGAAGATAGCCCGTTGTAGTATCCTTTTGCCGAATCTATTTTAGATTTACTATCTTCTGATATTGTACCTATATCTTCTATTAACTTGACTGCATTATAAGCCGCACGGGAGTCAGTCAACACTTCATAATTGCTTACTTTTAACTGTTGCAACGCGCTTAATGTTGCATATGCAGTCTCAGCGGTCTCGATTACCGAAAGACTGTCGGGCATAACGTTACCTATACATAGAAGAAATCTTCACACAAAACAGAAAACGCTACGGACATAGACGCATT
>JBJEUX010000002.1:0-14419 GCA_051884055.1 Candidatus Coproplasma sp.
CAGAGTTTCCTCCATTGACCAATATTCCCCACTGCTGCCTCCCGTAGGAGTTTGGGCCGTGTCTCAGTCCCAATGTGGCCGATCACCCTCTCAGGTCGGCTACTGATCGTCGCCTTGGTGGGCCGTTACCTCACCAACTAGCTAATCAGACGCGAGCTCATCCATATCCGATAAATCTTTGATCAAGAGAAGATGCCTTCCTATGATATTATGCGGTATTATCAGTCGTTTCCAACTGTTATCCCCCAGATATGGGCAGATTGCTCACGCGTTACTCACCCGTCCGCCATGTAGTAAACTACATTCGACTTGCATGTGTTAAGCACGCCGCCAGCGTTCATCCTGAGCCAGAATCAAACTCTTAAGTTTAATTTGTATAAAACACAAACTTTTCAGTTCGTGGCTCTATCTCGACTATTTAAGTCATTATCTTTGCTGACTTTGCTTTGTGGTACTATTTGTACTTCAAAGTAAATTGACAGAAACTTTTTTGGATTATCATTCAGATAATTTTAAAATCGTTTCCTTCTATTCAATTTTTAAACTGCATTTACCAAGCTTTTGCTTGGTGCTCACTTGCGAGAGCTTTTCCATATTATCACATCTGTTTTAATATGTCAAGCATTTTTCAAAACTTTTTTTGAATTTTTTCAAATTCTTTTTTGTCGTTTTGAAGAACTTTTTGTCGAACTCTTTCGCAACAGCTCGTCTATCATATCACATTTGATTTGACTTTGTCAAGCGTTTTTCAAAAGTTTTTTAAAAAGTTTTTTCTTTTTGCTGAACTCTTTCGCAACAGCTTGTTTATCATATCATATTTGATTTGACTTTGTCAAGCGTTTTTCAAAAGTTTTTTTAAAAAGATTTTTGCTTTTTGTCGAACTCTTTCGCAACAGCCTGCTTATCTTATCACACACGATTTGACTTTGTCAAGCGTTTTTCGAAAAGTTTTTTTAAAAGTTTTATGCTTTTTAAAAGCTCTCTTCCGGGCTGTTTGCACACCCGTGCCGCCTTGCGACAGCTTGTATATAATAACAGCTCCCAAGCCATAAGTCAATTGCATTTCGACATTTTTAAAAATAATCTGACAAAGACAAATATTACAGTTTTTTGTGATATATTCACACAATTATCATATTTCAGGCTTGATTTGCGGCTTATTTTGGCGTATAATATACCTATGAATAAGAATACTTACAAAACCTTAAGAATAGTCTGTTGTTTAATCGCCGCAATTATCTTGGCTGCCGCAATCTTTATATTTATCTATCTGGGTATGGTATGGGGACTTATCTCCCTTGCCGTTGCCGCGATATTTGCCGTGCTCACCTTCTTCTTTAAAAGTAAGCAGGAGGAACTGGAGAAAAAGGACGAACCTGCGCGCGGCGACTTTATTACCGGAGCCGTGAGCAACAAAGAGGACGACAACAAATAACGCTGTGCACTCTCGCGCGCGTGCGCGCGTACGCGTATATATATTATAGTGCGTGCGCGTATGCGCATATGGACTTGCATCTTTAATAATACAATGCGGAGGCGCAATATCGCGCCTCCGCATTATTCTTACTTTAAACCGTAGCCTGTCCGCATTACTCTTCCTTTAAATCATACGCTGGGTCTGAACGTAGTAATTCCAGCGCGAAGTTGAAATCTCTTCAATCTTGGCATAGTCCGAAGCCGTATGGAGAATGAGATTGTCGCCAAGATACAGCGCGACGTGACCTATCCTCTCTATGCCGGTAAGATGCTTGCGCGAGCTGTTGGTGAAGAATATCAGATCTCCCCTCTTTATCTCGCTCCTCTTTACCGTCGTACCCTGCAACACCTGAGTTCGCGTGTTTACCTGCAGATTGACGTTTACCGCCTTTTTGAATATGTACTGAACGAGCGACGAACAGTCGAACTCGCTGACCTTAAACCCCGAAAGCAGCACACCCTCACCGTTGTGGTAGCGCGTCGCGCCGTAGACGTACTTGGTACCCATATGCCGCGTACCTTCGGCTATTATACTTTCTATCTTTTCGTTATCGCTCTTTTCCATCTCCACCACCTGACAATACTTCGAAGATATGTACGCCGTGGAGTTTTTATAGTAGGTCTTGTACCAACTGCCCTCCTTTCCCACAAGCGCATACAACGTATTCTTCTCAGCTGCACCCAGCGACGAGAAGGAAGTTCCCGCGCCCTTGCGGATATTGACGCCGTCGCCCGTAACCTTTATGTAGCTCACCGTCTGCTTAACAGGTTCCTGCTGAACTGGCGGCTGTTCTTCGGGTTCCGTCGGCTGAGACGGCTCCTGAGGAAGCACGGGCACAGAGTCTGTTCCCGGAGCCTGCCCGCTTTCGGGCGGTTGGTTAATTTCGGGTGTATGGTCGACTTCAGGCAATTCCGGCGAATCCTGCGCGCCGCCCGTATTTCCCGTACTCCCGGCACTGCCCGTACTGCCGCCCGACTGAATGTCGTCGGTCACGTTCTGAGGAGGCACGACCGCCCCTCCTCCGCTCTGCGCGGCGCAGCCGCTTACCGTCACTGCCGCAATCATCGCGGCGGTTGCAATTACAGTTTTTGCGATTTTCATAGTTTCCTCCTTTGGTTAAGCAGACGGAAACACCAAAAAACATATTTGACGAAAGTCGCCGAAGAGGCGCTCCTTGCGTCAGGTTAATTCCGCGGATTCGCACCGCTCCCGTCTGCTTAGCGCATTATAACCTATGGCAAGCGGCAGACGCAAGACAAAGAATTTTCCATAAATGGGAACGGGCGGCAACGCAAATGCGTTGCCGCCCGGATATGTGCCGATTAAGCCGTTCGGTATTATGAAAAAGGCATAAAATTTTTACGTAAGCGTTTGCTTAAGACAGGCAAAAGTCTGACCTATGGGTGCGTTGATTACCAGATTTGCCCGGGCGTCCGCAGGGGTAGGCGTCTTGTTTATGACCACCAGATTATCTCCGCGGAAGAAATCGACGAAGCCTGCGGCGGGATATACGACAAGCGAAGTACCGCCGATTATCAACGTGTCCGCGTGAGAAATCGCGTCGATTGCGCCGTTTATCGTTTCACCGTCCAACGACTCTTCGTACAACACGACGTCGGGCTTTATAAGACCTCCGCACGAACAGCGCGGAACGCCCTTGCTCTCCTTTATGAATTGCGCGGAATAGAACTTACCGCAACGCATGCAGTAGTTGCGCAAGATACTGCCGTGGAGTTCGTACACGTTCTTGCTGCCCGCCGCCTGATGCAGTCCGTCTATGTTCTGAGTTACGACAGCCCTGAGCTTGCCCCGCCTCTCCAGTTCGGCGAGACAGGTATGCGCCGCGCAGGGCTGAGCGTCTAAAATAAGCATCTTGTCGCGGTAAAAGCGGTAGAACTCCTCCGTGCGATAGGTAAAAAAGGTATGCGAAATGATCTGCTCGGGAGGATAGTCGTACTTCTGATTGTACAGCCCGTCCTGCGAACGGAAATCGGGTATACCGCTCTCGGTCGATACCCCTGCGCCGCCGAAAAAGACTATGTTTTCGCTGCCGTCGATTATTTGTCTGAGACGTTCGGTTTTATCCATAATTCACCTGCCGTAGCGTTGAGTTTTGTCAATCTGAAATAAATTAAACGCCCACCGCGTGCGCGGTGGGCGATAATTTTAGTCCTCTATACCTTCGTTGAGCTTTGCAAGCAGTTTGTCGAGGTCGTTTCCGTGAACGAACACAGCCTGCTCGATGGTTTCGCCGTGAGCCATTGCACAGCCGAGGCAGTGCATACCTACAGCCTGAAGAATTTCAGCGCTGTTGGGATTGATTTTAAGGCAATCCATTATCAACGTATCCTTGGTTATCTTTGCCATAATATTATCTCCGTTTATTTTTTATGTTCTTAGTATATCACTTGGCAACCGTTTTTACAAACGTTTGAACCAATATTTTTGCTTTGCAAATGTGAAATTACGTTCCGACAACGGTTGCGGAAGTTATTCCTCTTCGTCCTCTTCGATGGGGGTAACTATAATCTTAAGCTCGGTTATTCGCCTGAACTCGGTCTGAGTTACGGTTATGGCGAGGTTTTCGTAAGTCAGCTGGTCGCCGTCCTCGGGAATCTTTCCAAGCATATCTATAACCCAACCGCCGACGGTCTGGCTGTCGGACTCTATTTCGTCCAGATCGAAGTAATCGCAGAAGTCGTTTACCGTAACGCTGCCGAGCACTTTATACTCGTTTTCAGCCGTTTCGGTTATGTCCGAAAGCACCTCGTCGTGCTCGTCCCAGATTTCGCCGACAAGCTCTTCCAGGATATCCTCCATAGTAATTATGCCCACGGTATCGCCGAACTCGCCCGAGACGATCGCCATATGCGATTTGGCCTTCTGGAGCTGCTGAAGCACCAGAGATATTTTAGAAGTTTCAACGACGAACACCGCAGGCTTCATAATCTTTTCAAGACTGAAACCCTCTTCGCCGCTCTGCTTGATGAAATCCTTTTCGTGAAGAATACCCACGATATTATCTATCGTGTCCTTGTACACGGGCAGACGCGAGAAGCGCGTCTCCATAAACACCTGCGCAACCTCTTCCATCGTCGCGGAAGTCTGAATGGCAACCATATCCACGCGGGGCACTAAGATATCCTTGACCTCGAGGTCGTTGAACTCAATCGCGCTCTTGATAAGGTCGCTCTCGCGGGCGTTGATGCCGCCCTCGTGCTCGGCTTCCTCTACCATAGAGATGAGCTCGTCGTCGGTGATGGTCGTGTCTTCCTTATTCTTGAAAATCTTGTTTAAAAGCTTTTTCCAGAGCGAGAACACGTAGTTGAGCGGAGTCAGCACGTAAGCCAGTCCGTTGATTATGGGCGCGGCGAACGAGGCGAACTTTTCAGGGAACTCCTTTGCCAGACTCTTGGGCGTAACCTCGCCGAAAATCAATACTATTACCGTAGTCGCGATCGTGGAGAGCACGGAAGCAAGACTTTCGTTTCCGTTGCACCAGTAGACGAACAGCAGGGTCGCAAGCGAAGACGCGAGAATGTTTACTATGTTGTTGCCGATTAAAATCGTTGTAAGAAGCCTGTCGTAGTTATCGGCGAGCTTTAAGACAAGCTTTGCACGCTTATCGCCGTCGTCAGCCTTGGTCTTGACCCTGAGCTTATTGATCGTGGTAAACGCAGTTTCGGTCGCGGAAAAGAAGCCCGAAAACACGAAACATATCAGTACTATTATTATTACTATTGTTTGGGTAGTTGAATCCATATATCCTCCGAAATAAAAAATGCGTTAAAGAAACAAGCCTTTAACTCACAATTTCAACGGAATACGATTCAATGAAAAATGAGCGCGAATATACAGCCTTACAAACAGGGCAATCTGCGCTTGCAAGCGGATGAAATACGAAATATCTCGTCGCTTAGATGGGTCGTCCATAATCTCCTCTTTTTAAGATTAGCCGCAAAAGAGCAAATATTTTGCCCGCGTACGGCCGTGTAGTTGTAATCATTATAACACTAATAAATTAATTATGCAACATAAAGTTGATAAAATTTATTAAAATTAACATAATTATGAAGCAAGAAAGAACGTCGGAGCGGGTCTGACCGCTCCGACGTCAGTTTCTGAACCTGTTTATCAATCTATTTTCGCAGGCTTGGAGAAGAGATACCCCTGCGAATAATCCACCTTGTTGCTCCTTATAATCTGCTGAATATGCTCGTTTTCAACGTATTCCGCAATTACCTTCTTATCCTTGGTCGTCGCCCAGGCGGATATCATATTGATAAAATCTCCGCAGGAAGGGTCGACTATTACGTCCCTGACGATTTCTCCCGTAATCTTTATGTAGTCCAGATCTATCCTTAAAACGTGCATTAAGTTGCTGTAGCCCGAACCGAAGTCGTCCACCGCAATCTTTGCGCCCAGCTCGTGAATCTTGTCGGTAAACGTCTTGAGATACGCGTAGTCGGTAATCGCCTCGCTTTCGACTATTTCAAATATAATCTTTTCGGGCTGCTCCGCCTGCTGAAGCTTGTCGAAGATGAGCTTGAGCGTCTCCTGATTATATATATCGCTGGTGTTAAGGTTTATCGTTACCGAGAACGGATGCTTAGGCACGTCGTCCAAAACCTTGGCAACCATTATCTGCGAGAGCCTGTCGTACAGCTTGTATTCCTTGGCGACGGGCAAAAACTCTCCCGGCAGATAGATTCTTCCGTCCTTGTCCGAAAGTCGCATAAGCGATTCGTAAATGTCTATCTCGTGCGTTTTGTTGTTCATTATTCCCTGATAGTAGGGTATTATGCGATTGTGGGAGATAGCGTCGTTGATGACCTGAAGCAGAGTCATCTCCTTTTTGAAGTCGTTATCCTCCTCTTCGCTGTTGATAAGAATGTCGCCGTTGCCCTTATGCAGGTTGACGTAGGTCAGATCGACCTTGTTTAAAAGATCGTCCTCGCCAAAGACGATACTCATTTCGTAAATGGGCTGATAGCTGCTGTGCCTGATTTTGTCGAGCTCGGCTTTAAGCCTCTTCATATCCGAAACGAACCCGTCCCTGTCGGAGGTGTTCGCCGCAATCAGAACGGACAGCTCGTTATAGCGGTAAATCCTGTAGCCGTCGCCCAGAATCCGTTCACAGCCCTCTGCGGCAGTCAGCACGTAGGAATGATATACGTCCTTGTTCAGGAAAACCCTTATAACGTTCTCGTTCTTCAAAGACAGCAGACAGAGCGCGTTAAAGGTCTCGTTCTTGGCGTCGTAGACGTATTTAGTGAGGTTTGCAAGCCCGGTCTCGTTGTCGGTAACCATCTGCTCGGCAAGGCGCTGTTCGCCCTCGTAAATCTCGTTTTTCAGCTCCGAATTGGCGGTACTGAAAAGGTAGGAAACCAAGGGGAGATTATCAAACTGCAGCGCGGAGTCGTTTTTCAGCGCAAGCATGTTGAGGTTGACCGTTGCGTTGGGGTCCTCCGAGAGGGTTGCAACGGTAAACGCGGAATTGGAGTATCGGCAGTCGGAACCGTCGTAGATGAGTTCTCCCGCCATAAACGCGCCCACGATCTGCGTGGACGTAAAGGCGTTGAGCTCCCACTTTGCACAGTTGTGCAGCACGAGTCGGCGCGTCAGACAGCTGTAGGCAAACAGCGCCTCCGCAGGCGCGTTGTCAATCTCTTCACAGAGAGGACGCAGTGCCTTGACCGTACTGTTGGGGTCGATATATCCCATGGTCAGAAGTTCGTTTTCCTTGACCTCGTCGAATACGAACAGGTCGCCGCCGAGAGGTTCGCCCGTCAACGCGTCGTTATCGTAATTGATGTTCAGACCTAAATTCGGAGCTTTTTCTTTAACCAAAGGCAGCGCGTGAATTATGTTCTTGTCTTTCTTTAGGTACTCTTCGCCCACAAGATAGTTAAACCATTGCTTTGCGGGCTGACCGTCCACTTCGATAAGCCTGTGATCCTTGGACCTGGTAACTCTGTACGTGCGCCCTACGGATTTAATGCCCGTGATAGCCGCCTGACGGCACGTAAGCAGACTGCCCTGAAGCTTGGCTACGACTATATAGTCCTCGGAGACAAATCCGTTGTGAATGATATACGCAGGGTCGTTGCATAAATCGGCGGAAACCGAGTATGCGCCGCCGCCTATAATCCTGAAGTTTACGGCGCGCTTATTGAATTCTTCCACAAGCTGAGAGACGTAGGGATACGTAGGACAGTAGTAGGTAAACAAAAAGCTGTCGTTCGCGCCGCCAAGATAGTATAAGACCTCGTCCGCAACCTTCTGGGGCGGGCGGTAGCCGTTCTCGTCCTTTAATACGACGGAGGTCGTCTTAACGTCCGTACCGTACAGGTCTATTATGGATATAAGCGTCTTTTCGGTCAGGCTCTCGCCCTTATAGATTATGCCGCCGACGCTGCATCCGACAACCTGTGAATAGGGCAAAAGATTATTCAGCTCGCTCAGAAGCGGAGCTATTTCGTCTTTTGAAAGGTCGTCCGTGTGGACTATAATCAAATATTGCTTTGTGTCGTAGAGTTGGTTAATATGCACAAAGGATCTAAGATTTTTTATATTTTTGTATAACAGACTGTATACTCTCATCTCTCACCTTAGCCGTTTTTGTCCAAGACAAAATAAAATTCCTACTGCATATTATACTATACAACTTGCGTTTTGTAAATAGGAAAAACAAAAATAATGATAGTAATTAACAAAAAATTTTGTGTACAAACATATATTATACGTATTATGTTAGAACCGCAGGCGGTCCTTTAAGCGAGGCAAAAAATAACACAGAATAGCGCCTTGCGCAAACAACCGGTTCGCAACGTGCCGCCGCGGCGAGTTATAACGGCGTCAAACGTGTAATAAATAAAAATAGGCGGCAATTTTGTTACCAAAATTGCCGCCTATTTACACTTAAAGGTATTCAGATCCGTGTTTTAACCCTATCGGCTTATAATAAGCCTGCTTATTTCCAGGATTTCCATGCCACGAATTCCCAAAGAATACGGTTCCCGAACATATACGCTAAGCCGTTTTGCAATTCCATATACTTTTCCTCGTCGTTAAACTTACTCCAAGGCATTAAAGATCTGGCAGTATCGCAGAGCGAACCGAACTCCTCACTACCTGCTATACCCCTTAATATAACGCCGTCAAGAGGGACGTGCAGATAGCTTATAATATCGTTTACACGCTCGTCTGTTATAAGCACGTATTTGAAAAACATGTTAATAATTTTTTGCGCCTGACCCAGGCTGACGTCATAGCCGTATTCCTTTACGCCGTTAATTATCTTATAGCAAGAATCCACAAGACTTACGTCAAACGCCTCCCTCGGAAAATCTTTGCGCACGTGAATCATATTATAATAAAATTCCGTGACAACCGTATAAATGAATTCTTTGATTTCCTTTCTGTGCGGATTTTTACCCATTCCGCGCAGAGTGCGCTGGCAATCGAAATACGCGTTTTCAAACGCTCCGCGAACGGGGTCGGCGCTGTCAAGGCGTCTCTTGATGATGGGAATATTATAAAATTCGTATACTTCGGGTTGGTTCCATAACAATTCTGTGTTCATAACGTATCTCCTGTTTGTTTTTTCTATTATTATTATAAACACCGTCAATCCTGAAAACGGAAAAAGCTGTCCAATAAACGGTCGGTTTTTGAAAAATTAAAAAAAATTTTAAAAATAATCCGACTTTTTTTAATTTTATTTGACTTTAGATCTTCGCGTTTCAGAATTATCTGTCAGTCCGAGCGTTTCAGAATTATCCGCAGTCCGACTTTATACGTCGTAGTTCCCCTTACCTGTATAATTCTCCCACGTCCTCTTCGGTAACCACAAAAACCAAATTTACGGCGTGATTGATTGCATATTCTGTTAACAGGTCTTTGACAATCCGGGCGGTAGATTTATGTGTAAACCCGTAATGCCCTGTTCCCAGAGCGGGAATCAACACCGTTTTGTAGCCCCTTTGAGTAATGCAATCAAGCAGGTTTTTATAAGTTTGAATAAACAAGATTAACGCCTCGGCGTAGCTATTACAATTCCAAACCTTTACCCCTTGAGCAAAGATTATATCGCAGGGGATATTGAACCCGGGGGTAACGCGGATTTCGGTCGGCTT
The DNA here is from genome assembly GCA_051884055.1 of Candidatus Coproplasma sp. Classification (GTDB taxonomy): domain Bacteria; phylum Bacillota; class Clostridia; order Christensenellales; family Borkfalkiaceae; genus Coproplasma. Next base: position 9,616 of record JBJEUX010000002.1, read on the forward strand.
CATCGCGTTGGGGTTTTCCTTATTATCGTATGATAGTCCGAACGCCTTTTCGGTATAATCCTCCAGCTCCTTTACACCTGCCTTGCGGAAGATCGCCCCGCAGGCGCCGCTGCCAAACTTCATCATAGGGTTTGTCGGACAGACAATCGCATCGGCTGTCTTTAATAATTCGTCATCAACGATATTTCCAACCTTAATTATAAATTGTCCCATTGATTATACCTTATTTTACCGCCCTTACAAGCTCCTGCCAGACCTTCACCATTGCAAGCGTATCGAGTTTGCAGTATTCAAGCAGATTGCGTCTTGCCCTTTCCGCCTCTTCAGGAGACATATCCTTAATCTTAGGAAATATCTCCATAGCCTCGCTGCCGTTATGTACCCCTTCAAGGTTATGATAGTTCAGCTCGGGGTCGTCGGGGAATATTGCGGGCAGAACGCTCTTTATCGAGAACGATCCCCCCATTGCACGGTTGTAATAGTAACCGTTCTGGAAGGGCACGAGCAAATCCTTGATATTGTGGCGTATTTTAAGCAGATGCCCGCTTAAATCAGGGAACAGCTTTGCAAGCTCCTCTATTCTCGTACACTCAAATGCCTTATTGTAGGCAAGTACGCAGACGTCGTCGGGTATGTCGTTGCAAAGACTTTCCGCTATCTCCCTTCTGGGGTCAACGCCCGATTGCGCCAGAAATTCTCTATGTTTTACCTCTCCGCCTTCGCACTCAATAAAGTGCAGGGAATACTGGAAGGGTATCTGCTGATAGGGCTTGGAATTATCGAACTGAGGAACGACCTGTTGCATGGTTTCAAAATCAAGGAAATACAGCGGATAGGTAAGCCCGTTTAAAAAATCCTTTATTCCCGCCGCGTCTATATACGTTCCCCTGTCGTTTAACGCATAGTCAACCTGCATCTTTTTTATGCCCGTAAGCGCAACGCGGTTTTCAAGCATATCTTCAAAAGATACTATACCTTTCTTATACGACGCGATCTTGTCCTTGAAAGGCAATCTGTACAAGTCGAACACGGAAGGGGCGGGAATATGCCTTGTGCAATAGTCCCAGAAGCTACAACCGTATGGGTAGGTGCAACGTATATCTATATCGAAGTCAGGCTCGTTTGGGTCGTCAAGCAGTTTTTCGGCGTCCTTAAGATTTTGCTCCACCACCTTTTCCTCTTCCTGAACAAACTGCAAAACGTCAGTAATCTTAAAGAATTTATCTATTTCCAGGTCTCCCCGTCTGACGTACGTATTATCGATATTAACCACGTATACTCCCGTTACGGGAACGCCGCACTTCTGCAAGACGTACTTCTGGTAAGCAGTATCGACGTAATAGATATAATTTACTTCGGTTGAACTTTTAACTTCATAGATGGCGTAACCGCCTTTTTCCCTGTGCAGAATATCCACAGCACAGTACAGACCGCCGAAGGAGAAAGCCGCCTCACAGATATTCTCAACGCCTTCATCTATTGCTTTTTTGGTCTTTTCAATCATAGCCGTAAGATCAAGCGAACCGTCAACTTTCTGAGTGGTGACGTCGAAGTACTCACCGAATAATCCCTTTGCAAGCTCGCCTACCTCGTTTCCCGCTTCAAACCTCGCCTCAACGGACGGGTCTATTTTCGCCTCTTCGGGCTTATACTTTTTAAGCCAACACATTTTGGGGCATTGCCACAGTGAACAATATTTTGATTTAGAAAAATTCATACTTTATCCTTATCATATCCGTAGTGCTTTTGTATAGAATCATTATACCATGCCTTAAATAAAAAACAACAGCCAATTGTCCCATAAAGGCACTCTTCTCCGAAAATTTAATAATTTCAGGGTTGAACGTAAGCCATCTTTATTTTGATTTCAGAACCTTTTTTTTCTCTAAAGCATCAAAAACTTTATGGTAGACCAACTGATTAGGGTAGTAACGGTAATCCGCGAAAATATCTATTCCGCACCCTTCAAAATGCTGCAATATCGCGGCGGCGCAGGCGGCGCTTCGGCTTTGACCGTAGTCGCATTGACAGATTATATCCATCCCCTTCCCCCTAACGTCGTAGATGAATTCAGCAAGCGAATCCGCATCCGCAAGGTAAGTTTCATAGGTGTAACCGCATTCACCCAACACTTCGATATCTATATCGGGTATCATAACGTAATACACAAAGTCACATGCGCCCGCATAAGATATTTTACCGAATTCGGCTTTGCCCGATTTGGCTGGGTCGTAAAAGCTTATAACCGCCGTATTCTTCGGAAACGCTCCGCTAAGTAGCTCCGTAACGGCTTTACGCGAATAAATCTCAACCTTCATTATTACCTCCAATTAACTTCTCTCCAAGTTTTGCCACTGCGCTTTCGTACTCTTTACGGTAAAATTCAAAAGCAGGCATTTTCAGTTGAATCTTTCATCAAATACACTATAACACAGCCTTTTAAAATGTTGAAATTAAAATCCGATAAAAATATCAACGTCGAAAAGCAGACTAAACCCTATCAGATAATAAGAAAAAAAATCAGCCGTGGGTTTCCACGGCTGATTTTTTATAAATACTCTTTTTATCCGATATCAATTAAAACAATCACTTCAACAAATCGGACAGCTTGGTTATTTTTTTATCCGCAAGCGCAGATTTGCGCGCGTCGGAGATTGCTATTGCATAAAAACCGCCCGCAACCGCCGCCTGAATTCCGCTTTCGGCGTCCTCGACAACGGCGCATTCGCAGGGCTTTTCTCCCAGCTTTGACGCCGCCTTTAAAAATACCTCGGGGTCGGGCTTGGATTTAATTATATCGTTTCCGTCCGCTATCGCGTCGAAAAGGTCGATTATTCCCAGCTTTTCTAAAATGAGCTTGGTGTTCTTGCTGGACGAGCCTATCGCGATTTTTTTGCCGCAGCCCTTCAAGCCTACCAACGTGTCCAGAGCGTCCTTGGATAAGTCCTTCATTGACAGCGTGGACAGCATTTCGCGATACAGCGAATTTTTGTATTCGCAGATTTTAACCTTTTCTTCTTCGGGCAGCTCCCCGTCGTACTTTTCCAAAATTATGTTGAGACTGGACATACGGCTGACGCCGCGCAGTCTGTTGTTTACGCTCTCGTTGAATTCCACGCCGAGCGGCTCTACCGCCCTCTTCCAGGCGAGATAGTGAAACTTATCCGTTGAACAGATTACTCCGTCCAGATCGAAAATTACGTTATTATATTTTATCATCTTTTATCCTCTTCGGGTTGTAAATAAGGCTGGTGCCTTTATATTCCACCCGTCTGCCGCGTCCTGCAAAGGTTGTCACTTCTTCGCCCGTAATCTCGCCGAAAATGATTTTATTGAGACATTCCAGCCTGATATTGAGAAGGTCGCAAGTAGCCGAGTTGGGCTCGTGTCCTGAAAGAATTCCGGTTACGGGTATCTTTTTGGTCAGAAAGCCGAGCAGGGAGTTTCTGTAGTGTGTAAGCGAAGTACTGCAGCTTAAAAAGAGCCAGGTGTCCTTGATGCTCACCGCGTCGCCCGTGAACAGCCACTTGGTAAGGCTGTCGTACAGAACCACGCTGCCCCTGGTATGCCCCTCCAGCTTGTGCACGGTAACCGTCCTTCCGCCCAGATCGAACGCCTCGCCCTCGGGCAGAGGCACGACGTTGGACGCCGATTCGAGAAGGTTATCTTCATAAATTTTTCCGTCGTCCCCGAAAATCTTTCTTATATCGTTTATGCGATACCTCTTGACCACCGTCGTATAGTAGAGCGCGAAGTCGGAGCTGTGAAGATAGACCTTATCAAATTCCGCGTTGCCGCCCGCGTGGTCGGGATGACCGTGAGTGTTTACGACTACCAGCGGAAGCGGACAGAACGAGCGTATTACGCCGAGCAACGAGCCAATACCCATGCCCGTATCTATGACCATAGCGCAAAGATTGCCCTCGATAAGGTAAATTTTTTCACCCATGGGCGCGGTGATTTCGGTTACGCCGAAGCCGAGGGGTTTTACGGAAAAATCAATCTTTAACATAGCGTCAGATTGCGAAGGGCAACAGCGTTACAAGCCACGAGAAGAACAGAACGAGAATAAACGCGGGCGTCAGATTTAGCACCCTGACCTTTTTCAGTCCCGTCTGGCTTGCCAGCATGTTGTAGCCTATAACCAGCGTCAACACGCCTCCCACCGACTTGAAGTTTGCTATCGCTTCGGGCGTGAGTATGGGCGAAATAAGGCTTGCGATAAAGAAACAGATCAAAAATATTACCGCCTGAGGCGCGGCGAACACCGATACGAAATATCCTATCTGCGCGGCGATTACAAGCACGGTGAAAAAGTCCAGTACCGACTTTGCCAAAAGTATGCTGTGGTCGCCGTCCAGCCCCTCGTTAAGCGCGCCGAAAAAGCCCGTTCCCGAAAAGCAGATTATCGCCATCGAAAGGCTCAACAGCTCTACTTTGAGCTTCAATTCTTCCTGCGCCTTCTGCCTTTGTTCGTCGTCGAGAGTATCCAAAAGCGCTATCTGTTTGCCGTTTAGTTTATTAACCGTGAAGCCGATTAGCTTCTGAATTCCCGTCTCTATGCGGCAGAGCTCGCCTATGACGCAGCCTAAAATAACCGAGACCATAACCACCGTAAGGGACGAGAGCTTTACCGTGGACACAATGCCTATGCCGAACGCGCAGAAAGCCGTCACTATAAAGAGACTTTCGATTATGCGCCTGGGCATGACCTTTTTTAAAAGTCCGCCCAGCACGCCGCCCAGCGCAACCGCCGCAACGTCGGCGATTATACCGTAAGGGACAACCATATATACCTCGCTGT
>JBJEUX010000003.1:0-13675 GCA_051884055.1 Candidatus Coproplasma sp.
CCGTTGAGATTGAAGTGAACCGTATATTCGGTTGCAGGTGTGGGATCGGGAGTAGTCTGCTTTGCCGTCCACTTTGCGTAGATCGTGGTCTCTGCCGTGAGAACGGTGTTGAAGTCAAACGCCGTAGTGCAATCCGCGTCCGTATACCAGCCGCCGAAGTCGTAGTCGTTATCGGTGGGATCGGTGGGCTTTGAAACCTTTCCGTCAACCGTCTGCGCGTCGGCTATCGCCGTGCCGTGTCCGTTGAGATTGAAGTGTACGGTGTACTCGGTTGCGGGGGTGGGATCGGGAGTAGTCTGCTTTGCCGTCCACTTAGCATAGATTGTAGTTTCCGCCGTGAGAACGACGTTGAAGTCAAACGAAATGGTGCAAGCCGCGTCAGCATACCAGCCGCCGAAATCGTAGTCGTTATCGGTGGGATCTGTGGGCCTTGCAACCTTTCCGTCAACCGTCTGAGCATCAGATATAGCCAAGCCGTGTCCGTTGATATTAAAGTGTACGGTGTACTCGGTTGCAGGAGTAGGTTCTGTAGCCTTTGCAGTCCACTTTGCATATATCGTGGTTTCCGCCGTGAGTGCGGTATTAAAATCAAACGCCGTAGTGCAAGCCGCGTCCGTATACCAGCCGCCGAAGTCGTAGTCGTTATCGGTGGGGTCTGTGGGCTTGGTTACCTTTCCGTCAACCGTCTGTGCGTCGGCTATCGCCGCGCCGTGTCCGTTGAGATTGAAGTGAACCGTGTATTCGGTCTTGGGCTGTTCAGGCTCGCCCTTGGCGGGAGTTTTTGCCGTGAAAGAGAAGGTTACGCCATCTATGGTAATGGTGTAAGTTCCCGTACCTGCCTCGGTTGCCGTTGCAGTATCGTTTGTGACAGTGTAGCCCGGATCCGTCAGAACGGGCAGAACGTAGCTCTGCTCTCCGCCGTCCAGCTCGGTGCAAAGTCGCATAGCAACGCCCGTTGCTTTATCGGTGGGAGCAGTTATATACCACTCGCCGTAGGTGTGATCCTGCTCCTGATGGACAGGAGGCGCAGGCGTTGAGTTGTCGCCCTCGTTACATCCTGTCGCCGCCGTTATCGAAAGCGTCGAAGCGGCTGCCAGCAGGAAGATAAGCAGTGACTTTTTCTTCATTTCATTATTCCCCTTAAATTATTTGTCAGTAATTTAAATTTTTTGATATTACTTAACATTATTATAATATAATATTTATTGTTTGTAAAGCTCGATTGGCAGATTACCGTCAAATTATGACTTTTTTCGATTAATTTTTCGGGTTGACAAATATTTTCCCCCGACTTGAAAGTCGGGGGAAAAGTGTCTGCATTATGCCGTTATGACGCGGGCGAAATTATTATATAGCAGAGGTTGGGATCGCCGTTACTCTTGGTGATTGTATGCGAACCTGCGGCAAGCGCGTCGATTACGATAAATCCGTCGCTGTCGTCGTCCTTATACGTGGTTCCGTCCACCTTGAGTTCGCCGCCGGCAGAGTAAATTTTTATGGTTATCTTCTGCTCTGCCGAAGTCGAGAACGCTACCGAGGTCTTGGATTCGAGCTTGAGCGGACTGTTATACGTAGTTCCGTCGTAGTCGAACGAAACGCCGCTCTTATAGCTGCCCGTTACCGTAAAGCCTGCGTTTGTTGCAAGCGAAGTATCGTCGTTTGTGAAGATAGCGACAACCGTCTGGCTTGCAAGTTCGGCTATAACCTCCTCCGCTTCGGTCAGTCTGGTTATATCGCCGACGAGAGTCTTCTGATCTGCAGTCAGCGCATCGTATGCCTTGCGCGCCGCGGAAACCTGCGAAGAATCGGTTAAAGTTACGCTCTCCTTTGCAGGAAGTGCGGCTATCATATCCTTGACCGTGTAGGGAACAAGCTTGGCTTCGATCGCGGCTATACCTTCGGTTACCTTGTCGTAACCCGTTATCTGCCCCTTCTGCTCTTCGTCTAAGTCCGCATGCTTGGTCTGAACGAAGATATACTCTTCGAGCGCGGCGTTGAGTTCGTCCTCGGTCGAAAGCGTAGCAACGTCGGGCAGAGCGTCGATTGCTTTCTGGAGCGCCTGAACTTCAAATCCTGCGAAGTCGGCTTCCGCCTTGATCAGCGTCTGATAGTTGCTTACCTTCGCCTTCTGGCTTGCCGTGAGCGCGTTGTAAGCGGACCTTGCGGCGGAGATTGCCTTGCCGCTGTCCTCGGTTACCGTGCCGATTGCCGCAATCTTATCGATTGCCGTCTGCGCCGCGAGGGTATCGTAGCTGTCCGCAGCCGCGGTGAGGGCTGCGTAATTGGTTACCTGGGCCTGCAAGCTTGCACCCAGAGCGTTGTACGCCGACTGTGCGGCTTCAATCTTTGCCTTACATTCGTCGGTGTATACAACCGTGCCGATCGCGTCGATATAGCCTATTACGTTCTGTACCCTTTCAGCGTCGGTCACGCCCGACTTGAAGGAGAGCGAAGTGATTGCACATTCCTTATCCTTCTGACCGGACGAGATAATATACGTTCCCGCCTCCAGCGTTCCTTCGTACGAGGAGAACTTGTTGGCGATTACTCTGCCGTCCATTGCGATAAGCTCTGCCGCGGCAAATCCCGTGCCGTTGGCGGATACGGATATATCCGCTCTTTCCGCGAGGGTGAATACTGCAAGTATTCCCTTGCCCTTCGCCGTACCCGAGCTGTTTTTAGCGTTTACGAACAGCACTCCGTCAACCGTACCGCCTACCGTGGCCTTGGTGAGGTCTATCGTCAGACCTTCCTTGGTTACGCTGAGCGCCGAATCAGGCTTTACGTCCGTCATATTCACGCTCACTCTGGGCGAGAAGCCCTGAACGCCTACCTTTTCGATAACCTCCCTTCTTGCCGTTACGGCGTCGGTTATGTAGCAGTCGCTGCGCTTGTTGGTTGCATCGTAATAGAAAAGCGTGGGGTTGGTGTCGAAGCTGGAGTAGTCGATTGAGCCGTACGCGCAATTGTTGGAAACCTTCTGCTCGCGCGAGGTCGCCTCGATTAAGGTATTGTCTTCGTAGCAAGCGTAATACGCATTGCCCCAGGCCTTGCCTGTGCCGCCCGTGTCGCCGTCGGTTACGTTCTTGCAGCCTTCGTAATAGTTTGCCTCGGAGAAGAGGTAACAGTTAGCTCTGAGCGAGTGAACGTAGCTGAGCGCGGGCTTGGCGATCCAGCTGTAGGGCGTGGTCTTTTCGGTTGCGTCACCGCACACGAAGTTGTTATAGAAGTGCACGTTCGCCTGTCTTGTCAGAGGAATACGCGAACCGCACTGGTACCACATATTGTGGTGATAGGTCATATTATACTGCAACGAGGAGTCCGACGAGCCGACGAGGTTGGTCTTGTGGCAGTATTCGAAGTAGTTATACGAGCAGGTGAAGTACTGACCGCGCTTGAAGTCGCAGCTGCCGTCGCCTTCCTTCTTATCGCTCTCGGCAGGGTCTGCACAGTAGCCGGGCAGGAATACGTTGTTGTGTATCCAGCATCTTTCGACGCCTGCGGTGATGGTCGAACCAGACTGCTGACCTTCCATACCGACTGCGTCTTCAGGATATTCGGTGAAGGTGAGATTTCTCACTTCGAAGCTCTTGCCCTGACCGTTTACCGAATCGGTGCCCGCTATGAAGTGGAAGCCCCAGCCCTTTATTACGGCGTCGTCGCCTATACCTTCGATAGTGACGTTTTTATAGTTCTTCATTCTCGCCATATTGCCGTTGTCGCCCACAGAGCCGCCCTCTTTTTCGCTGTCGTATGCCGTGCAGCCTTCGGGGGTGGTCACCGTGCCGATAAATCTTATAACAATCGGCGCGTCCGTCTTGAAGCCGTATTTTGAACCGTTTGCGGCGTCGTAGGTGTTGCTGGGAACCTTATTCTTATCGCTGTTCTTGTTGTCCATCGTGTACTGGGCGTTGTTGAGCCACCAGCCTATGCCGCTGGCGTTCTTGCCGCCCCAGTCGCTACCGGGAATCTTAAACATTGAAATACTGCTGTATTCAGCGCAGATTTCGTCCATAACCGTATTTTTATTCTCTTCGGTTACGTAAATTACTATTGCGTTGTCCTTGAGAGTGCCGTCGTCGTTATACGCGCCCACACCGTCGGTGTAGTTGAAGTGAGCGTAGCCCGAACGGTCGTATGCGGCTACGGATACGTTGGAGACTTCAACCGAGCAGTCTGCCTCCTCCGCGCCCGAACCGTTTACGGCTACAACCTTTATGGAATAGATTCCCGCGCTTATGCCGACCACGTCCGCACGGTAGTTTGAAGAATCTTTTCTTACAAGTTCGCTGTCGATTTTCGTGTATTCGCTTGCGCCGCTCGCCTTATAGTAGACGTTGTAAGTGCTTGCGCCCGTAACCGCCTCCCAGGTGATATACGCGCTTTCGTTGCTGCCTGAGACTTCCAAAACAGAAATTTCAGCCGAATCGGGAATTTCCGGAATTACGGGAACGTCTTCCGTCCACTTTGCGTACAGCGTCTTATTGCTGCTGATTGCTACCGCGAAGTCGAATGCCTGAGTGCAGTCCGCGTCCTCGTACCAGCCGCCGAATACGTATCCGCTTTCAACAGGGTCGGAAGGTTTTACAACCTTGCCGTCCGTGGTGGTTGCCTGAGCAATCTGAGAGCCGTGCCCCTGCATATCGAAGGTTACAGTATGTTCTGTAACGGTAGGAGTTTCGGGGTCCGAAGGAGTCTCTGGGTCCGTAGGGGTTTCAGGGTCCGTAGGAGTCTCGGGGTCCGTAGGAGTTTCAGGGTCCGAAGGAGTCTCGGGGTCCGTAGGGGTTTCAGGGTCCGTGGGAGTTTCAGGGTCCGTAGGGGTCTCGGGGTCCGTAGGAGTCTCGGGGTCCGTAGGAGTCTCGGGATCCGTAGGAGTCTCGGGCTCCGTAGGAGTTTCAGGGTCCGTAGGAGTCTCGGGATCCGTAGGAGTTTCGGGGTCCGTAGGAGTTTCAGGGTCCGTAGGAGTCTCGGGGTCCGTGGGAGTTTCAGACTCGCCCAATGCGGGAGTCACGGCATAGAACGAGAAGGTATCGCCGTCGAGAGTTATCGTGTACTTACCCACACCGCTCAGGGAAGCGGTCGCCGTATTTTCCGTAATGATATAGCGGCTGTCTGAAAGCACGGGCAGAACCTTACTGTCCGTGTATCCGTCGCCAGCCGTGCAGGTTCTGATCGCCATGCCCGTATCGGTCTCCGTGGGCGTAACGGTTATCGACCAGTTATCGTACACGTGTTCGCTGTGCGTGGGCGGAGTTTGCTCTTCTTCGCCGCAGGCAGTCAACGCCGCCGTTACCGTGACGGTTGAAAGCGCTGCGAGCAAGAAAATCAGCAGTTTTCTTTTTTTCATATTCTTTCCCTCTTAATTTTTGTAATTAATTACAACTTTTTGATATTAATTAACAATATTATATAATACGTTTTGCCGTTTGTAAAGTCTAATCGCACGGTTTTTGTCGTTTATTGAGATAATATACAACATTATTTCAGCAAGACTCAATTTTAAATCCCCTTCGGCTTTTCCGCCGAAGGGGATTGGCTTATTCAGTCGGCTGTTGCTTAAAAATCAGCCGTAACTTTTAATCAGCCGTTGCTTTAATCAGCCGTTAGCTTGCCGCGCCGATAATAACGTAGCAGAGATGAGGGTCGCCGCTTGCCTTGGTGATTGTATGCGAGCCTGCAGCGAGGTTTTCAACGGTTATGAATCCGTCGCTATCGCTATCGACGTAAGTCGTGCCGTCAACCTTGAGCTGTCCGCCTGCGCTATAAATCTTTATGGTGAGCGTTGACTCGGCTGCCGTCGAGAAGGTTACGCTGGTAGAGGATTCGAGCTTAAGAGGACTGTTATACGCAACTTCGTCGTACACGAACGAAACGCCGCTCTTATAGCTGCCCGATACCGTAAATCCTGCGTTTGTTGCAAGCGAAGTATCGTCGTTTGTGAAGATAGCGACAATCGTCTTGCTTGCAAGCTCTTCCAACACTGCTTCCGCTTCGGTCAGTCTGGTTATATCGCCGACGGAAGCCTGCTGCTCAGAGGTCAGCGCGTCGTAAGCATTGCGCGCCGCCGTTATGCTAGCGGAATCGGAAAGGGCTACGCTCTCCTTTGCAGGAAGGGCTGCTATCATGTTCTTTACCGTGTAAGGCGCAAGCTTGGTCTGAATCGCGGTTATGCCGTCGGTTACCTTGCTATAGCCTGAAATCAGCGCCTTCTGCTCTTCGCCGAGGCCTTCGTACTCGGTCTGTACGTAGGTATACTCTTCGAGCGCGGAGTTGAGTTCGGCTTCGGTCGTAAGCGTAGCTACGTCGGGCAGAGCGTCGATTGATTTCTGCAACGAAGATACCGCAAAGCCTTCGAATGCCGATTCAGCCGCGGTGAGAACCGCATAGTTGGTGACCTTTGCCTTCTGGCTTGACGTAAGTGCGTCGTAAGCGGTTCTTGCGGCGGAGATTGCCTTGCCGCTGTCCTCGGTTACCGTGCCGATTGCCTCGATCTTAGCTTCGACTGAGTCTGCCGCGAGTTCGTCGTACTTATCAGCCGCCTCCGTGAGAACGGACGCGTTGGTTACCTGAGCCTGTAAGCTTACGCCGAGCGCGTTGTACGCCGACTGGGCAAGTTCAATCTTTGCCTTACATTCGTCGGTGTATTCCACCGTACCGATTGCGGCAATGTAGTCGATTACGCCCTGAACCTTTTCTGCGTCGGTCACGCTGGACTTGAACGAAAGCGAAGTTATCGAACATTCCTTATCCTTCTGACCGGACGAGATGATGTACGTACCGGGTTCAAGCGTGCCTGAGTAAGAGGTGAACTTGCCGGCAATTACCGTGCCGTCCGTCTTTAAGAGTTCTGCCACAGCGTCTCCCGAAGCCGTAGCGGTGATAGAAACTTCCGCTCTCTCTGCAAGCGTGAACGCCGCGAGTATGCCCTTGCCCTTAGCCACGCTTGAGCTGTTAGTGGCGTTAATAAACAGTACGCCGTCAACCGTGCCGCCTGCGGTGGCCTTGGAGAGGTCGATAGTCAGTCCTCCCTCAGGTATGCTGAGCGCCGAAGAAGGCTTGGTGCTTAACATATCCACGCTCACTCTGGGTGAGAAGCCCTGAACGCCTACCTTTTCGATTACGACCTTTCTTGCCGTCACAGCGTCGGTTATGTAGCAGTCGCTGCGCTTATTTACAGCGTCGTAGTAGAACAAGTCGGGGTTAGTGTCGAAGCTTGAGTAATCGGTTGAGCCGTATGCGCAGCTGTTGGAAACCTTCTGCTCGCGCGAGGTTGCCTCGGTTAAGGTGTTGGTATCGAAGCAAGCATAGTACATATTGCCCCATGCCTTGCCTGCGCCGCCCGTCTTGCCGTCGGTCACGTTCTTGCAGCCGTCGTAGTAGTTCGCCTCGGAGAACAGATAGCAGTTAGCCCTGAGCGAGTGAACGTAGCTGAGCGCGGGCTTGGAAATCCAGCTGTAAGGCGTGGTGGTTTCGGCAGCGTTTGCGTATACGTAGTTGTTGTAGAAGTGTACGTTCGCCTGTCTTGTCAGAGGAATACGCGAACCGCACTGGTACCACATGTTGTGGTGATAGGTCATATTAAACTGCAACGAGGAGTCGGATGAGCCGACGAGGTTGGTCTTGTGGCAGTATTCGAAGTAGTTGTAAGAGCAGGTGAAGTACATACCGCGCTTGAAGTCGCAGCTGCCGTCGCCTTCCTTCTTATCGTCTTCTCCTGCGGCAGGAGTATCGCAACGGCCGGGCAGGAATACGTTATTGTGTATCCAGCACCTTTCAACCGCAGAGGTAATAGTCGAACCTTCCTGCTGACCCTCCATACCTATTGCGTCTTCAGGATATTCGGTGAAGGTGAGATTTCTCACTTCGAAGCCCTTGCCCTGGCCGCCCGTTGCGGTCGTGCTTGAAATGAAGTGGAAGCCCCAACCCCTGATCGTCGCATCGTCGCCGATACCTTCGAGGGTGAGATTCTTTGCATCGGTCATACGCGCCATTCTGCCGTTGTCGCCTACCGAGCCGCCGTTGTCGGTCGAGTCGTATGCGGTGAGTCCTTCAATCAGCGATACCGTACAATCGGAATCGTTCTGCGCGTTGACGTTGCCGATAAATCTCACTACAACCGAGCCGTAAAGGTCGGTCAGCTTCTGTATGCCGTAGTTAGCGCGCTCGGATGAGTACGCTCTGTTGTTGAGTATCCAGCCGATACCCTTATTGCCGTTCCACAGATATGCGGAGAGGTCTACCTTGTTTCCGTTTACGTAACCGTAATCCAGCGTGTTCTTGTTCTCGTCGGTGACGTAGAGAACAAGCGCGTTGTCCTTGAGCGTTCCGTCGTCGTTATAAGCGCCCACGCCGTCGGTGTAGTTAAAGTGAGCGTAGCCCGAACGGTCGTATGCGGCTACGGATACGTTGGAGACTTCCGTGTAACATTCCGCATTTTCAACGCCCGAACCGTCCACTGCAACAATCTTTACGGAATAGGTTCCTGCGCTTAAGCCGACTAAGTCTGCGCGATAGCTTGAAGCCTGCGCTCTGATAAGCTCGCCGTCAATCTTGGTGTAGCTGATTGCCTCGCTTTCCTTATAGTAAACGTTGTAAGTGCTTGCGCCCTCGACGGGTTTCCAGGTCAGGTATGCCGATTCGTTGCTTCCCTCTACGTCGTAGATAGAAATCTTAGCGTCTTCGGGAATTTCGGGAAGAATGATTTCCTCCCACTTAGCGTACAGCGTCTTGTTGCTGCTGATTGCTACGGTAAAGTCGAATCCCTGCGTACATGCGCTGTCCTCGTACCAGCCCTTGAACGTGTAGCCGTCCGCTACGGGGTCGGTGGGCTTTGTAACAAGACCGTTTACCGTGGTTATAGACTCAATCTGAGTGCCGATACCCTTCATATCGAAGGTTACGGTGTGTTCGGTTACGGTTACCTTTGCCGTCCACTTAGCGTAAACGGTGGTATCAGCCGTAAACGTATAGGTCGTGAAGTTGATAGCTTCGCCCGAGCAAGCCGAGGTGGTGTACCAGCCGCCGAATTCGTAATTAGTGTCGGTGGGTGCGGTGGGCGCGGTCGTCATACCGCTTACGGTTGTCTGACTTGCGATCGTACCCGTGCCGTGGCCGTTGAGGTTGAAGCTTACCTTATATTCGGTTACGGGGGTTTCGGAACTTGCCTTTTCCGTCCACTTAGCGTACAGCGTCGTGTCCGCGGTAAATACCTTGGTATCGAAGTTTACAGCCGTACCCGTGCAGTCTGCGTTTTCGTACCAGCCGCCGAAGTCGTAATTTTCGTCGGTGGGGCTTGTAGGTGCGGAAACCTTACCGCTCACGGTTGTCTTGCTGCTTATCGAGCCCGTGCCGTGTCCGTTGAGGTTGAAGCTTACCGTGTATTCGATTGCCTCTTCGTCTTCAAACGAACCGCCCTCGGAGGAATCGCCTACCTTTACAAGCGTGCCCGTATAATTCGTGAGCATTGTCTTGAGCTCGTCGATTACCGCGTAGTTGCTGTCCTCGGTCTTGTCGTTGAATTCGTACTGGAAGTCGCCGCCGCCGATTCGTCCTGCATACTTTTCTATCTTTGCCTTTGCCTCTTCCGCGCTGTCAACCGTGTAGGTATAGAAGTCCGCTGCCGTATCGAAGTTGTTGTACGTCGTTCCGCCCTGCTTGGTCGTATAGTCGGAAGGTACCTGCTCGTCGCGCGTGGAAGCTGCGTAGCAGTCGAGGTTGGTCTTATCCTCGGTATCGTTCTGGGTTATGAGCGAATACGCTCCGTCGTAAACGTTTCCGTACGCCTTTATCATACCGCCGTTCTCGCTTGAGAAGGTTCCCTCGCCCAGAGCGTCGGTTCCCTGCATCGACGAGAGCATGGGCTTCATTGTAGCCGTCGAGCGGAAGTAGTTGTTCTCCACGAACGCGCTTGCGCCCAAAGTTACGCCCACGCCGTACTTGGCGTTGCCGTCGAAGTAGTTGTTATAGATATGAACCGTACACGTTCTTATTCTGGGATGACGCGAGTCGGAGTGGTCGTACCAGTTGTGGTGATAGGTTATGTAGTTGCTGGTAGTTTCACTCGTCATACCCTGAAGGTTGCACTTACCGCTATCCCAGAAGTGGTTGTACGAATGAGTTACGTAGGTTGATTTCTTGGTATCCAGCGCGCCGTCGCCCTTTGCCTGGTCCTTGTCAGAACCCGCGTCGCCGTAGAACAGGTCGCAGTTGTGTACCCAGATATGGTCGTTGTCCTGCTGTAAGCCGATGTTGTCGCCCTCGTCGCTGTCGCAGTTCATGAAGCCGAGGTTGCGCACTTCGACGTTGGTTGCGCCCTTTATGCGCAAGCCCCAACCGTTTGCCGTTGCGTCGCTACCTATACCTTCGAAGGTTACGCCGTACTTCGTGCCGTCGATGAGAATATCGCCCTTTTCCATTGCGGCAAGGTCGGTTATATTGCCGATTAAACGGACGTCGAGAGGACGGGTATCGTAGCCCTTCTTGAACGCCGTGAGTATAGCCTGCAGACCTATGCAGTTAGTGACTGCTCCCTTACTGCTGGTCGTAACGTCCAGAGTTATAGTGTCCTTGGTGTCCTGAGTTATGTACAATACGACTGCGTCGCTCTTTAACGAGCCGTCGTCGTTATAAGCGCCCGACGAAGTGCCGTTCACGAACGCGTAGCCCGAACGGTCGTGAGCGAGAACGTTTATGCTGCTGACCGTTGCGTTCTTTTCTTCGATTTCGTCGCCGTTTTTGTCGGTTGCGACAATCTTCATCGAGTATCCGCCCGCCTTGAGACCTACCGCGTCCGCACGGTAATAGGTGGGATACTGCCTTACAAGTTCGCCGTCAAGCTGAACGTACTTGCTTGAGCCGTTAGCTTTAACGTAGACGTTATACCAGCTTGCACCGGAAACAGCCTCCCAGGTTACGTAGGCTGCTTCAAGGTCGCCGGCGCAGCTCAATACGTTAATCGTGTTGGATTCGGGGACGTCGGGAGTTTCCGAAATTATCTCCGTCCACTTAGCGTACAGCGTCTTGTTGCTGTTGATTGCAACCGCAAAGTCGAACGCCTGAGTGCAATCCGCATCCTCGTACCAGCCGCCGAAGGTATAGCCCGACTCTGAAGGGTCTTCAGGTCTGATTACCTTGCCGTCCACGGTCTCAGCCTGAGCAATCTGCGTGCCGTGACCCTGCATATCGTAGGTTACCGTATGTTCGGTAACTTTTACAACCCACTTAGCGTACAGCGTAGTATTCGCGGCGAACACCTTCGTGCTAAGATCTACCGCCACGCCGCTGCACTCTGCGTTGTCGTACCAGCCCCTGAAATTATATCCCGAATCGGTGGGATCTGCAGGTGCGGTTACTTTGCCGTCTACGGTCTGCGCGTCGGCTATAGTGCCGCTGCCGTGACCGTTGAGATCGAATTTAATTGTATATACTACCTCCGCGGCAATCTTCAGGTCGATATCAGCCTTTGCCTGAGCAAGCAAAGTATTTACCTGTTCGACCGTAGAAGCGTTGGCGATTGCCGCCTTAGCCGTGGAGATTACCGTAGCGATTTCGCTCTGTATAGCAGAAGAACAGCTTGATATATCCGAAGTTCTGTAAGCGTCGAGCTCGGCAGTTGCCGTAGCCTTGGCGTTTGCAAGAGCCTTTTCCGCATTGACCTGATCGTCGGTCTTGATACCGTCGATTGCCGCCTTTGCCTGATTGAGAGCCGAGGTTATATCCGCGCTGTTGGTTGCGGCGTTGATTGCCGCCTTACCTGCGCTAACCGCGTTCTGGTAAGCCGTTGAATTCTCCTCGAGGGTGAAGCTGGTCGACTTGTATGCTTCAAGCGCTTCTACTGCCGCCGCTCTGTCAGCCTTTACCTCCGCGTCGCTCTCGACTGCCGCCATTTCGGCCACGCCTGCTTTGTACGCTTCGTAAGCCTGGTCAATAGAAGCCGCCGCCCCGATTGCCGCCTTAGCCGTGTTATAAGCCGCGGTTACCTGCGCGCCGTTTATCGAGTGGGTTGCAGGGCTTTCGCCGTCGACGAAAGTATATAAGGAGTATTCTTTATCGAGCTTGGAGATCAATTCCTCCTTCGAAAGCTCGGTACATACGACGATATTGTCGAGGGTGAGCTTTCTTGCTCCGCTATTTGACGAAATAAGGTAAATTCCGTCCACGTTGCTCACGCCGAGCGCAAAGTCGGTTACGAACGCGCTGCCGTTGATGGTCATAGTGAGAACGTACTGCGTGCCGTCCCATACAAGCTTGTAGTATACCTTATATAACGTGCTTGCGCTAGCCGTGATCGAGCTTTCTGGCGTTTTAATATCGGATGCAGGGCTCGTATTAGAGTCGTAGCCGCTGAGAACGTACTTAAACGGCTCGCCTTTTGCAGTAGTATATACGCTGAATACGTTTGAACCGTTGTCAACAATGCTGACTAACCGCCACTTACTGCCCATATCCGAGGGAGTTACTTCGAAGTAGCCTTCAATATCGCCGCTTGCCGCGCCGAACGAAATGGTTACGCCCGAATTTGCGCCGCTGGTGGTCTGAACAAGCTTTCCGCCCGAATACGAGAAGTTTACGGAAGCAGTTGCCGAATCCGCGAAAATTCCTACGGTTGCTCCGTCGTTTTCTGCGGAAATCATGTCGCTCTTATCCGTGCAGTCCTCGCTGAATACGCAGTTTGCCTGCGAAGTCAGTCTGTCGTAAATATTTATCGCAGTCCACTTTGCATAGACCGTCGTGTTTTGTGTAAATACTGTGGTATCGAAATCTATTGCCGTGCCCGTACAAGCCGCGTTATCGTACCAACCGCCGAATTCATATGAGCTGTCGGTGGGATCTGTGGGCTTGGTTACTTTACCGTCGACCGTCACTTCATCGGCTATTTCCGCGCCGTGTCCGTTGAGATTGAAATGTACCGTATATTCTGTTACAGGTTCGGGATCGGGAGTAGGATCAACAACCTTTGCCGTCCACTTTGCGTAGAGTGTGGTTTCCGCCGTAAGTTCGGTGTCGAAATCAAACGCCGTCGTGCAAGCCGCGTCCGTATACCAGCCGCCGAAATCGTAATTTTCGTCCGAGGGATCGGTGGGCTTTGCTACCTTGCCGTCTACCGTAGTCTTATCGTCTATTTCCGTGCCGTGTCCGTTAAGATTGAAGTGAACCGTATATTCGGTTGCAGGTGTGGGATCGGGAGTAGTCTGCTTTGCAGTCCACTTTGCGTAGATCGTGGTCTCTGCCGTGAGAACGGTGTTGAAGTCAAACGCCGTCGTGCAAGCCGCGTCCGTATACCAGCCGCCGAAATCGTAGTCGTTATCGGTGGGGGCGGTGGGCGCCGTAATCTTGCCGTCAACCGTCTGTGCGTCGGCTATCGTCGCGCCGTGTCCGTTGAGATTGAAGTGAACCGTATATTCGGTTGCAGGTGTGGGATCGGGAGTAGTCTGCTTTGCCGTCCACTTTGCGTAGATCGTGGTCTCTGCCGTGAGAACGGTGTTGAAGTCAAACGCCGTAGTGCAATCCGCGTCCGTATACCAGCCGCCGAAATCGTAGTCGTTATCGGTGGGGGCGGTGGGCGCCGTAATCTTGCCGTCAACCGTCTGTGCGTCGGCTATCGTCGCGCCGTGTCCGTTGAGATTGAAGTGAACCGTATATTCGGTTGCAGGTGTGGGATCGGGAGTAGTCTGCT
>JBJEUX010000004.1:0-3132 GCA_051884055.1 Candidatus Coproplasma sp.
GGAAAAATATATGGGATATAGTCTTGCGATAACGGCGTACTGCCAGACCTGCAATTTCTCGCACAGGGCAAAAGATAACGAGCACAGGCGAATATCAAGAACCCCAGAAACTGATTTATTCCGAAAATAACGGTTTAAATTCGTTTATCCAGACAAAGAAGTGTTAAATTACAGCCATTCTCGTAAGAGGGTGGCTGTTTTTATTGCAAATATTCAGATAAAACTCAAAAATTAACCCAAAATCGACATAGCGCCCTGCCTTAACTGCTTTTCAGTATGTTCGAATGTAGGTAATATAGGGTGAAAATATGCTTACTTAAGCGAGGAATATTCATTGGTTATAGCCGACAGCGGAAAACCGCGCAATCTTATCGGGAGTAAATACAACGAACGCCGCAGTGAAACGGACAGAGCGCTGGAGCTTCTTCAAAAGAATCTTGATATCGGTTGCCTTGCCGAACTGAATATTTATCGGCATAATTATCAGATATCCGCTTTGCCTTCGACGTTGAGAAAGAGGGCGAGCACGTCATGAGCGAATGTGAAAGGGTAAGGATTGCCGCACTTGCATTGAAGGCAGGCAACATATCTCTTCTGGGACAGATGCTGAACAAATCCCATGCGTCGCTAAGGGATAATTTTGAGGTGACTGGCAGAGAGCTCGATACTTTGGTGGAGACGGCGCAGTCGCAATCGTGCTGTATAGGTTCGAGAATGATTGGCGGCGGCTTCGGCGGATGCACCGTATCGCTTGTAAAGACGAACAGCGTATCGGAGTTTAAAGAAATAATTTACAATACGTATTTTAAAGCTACGGGACGTAAAGTTGAGTTCTATGATGCGGACGTTTCCGACGGTATAATAATAGAAAAGTTAGACTGATTACAGGTCGGACGTAACAGACTCTGTCACGGTTTTTGGAAAAGCTCACCGGCTCTGTTTAGGTTGAACGATTTTGTTCTGATTTCGTGTACGATGGCGAACGTTCTCCCTGACGGATGACGAAAGTTTTTCCGTTGAGGAGCCTTGCGGTTTTAAACAGAAAGACTGTTTATGAAACTTTGTCAAGCGCAACGTTAACTAAAAAAGGTTTGCCGCAGGATTTATCAAAGAATTATTTGCTTAATAAATCAGTTATAGAGTCGTTACGCCTATTCGTTTTTTTTCTCCCTGATACAGTCTTGCGCAGATTTACTTCTGCGCAAGATTGCGTTAGAGGTTTTATAGTCGGTAATTCAGAGCGTGAGTATTATGATACCATGCGCATAAAGCAATTAAACGCGCCGACGGCATTCTGCCGTCGGCGCGTAACTTTTATCGGTTTAAATTTAGGGTGTAACTCTGTTGATGTCTCTGGGGAACATTGCGGCGTTGCGCACGTTCTTGAAGCCGAGAAGATGCATCGTAAGTCTTTCAAGACCGAGACCGAGACCGCCGTGAGGGGGAGCTCCGTATTTATGAAGCATAAGGTAGGTTTCGAACTCCTCGGGGTTCATTCCCAATTTCTTCATCTTTTCAACCTGCATATTGTAGTCGTGAATACGCTGGCCGCCGGAGGTAATCTCTATGCCTCTGAACAGAAGGTCGAACGAAAGGGTAACTTCGGGGTCTTCGGGGTCGTCCATGGTGTAGAAGGGACGCTTCTTGGAGAGGTAGTGGGTGACGAACAGGAAGTCGGAGTTGAACTGCTGTTTTGCCCACTTGCCTAGGAACGCTTCCTCCTCGGGTTCGAAGTCCTTCATATCGGTTATGTTCTTAAGCTTCTTTACGCACATTTCCTTCGCGTCCTTAAAGCGGATGCAGGGAATGGACTTGATTTCGGGCACGTCCACCTTCAGAAGCTCTATCTCGGGCGCGTATTCTTCCTTCAAAAGCTTCATAATGTACTGAAGCACGCCCGTTTCCATATTCATAATATCGGTAAAGCTGTCGATGAATCCCATCTCGAAGTCCATCGAAATGTATTCGTTGAGGTGGCGGGAGGTGTCGTGGTGTTCAGCTCTGAAAACGGGAGCAATTTCAAACACTCTCTCGTATACGGGCACGAGCGCCTGCTTATAAAGCTGGGGGCTCTGAGCAAGGTAGACGGTCTTGCCGAAGTAATCCAGCTTGAATACGTTCGTACCGCCCTCTGCACCGGCAAAGTTAATTTTGGGGCTGTGGATTTCGGTAAATCCCTTACTTGTAAGGAATTCCCTGAAACCGCGCTGAATACCCTCCTGAATTTTGAAGATAGCCCTTTCCTTGGGGTTGCGCAGGGTTACGGGACGGTAGTCGAGGTTTACGCTGAGATCGCAGTTGATCTGCTTTTTGGAGATGACGACGGGAGGGATAGCCGCAGGAACAGACAATACCTCGATATTGTGAATCTGCAATTCGTATCTTTCGCTGCCGTCTCTGGTTTCGCTCTTTACAACCTTGCCGCAAATCTTTGCAGAACACTGTTCCACAACGTTATCTGCAAGTCTGTAATCCGAGAACTCGGGCGAATAGACGCACTGAATGAGTTCGCGGGCGGTACGTACGATAACGAACGCAAAGTCGCTCATGTCCCTGATGTTATGAATAGCACCTTTTATAGTAACCTCTTCGCCTACGTGGTTTTTAAATTCGGAGTAGGGGAGCGAAGTTACAGGTACAACGCCTGTCATATCTTCCATAAAAATTACCTCACAAGTAAAAGCTTTTTCCGCAAATAATTTTACTTTAAATGCCGACAAAAATCAAGTATTTCAAGCCAATTTAATTAAAGCCGTTTCCATATCTTATAAAAAGCAAAATAAAACCGCCGCTTCCGCGACGGGGGTGTTGCAAAAAATCCGCTTATGCCGTGTTATGAAAAAGTATTAACCCGCTTCTCGCAGGTGGGTGCGCGGAAGCTGAAAATGTTCGGACTTTCCGTAAAAATTTTACAGACCTTGCCTATTTCAGCGAACCAAACGCTCCCTGATTTATTTTGTGGATTACGAATTTCCCATACCACGCACACAGCAGACCTTGTTAGCAAATAAGATTATAACATTAAAAAATATAAAATGCAAGGGTAAAACGCACAAACCTTGCTCCATTTTCTGCCTCGTAAAGTTTTACAATGGTATAGAACAGTAAAGGAACTGCTCTATACCGTTTTTT
>JBJEUX010000005.1:0-13101 GCA_051884055.1 Candidatus Coproplasma sp.
TATAATCAGCGATTGGGCGGCTCTTGCAATAGCTAACGGCTCCAATGCCGCAGGTCCAATCACCGCAAAGGTATTCATAATAATAGCAACCGTGCTTGTCGGCTTGTACGCGCTCTGGGTGCTTGCAGTCGGCGTAAGCTACAATGTAAAGCTCAAGTATCTCATCAAAAACTCCTTCGTGTTGTTGATAGGTACTTTCATTCAGTCGGTAATTATGGCGGCTTTCGCGTTCATTCCCGTATGGCTGATGCTTTGGGGAACCGCCGTTCAGTTAATCTTCGTGCTGGCGATAATTTTCTTCCTGTTTATAGGCTTCTCGTTCATCGTTCTGGTATGGATGGCCTATACTCAGTGGGTGTTCGACAGCTTTATCGAACCCGCGGTAAAGACCGAAAAGCAGGCGGCGCGCGCAAAGATGACCCCCAAACAGCTTGAAGAAGAAAAGCTTCAGGAAGAAAAGCAGGCGGCAAGGGAGATTCTTGCGGCAGGCAAGTCGGAACTCATCGGCCGTCCCGTAAAGCCCATCGAAAATGAAAAGATTACCGAAATAGCGGTAGCATTCGGACGCGGCGACATAGCCAAGGCGCAGGCGGACAGAGCGCAGATGGACGCCGACGTGAAGAGCTATTACGACGAGCATATCAAGGACGCAAAGTACGTGGAATACGAAAAGCTCTTTGCCGAGCGTGAAAAGGCGCTTCAGCCTACCGACAAAAAGAGCAAAAAGAAAAAAATCAGTTCCGACAATCTGCTCGGATGACGGCTACGGAATGAAGGAAAGTTACTCCGCGCTAGGCGGTTGGTTTGAATATTTAAACAAAGACTGCGGCTATGAACAATGGTCGCAGTATTTAATTACAAGGCTGAAAAGTCTGGGCGCGGGGCTGAAGGGCGTGGATATCGGCTGCGGCAACGGCTACTTTACGCGCGCTCTGTACAAGGCGGGTTACGACGTCTGCGGAGTGGATATCTCACCGCAGATGCTCTCGGTTGCCAAACAGAAAGCGGCTAAGGAAGGCGTTCGCAGCGAATTTTTACTCGGCGATATAACCAAACTTAAATTAAACGGCAAAGTCGATTTTGCCGTAGCCGTCAACGACTGCATTAATTACGTTCCCCCCGAAAAGCTCAAAATTGCGTTCGCAAAGGTATATTCCGCGCTCAATCGCGGCGGAGTGTTTCTTTTCGACGTTTCCAGCGAGTATAAATTGCGCAATATAATAGGTGAAAACGTCTTTTGCGAGGACGGCGAGGATATTTCCTATATCTGGTTCAACACCCAGACGGAAAAGGGCGTAATTATGGAGCTCACCTTTTTTATCAAGGGCGCCGACGGGAGATATTCGAGGGAGGAAGAGCGGCACGAACAGTTTGCCCACGGCGAAGAGGACATCGTATCCGCGCTTGAAGAGGCAGGTTTTTGCAATATCACTACCGAAGGTCATCTGGGCGGCGACAAGCGCGAAAGAATTAATTTTACGGCGGTAAAAAGATGAATAAGCTATTCAAATGTTTAGTATACGACAAGCAGGTTTCGCTGTCCGTTCTGGACACGACCGAGCTGGTCGACAAGGCTATAAAAATACATTCCTTAAAGGGCAACGCGGCGGTCACGCTGGGCAATCTTTTAACCTGTTGCGCCTATATGTCGGGCTGTCTCAAGAGCGAGCGCGGCGCGGTTTCCCTTACCGTCAAGGCTGCGGACGGAGACGGCTGCGTTTCGGTTTCGGGCGACGTGAACGGTCATATCCGCGGCTACGTCGACGGAAGCTGCAACCACACCTTAAAGGGCGGTTCGCTTACGGTCATTAAGGACGACGGTTTTTTCCGTCCCTTCACGGGCGCGTGCGAGATTTATTCGGACGACGTCTCCGCAATTTTAACCGAATATTTCCACGTCAGCGAGCAGATACCCACGGCGGTATCGGTGGGCGTAAAGCTCAATCCCGACGGCACGTGTGCGGCGGCAGGCGGCGTTATAATGCAGCTTCTGCCCGGCACTTCCGACGCCAACGCAGACAGCGCGGAGGAGAGAATGCAGGCGTTTTTAAACCCTGCCGAAGCTATTGAAAGCTACGGCGCCGACGGAATCGTTAAAAACTTTTTTGCGGGCGACTATGACGAAAAGGGTCTGTATTTAACCCATCCCGATTACGTCTGCAACTGCTCGCGCAAAAAGATAGAGGGCGTGCTTCTGCCCTTGGGCAAGGACGAACTTTTAAATATAATTAAGGAACAGGGCAACGTTTCTGTACATTGTCACTACTGCAATACAGATTACGAATTTGGTAAAGAGGACGTAGAAAAACTTTTCGATAAATGAGTAAAACGCACGGAATAGACCTCAGCGAAGAAAGACTGCTTGCAATGGCGTCCGACTACATTGAGAGTCACAACTTAATAGGGGCTCTGCGCATGCTCAATAAGAACGCTGAACTGAACGGCAACACCGAGTATTCGTATATGCTGTACGCCGAAACCTACGACGATATGGAGCTGTGCGAGATGTGCGTCAACGGTTGGTTCAAGTATATCGACTACGTTCAGCAGAGCGACTTCCCGTCCGACTTTGCCGACGCGTACGAAGGGCTTGCGGTCAGCTATATGAATATGGGTCAGGACGAAACTGCGGCTTATTACTACAATAAACTGCTCATCGAAACCGCTCAGGAGCTTACCAAGGAGAACAGGGAAGAGATTATTCAGAACTTCCTGTCCTTCCAGAAGCCTTCGCTTAAATTTGCATATCCGCCCGCAATCGCAGACTATTCCGAAGAGATTGAAAGGGGCGTATCGATGATGCGCGACGGCGACTACGACGGCGCAATGGAGGAGTTCAACAAGGTACACGAGGGCAACGAGCGGTTCATTGCCGCCCGAAACTACATTGCAATGTGCCATATAATGTCGGACAGGTGCGAACAGGCGGAGCAGGAATGTCTGTCTATCCTCAGTCGCAAGTCCGACGACGTTCAGGCTCTCTCCACGCTGGCGGCGGTAAAAAATCAGCAGAGCTTTACTCAGGAGAGTCTCGCTCTTGCAAAACAGCTTTTAACGTTAAATCCCGAAGGCACGGACGAAATTTATAAAATCGCCACCGTCTGCTGCGAAAACGGACTGCACGCGGATGCTTATCAGCTTTTCTGCAGGCTTGAAAACGATTTGCAGTACGACTTTATGATAATGTACTTCAAGGCGGTCTCGGCGTACAATGCAGGGCTTAAAGAAGTCAGTCTTGAAACATTTGACAACATTCTTACAATCAATCCCTACGCGGTCACGGCGGCGTATTACAGGGACTACGTACGCATTCATTTAAACGACGACAGCTACCTTAAAGAGCCTTTGCAGTATTTTTACAGGCTTCCGCTTAGCCAAAGGGAGTCCAACCTTAAAATTTTATCTGCGTTCGTCCGCCTCGGCAAACGCAACGCACGTATTCTTGCCGAACAAATAGACCTTACGGACTTAATACGCTGGTGTTTCGACGACGGCGACGTGAATAACGCCAACGAGCTCAAGCTGCTCGGCGCGACCTGCGCGGTGCGGGCGGGCAACTGCGACGATTTGCTCCGCGATATTCTGTTGGACGCAAGTATGCCCGATTCGTTGAAGATGCAGACCGTATGCACTATTGCCGAGCGCAACGAGGATGCGGTATACGGCGTGGTAATGTGCAACCTTTACCATAAACTCACTATACCCGCGCTCAACGTGGGCAGAAAGAAGAGAAAGACGTTCGTCAGGGCATATTCCCTGCTCATTTCGGGTTTTGCGGTCATAAATCCCGACTACGCGTTTTTATTAAATTCAGCCGCAAGCAAGCTTTATTGTAAGCTCGAGCAGGAGAAACGCCTTGCCGACGTAAGCGAGCATTTGTCGCTTGCCGCGGCGATCTTCAAGCTGAGCGGCTTGCGCGAAGCTGATATGGACGACGAGAGCATCTGCGGATTTTTCGGCGCAGATATAAAAAAATATTCGCTTTTGATAGGTGATTGATATGAAACTTTACGACTTTGACGGAATGTTTGAAGAAAAGCTTGCGGACTACATTAAAAAGAATCCGCGCAACTACAACGAAAGGGAGTGGGAGGACGTCGTTCCCAAGCTGTACGCCGCATTCGGCGATACGGTGATTAAGTCCGTCGGAAAATCCCCCAACCAGTACTATGCCGAGCAGTCGGACGAAGAGCTTGTAAAGAGTCTTTCCGCCCACATAAAGCAGGGTATCCCCGTGAGCGAATTTCTGTGCAACGCGATTGAAAGCCGCAATGCCGACAGTCTTTTATTGCCGCTTCTGGACGGAAACGAGGACGAGGTGACTTACGCTTTGAATCTTTTAGGCGCTTCGCCCCTCGCGATACATAAGTATATGGAGCTTTTGATATCTTCCGAAAACGAGGATATCCGCAATACCTGCGTGGACTACGTCAAGGAACTTGCCGACAACGTAAAGGAGCAGGCGCTTGCAAACTACCACGCAAACGTCAGGCGCGAATATATGATGGAAATACTCTCGCGTTGCGTTATAAAGGACGACCAGATTTTTGATATTTTAATCAAGGAATTCCGCTCCGACCCCGACAATCTGCCTATGCACGCAAGCTATCTTGCCGCTTACGGCGACGAGCGCGCGCTTCCTTATCTTCTGGATAAAATAGATGAAGAGGGCATCTCCTACGTGGAATATCAGGAGCTCAAGTTTGCAATCGAGGCTCTCGGCGGAACGTACGACAAGGAGCGCGATTTTTCATCCGACCCGTACTATCAGCTGATTAAGGAACACGGTTCGCTGGACATAGACATTTTCAAGGATATAAAATAACCGATTAAAAGTAATAAAACAGAATAAACCTCCCGTCGTTTGGCAATACCTTGCGACAGGAGGTATTTTTTATGACCGAAATCACGTCGAAGGAACTTACTATGATTTCCGACGCACTCACTTACGAAGGACTCATCTGCAAAAAGGCAAGGGCGTATTCAAAGACGCTCACGGACGTTGATCTGGCGGAATGTATGACTAAGATCGCAGACGACCACGAACAGCGCTACAACGCGCTTCTCAACTCGATAGGAGGTTAGAATGAAACTCACCAAAAGCGACACTCAGCTCAACGAAAAGGACGCGATTCAGGATATGCTCGCAAGCGAAAAACAGCTTATGTCCTTTTATGCAACCGCGCTGTTCGAGGGCAGCTCCAAGAGCTTAAGAAAGGAATTTTCCGAAAATCTTTTAGGCGTAGCCGAAAATCAGTATTGCCTTTTCAACCAGATGTCCACCCGCGGCTACTATCAGCTCCAGCCCGCAACCAAACAGCTCATCGACCAGGCCAACGAAGCTTTCAAAAAGCAGGCAAAGACCCTGCAGACTTAGATTTAAAAATTAAACCGCCGCAGCTTAAAAAGCTGCGGCGGTTTAATAATTTTTACGTAATAAATCGGGTTAATTAAGGCGTTTAATCGGATTGATTGTTTTATCGACTTTGTTGAGGCGGTTTATCGGTTCAGTCTGACGGCGTCTTTAAGGCGGCGTCTCTCCGCGCGGATATCTTCGGGCAAATCCTCGTCGGGCAGCTCGTCGCACGCCTTTGTAGAGCCCAGCTTTTTCGCCGTCTCGTAGTACCAACACTTGAACTTGACCGTCTCAAGCGTGGCGTTAAGCTCGGCAATCTGTTTTTCTATCTCTTCTTTGCGGTTTATGAACAGTTCGAGCCGCTCGCCGATCGTGCTGTCTCCCAGACAGCACAGGTCGATAAATTTCTTAATTTCCTTAATCTGCATGCCTGAATTTTTCAGACACGCGATAATTTTCAGCGTTTCAAAATCGTTTTCGTCAAAAACTCTCGCTCCGCCCTGCGACCGCTTGGTTCCGGGCAGTAAGCCCTCTTTGTCGTAATATCTCAGAGCCGACGGCGCAACTCCCAAAATTTTTGCAGCTTCTCCTACGGAATAACTCATAAAAACCTCTCCAAATTCCCTGTTTGTCTTGTGTTATGCTTTTAAAGGCTAAATTCACTCCTTAAAACTCTTAAAACCGTCCCCTAAAGCTTATAAAATTGTACCTTTACAACTCGCGGTTTATATCGTGTTCAAAAAGGAAAGTATAAATTATTTTTCGCTTTTTATTATGTTGTTCGGGGTTTCTTTATCTATTAGTTTGTAATAGATGTGAATGTTTCTTGGTGCGGCTGGGTGCCAACGGTTATTATGTACCTTCTTCGCATCCACCGTAATGAACTCAATTAGTTGCAGGCACATTTCTCTCGTCAGCTTTTCGCATTTGCCGTATTGTTTAATTCTTCGAATATACTCGTCCACGTCCGCTTGGTCTTTGCTCTCGTCCGCAAGTTTTATTTCAAGTTCGGAAATAGTCTTTTCAACCGTTTCTTTTTCTTTCTGATACTTATCGCAGAGAGCGATACAGACGCTTTCAGGCATATTCTTTAAGACTTTCTCCTCAAATGCAGACTGTATCAACAAATCAAGCTCGGCAAGCCTCTTTTTTGCGTTTTTAATTTGCCTTTCATCCTCGGCTTTAGCTTCGGTTGACCTTCTTGCCTTATTCTTTAAAAACTCATTCCTCGCCTTGGTTTCGTCCGACTCGATAAAGGAAAGCATTGAACGGATATCTGCCAATACCACCGCCTCGATATCCTGTACTTTTATGCCGTGAGTCGTGCAGTAATTCTTTCCAAGCGTTGCATAAGTACGACATAAATACATTATAAATTCGGTTCGCTTACCTTTATATACCGTGTACGATTTTGAAAGCTTCATCTTACGACCGCAATCCTCACAATAGAGTAATCCCGACAATGGATAAACCTTACTTGATTTTGTAACCTTATCCCTTGCAACCGACGCTTTAATTTCCTGCGCCTTCTGCCATACTTCTTTTGAAATAATCGGCTCGTGCGCGTTCTCCTTTACGATCCACTCGCTTTCAGGTCTATATACCGTCTTATGGTTTTTGTAAGAAATCGTATGCCGACGGTGTTGAACGGTGTATCCGAGATATGTCATATCGTTAAGCATATCGTTAATCGTTTTATGGCTCCACCAATGAGGCACTTCCCTGTCGATTTTTCCGCCGTCCTTTCTTGTGCGGTATTCGGTGGGATTAGGCACGCCTTCGTCCGATAGAACTCTTGCAATGCGGTAGGGGGAATAACCTTGTATCCGCATATCGAAAATTCTTCTTACGATTTTAGCCGCAGGCTCGTCCACGATTGCCGAACGATTTTCGTCCGTTCCGGCTATGTAACCGTAGGGATATATTCCCGAAGTGTATTTGCCCGAACGCTGGCTCGCTTCCAATACGGCACGAATCTTTTTGGAAGTGTTTGCCGAATGCCATTCGTTAAAGATATTCATAATCGGCATCATATCCATTCCCGCGCTGTTTACGTCCGACGTATCCACGTTGTCGTTTAATGCGATAAATCGGATACCGTAGGCAGGGAAGATATAATCGGTGTATTGCCCGACCTGAATATAGTTTCTGCCGAAACGTGATAAATCTTTTACGATTATCGTATCGATTTTTCCCGTTTTAGCATCTTCCAATAATCTCTGCACGCCCGGTCGCTCGAAGTTAGTTCCCGAATAGCCGTCGTCAACGTATTCGTCGATTATCGTTCCACCGTGTTCGGTAACGTACTTACGGAGAATTAGCCTTTGATTGTCGATGGAAAGGGATTCACCCATTCTCTCGTCGTCCTTTGATAGTCTTAAATAGATTCCTGTTTTATTCAGTTGTTTTTGCTCTGACGTCATTTCTTTTACTCCTTTTTCAGTCAAAGCAATCAAGTTCAATGTCAGCTGTATTATAACACGCCACACTGAACCTGACAATACTTTGACTCATTTTTTACGAATAATTAATTCAATACTCCTATAAATTAAAATCACGCCTTGCACGGTTTACCGAAATCTCCCTTATCACCTGATCGATATCCTTATCACCGCAGAAGTGGCGTGTTACTATGTACTTTTTCCCTTCTATCATATACTCTCTGGAAGATACGGGCGCACCCGCAAATTCTTCCTGTAATTGTTGTAATTTTTTGTTCGTATCATTTTCCTCCTGATTTTTTGATTTTTATAGATATTCAGTTTTCATAATGTTTTTCTCCTTTTAATGCCTGTCGCATTTCCGAGACCGCCATCGGGCGGTTTTCCCTCTCATAGCCACGTTGCTATGACAAATAAAAAAGCCGTGATTACTCTTTCAATCCTCAACCACTCGATCTCTATTCCGTAGGACACACGTTCACGCGCTTTGCTTATAATTATTCAGTTGTTACTTTCCGCCTTTACCGTTTACGTTACTATGTACGATAAAGGAAGAAGACGGGGTTTTCTTTTGTCTTGACTTCTTTAATAGTTCGTCAAATTCTTTGGGGTATGCGCTCATCATATCCGCTACCATTCCGAACGCCGTGTCGTTTACCTTGGCTTTGCGTTCCGCTTTTTGCAGTTGAGCAAACAGAGAATCGGTATCCCTGTTTTTGATAGCGATATACTCTTTGTAGGCGGCGTTTTGCGTTCGCAGACTTTCTATTTCCGCCACAACAGCCTTCCGCCTTTTGGGAATAGGCTTGTTTTTAGCATCCTCAACAGCCTGAACGGTCTGAGTTAATTCATCCAGCTCGGCTCTCTTTTTCTCGGTCTGCTCATCGATTTCCCGTTCACGCTGCTCTGCGCTCTCGATAATCTTCTTCGCTTTAAACTCTGCCGTGGAGAGGTGCTTTGCCTGACTGCCTTCCTTGCCACGTTGCAATCCCCATTTCTTGCCGATACTCTCGTGAAGTTCGGTTTGCAGTTGTGCGAGCTTCTGCCTGTCGAAAAGGCTTTTACTGCTCAACCGTCCTTCGTTTATGGGAATAAAGTTGAGGTGCATATGCGGCGTGGTTTCGTCCCTATGCACGATTGCAGAAATCATATTTTCTTCCCCGTACTTGTCCGAAAAGAACTGGGCGCAGTCTCGAAAAAATTCTCGTTGTTCCCAAGGTGGTAACCCCTTGAAAAATTCGCCGTCCGACGTTATAACAAACGAATTCATCAAGATAGCGTCCGAACGAATTTTGCGTTTTAAATTCAATTCTGACAGCCTCTCATTGATTATCTCCATATAACTTTTTGTTGGACAGATAATATTGTAGTTGAGATACGTTCGGGCGTTGTCTATCTGCAGATTGCTCGCCTGATAGCTCTCATCTCTTTCGTTTTCTTCCTCGACAGGGCTGACTTCCTGCCGCTTATATTTCTCCATATGACATACTAAATAACTGATAACTGTTTTCCTCCTGTTTTTTAATTTTAGCGGTTAATATGCCTCGCAGAGCGAACGGAACTTATGAAATAAGTGTAGTGAGATAGCCTATCGTTATGGACTAAACGAATAGGCTATCTCACTTTTTTGTTATTATGCGATTATATCGTCAACTCAGATTAAATTGACTTTATAAACGATTTGTATGCTTCTTGGTTGTGTTTTGTCTTTCGGCGCCGCACCGACGATAATTCTGTCGATGAGTTCCATACATATTTCGCGCGTAAGCTCCGTTATGTGCAGATACCGCTTGATTTTAGCGATAAACTCGTCCACATCGGAATTTAACTGATTGCTTTCCGCAAGACTTTCATTCAGCGTTTGAATCTCTTCCGTCAAAGTCTTTTGCTCGTCGGTATATCTGTTTATCAGCTTGATACAGATATCTTCTGGCATTTTACCTTTAACTTTGTCCTCGTATACGTTCTCAATCAGTCCGTCAAGTTCCGCAAGCCGTTTGTTCTTCTTTTTCAGCTCTTGTTGTACCGCCCTGATTCTCTCCTGCGAAAGACGTGCGTTCTCTTCGAGGAATTTACGCCGTACCGCTGCTTCGTCAGCTATAACCGTGTCCGCTTTGCTTTGAATATCAGTTAAAATCAATTCTTCAAGAATATTCGCCGCAATGTGATGACTGAAACAATATGCTTTTCCAAGCCGACAGTGATCTCCACAATCAAAAGACCAGTAATTTTTTCCTTTGTAGCTAGCTCGGCGCATCTGCATTTTGCCACCGCAATTCGCACAGAACAACAATCCCGAAAGAGGATGAATAAATCCGTTCTTTTTTCGTTCTCTGCCACGACTGACCGAATTTCGTAACGCCTGAACCCTGTCCCAGACTTCGCGTTCAATGATCGCTTCGTGCGTATTCGGTATTACCAAAAATTCGCTTTCGTCTCGGTATATCCTTTTATGATTCTTATACGAAACGGTGGTGGTGCGCTGTTGTACCAAATCGCCTTTATACAGCGGATTCTCCAATATTGCCTTGACCGAAACGTAAGACCAATACAATAAACCTCGTGAGTCGCCTTTTTTACCGAATTTTTCTTCCATATACCGTTGTGGACTCGGAATTCCTTCGAGATTAAGAATGTCAGCAATTCGCCGCGTGGAATAACCTTTCAATCTCATATCGAAAATTCGTTTAACAATGCTTGCCGCAGGTTCGTCCACGACAGGTAACCGCTTGTCCTTATCCACGATAACGTAACCGAACGGGGCTTTGGGCGAATGGTATTTACCGTCTTTGGCTTGCGCCCGTATTACCGATTTCACCTTTTTACTCGTATTCGCCGCATGCCATTCGTTGAAAACGTTCATAATCGGCATCATTTCCATTGCGCTGTTATCACGGTTCGCCGTATCTACGTTATCCTGAAGAGCGATAAACCGTATTCCGAACGCAGGAAAAACGTAATCGAGATATTGACCGACCTGAATGTAGTTTCTTCCGAAACGGGAGAGGTCCTTTACGATAATCGTATTGATAATCCCATTTTTGGCGTCTTCGAGTAATTTCTGCACGCCCGGTCTTTCAAACGTCGTACCTGAAATCCCGTCGTCCACGTAGACTTCGTGGAGCGTCCAGCCCTGTTCTTCAACGTATTTCGTTAGAATAAGACGTTGATTTTCGATACTTGCCGATTCGGCGTCCTGCCCGTCGTCGCGGGACAGCCTTGCATAAATTCCTGCTATGTAATTTTTATTCTGCTTCGGTTTCATATTTTGCCTCCTGAACCAAAGCAACCTGTATTCACTTGGTTATATTTTATCATCATTCCTCCTTATTTTCAAGTGTTTCGGCGTAAGCTTTCTCCGTTGCCATACGCTGAATTACCGAATTTATATCTTTTCCGCCAAGATAGAAACTCTGCACGAGATATTTCTTCTCCTTGATTTTTCTCACCGCCGTAGTGGACGGCGCGGAAAGATATGCGTTTGTAGTTTGTTCCTGACCTTTAATTTTTCATTACCCCCGTTTTAAAATTTTAGTAGTATTCAATTTTCATAATGTTTTTCTCCTTTTAATGCCTAAAGCATTTCCGAGACCGCTTTATGGCGGTATTCTCATTTCATAGTCATTCGACTATGACAAATAAAAAAGCCGTGAAACTCTTTCAATCCTAAATCACTCAATCTCTATTCCGTAGGACACACGTTCACGCGCTTTGCTTTTACTTTATTCAGTTGTTACTTTAAGAGCAGAAACGCCGTTGCTATTGCCTGTACAAGCAGTAGAATGGGAGTTGTCCAGAACATAAATTTACGGAAACCGCCTTCAACCTGCATTTCAATGCGTTGTTTTTTGATTTCCGTAGCCGTTTCTTTCAATTCTGCTTTGACCTCTTTAACACTTTCGTCAACCGCTTTTATGGCGTAAGATTTAACCTCATTTACAGAAGTCGTCACTGCGGCTTTTATGCTTTGACTGATTTCCGCTTTGAAAGTTCTCTCTTCCCGGGTTATCTCCCGCATTTCCGTCACTGCCGACTGCACCGTTTCCCGTATCCGTCTCTGGTGATAATCGTTGTCCGAGTTCATATTCCCCACTTGGTAGGTCAAGTCCTTGACGAGCGTATTCTGCTCGCTTATCAAGCCGTTGCATTTCTCGTTCGATATCGCCAACGCTTCTTTGAGTAGTGCGTTGTCCGTCTGTTCTCTGCGTTCCGCATTCCTCGCTTGTAGTTCGGCAAGCGGCGTTGCCGTCTGCCCTGTTTCTCTGTTTACTAATGACATTTAGTACCTCGCTTTTTGTATAATTTTCTCCGAGATTGCGCCCTCGGATGGCTTTCTTCTTTTCTGGGTGAAGATAGGAGTATTCCGTCTTGCTCCTTGTAACTTCAACCCCGTACTTTTTGAGATGAGCGATAAACTCAATCTCGGTTGTTGCCGCTCGCTTTGCCTCTGCAATAACCTCTCGTAGTTCTTCCTTCCAGCTTGTACCGCCTTTAAGAATTACGTGCTGTTCCTCTGCTGTTCGCTTGTTCCTTGACTTCTTGCGGAAGTTTAAAGGGGTAAAGCCCATTTCTTCGCCAAGGCGGTTTGTCTCGTCCTTCATTGACGTGTAATCGCCTTTACCTATCCGCAACTTCTTACCTGTTACGGGGTTAATTGCATTTACGATAATATGGCTGTGAATCGTCTGCGTATCCGTATGCGTGGCTATGACGCACTCAAGGTCTTTGAACAGTCTTGCCGCCAACTCGGTTGCGTAGATATGCGCTTCCTGCGAATTGACGTTATCACTCCTTGCGCACGACAATTTGAAATGGTAGTACTTACGCTCGTTAAACTTTCCACCCTTGTGGAATCGGCTTGCCGTTTGCTCAAACTGCTCGGCGTAGTCCTCGTCCTCGAACAGATTGCGCACGGAAACGTGAACGGCTTTATCCTCTCTCGTTATGTAGTTGATTGCTTTCTTTGGTGAACTCTTGCTTGATACTCCTTTGAATAGTGGCATCATCCACCTCCGATAGCGGAAGATAGTTTACGGTAAACCTTTTTACATTCTTCCACGGCGGAAATAATCTCTCGTTCGGTAGCGTTGCCGAAGTAGTTGTTCTTCACCGCCTGATTGAGATTGTTCCCCTGCCGTTTGAGTTCCGCCAAGATCTCGTTGCCGTTCTCAACTTGCACGACGGGTTTATCCGATAAGGCTCGGATAAGAAAATCCGTACGGCTCAATCCGCTTGTTTTGACTTTGTCGTCGATGAGTTGTTTTTCCGTTTCCGATACCCTGAATGAGTAGGAATACGGTCTTG
>JBJEUX010000006.1:0-2964 GCA_051884055.1 Candidatus Coproplasma sp.
GCTCCGAATTAAAGCTTCTGGACGGACATATCTTAACCGCTCAGACCGAGGGCAGTCAGACGGACGCAGGTAGCGGAGTAAATTCAATAGTTGAAGGCAGCGTTAAGATCACCGGTTCCAACGGCGAAGATGTTACGGGATATTATGAAATATCCTTCGGCGACGGTACGTTGACCGTAACTCCCAGACCGATAGTAATAGAAACTTCAAGCAACAGTTGGGTATACGACGGCGAAGCTCACAGCGACGGCACACACGGCGTTGCGGAGGGCGAGTACGGGCTTGTCGTAGGACACTCAACGCGCACGGTTGAACTCACTCAGATAACCGACGTCGGCACGGCAGAAAACGTATTGACCGTAGCCGTATACGACGGCGAAACCGAGGTTACTCAAAACTATACGATTACGTATCGTAACGGAACGTTGGAGATAACGCCCAGACCCGTATTGATTAAGACATACGACTGCGAATGGGTATACGACGGAACTGCGCACAGCTACGGCGGACACGGAGAAGTTGCGGACGGCTATTTAACTCTCGGCGTTTCGGCGGAGAACTACGGACTGTTAGCAGGTCATTATACAGAATCTTATGACCTTGCGCAGATAACCGACTGCGGCACGACGGAAAATATACTCTCCGTCCGCGTATACGGCACAAGCGGCGACGTAACGGCAAACTACGAAATAAGCTACGACTACGGCACGCTTAAAATCACCGCCCGCAACGTAATAATAGTCTCGGAAGATTACATGTGGTACTACGACGGAACTGCTCACAGCTACGGCGGAAATCACGTGGATACCTACGGGTATGAAGAGTTGGGAATATCCGTAGACGATTACGGACTTGTCTCAGGGCAGTACACTCGTTCCTACGACCTTGCAGAAATAACCGAAATAGGCACTCTGGATAATACCTTAAAGGTAAGAATTTACGATATAAACGGCATAGAAACCACTCAGAACTATACCGTAAGCTACAAATACGGCGCTCTGAACGTATCGCCCCGTCCCATAACCGTGACGGCGGGCAGCAGTACCAAGGTATACGACGGCACCGCGCTCACGTGTGGGGACTACTTCGTAAGCTCCGAATTAAAGCTTCTGGACGGACATATCTTAACCGCTCAGACCGAGGGCAGTCAGACGGACGCAGGTAGCGGAGTAAATTCAATAGTTGAAGGCAGCGTTAAGATCACCGGTTCCAACGGCGAAGATGTTACGGGATATTATGAAATATCCTTCGGCGACGGTACGTTGACCGTAACTCCCAGACCGATAGTAATAGAAACTTCAAGCAACAGTTGGGTATACGACGGCGAGGAGCACAGCGACGGTACGTATGCAATAGTTCTGGACGGATATATTCAGCTTGATATATCCTCGGACGACTACGGACTTTTGGACGGACATTCGACCGTATTGGACGACTTTACCAAGGTTATAAACGCAGGCAG
This sequence comes from Candidatus Coproplasma sp., assembly GCA_051884055.1. Lineage (GTDB taxonomy): Bacteria > Bacillota > Clostridia > Christensenellales > Borkfalkiaceae > Coproplasma. The sequence goes on from JBJEUX010000006.1 coordinate 1,463, forward strand.
CTACGATAATCAGATAACGGTAAAGGTATACGATTCGTCAAGCGAAGATATCACTTCAAACTATAAAGTGGTATGCAACAGCGGCACGCTGCAGATAACTCCCCGACCCATAACGGTTATTGCGGAAAGCAACAGCTGGGTATACGACGGCACTGCGCACAGCGAAAAAACTCACAGTGTAGAGGAGTATGCGTACGGGCTTGTTGAAGGGCATAAGACGGTTGTCGAAACTTTGACGTACATAACCGACGTCGGCAGTGTTGAAAACGTGATATCCGTAAGAATTTTCGATCTGTCGGATAACGATTTAACCGATAATTACTCTATTTCCTACGACTACGGCACGCTGGAGATAACGCCCCGTCCCATAAAGATTCTGTCATACGACTGCGAATGGGAATACGACGGCACCGCGCACAGTTGCGGCGACCACGAAGTGATGGCGGAAGGCTATATAGATCTGGGCGTAGACGAGCAGGATTACGGTCTTGCAACGGGTCATACAACCCAATCGTATAATCTTGCCGAAATTACGATTGTCGGAACGACGGCAAACAGTCTTCAGGTCAGGGTTTACGACGGCACGACTGAAGTTACGGGAAATTATGAGATTACCTACAAATACGGCAGGCTCAAAGTTACCGCCAGAACAATAATCGTAACGGCTGGCAGCAGTACAAAGATTTACGACGGCACCGCGCTTACCTGCGGACAGATATTGGTGGACAGACTGGTAGAAGGACATAAGGCGCAAGCCGTCACTTCGGGCAGTCAGACCGACGTGGGCAGCAGCGCCAACACGGTTATAAAGTCCAGCATAGTAATAACAGACGCAAACGACAACGACGTAAGCAGATATTACACGGTAGTCTCCTGCGAGGAAGGCGTATTGACCGTAACTCCCAGACCGATAGTAATAGAAACTTCGGACAACAGTTGGGTATACGACGGCGAGGAGCACAGCGACGGCACGTATGCAATAGTTCTGGACGGATATATTCAACTTGATATATCCTCGGATGACTACGGACTTTTAAACGGACATTCGACCGTATTGGACAGCTTCACCAAGGTTACAGACGCAGGCAGCTACGATAACCGGATAACGGTAAAGGTATACGATTCGTCAAGCGAAGATATCACTTCAAACTATAAAGTGGTATGCAACAGCGGCACGCTGGAGATAACGCCCAGACCCGTGGTAATTAAGACTTACGACTGCGAATGGGTATACGACGGAACTGCGCACAGCTACGGCGGACACGGAGAAGTTGCGGACGGCTATTTAACTCTCGGCGTTTCGGCGGAGAACTACGGACTGTTAGCAGGTCATTATACAGAATCTTATGACCTTGCGCAGATAACCGACTGCGGCACGACGGAAAATATACTCTCCGTCCGCGTATACGGCACAAGCGGCGACGTAACGGCAAACTACGAAATAAGTTACGACTACGGCACGCTGGAGATAACGCCCCGTCCCATAAAGATTCTGTCATACG
>JBJEUX010000007.1:0-2859 GCA_051884055.1 Candidatus Coproplasma sp.
AAAAATTGCGGTCTGAGTGTCTCAAAATTTCAGGCAAAGTGTATGTGTTTGAGGGGCGGCTTAACAACAACAAGCCCCGAACTCGGCAAGCCGTATGGAAAGACCTACACCGAGTTGCAAGAGCTTTCGGGCTCAAAGGCGGCGGCGGCGTAGTCGCTCCGCACAGCTTCCGCAAGACTTACGCCGTCACGCTTCGCAAGAACGGCGTAAGCCTTAGCGGCATTCAGCGCGCACTTGTTCATAGCGACCCGACAACAACAATGCTTTATGCCCTTGCTGACGAGCTCGCACTTAAAGACTAACGTCCTAACTGTTCGCGTTTCTTTGTCAATAGGAACGTGGAATAAATGGCGTTAGCGCCTTTTATGCCGCGAAAGCCTATTGACGGAGAAACCCCGAAAGAGCACAGCGCCCACACTCACGCCCATGAGGGCGCCAATCATATTGGCACCCTCTGGCTCACGCCGAGTGACGGGGGTCAAGGGGGTGTAGCCCCCTTGCCGCCCCTCGCAAGGGGCGGAACATTCCCCCCCTGTGGCGACTTGTCGCCACAGGGAAACAAGCGCCGCAGGCAATAAGCGCCGCAGGCAATCCCCCCCCCTTACACCACAACAGCCCGACCGCAGACGGAGCGCCCACGCGCCGCCGCAACGTAGGCGGCACGGGGCGCGGAGACAAGGTCAGGCGGACATTAGCCCTTTAGGCAGAGGTGTAAACCTCTGCAACCCCCGAAGGGGCTAAAGGGCGTAAGCACACTTACAATGTCGCCGCTCTCTGAATTTTCGAAAAGTGGCAGAAACAGCCCGAACAGCGAAAGGCGCGCCGCCCCTCGCGCCGAGTAGAGCGCCCCTCGCCCCCTTTAGTCCCCCTGAGTGGACATCGCGTCCGCAGACGCCACAACTTTGGGAGCTTCGCGACCGTTTCGCCGCCGTCCTACAAAAAGGCGAAACAAACGAGGGGAGAGGGGGTTATCGGGGGGTTCGGGGGGAAAGGGGGAGAGGGGAGCGGCGGCGCGAGGGGCGGCGCAGTCTTTCGCGTTCGGGCGTTAGCTCCTACTGTACCTTTACCCCCCCCGATTTCACAAATCTATCACATTTCATCACAGAAATTTCACAAAATTTCACATACTATGACTTGAAAAGTCCGTCACATTCCTGTACAATGTTACTATTCCGCAAAGGCTCGCGGTTGGCTCAATAGCCCGTTGGGCGCTCTCGGCTTAGTACGATTGGGGAAAGGTCGAGAGCGGAGCGACAAAGCGTTGTAGAACTGCTGAAAGGGCGGTATTTTTTTTGATGTAGCTTATTGCGTAAAATAAATCGTGTTTTACGAAAATTTCCGACATAGTCGGAAAATTTGGGAGAGGGGCTAACAGCCCCGAACCGTAAAACGGTTATTTTACGTCAATTAGCGGTCGGATCTGCAGAGATCCCCCCCCGTTCTACGCTTTGTCACGTAGCGTAATACGTAGCCGCGACAGCGGCGGCTATACTTGACTAAGTAACACTTTACGGGAATGAATTTCAAGACTGGTGAATTATCAGATACTGAGTATCGGTATCTTAAATCAAAGTCGAAAGCCTTTAACGAACGCCAAGAGGTTCGTTTTTTCAAAGAAAACCCCGATGCTAAGCGGGCGGAATTAGAATTCCTGCCCGAAAAGCCCGAGGTTTCGCGCGAGTGGGTGCGGTTGGTGTGGTACGGCGAAGCCTGCGGCGGTAAGCTTGTACGCTTCCGCGCAGGCAGTCCGTATTTACCAAAGAACAAGCACACCGAGGACGAGCTATATGCTGAAATGTTCTCCGAGAGCGAACGCGAAGCTAAGCGGCTCGGGAACAGTTTATCGCGTACGCGGCGGCGTATCTTTGAGATAGCCGCTTGTAACCCTTGGCAGTGGTTTTGGACTGGCACGCTTGACGGTCAGATGTGCGACAGAAACGACTTGAACGGCACGTTTAAGCGGCTGTCGCAGTTCTTGCGCGACTGGCGCAAGAAACACGACGGCGAACGCCTAACTTATCTTATCGTGCCCGAACAGCACAAGGACGGCGCGTGGCACTTTCACGGACTTTTCAACGGCTTACCTGTTGAAGGTCTGCACAAGTTCACGCTTGACGAGATATTGCCTTGCCGAATACGCCGAACGATAGAGAGCGGCACTGATGTGTACGAATGGCGCGACTATAGCTCGCGCTTCGGCTATACTACCCTTACTGCGGTTAGGTCTCATGAAGCTGTTAGCAAGTATGTGACGAAGTATATCACTAAGTCAATGGTCGAAACGGCTATTGGCAGTGGCAGGCATTTATACTATGCTTCGCAAGGGCTCATTAAACCCGAAATTCTCGCTGAGGGGCACATCCTCGGGCGCTTGCCTGATGTCGATTATATGGGGGAATGGGTCGGCATTAGGAACATAGCGACAGCCGAGGAAATGAACGCTTGCGGCGAAATGTATTTCAATAAGCGCGTACTGTCCGATTTATTGGACAGAAAAGACAACTAATTGTCCCTAAAATGGGGCAATTAGTATAAAGTCCTAAAAATGCAACAGATTGTATAGAAAAGCGCCTTTCGGGGCGCTTTATCTGTTCACAGTTGACAGAAACAGGAACGTAAACAAAGGAGAAAAAAATGCGAACGACAGCCATTAGAGAAGATAGCCTTGCCTGTGTACTACGGGCACTTTTGCGCCCGAATAGGCTTGCTTGTCTCGTCTCGTTAGAGACGGGAATTAGAATATCTGATGTTCTCAACATCAAGACAGAACAGCTACAGAAAGACAACCGTATTACCGTTCGAGACCGCAAGACAGGCAAGCGGCACAGGGTGCGCTTGACTGAAAAACTGCGGTCTGAG
>JBJEUX010000008.1:0-46734 GCA_051884055.1 Candidatus Coproplasma sp.
AAATGTGAACTCCTTTTTTGGGACTCTCGCATTTACGCTTTTATTGTACCAAAAGCCGCTTATCTTCCCTGCCTCTATACGACAACCGGTTAACCGCCTGCACTATAGAGATATTATACAACGTTTTTTCGGTTTTGTAAATACCCGGAGCGGACACAGTCAACCTAAAATGTGCCGTCAAACGGATATATTCCGCGCAATACCGCGCCGAACCGTCCCGCACGGACGATACGCGCAAAAAAAACGGTAAGCGCCACGGAATAATATGTACATATAAACGGTAAGCGCCCGCAAAATAATACACGGAATAATATGTACAAAAAATACGTGCAAAAAAAACGATAAGCGCCCCGAAAAGACTTTCGGGGCGCTTACCGTTATACTCACTTTTAACCGCCTTTCAAGCGGTTAAGCGTGTCTGCCGTCCGACTTCGCAGCCGAAGAGCAGTTCGCGTCAGAAATTAAACGTCTGCATGGTAACGCATAATTGCGGAAAACACATTAAATTATTCTGATTTTTTTACGAAATTTGTTCTGTCCTGATTAATTGGACGACGAATTCTGTGCGTACGCAATAAGCTGAAGTATTCTGTAGATAAGCTCGAGAAGAGCGATGACCATATCGTTTATGTATTCTATGTTGTACAGTCTGAAGAGCTTTTTGCAATCCTCCAGCTCCTCTTCGGTCGCAAGCCCCTCCGCCTTCATTATCTCGTAAGCGCGCTTCTGCGCCTTCTTTTCCGTCTTTAAGACGAGAATGGACATGACGAAGGACAGAACGTATATGACCGAAGCTATGCAGGTGAGAATAAAGGTGCACGTTCCGTTTGCGTTGGTGAAAACCAGCACGTCCAAAAGCGCGCCGATTATCACGAGCGGAACGAACGCAACGGGTCCGAAATAGATCAGGGGCGTAATGCGCACCCTCGTCTTCATATCCTTGTCGCCCTCTTTATCCAGCACCGCAAGGGCGGATTTCTGCGCCGCCATTGCAAGCGAAGATACGCTGTTTTTCTTCCACGTAAGGCGGCGGAGCCTTACCTTTTTGAAATAGTGACTGTAGCTGTTGCCGAACAGTATCGAACCCGTGCTCGAAACCTTTATCTTTTCAAGTCCGTTCCTGTCCAGAATAGTCCTTGCAATCTGCTCGCCCGTCCTGCCGCAGCTGTTCTTCTTTCTGTTGTACGAAATATACTTTATTGCAAGAAAAACTGAGACGAGAAACGCAAAGACCGAGACGATAATCAGAAGTCCTGCCACTATGCTCATCGCGATAATCACGGGCGACGAGACGCCCTCGAACGCGCCGTCAGATAAATCTCTGACCCACTCAATAAAATTATCCATATTCTACTCTTAAACGTATTTTATTCTTCCGTATTCTGATTGATTGCCTTATACTGCGAGCTGCCGAAGCTTAAAATCAGGCTGAAGATGAAGGTCAACAGAATGAGTCCTACGGTAAAGCCCGCGCCGTGGCCGAAGGATTTGGAAATGCCGTGCATATACTTGATTTCAAGAACGAGTACCCAGATTAACGCCGCAAGCTCTAAAATGCCGAACACTATCGCCGTCCAGGGCACGTCGACGCTGATTACCTTTGCAAAATACAGAACGTCAATGACGAAAATAACGACGATGCCTGCGATCATCTGCCAAAGATAGGACACCTTGCTGCATCTTTTGAGCAGTATGTAGAGATTGTACACGGGGATAAGGCTCTTCCAGCCCTTTTCGCCCATCTTGGTGAACATCTTCCACTCTGCCGCTACGATCAAGATGTAGACAGCCAACGTAATTACCAGCGTGATGACAACCACGGGCACAGGCTGCCCTGCAAGTTCGGGGAACAGTTTTTCAATGAAATTCATAGTTTTTCTCCTCTATATGATTTTTTATTGTTTGCGTTTTGTTACCGTCAATCCGACGCTTAATTCAGGTTAATTCTCCGCATCAATTCGGGGAAAATTCCGTTTTATCCCCCGCATTTAATCGGGTAATTGCGTATTATTCCCCCTGCGTATTATTTACCCGTCGGATTAAGTTTTTTTACGCAGCCTGCACGTCCTCTGCCGCAGACTGATAATAGAGCCAGGTTACGAACTCGTCGAGCGTCTTGGTGAACTCAACCTCTATTTCCGCGCCTGAAAGCACTAAGAATTCGGAGAGTCCGTACGCGTCGTCGGCTGCCCAGTTGTAGGTGTAACCCAGCCTCGTCCAGGGGTATTGTCCCCAGACTGAACAGTAGGAGCTTATTATATTGGAGTTGAACCACTCCTTATACTCGCCGAGCGAAGAGCCGTCCAGATCCTCCGCAGTCAGCTGCTTTGTGGGGTCGGGCTGGTATGCGGGGCGGATTACGTCCGATACGTCCACCCATACCGCTGAAATATGGGTATTGGTTGAACTTAATGGCATACCTAAAACCTGCTTGAGCTTGTCCGCAAAGACATAGTAGGGATACTGATTTTGCGCGTACCATTCTGTCATTTCGCCGTCGGTCACCGTCCACATAGTCCACGCCGTCGTGACCGTTTCGCCCTCCTTATAGCTGTCGGGGTACTTATGGAAGGTTAAAAGCAATACCTTGCCGTCCCCGTTCCAGTTCACTCTTTCGTCGTCTTTTGTGAGCGTTACCAGCTCCCTTATTTCGCTCTCTTCGGCAAGGATCGCGTCCTGCACCGCCTCGCTATAGTCGATTGCGTCGAAATCGAACGCGGATTTAATATTTAAATACGTTGACTCGTCGAACGGGCTGCCTATGCCTGAAAGTGCCAGCGCAGACCTGAAACCGTCCGTTTTCGCCGCATCGCCCTGCAATATTCTGTAGCACTCCTGCGCGGACTTATAATCCCTGGTCGCCGTGGCGAACAGATCGAGGGCGGAAACGCCCGAGAGCGCGTAGCTTACGTAATAACAGGGATACGTAGCCGCAACGTTGAGAATGAACGGCGCAGTTACCGCCGCTGAATCGCTCATGCCGTATTCAACGCCCAGCTCCGCTATCAACGTTTTATAATCCGCTGCGGTCAAGGCCGTTTCCGAGCCGTAGACCCTGTATTCGAATTCGTTTATAAAAGCGTTCTGAATTATACCGTAAAGCCCTGACGCCAGACGGTAAATCACGCAGTACTCGTAGACCTCCTCATCAAGATAACCCTGCATAAAGGCAAGGAATAAAAACTCGTTGCCCTGAGAGAAGGTTTCGGCAAGGTCAAGCGGAATACTATTCCATAAGTAAGCATAGGCGCTTGCATAGTGCCCAGCCTCGTGAACGTACGTGTTTACGCTCTGTGAATAACCGCTTGCGCCGAAAAAGCAGAAAGGTTCGCCGTAATAGCCGATATAGTCGGTATAAGCTTTTACGCTGCCGTTGGCACTCTCCGCAAAGAGGGTCGTATTTTTATCTGTCAGGGCGTTGAAGCGCTCGCTCAGCGCTCCGCCGAAGGAGTTAAAATACATGGATACGTAGTCGGTTTCCAACTCGCTTATTCTTAAATCGGAAACGATTATATCCGCCTGTTTTAATTGATCTGCGGTCAATTTGTCGGTTAGGTCGCCGTATCTTCTCGTCATCCGGTTACTGAGCGGAACTATATACTCCTTGACGTACTTGCAGAATTCTGCTATGTCCTCCCCGTCCCAGTCGCGGAAGTAGAGTTCCTCCCGCGCGTATTCGTAGTAGTTTTCATAGTCGTTGAGCTGTGCAATCCGCTGGTTGTTTGCAACCAGCTTTTCATACAGCGCGCCTCCCTCGTCCATAAAGGTTGAGGCGTATACGTCCATTCCGCCGATTTCCCTCTGTATTTCCTGATTCTTAACCGAAAGTTCGGCAATCTCCCTATCGGTTGCAGTGTCGGCGCGGAGAAGTTGCGCTATCTGTTTTTCCGTCAGGTTCTTAAACGTAACGGAATCATATCGGCAGCCTGCCTCGTGAAGTCTTTTACGGGTTTCGTTCAGCGCGCTTAAACAATCACGGTCGGCATTATACGCCGAAATATAGTCGTTCCAGTTAGAGTCCGTGTTGTCAAGGTCGTATATGGCGAGGGCTATAATACTCTGCGCGTTTACGTACAGGTATTTATCTTCCGCGTAGTCGTAGGCAATCTGCACGGAGAACGGACTTTCAGACGCGTCCTTTGCAGTCTCTTCAAAGGCGGCTAAAAGCGCATTGAATTCGGCACAGTCTGCGTCGGAATAAGTGTACTCGAAGCTTATCGCCCCGCTCTTCTTTTCGCCTAAGTAGAGGGTAGGATACTCGTTATCTTGAATATATGCGTTGACGTCTTCGATTCCGTTCGTGCAGGACGGATTTTCATACAGCGCGCAGATATCTCTGTACTGAGAATATACGAATATCCACGAGGACGCGGAGACCGTGCAGGAAATTCTCCGTTCGTCTTCCGTCTTGGGGTTCTGAATAATCACGGTTTCCTTGCCGTCGTCCGCGTTTAAGTGGCAGTTATACGCGTTTCTCGGCGAGACGTAGTCCACGCCGTACGTCATAATGCTCACGTAATCGCCCTCTTTATAGCTCTCCATAAGCAGAGTTTCGGCGTTGAAGGTGTAATATCCCGTGCAGTCCCTTTCCGCGACGTACTCGGCAAGCACGATCTTTCCGTCCGAAAGAGTAATTTCGCCCGAGATATCCTTGCCGAATACCCAGTCAAAATAGGCCTCGTTTATATCTTCGTCGTAGCCGTCCGTGGCAACTATGTTAAAATATAAGTTTACAGGCGCTCCCGTCGCCTTGTCCTGACCGAAGTGACCGTATTTCACGCCGTTCATAACGGTTTCGGAAGAGTAAATCTCATCCGCCGTATACGTCTCCGAATCGAATACGAGCCCGTAAGCGTTCTTTGAATAGTGCATTTCGGTCGTGTATTCTACGCCGTCGTATTCGTAGACGTCGAAAAAGTGTATGTTGCCGTACTTGTTTACGAGGTTGATACAGTCGTTTGCCGCAAGCAGATCTTTGAGCGTGGGCAGAATCTTTTCGGCAAGGTAGAATACGGGTACGTAGCCGTCCTTTATATAGTCCCTGTAATCTTCCACTTCAACCGTGCAGTCCGCGTCCGCAAACAGGGCGTAATCGGCGACTTCGCTGTCGCGTACGCTCAGCTTGGACTCGCTGCTTATAACGTACTCCGTGCGGCTCTCGTCCGCCGCGCCGACATTTCTGACGACGATAATACCCGTCTTTTCCTCCGCGTTTACGTGCGCCTTGTACGCCGTCATTGCAGGGTTATAGTCCGTACAGCCGTATTCGTAGGTTATTTGGTTTGTCGATACGTAGCTCTCGCTATCGTAAATAATCGAATAAGACGTCGTTTCGCTTTCTATAAGCAAAGTTTCCGCATTGAAACGGAAGGTCTTGCGATAGGAAAGAGAAATGTCGTCGGTTAACTCCGCCTGCTGTCCGCACTCAGTTTCGACCGTAATTATTCCGTCCCTGACCTCGGGGGCTTTGGTTACCTCGCTCGGCTTAATGTTGTAAAACATACCGACGAAGGCGTTATACTCGCCTTCGGCTATGACGTACGCTTCGTAGGAATCGCCGTCCGCCTTTTTATCACTGAGATACATCATACCGTCCGTAACGGTGGTGGAATAGTACTTGTCGCCGTCAATCTGCTCGCTGAGATAATCCATCACTAGACCGTAACCGTTGGCATAAAAGAGCGCGTTTGCCGTATAGCCGTCGCCCGAATCGTAGGTAATATTTTCGGTTATATGCAGATTGCCGTATTCTTCCACAACCTTCTGCCTGTCGTTCGCCTCGACGAGCTGTTCTACCGTTACGCCTCCCGTCTTGTCCGAACACGCCGCCAGACCGCAGGCGCACAGCGCCGCCGCGGCACAGAGCAACGACAGAGATATGACGTTTTTTACCGATTTTTTGTCTTTCATTCGCATACGCTCCGTATTTGAACTTTAACCGTATATAATTATACAGGCTGAAAGTATGCAAAAAGTATGTAAAAATAAAAAAAACGGCTTTTTTTGCCGTTTTTTTATTAATCTGTATAAAACAGTAGCTTTTTCGACGGATTAATGAATCTTTTCAGGATAGACGCCGTATCTTCCCGACCGATTGACGGTTTTTTCGAGGTAGGCGTGAGTGACCTCCGCCCAGCTGTACTGCGACATATATTCGCCGCAATAGACGTTTGCGCCGACTGCATTGCCCTCTAAAAAGTCGAAATAATCACAGCTGACCGCCTCCTTTACGATGCCGAGCATGCCGTGCCTGCGGGCTATTACGTTTTCGCAGCCGCACTCCTTAAACGTGTTGAGAAGGTCGGCGCGTATGCTCTTGAAATAGGTGGTGTGGTCGCCCTCGTCCTCGAACAGCACGGCAATCATCTCGCCCACGCTGCACGTGGCGCCCTTTCTGTCCACGAGATACGCCAACAGCTCCAGCGTTTTGGAGTACCTGAAGGTCAGCGGTCTGCCGTCCAGATACACTTCGAAATTGCCGAAGGTATGTACGTCTATCCGCTTGCTTTCGGGCAGGGGGTGCCTGAGTTCCGCAAGCTCCGCCGCAACCTTTTCGCTCGTTACGGGCTTTACTATATAGCCGCTTGCGTGCATATCGAACGCCTCGCTGCGGTAATTGCCGTAGCCCGTTACGAATATTACGTTTATCCGCGGATTGAGCTCCTTGAATTTAAGCGCAAGCGCTACGCCGTTTATACACGGCATCTCTATGTCCAGAAAGGCTACGTCCGGGACGTTTTCTCTGGCGTATTCCAGCGCGTCCTCGGCATACCTTACGCTTTTGAGTTCGTCTTGCGGACAAGCCTTGGTTATCGCTTCGGTTAGCGCTTCAAGCGCAAGCCTCTCGTCGTCTACGGCTAAAATTCTCAACTCAGGTTTCCTCCTTTTTGGGAATTGTCACGGTCGCCTCGGTGCCCTTGCCCGTCTCGCTCTTTATTTCGAGCGAGGCGCCGCACATTATCCACAGCCTTTCACGCACGTTATCTATGCCTACGTGCTTTCTTCCGTCGTCGGCAAAATGCCGGGTATCGAACCCGACGCCCGTATCGCTCACCTTTATTTCATAACCGCCTTCACACTCTCTGGCGGATACGGTCACCCTTCCGCCTCCCCTCTTTTTGGAGGTGCCGTGCTTGACCGCGTTTTCGACAAGCGGCTGTACGGTCAGTATGGGCAGAAGAAATCCCGTCGTCTGTATATCGTACACTATCTCCAGCTCGTCGCCGAAGCGGATCTTTTCAATGTCGAGATAGGTCTTTATATGCTGCAGCTCCTTGTCGAACAGTACAAGCTCGTTGCAGTCTATCGAATCGAGGTTGTTTCTTAAGTAATCGGAGAAGGAGCTTATCGCGCTCTGCGCCGTCGCCACGTCCTTTCCGCACAGATAGTGAATGGTGTTTAAGGTGTTGTACAAAAAGTGGGGCTGAATCTGCGAAAGCATTATGGATATACGGCTGTTCTGCAGCTCCACCTGAAGTCTGTTCCGCTCGGCAATCAGTTCCTTTTCGCGCATTGCCGCACGGATATTTTCGGGCATAATCTTAAGCACGAGGACGAGCGCGACCAGCAGAAGAACCGCAAAGGCAATCTTCGACGCCAGACCTTCCGCCCACCAGCCGAAGGCAATGCTCGCAAAGTCCAGCCAATACGCCGCGAACGAGAGCGCGCACGGCAAGAGCAGAAACAGACTGTTTATCTTTTTATCCTTAAAGCTTATGCACATCAGCACGAATATTACAAGGTTTATAATGCTCTGGATTATTCCCCAGACCGGCCTCATGTCGTAAAGCAGCACGTCGGTCAACGTCGAAACGCACATTATCACCACTGCGGAGACGCCCGAAACGCTCAACGCCACCCTGCCGACAGTCTTTAATCTGCCGTCTAAAAGGCTGACCGCAAGGCTGCTCATCAGGATTATGTAGAGCATAGAGCTCAACAGCAGCGTCGTGGTGTTGAACGCAACCAGACCGCTCCAGAAACAGACGTTCTTCGAGCTGAATATCAGATATAGTCCTGCAAAGACGGTGATAAGCCCGTAATGCATAATGACAGAGCCCTGTTTAAGATGCAGCAGCGCGGCATACAGCGCAACGCCCAGAAGCATAAAGCCGACTATTATCAGGGCAAAGCCCACGCTACGCTCAAAGTTTCCCTCGTTCAACATCTTGTTTTCGAAGTTTGCGTCTGCATTAGTGTTGACGTAGATATTGTCGAGGAAGTCGTTATATGCCGTCACGTTGCCGAATGAGTGCGGATTGGTCAATATTATTGTAACGACGTCGGTATCCGTGCCGTTGTAGGCATAATCTATCCACGTCTCCCCGCAGGAGTCGTTGCCCAATTTTTTGAGTTCGGTATCGAACGTATGGGGCTCGTGCCCGTCTATTTCCAGAGTGGCGCCGATATGATTGAAACGCAGAGCCATAATACAGCCCGTAGGCACTCTGCCGATAGGTTCGCCGTCCGTCGTCTGCAGTTCGAAATATCCCTTTAAAACCAGGTCGCCCCCGTTCGCAGGGATAATCTCGCCCTGTTCAAGCTGTTTGAAATCTCCGCCGCCCAGGCTGTATTCACCCTGAAACGCCACTTTCAGTATGAGCGCCACCGACGACTGGGAATTATCCTTAAAACTCATCCAGAGCGTCAGCGCGGAGGTCAGAAGTATTAATATGAGCCCCACAATCATAAAGGGGAATTTTTTAACTCTGTCGGAAAATTTCATATTTGACCGTATTGCGTTTGCGCCCTGCTTTAAGAGAATTTTTTTAATCTGCAAATATTATATCATCAATCGGCAGCAAAGACAAGAACAACGTTTATTCTTTTTAATAAAAGTCTCACGAAGAAAATATAGGAGAGGGCGGCTGTCTCTCCGTTTTACTGTCCTCTCCGTTTGGGTTGCCCTCTCCGTTCTTTATTAAATTCAAGGCGGCAGGACTTACGCCCTGCCGCCCGTTAATTGTTCAGGTTTTGTTATCATTCAAAGCTTACGGATATGCTCTGCAGATAAGATACGTTAGCCGCGTCTTCTACGCAACCTATTACTATATCTCCGCCTTCAGATGAAGTGTACACAATCGGCGTGCCGTTTGTTAAAGTACCATCTTTTATAGTCCCCAGCACTACATCGTTAATGGTTATACCGTAACCCCAGTAACCACAACTCAAAGTTATCTTTGCTCCTGCCGCTACCTTTATAGTTATGGTGCCATTCTTTCCGAGATTCCAATATTCACCGTTATTATGCGAAGTTACTCCGTTGAATTCTATATATGAAGTTGAATCCACGCCGTCAGTACATACAAACGTCATTGCGCTGCTTATTTCGGTAAGACCGAAAGTTACGGTTACACTATAGAAATAGTTATTGCTACCGCTGATTAACTGTATTACGCTGTCAGCCGTTGCAGTGTATTCCCAGGAAGTTCCCGTTTCTGCCGCGCCTTCGTTATAATCCTCTCCGTTGATTTTTACGGTATAGTTCGTATAACCGCTGTAAGACGAAATCGCAATCTTTCCGCCATTAGCAATCTTTAAGGTAATTACCGTACAGTTATTAATCTGCGAATTGTTTCCGCCGTTATCACGAATTAACGTACTGTTGGTTCCTTCAACGTATAATGTCGTATTGGCAATGTACGTATTGTAATTACCGCTGCTGCCGAACGTAATCGTAGTAATCTCGTCAATGGTCTTTATAACAAGCGCAGCGGTCTCAGCAGTGAAGGTTACTACTTCGCCTGAAATTTCGTCCGTGTAGGTATAAGTACCCGTGCCGCCTGCTTCCAGAGTTGCCGTGTTGCCTGTGATTACGTACTTCTCGCTCGTAAGTGCAGGAAGGTCGACTACAACCGTAGGCGCTTCGCATACGCCTTCGGCGGTACAGGTCTTGGTTGCCGTACCTGCGCTCTCTAAAGTTGCCGTAACTACCCAGTCGCCGTAAGAGTGAACGTGAAGTCCTGCAAGAGTGTCAGCCTCGAAGGTTATTTCGCCATAGATTTCACTGTTGTAGGTATAGGTCGACTTACCTTCGTTAGCGCTTGCAGTTATGGTATAGTTCTCTTCCGAAAGCACGGGGAGTATTACTTCCTGAGTTGCAGGCGTCGCCTCTTCGCAGTCCACGCAATCTCTTGTTGCCGTACCTTCTGCCGACTCGGTAGGAGCGGTTACAACAGTCCACTCTCCGCCGTATTCGTGAACGTGTTCGGGAATTACCGAAGTGTCGATTACAAAGCTTCCGATAAAGTCGCCGTATTGTCCTGTAATTGCGACTATCTTAACGGTCGCCATTCCGTTCTTGTAAGTTATCTTATAGTCGGAAGAAGCAAGGTAATATCCCGCCTTGACCGTAACTTCACCTTCGATACCGAAAGTAATCACCGTGTCAGTACCGACTTTTACGCCGTTTTCGGGCTTGGCGAGCTCAAACGAGCCCGTACCCGTCCAGGTGAGTATTCCGCTATACCTTTCGTTGATAGTCGAAACGCAGTTGCCGTTGGGGAGCGTTGCGTCTTTGAGATTAATCGTAACGGTCGTATCTGCAGGCAAATCGCCCTCTTTAATTCCTGCAAGTATCTCAAGTTTGCTGAATTCCAATTCCCAATTGAACTTTGTGGAGGTCTGGAGTCCGTTGGTTGCCGCAAAGAGGTTTGCCTTTGTGTAGTTGGCTGCCTCTTCAGCGGTGAGAATGCTGCCGCCCTCAACCGCCGAGCTTATAGCACCCTCGCCCTTGGAGCCGTATTCGCAGAATTCTGCGTCGGTGGGCAGGTTGCCGCTCATCGCGCACCAGCGGTCGGTACCCGTCCCGTCATAAGCGGAAGTCGAATAAGCAGCGGAGAAGCTACAGTTGATATACGCAACCGTCGCCGCATTGCCCCAAGGTCTGCCGAGAGCCATTGCGCCGTCCGCAACCTTTCCGTCGTCGGTCAGGGTACAATTATCGAAGATATAGCCGTAATCGGGCTTGGTCGCCGCGGTATGCTTAGCCGCCGTAACGTAGCCGTTCTGGGTTGTGCCGTAGGCGGCTTCGGTTCTGCTTATTGCCATAACCGTACATTCTTCGAAATAAGCTAAGCCCGTCGTGTTGCCGAATATGAAGTCAACGTTGCCGTCTATCTGCGACTGATAGAAATACGACCTGCCGCTCTTTAAATAAAGCGTGTCCTGATTGCCGTATAAATGGGTATTGTATATAACCGCACCGTCGCCGTCGATAGTCAATGCAACGCCCTGAGGGCTGGTGTATTTTGTCGCATTGTTTATGTAATCGAAGTCGTTGCGTATGGTCATATTATACGCCTTGAAATAATCGCCCGTAACGTGAAGGGTCGCGCACTTCAGACCGTACTCCTCACCCGTTACGGGGTCTACCGTCGATTCGACCGCCGAATAGGTCATAACCGACTTATCGTCGCCTTCGCCTATCAGCACGAGGTTTTCAAGAGCGGTGGTAATCTTATCTTCATAAGTACCCTCGCCCACTTTGATAATCTTGTATACGCCGCTTTCCAGACCGCTGTTTTCATAGAAGTCGACTGCGTCCTTGACCGATCTGAAGGTATTAACGCCGTCCTTAAGTCCGCCGTTTACGCCGCTGTACGTAGCGCTTACGTTTACGCTCACCTTGCCGCCCGCAACTGTAGGCGCGCTTTCAAGCACGCTGATACCGACCGTCTGTGCGCCATAGTCACCATAGGTTACGGAGACTGTCTTTTCGCCCGCCGTGGTCATATCGGTTTCGCCGATTGAGTATTCGGATGCGGAGAGCTTTTTGCCGACGGTTTTAACCTCTTCGCCGACGGTATACGACCAGAGCGAATTGACGACGAGGTTAGCCGTGTCGAGCGATTGATTCAAAAGATAGACGTGGTCCATATGCTCGTCGACGACTTCGAAGCCGCTCTGCGCCGCAACTATACAGTCGGGAGTTGCAAGCTTTACAGAACTTGTAGTAGCTTCGGCAACTACGAAATAGGGATCCTTGAATCCCAGAGTAAGATCGGTCGCCTTAATCTTATCGCCGTTTGCAAACGAAATCGAGCTGTAGACGGTGCCTGACAATCCGACCTCGGTACCGTTGTAATATTTGCCGCCCTCCGCTATCTTATAGCCGACCTGTAAAGGCGTGGCAAATCCCTCACCGAAATCTGCCATATCCACAACAGTAAGGCAAAGGGTGTACGCATCGTCGGTAGAGATGAACGTTGCCGTTTGGGTAATCTTAACCTCTTTTCCCGCAACCGTGATTTTGTTTACGTCAGTTGCCGCGTATGCGCTCAGGTCATACGTACCCAGAAAGCCCGTACCGCTTTGCTTTGTGTTGCCCAGCGCAAGCGCGCCTACGCCGAGCGCAAGCGCCGACAGCGCGGTAAAGCCTACCGCAATGATTGATTTTCTCCTGATATTCTTCATAATTCCCCTCTGAATTCCTGTTTTTAATCCACGTTGATATTAAAGAAGTCCTTTATCGACTGGATGTCATAGCTTCTTGTCGTCGAGTAAAGACTACTTTCGGTAATCACGTCTTTTGAGTCAAACTTAATCACAGTAATTTCGGGTTTTTCAAGAATTTTCTTTTTCTCCATAATTTCTCCTTCTGTAATTTTTTATCGACTTGTCCTGTTTTCTACGGCTGCGGTTTCAATAGCGCCGGAACGGCGCTATAAAACACAATCACCGTATTTTAACATATTTATTATGTAATAAATTACAAAAAATGTCAATATCTTACACAAAAAAACGCCTGCGCATTATCGCGCTGATTGCGGCGGTTTTTATTTTTACGCTTTTATTTTACGCGGCAGTTTAAAATTTTCCGCAAAAAAAGTCGGGAGCGCGCTCCCGACTTTTATTAAGTTGTAGCTGTATACAAATCGGCTTTGCCTTTGAAAAAAAAACGTATCGGACTTAAAACTTCCGTCAGCTCTTAAGGTCGTAGACGTTGAGCTTGTCGACCTTGCGGAGCGCGATGAGGTTGGTAATCAGCGAGAACAGCGCGGCAAGTCCCGCCGCCGCAAGGCAGACCCACGGGTTGGGCGTGGTGTAGAAGTTGTCGCCGCTCTTTTGAAGTATCGTGAGCATCCACTGACTGAATCCGATACCTGCAAAGACGCCTAAAACTATGCCTAAAACCGTAAGGAAGATATTGTCCCTGTACAAGTACCTCTTGACCTCTCCCGAGCTGAATCCGTTGATGCGCATGATTATCAGTTCGTTCTTCTTTTCCTGCACGCAGACCAGATTGAGGTTGAGCAGCACGAGCAGCGCCATGGCTGCGGAGAGGAACAGACCGATATATATGACCATCATCGTCGCGCTGGCTATGTCGATGAACTTCGCAGACCAGTCGGAGCGTTCGTCGGCGAGCGAGAAGTAGCCTTCGGTACCGCGCAGTCTTTCCTGCAGGACTCCGGCGTCCGCCTCCCCGTAATTTACGTAGAACGCGTTGCTTTCATAAGTTTCACCCGTGACCTGCTCGTAATAGCTGCGACTCATAGTCAGCTGAACGGTGGACAGATAGTGCTCGCTCACTCCCGCCACCACGAACTCGCGGTATACGCCCGAGGTGTCCATGACGGTTACCGTATCGCCAATCTTTATATCGTGATACTTTTCGTAGGTTCTGCTTATTATCACCCCGTTTTCGGGCAGAGACAGGGCGTTTTTGGTCCTGGCGTCGTTGAGTTTGATGAAATCAGACAGATTTTCGGTAGTTTCGGGGACTATTATATCCGCCTTGTTGTACGCGCCGTTTTCGTCGATTATGTAGACGATATTCCGCTTTATGGCGACGTAATCGCAGTTTTCTTCATCGAGCACGACGCGCAGATTTCCGTCCGCCTGTGAAACCGAGTCGTCGCACACCAGATACGAATCGTACACCCACACGTTATTGAAGTGCTGTACGGGCGTATCTATTACGGCGAATCTCAGCGACAGCGACATTACGATAAGCGCTGTGCAGCCCGCGATTCCGACCAGCGTGGCGATTACTCTCGAGCCGTCGCCCGTGAGATTGTTGATAGTTGTCTGGGTGTACAGCGAGAGCTTGTTCCAGAACTTGAACTTCCAGTAGAACTTCTCGCGACCCTGACTTGAAGAGTCGTTTCTCATAAGCTCCACCGCCTGCCGCTTGAGCAGCTTTCTGCAGGGCAGGTATGCGGCGATACTGATGAGCACCAGCTCGGCAAGGGATATGAGCAGGGTTTCGGGCAGGGTGCAGACGTTGGCGACCGTGCCGAAACAGAACAGTCTGCCGTAGGCGTTGTTGACAACCGTTTCAATTACTCCGAATCCGAGGAGGAAACCGAAGACGCAGCCTATTATAACCGCAAGGGCGGAATAGATGAGGTAATGCGCCGCAATCTCGCCCGAGCGGAAGCCGAGCGCCTTCTGCACGCCCGTAGTGAGCTTGGATTCGTTGACGTTGCGCGAAACCGAAGTGTAGCAAACCATCAGTCCGACGAACACGAACAGAAGGGACATCGAAAAGCAGAGTTTTTTGCTAGATTGCGCGTAGAATTTAGCCGTGGTGACGCTGGGGTTGTCCGTGCGCTTCTGAACCGTCCAGTTTTCGTAGCGGACGAGCGACTGACGCTTTTCCTTTGCGTCGGTGTATTCCTTAGCCGCCTCCTCAAGCTCGGCAAGTTCGCCGTCCTCCGATTGGGTTGAAACGCCGTAGACCGACGCCGCAACTCCCGTATCCTCGCCGAGAGCGCCGTTTATTATGGCGATGGCGGACTTGAGTCGGTCGATATCCGAGAGCGCATCCGCAAGCTTTTCGGAGAGCTGCTCTTCCGCAGAGACGAGGTCGGGCGCAGGCACGAACGCCAGCAGCATAGTCAGCGTTCCGCCGAGGCTTTCCACCGCGCCGTCGGGGTCGGTTTCGTAATACGTAACGAACGCCTTTGCTATCGCGAGCTTGCCTTTGAGCTGTTGCACGCTTTCGGCGTTGATTTCCAGACCGAACTTTTCAAGCAGACCGTCTATGGTCTCCCGCTCCTCCGAAGTGAGCGAATCGGGGTCCTCGAGGTACGCATCCAGCCTGTTTTCCAGCTCCTCTATGCCCGGCTTTATCTGCGCGACCTTGTCGGGGTTGTTCTTTATAAGCTCCACCACTCCGTCCACCAGCGCCTGCTTGTTTTCGTCGTCGGAAGCCTGATTATACCTGAGAAGAAGCCCGTCTATCTTTTCGAGCTGAGAGTACAGCGCGGTCGCCTCGTCGTATTTTGCGACCAGCTCGCTCCTCTTTTCGCGGAAGGAATTCTCCGCCTCCGCAAGCTTTTCGTCCGCCTCGGAGGTTATAGAATCGTAGCGCATCTCCGCGCGGACAGCCCCCGTCGCCGATATCTTTTCGGCTATAGCGGCGGACTGCTGTGCGTAGTCGTCAGAGAAGGTGTTCAGCCCGTCGAGCGAATTACATCTTATAATTATCTGCGAAAAACAGCCGCCGTAAGCATCGGTGTTGAACGCGTCTTTCGAAGCCAGAACGTAATAATCCACCGACGAATCCGCAATGCTGCAGAACCCGCGCGAGTAGTCGTTTTCGTTCCTGAAATAGGACGGGTGTTCGACTATTGCGGTCACGGTAAACTCCGTAACTTTAAGGTAGGAGGTTCCGCTCCTGTCTGTATCCAGAGTAAATTTGTCGCCTACCTTAAGCCCTACGGCGTCCGCGAACATGCGCTCTATGCCTATCTCGTCGGGCGCGGAGGGCATGACGCCCTCCAAGGCTACCGATACGTCTATGCGCTCTGTGAGCGACTGGACGGAGAGGACGTACTTTTCACCCGAAAAATCGGTCGTGCCGTAGGCGGAGTAAGCGCCCTCCGCGTCGGTTATTCCGTCCGTGGCGGTGATAGTCTGCAAGTCGTCGTCCGTAAAGCCGTATGCGAACGCCAACTGAAAATCGTGGTAATTGTGTTCACCGAGATAGCTGTCCGTCTTTTCGGCAAGCGCGATTTCGTTCCACCTTATTCCCAGGAATATGGCGACGCCGAGCGCGACGAAAACCGCTATCGAAATGAACGAGACGAAGGTCTTTCCTATATCGCGGAAAAGGGCGATCCATTGAGTCTTTCTCATTTTGCACCACCGTTACCAGACGAGTTCCGTCGCCTTGAGAGGATGACGGTTGACGTACACTTCTTCTATTATTCCGCCGCGCATTCTTATCACGCGGTTTGCCATTTTCGTGATCTCCTCGTTGTGCGTAACCATAAGTATGCTGGTACCCGTGGCTGCGACTTTTTCTATTATGGACAACACCTCTATGCCCGTTGCGTAGTCCAGCGCGGCGGTGGGTTCGTCCGCGAGAATGAGCTTTGGCTTTTTGACCAGAGCGCGGGCAATGGAGACCCTCTGCTGCTGACCGCCGCTCATCTGGGACGGGTAGTTGTTGCGCCTTGCCGACAGGCCGACAAGTTCAAGCATGCGCTCGGGGTCCTCCGAATCCTTTTTAAGCTCTGCGATGAAGCGCAGATTCTGTATGGCGGTGAGATTGGGCATAAGGTTGTACGACTGGAAGATGAACCCTATGTTGTTCCTGCGGTATTCGGTGAGCACCTTTTCGGTGGCGTTGGAATAGTCCTCGCCGTAAAAGCGGAACTCGCCCTCCGTGAGCTTGTCCATTCCGCCGATAATGTTGAGCATGGTGGACTTGCCGCAGCCCGACTCGCCGAGAATGACTAAAAGCTCGCCCTCGTACACGTCCAGGTCCACGCCGCGCAGAACGCGCGTTATAGTGTCGCCGTTCCTGAATTCCTTGGTCACGCCGCGAAGGGAGAGTATGACGTTTTTCTGCTCGATAACGCCGACGTCCAGACCCTTTTCGTCTATAGCCGTCGCCGCGAGCATTGCCATAATCTCGCATACGTCTGCGTCGTCCTCGGTGAACTTCAAGCCGTCCCTGCGGTTGATGAACTGTATGCAGCCCAGCGTTTCGTAGCTGTTTTCAAGCAGGACGCAGATCATCGAATGAATATTTTCGTCCTCTTTTCCGTCGGGAAGAAACGCCGTGGCGTGGTCGGCGAACGCTTTACCCACTATGCCCTCGCCCGTGGAGATGGCGTTCTCTATAAAGGTGTGTTCGCCCTGCGCGAATATGGGATGAAGCTTTTTGTCCCCGTATTTGTCGTAATACCAGATGACGGCGGTCTCCGCATTGCTTACGTCGCGTATAATATGCACGCACTCGCGCAGAGCGTCCTCTACGTTCGTCGCGCCAGAGATAGCCGTTTTTATATCGCCTATCGCTTTGAAATGCCTGAACAAAGATTTATCTATCATATTCTTCTCCTGCCCTTTTCCTTAAGCGTATACACCCACGCAGTTCCGTCGGAACTTTTCTGCATATCCTTAAAGACGGTTTGATAGATATATTTTAATATAGATATCAGCTCAAATCAATAGCTTTATTTTATTTTTATCCGGACATTTTTCAAAATAACGCGGCATTTTAAGCAATTTTTTAAACAAATTCGGCATTTTAAGCAATTTTTGAAAGAGCAGGGTAATTTAAACGATTATAGGGGCGGCGGTTGCAATCTGCAACCGCCGCCCCGTCAAGCGCGCCCTGTCTGTTTTGCCCGAACGCTATACTCCAAACGCGCTCTGCCTACGGACGCGCCCTTAATTTTCGCCCCTGCCGCGCCCCGTCACGCGCCTTACCGTTTTTTTCTGAAACACTATCGGCAGAAACGCTTAACCCGCAGGGTCGCCGCAATTTTAAATATTGTTTGCACAATTTCAAAGTTGTTACTGCTTCTTCCATTAATATGCTCCTTTAATTATCTGAGTTGTCAGACGACAAGAAAAACTATCAAAGTCACTATGCCCGCTATCGCCGCGAGTACGCCACGCATAAGAACGCCTCCTTTGCCGTCCGTATATTTCGGCAGAGCTTATTTATAGCTCTGTTTCTTTACCACTACGGCGGTCACTCCCACCGCAACCAGAATGTAGACGACGGCTAAAATTATTGAGTTGAGATACATATGGCTGAAAGTCGCCGAAGCTCCGTTCGCGTACGATATATATTCGTATACGCCGCCCGTGCTGTTTAAAAGATTGCTTGAAACGGTGGAATAGATTATCCTGCACAGCAGCGCCGCAAGATTGTTCGTAACCGCGAGCATGGGCAGCATCTGTCCGACCGAAGATAAAACTATGGAGATCATAAGCGCGATGATAAGTCCGATTTTCATGCTCTTCGTGCAGACGGTGATAGCCGTTACCGCCGTGGAGAACGCAAGCAGTATGAGAAGCTGACACAAGAATTTAGCCGCAAAGTCCGCAGAGAAGGAAAAGTTGCAGATTATGCTTCCGAATACCAGCGAAGAGATAACGCTGACCGCGACGAAAATCAGACAGATAATGACGCCTTCGGTAAACGTCACCGCGGTGATGACCCCGCGCTTTTCGCCGTAGCATATTTTGTTGCGGATGGTGTTGTTGTCGTAATCCTTTCCCACGAACAGCGCGAGCATTATTCCTATAACCGAGCAGAACAGCGTCGTGTCCAGTCCCTGAAAGATTATCTTTTCCACCGTCATTTCGGGGAACATAACGCAGGTCAACAGGGGCATAAGGAAAGTCAGCGCCAGTAACACGTAAAAGACCTTGCTCTTTATTAAATGATAGAAATCTGCCTTCAATAGATTCATTATTTCACCTCTGCGGCTTTGCCGATTAAATTCATAAAATACCCCTCCAGATCGAGGTTGTTGCGGACGTGTTTAGTGAGATTGATTTTAGCCTTGTCGAACGCCCTGCACACGCTCATCAGCTCGATATCCTTGTCAATCTGCAGACCGCTCTCGTGCGGGACGGCGTTATAGCCCAGCTGTTTGAGGATTGAACGCGCCTTGACTGTGTCGTCGCTTTCTATATAGCAGCCCTCGCTCGTCGCTCTGGCGATCTCCTCGGGCGTTGCCTCCTTTATTATCCTGCCGCCGTCGATAAACCCGTAGCGGGTGGCGAACAGGCTGAGCTCGGTTAAAATGTGGCTTGAAATTAAAATCGTGACCCCGCGCTCCTCGTGCAGCCTCAGCAGAAGGTCGCGCACCTGCTTGATGCCCTCGGGGTCGAGTCCGTTTATCGGCTCGTCCAAAAGCATGAGCTCTGGCTTGGATACGAGCGCCATGGCGATGCCCAGCCTCTGGCGCATGCCCAGCGAAAAGTCCTTCGCCTTCTTCTTGCCCGTCCCCTCGAGGTTGACGAACGCAAGCAGTTCGGGAATGCAGTCGAAACTCTGTTTTGTTATAAGACAGTGCATTTTAAGATTTTCCGTCGCGTTGAGGTCGGGATATATGGCGGGAGCTTCGACCATGGCGCAGATTTTCTTGCGCGCCGAGTCTATCTTTCCGCTCCTGCTGCTTACGCCGAACAGCTCGAATTCACCGTCCTCGGCGTCGGTCAGTCCGGCGATAATGCGTATGAGCGTGGTCTTGCCGGCACCGTTCTTTCCGACAAAGCCGTATATATCGCCCTTATTGATGGTCATCGAAAGGGAATTCAGCACCTGATGGTTTTTGTATGCCTTGCAGATTCCGTTCGCTTTTAATACTGTTTGCATATTAGCTACCTCTTTTTGATTTTTCCGCGCTCATCATAGCGCGCCTTTGTTAAACGAATTTGAAATTTAATGTCTTTGCCGTCTGTTTTTAAAAACTTATCGTTCAGGCGAATCCGATATTAAAACCCGTTCCGCCCCCGTTCCGCCGTTTATTTTAAAAATTTATCCGACGGTATTTTAAAACTTTACCGACCAGTACATCGGCGGTTGCCTGGCTACTATCGTGTAAACAATCATAAAGACCGTGTCCAGCACCATCAATACTCCCAGCGTGCAGGTGACGGTTAGCGCCGCCCCGTACTTCATTTTACTGCGCACGAATTTCAGTGCGGGCGTGTAGACAAAGCGAAACAGAAGATACGCGCACGTACCGTAGCCGAGCGTGGGCAATAAGCCCGCGTACTGCGTAACCTGAAAGGGCAGGTCGGAGTAGTTCCAGAGCTTTACGCCGAACAATATATCCCACAGATTGCCGACGGAAAGCTCGCCGAGAAACACGGACAGATACATTACCGCCAGTACTATGACGTTGGAAGCTATCCTGGTGGACAGAACGTCCTTTTTAAAGAGCGGTCTGCCGAAGGGCGAAAGTCGGTCGGGATTGCCGAAAGCGATATGTACAGCAAAAATTATTAACGCATAGGGAGATATGAAAGGAAGAAAATGAAATCGGCAGTCCCAGACGCCGACGGTTACAGATCTTACTGCGTTTTCGGCAACCCAACCTATAAAAGCCGTCCCTATTCCGAGTACGCACAGATATACGAACTCCACCCCGAACACGGTCGGGCGCTTTTTCTCTTTTACGACTTCAACAGTCTGCTCAGCTTGCATAATTCTCTCCGAAATAAAACTTAACTTTTGTAAAACTCAATCGGATGATACCGCCCTTTTGTTAAATCATTTTTAAATTTACTTGTCTTTGCAAAAAAATTATTTTTTTGTGATTTTGAAAGCTTTTGCAAATTTTAAAGCCGTTGAAATTTAAAAGCGCGGAAGTTCTTCCGCGCTCGATAAAATATATGGGCGCACTTGAACCGCTGATATAGGGGCGTTCAAGCGGCAATATGCACGGGGCAATCGGTTTACAGGGGTAAAATTACAGTAAAAGTCGTGCCCTTGCCGCGCTCGCTTGAAAAGGTTATTTCTCCGCCCAGCTTTTCGGTTATGGTCTTTGTCAGAGGAAGCCCCAAACCGCTCCCCTCCTTGTTGCGCGACTTGTCGCCCGTGAAGAACATATCGAAAATTTTGCCCTTGTCCTCGTCGGGAATGCCTATGCCGTCGTCGGACACCGAAAAGACAAGGTTTTCGCCCTGCTTTTTAAGCGTTATATCTATCCTGCCGTTTTCGTCGGTAAATTTAATGGCGTTGCCAATGAGGTTCTGCCATATGCGGAAGGTGAGATTTTCGTTCCCCGATATCTCGAATTCCTCCGTATCCGGCTCGACAGAGAGGTTCTTTCCGCGCCATTTCAGCTGGGAGGACAGCAATACCGAACGTATCTGCGCCGCGGGCGAAAAGACGTCCTTCTTTTCGACGAGAGTCGTACAGTCCAGCCTGCACAGCTCCATTATGGTCTTTGACATCTCTGCAAGCCTGTCCGCTTCGGAGATTATTATGCCCATATATTCGCCCGTTTCGGCGTTGGCGTTGATCTGCACCGCCTCGGCATAGCTGCGTATGACGGAGAGGGGCGTTTTGAACTCGTGGGAGACGTACCGCGCGAAATCTTTGGATAAAAAGGCGTTCGCCTGCAACTCCGCGGTCATCTTGTTGAAGCTTTCGGAGAGCTCGGAAATTTCGTCGTTGCCCACGACGGGCACGGTTAAGTCGTATTTGCCCTGAGATATCTGCGAGACCGCGTCCGTCAGCGAGCGGATGCGCCTTACCACCATACGGTTGGTGATATATATGAACAGTACCAGCGTGACTATGACGGCGATAAGCCCTGCGATATACAGTATGCCCAGGCGCAGATCCTGATTTCCGATAAAGAAGGTCATCGAGCCGAATACCGTGGCGACCGCCGTGACCGCAACCGCAATGCCTATGAGCGTTAAAATGAGCTTTTTGGATAAGTTGCGCCGCTTTTTCATTGCAACACCGCCTTGTAGTTTTTCATTGCAACACCGCCTTATAGCCCAGTCCGCGCACGGTAACTATCTTAAAGTCGGCGTTTTCGACCTTGTCGCGCAGCCATTTAATATGAGTGTCCACCGTTCTGTCCGTGCTTTCGCTGTCGTAGCCCCAAATCTCGTCCATGAGCTGCTCGCGCGAGAAAATTACGTCGGGGTTGGAGAGCAGCTTGAAAAGCAATAAAAATTCCTTTCTGGTGAGAGTTATCTCCTCCCCGTTTATCTTAGCCGTGTTGGTGGCGTAATCGAGCTCGGTATGCGCAAGAATTACCCTGTTTTCGTATACCTCGCCGTATCTGCGCAGAAGCGCCTTTATGCGCAAAAGCAGCTCTTTGAGCGCGAAGGGCTTGGTTAAATAGTCGTCCGCACCCGAATTGAAGCCCTTTTCCTTGTCGTCGATCGACTCCAGCGCGGTGAGCATTATTACGGGTACGTCGGGCGCGATACGGCGGAGGGCGGCGCACAGTCGGTTGCCGTCCATTTCGGGCATCATTACGTCCGTAACCACCAGATCGAATTTCTCGTTGCAGAAGATATCCAGCGCGGCTTTGCCGTTTTCCGCACCCACTGCGGTGTAGTTTTCTTTTTTTAAGGTTGAAACAAGAATGTTCCTTAAATTTCTGTCGTCCTCGGCGATTAGTATTTTAAACACAGTCTTAACCTCCCGTATTGTCGGCGCGCGATTATTTAACCGCGGCGGTTTTCCAGGCGCACCTTTTGTGCCGCGGCGGTTTGTTAAAAACCGCCGCGGCAGTCCTTTGCATACCGCTTAACGTTTACAAAGCGCGGTATTCTAAAACGGCGCGGCGGTTTAGCGCGGCGGTTTACAAAGCGCGGGGCGCACCCTTCAGGGCGCGCCCCGCATTAAGAGGAGAAATGAAGAAATAACGAAATCTGCTTGGGAGAATAATTATATTTATTTTTCCGTATTTCCGTTGGATATTACCACGATAGATTCATCCGAAGCTTTTCTGCCCTTTATACACTTTACCAGCTGCCATACGCCCAAGCCGACAAGTCCTGCCGCCACTACGGCGCACGCGACGTCCGCCCAGATCAGCCAGATCTTCCACTGCGGCGTTACGGGTACGAGCTTAGCCGTCGAAGAAACTCCGTTCATTGCAAGGCTGCGCGATACCGTGTACAGAATGTGCTTCGCCGCCTCCCTCATCTGGGTGATGACGAGCGGATTCTCGGTATAGTTGACGCTTTCAGCCTGATTCTTCAAAGGAACTGTCCAGAGCGTCTTGTCCGTGTTAAGCCATAAATCCGTTCCCGCTTCCAGACCCTGACGGATATCTTCGTAGTAGAAGCTTGCGTAGGACGCCTGGTCGGTCACAGCTATGCCCTTGAAGCCCCATTCGTTGCGCAAGGTTTCGGTCATAAGTCCCTTATGAGCGCCCGACCAACGCACGCCTATACGGTTCATAGAGGTCATAACGCCGTTTGCACCGCCGAATCTTATGGACGTTTCGAAGGGCTTGAGATAGATTTCACGGATGGTCTGCTCGTTTGCAAACATCAGTCCGCCCGTACGGTTGGTCTCCTGATCGTTGAGCGCAAAGTGCTTTATGTAGACTATGAGTCCCTTGCCGGTCGCGCCTTTGCACTCAGCCGCGCCCATGGAGCCCGACAGGAAGCTGTCCTCCGAATAGTATTCGAAGTTTCTGCCCGAGTACGCCGTTCTGTGTATGTTCATTGCGGGCGCATACCAGCCGGCGATCTTCTGACCGTTCTGGGAGTTTGCAAGCGCGTCCTCGCCCACCATTTCGCCCATCTCTTTTGCGAGTTCGTCGTTCCAGGTAGAGGCAAGCACTACCTCGCACACCCAAGAGAAGGTGTCCTCGTCGTATTTAATGGTGATGCCTGCAAGCGTTCCGATACAGGCGGGTCCGTCCACGTTGTACGCGCCGGGAAGAGATACCGAGATTATTTCCTGAGTCTGATATCCGCCGTCCTTTATCAGCGTCACGAGGTCGGAGACGGTCATCTGGTCGATTAAATCGTCCCACGCGTCGCTGTCGTAGTCCTCATCCATCAGCATCGCCAGTGAGAGAACCTGCTCCGCGCCCTGCGTAGGCATTTCAAGGTCTGCGTGCTCGCCCTCGGGGTCGTAGATTGTATAAGTATTGCTGGTTGGTCCGTATTCGGTTCCGCTTATCACGGAATCGGGAGCCGTCCACCTGCCGTCCTGATAGGTGACGGGATAAGTGCCCTGCCAGTCGCTCCTCGAAAGGTAGGTTACCGAGCTGTCGTATGCGGTTATGTCCGCGTCGGCGAACTGATTGGTTATTTCGTAGCCCTCCGTAGCCTGAGATACCGAATAGGTTGTCATATCCTGCGCTACCTCGAAGCTGCTGACCAGAGCCGTTCTGCCGTTGTAGTCCATGCCGTCGGCGACCGTCTTGCCCTTCGCCGCGAGGATATTGTTCACCGCGTCGTGAGCGTTGTCCGCGGCGGTGAAGTAGTAGGTTCCGCCGTCCACGATATACGTGCCCTCGCCGTTGGCGTCGTAGGTCTTGAGCTCTTCCTTTGAAACGGAGACCTTTATAGTCTCTTCCGCGCCCGCCGCAAGCAGGGAGGTCTTGGCGTAGCCCACGAGCTGAACCGAGGCCTTTTCTATGCCGTTCTGCTTATCGTAGTCGGTATAGGGCGACTGCATGTATATCTGAACCACGTCCTTACCCGCAATTTCGCCAGTGTTCTTTACCGTTAAGGAGATTTCGAAGCCGTCTTCCGATTCGGTTACGCCGTAACCGCTCCAGTCGAACTGAGTATACGAGAGTCCGTAGCCGAACGGGAACTGAACTTCGTTGGAATAGTTCCAGCCCGTCGCGCCGCTCGCCGTGACGCCCGCGCTGCCCGAGGCGTTGCCGTCGTTGAGAACCGTGTCTTCGTAGCGGGTCTCGTAGTACTTATAGCCGACGTAGATACCCTCGGCATAGACCATATACCCGTTGCCCTTGGTGTTGGAGGTGTTGATTATGGAGAATCCGCCCTGATTTACCACCGCAGGAGCACCAAGAGTGTCGTAAGCGTAGGTGTCGACGAGCGCGCCCGAGGGATTGACGTTGCCGTTCAGCACTTCGCCGATGGCGTACATACCCGTCTGACCGACGTTGCCCACCCACAGGCAGGCGTCGATTTTATAGGCGGGATTTTCAAGGAAACCCAGCTCCATGGGCGTTGCGGAGTTTATTATGACGACTGTCTTTCCGAAGCCCGAACCCGCAACCATAGTGAGCAGGCTCTCTTCGTCCGCGGTCAGCTCGAGATAGCTCCTCGTGCCGTCGTTGGCAGAATTTTTAGGCAGGTCGCTGCTCTCCGAGCCCGCGCGGTTGAATACCACTATAGCCGCGTCGCCGTAGCTTGCAAAGCTGTTCTTGACGGAAGTGGTGAACTTGTTGCCGGGACATTCGTTTATCTTGTACGAACCGCCGCCCGACATATCCGCCGTGGTGTTCGCGTATTCGCTGCCTCTGCCCGTCTTGTAGAAGTCGACTACGGTCTGGTTGACGGAAAAATTGGAGCTTTCAAGCGCAGTCTGCAGGGTGGGCGCAACCGAGGTGTCCACCGAGCCCGAACCCGTGCCGCCGTAGATGAAGTCGCGGCTGCCCACGCCGAACATGGTAACCTTCGCCTTGTTCGTCGGCGAGGTGGCAATCGGCAGAGCGTTCCCTTCGTTTCTTAAAAGAACTATGCCCTCCGACTCTATCCTTTCGCACAGCTCGGCGTCCGCGGCGAGCCTCTCCTCTTCGGTCGTGTACTCTCTCTTGTAGTACGTCGTGTCCGCCGTCGAGCTCTCTTCGTCGATTACTTCGTAAGTTTTATGCCCGAAGTACTTGGAGATCAGGTTGGAATACTTGTCGGTCACGAGGCTTGCCGCTATTATCACCGCAATAAAGATTATTGCGAACAGAAAGCAGACCGAGCTGACGACTATCTGCTTGATTTTTTTCTTTTTCATAATTTTGCCCCTTTTGTAAAATTACGCGCTCAGAATTTCGTAGAGCTCGGCGAATTCCTCCTCGTCAAACTCAAAGACTATCTTTGCCGCAGACTGTATGCCGCTGGTCGTGACGGTGACGGTGAGCTTTCCTTCGCTGTCGCCGAAGAAGCCGAATTCCACGTACGAACCCGAGTACATACCGCCTACGCCGCCTTCAGCCTGCCACTGACCTTCGCCCAGAACGGTCTCGCTGTAGCCCGAGTCGAGCATGATGCTCAGCTTGCCGCCCTTATAGAATACCAGCGAGAACGCCTCGGCATTTGCCGCGTCGCCGTTGGCTTTTTCGGCGGAGGTCGCCTTATACGAAGCGAGTTCCTGCGCGGGGGTGAAGTCTGCAAGGAGCTTGTTGATCTCGGTTGCGTCGACTACCAGAGTGTGCGTGTCGCCGTCCTTATAGACTATCTTGCCGGTGCTGAAATCGGAATTTGCGAAGTCGAGTATCTTTTCGACGAACGTGAAGGTGTATTCGTAGTCCGCGTCGTCGTAGCTTACGGTGAGTCCGTTGGTAGCCGCGCAGGTTATCTTGAGGGGATCGACTTCGTCGTTCTTATCGAACGAGAAGGTGGTATATTTGTATCCGTATTCGGTCACAACTCCCGAAGAGTTGGTAACGTCGATTGCCGCGGTGCTGTCGGGATAGAAGTAAATTTCAAGATCGCACCCCTCGTTTGCATAGCCGCAGACGGTATTTCCCGTCCAGTGCAGGTATCTGCTTTCGGGAATGGAGAAGGTCGTATCGCCCACGGTAAGGCTGAATACGTTGTAGGGAGCGGCGGCTATTAAATAGTCCGCTTCGCTCGTCGCGTCGTCGGGCTGGAGAATGAGCGCGGGAACGTTTTCGGGATTGCCCTGAGAGTTGGTGATTTCGTGTTCGGTGGTATATACTACGTAGCCTTCCGAGGTCTTGCCTTCAACCGTGAGAGTGTAGGAGCCGTCGTCCATAACCACGAATACGTCGTCGCCGACTTCAACGCGGCCTGCCTCGCTGACCTTGATATCGAATACCTGAGCGTATTCCTCGAACGTGCAGGAATAGTACATCGTGGGACCGTAGGTCTGGAGAACGTCCAGGCAGACCTTACCCGCCGACCTGTAGACGTTGATAGTCACGTATCCCTCTATGCCTGCGGGCATAATCGGCTTAATAAGTCCCTTGTCGTCGAGCGTCCATTCGAACGTCGTAGAATACTCCGAACCCTCCATTAAAATGAAGGTGTTGTCGCTGTAGATATTGAGCGTGTCGCCGTCGGCTGCCTTAAGCGCGAGAAGGACGGTTACAGCCTCCTTGACGGTGATTGCCTGGGTTGCGGTCTTGCCCTGATAGGTTACGGTCACCGAGGTATCCCCAACCGCGAGGGTGGTCTTGTCCACGGTATAGTCGGTGATCTGTTCGCTGGTGTTGTCGCTGTAGTTCGCCGTTACGACCATTCCCGTCTTGTCGAAGCTTTCGCCCTCGACGTATTCGGTCTTTTCAGGCGGGGTGGTTATAACGATCGAAGAGAGCGTTCTTTCGGGCGTTACGACAGTGCTTCCGCCGTCGTCGGGATTTTCCTGATTGTTACAAGCGACAGCCATGGAGCTTCCGCCGATTACAAGCAACGCCGACAGGGCGATTGCAGCCAATTTTTTACCTTTCATTTGTATTTTCCTCCGAAAATAATTTTATTTTTCGGTTACAATCTATCATTTTGTGAAAATCAATTTCAATAAACATTCCGCAGCCTGCCGAAAATATTACGCAATTTACATTTACGGCAATAAAAAAAGCTCCGCCAGAGACGGAGCGTAAGACGGTGCCTGAGACGGAGTCTGAAACGGAGTATAAGACGAAGAATAAGACGATGCCAAAGACGATGCCTGCGAACGTGCCTGCGACAGAGCGGTTGCGCGCGACAATCTGCGGAAGAGATTGTCGCGCGCAAAACTTTATTAAACTGTATTCAGACGGTTATTACTATATCCACTGTGAACAGGTTCGAGTCCGTGTGCATAAGCAATTCGCCGCCGTATTTTTCGGCTATCATGCGCATGCTCTTTGTGCCGAAGCCGTGGTAATTTTTGTCCTCCTTGGTGGTCTGCGGAAGCCCGTCGGCAAAAGTAAGGTTGCCTTCGAAATAGTTCTCCTGATGAATAACCCTGAGATTGCCCTGATTTTTGACGAAGAGTCGGATAAACTTCTTTTCCTCGTCCTCCAGCCCGTCCACGTACTCTATGGCGTTGTCGAGCATGTTGCCGAACAGCGCGTATACGTCGGTCGCCTCCATTACAGACAGCCCCGACGCGTCCGCCATGTAAGAAAGGGTTATGCCCTTGCGCGCGCAGATGAGATTTCTGTCGGTCAGCAGAATGTCCAGAGTTTCGTTGCCCGTCCGCGCGAAAGACTCGTAGACGGCGATATTCTTGGTCATTTCCTCCAGCCTTGCCGAATTTATGTTACCTTCGCGCTGCATCACCGCGATTTCGTGCTTTAAGTCGTGACACTTGATATTGACGTAGTCGACGGCGTTTTTAAAGGTGTCGTACTGCTTCTTTTCGTTGTCGAGAAGGGTCTGCAGGGTGTCCTTTTCGGTCTTGGTGCGGGAATTTCTCAGGCTTACGTACTGCACGACTATTACCAGCGCGCAGTTTATGAAGTCCGACGCCGCCGCAAGGTAGTTGAGTTTGGTGTAGTCCTGCCTTGCGCTCGCCTGATTTATGAAGGTCGAGCAGAGGAAAACTATTAAAAATATGCACAGCACCGCGCAGTTGCGCATCGAATGCTGAATGTACAGATGTCTGCGGTTGCGCATATTCGGCACGAATACCTTGTAGATGATAAAGTATATTATCGCCGCCACCGCCACGTAAAGAAGGAGCATAATCCAGTTGTTGAGCGTGTTGGAGAATATGCCGAAGCAGATGAGTTCGTTGACGATAACGTAAATTACGTGCTGCGCGGCGTAAGCCGTAATCAGTATCCAGACCAGCTCGGTAAGGTTGGTCTTGTTGCACAGCAGCATAAGCCCGCCCGTGAGCAGCAGTATCAGCGTGTACCACAGTATCGAAAGCACCGTGATGAGCAGCAGCGAGGACGAAGATACTATAAAGCGGTGAAGCTGTACGTACAGCGAGGACAGCGCAAGACACACTGTTATTCCGCAGATCAGCCTGACCAGATAGTGCCTGCGCCGCTCCATAAACGGCAGCGTAAGCACGAGCTCTATTGCAATTATAGACAGAATATTACGGAATTCGTCTATGACAAAATAAAAATCGGTCATAACACCTCTCAGACGTTTTTGCCGTAGTATTCGACAAGACTCTTCATAAATTCCTTCTTTTTCGACCGCGAAAATCCTATTTCCGTGCCCTTGACGGTCAGGTTGTTGCCTGAAATATCGTCCACGTATTTAAGGTTTATAAGGCAGTAGTTGTTGCACCGCGCAAACCCGCACGAGAGCAGCTTTTCCTCCTGCGCCTTGAGCGTTCCCCAGATTTCGAAGTCCTCTTTATCCGTGTGGAAGATGACCTTGTGGTCGATTACCTCGACGTACGCCACTTCGCGCACGAAAATGCGCTTTACGCCGTCGGCGGTCTTTAAAATGAGCTCGTCCGAGCGCGTGTCGGCAATCCTTAAGACCTTGCCCAGCATCGCGGAAAAATTGTAATACGAGACGGGCTTGACGACGAAGTCCACCGCGTTGACCGAATAGCCCTTGACGGCGTAGTTGGACATATTTGTAATGAAGACGAGCGGAACGGATTCGTCCAGTCCCCTGAGCTTGGCGGCGGCGTCCATTCCGTTCATGTGCGGCATCTGGATATCTATAAAGACCACGTCGTAAACGGGATTATAGTTAGTCAGAAAAATTACGGCGTTAGCGAATTCGGAGATTTTAAAAGTCTGTCCGTTCTCCTTTCCGTAACGGGCGAGAAAAGAACAGATTAACGCTCTGTCGTTTTCGTCGTCCTCAACAATCGCTATATGATACATTTCCCCCTCCTCAGTAAAAACCGCGCTTCCGAGCGCGGCAACTCCCCTTGAATTTATTGTATCATTCCCGATTTTATTTTGCAAGACCCTTATTTTAAAAAGCTTTCAGCCGCTCCGACCGCCCTTTTCAGGCGTTACAGTTGAGCACGGTTTCGCGTTTTTGTTGCGCGCCGCTACGATTGCGCGCCGTTACGGTTTGCGCGCCGCTATGCACTACGGTTACGCACAATCAGGAGTTATAATTGCGCGCCGCTATACCTGACAATCAGTTATGGTTGCACACCCTGCCGGCAAGCCCTAAAATAAGTTCGGTCGCTTCGGCGGGGCTGACGCGTGCGGGGTTGTTCAGCCAGTCCTGCAACACCTTGTAGCTGCCGTAGATTGCAAACGCGATAGTGGCGTTTCTTATCTTCTCGTCCTGAATGTCCGCCAGCGCAACGTACAGCATATCCTCGATTTTGGGCAGCGAGAACAGCCGCTTTGCAAACGTCTCTTCCACGTTGTTGTTGATGAGCATGGAGGACAGCTCAAGATTGTCCAGCATAAACTGCAGGACTATTGCGACGCGGCTGTGAACGCTGTCCT
Source organism: Candidatus Coproplasma sp. (assembly GCA_051884055.1). Taxonomy (GTDB): domain Bacteria; phylum Bacillota; class Clostridia; order Christensenellales; family Borkfalkiaceae; genus Coproplasma. The sequence continues at coordinate 30,279 of JBJEUX010000008.1, forward strand.
TGCTCCTCACGTCCGCGTGCTCCATTGCCTTTGCGATTTCGCCCAGATATACGTCCTCCATCTCCGCAAGAACGTCGTACTGGCTGCCGTAGTGGTTGTAAAAAGTCGAACGGTTTATGCCCGCCTTTTCGCACAGCTCGCGTATGGATATGCGGCGCACGTCCTTCTTTTTTAAAAGAGAAAGAAAGGCGCTGTATATAAGATTTTTTGTGTTTACTATTCTCTGATTGGGTTTCATTTCTGCCCTTCCGTCCTTTTGTTGAGTTTCGTTTTTTACGCCTGTCGATAAGGCTTAATTTTGCCCTTCCGACCGCCTTGACGCTATGAAATTCGACACTTCCCGTTCATTTGTCGGTTGCAAATTCGACACATGTCGATTATAATTTTATAGTAGAATACGTCTGTTGTCAAGGAGACAGTCCATGGAATATTTATGGTGTTTTATCGCCGCTTTAGGCGCGGGCATAGGCACGGGGCTTGCAGGCTTGTCCGCCGCCACCGTCATGGTGCCGATAATGATAGTGCTTTGCCCGACCTTCGGCGGTACCGCAGGAGTCTATCACGCGACTGCCATTGCGCTGGCGTCCGACGTCCTGGGCTCGGCTTTCACCACGGGAATATATATCCGACACAAAAACATAGACCTTAAGCGCGGATGGATAATGATGGTATGCATAATCGCAATGTGTATTGTGGGAAGCTTCGTTGCCTATCAGGTCGGAAACGTCGTGCTGGGCAGCTTTTCGCTTATACTGTGCGTGGGAATAGGTATCCGCTTCCTCGCCAAGCCCGACACTCAAAGGGAAGTGCTGGTTGAACAGGGCGCAAAGCTCGACTGGAAGGGCATTGCAATTTCTCTGTTCTTCGGTCTGACGATAGGCTTCGGCACGGGCTTCGTAGGTTCGGGCGGAGGCATGATGATGCTGGTGGTCTTTACCGCCTTTCTTAAAATGGACAGAAAGTCGGCTGTCGGCACAAGCACGTTTATTATGACTTTTACGGCGCTCATCGCCTTTATAAGCCATACCCTTATCGACCCCACGATAATCTTCGACGACTGGCAGCTGCTCGTGCTCTGCGTAGTCACCGAGACGGTGGCTTCGATAATTTCGGCACAGTTCGCAAATAAGGTCAAGCCCAAAATCGTCGGTCTGGCGACGGGCGCCATTCTTACCGTCTTAGGCGTCGTTATGCTGGGCATAAACTATCGGGAATGGATAGTCTCGTCGGGAATAATCCTTCAGACGCTGCGCTGTATGGGCTGGTATCTGCTGTTTATACTCGGTATAGTCGTGGTGATTCTGCTACTTCGACTGTGCTTTAAGATGCCCAGCGAGGTGGCGCGAAAGCTGTTGCAGTTCCCCGCAATGGGTTCGGTAATATTTATGCTGTACGTCGCCGAGAGCTGGGAGGCTGCCGTAGCCTGCGCAGTAATTTTCTGCCTTTTGGTCTACCCCGTGCTGTGCCTGCTGGAGAGATGGAAGGGCTACACCAATCTGTTCATAGAGCGAAGGACGGGCGAGGTTAAAAAGAGCCTGTTCCTGCTGTTCGGCACGCATATAGCGCTGGCTGTGGTGTGCTGCGGATTCCTGCAAAAGCAGTATATTGCCGTGACAGCTATCCTCGTCTGGGGAATAGCCGACACCGCCGCGGCGCTTGTGGGGAAACGGTTCGGAAAACATCATATCTCCCTCCGCTTCGCCGATTCGCGCAAGACCTGGGAAGGCACGGCGGCTATGGCGGTTTCCTCGTTTATCACGGGCGCGGTCGTTCTGCTTATAGTCAGCCCGCTGGTGTGGTGGAAATGCCTGCTGTTCGCGCTTATCGCCGCTCCCTTCTCCGCCGCGACGGAGCTGTTTTCGCACAACGGAAACGACACCGTAACCGTTCCCGTTGCGGTGACGGCGGTCCTCGCCCTCTTATGCTCGTTCTGGGTTTAAGCATAAAATTAAGTATAATAATAACCGCCCTGCGCGTTTATCGCGCAGGGCGGTTTTATTTTTACTTAAATTTTGTCAGTTCGCTAAACTGCTGATAATTATTCGTCCTGAGAGTTTTCCTTTTTCGCGCGGCAACGCCTTGCCGCAACGACGGCGATTATCGTCACGCATGCGACCGCCAGCACGCAAGTGGACGCCAGCAGAGCTATCTCCAGAGCCGACAGCGAAGCGGAGCTCACTTCCACTATCTTGAAATATCCGTCGCTTCCCGCAAAACAGAGGTAATTGCCGTACTCCTCGCAGTCTACGGGCGTGAGCTCTTCCGCGGCGGAATATACCGCGTAGGTTGCGTTTGCCGAGGGCTTTGCATACTTGATTTTAAAGCCGTCTGCGGCTATCTTTTCGCCGTCGATGCTAAGTTCGAATTTTACGTATTCGCCCGTCTTGACAACCTCGACCTGCGTGCGCGCGTCGAAGAGGCCCTCGATGAGAACCTGCCCGTCGGGCGTGGAGAGCGTGGAAATCATCTCGGTATATCCTGCGTAGACCACCGTATTGTCCCGTACGTCTGAGGGCGCGCAGAGGGTTACGGAATATACCCTGTCCTTGCCCTCGTAAATCCAGGTCGAGCCGCTCAACGACGCGTACTTCAACGCAACCTGCGGAGCGGATTCGCCCCTTGCCACGCGCACAGTATATACGGCGTCGAAATTGCCGTAGTTTATGCTGTCGTCGTCGCCCAGAAGGTCGCCGTTGTCCTTATTCCACTCCATAAAAGTCACGGTGTAGTATATCTCCGCCGTGTCGTACATGACCTGCGAGAGCTTTTCCGAATGACGGGCGAACAGCTCCTGCTCGTCGTCAATGTCGTCTATTTCATAGCACGTGAGCATATAGGTCAGCACGGGATAGCTGTTCTTCCTGCCGCCCTGCCAGTATTCGTGATTGAAAAACTCGTTGAGATAGATCGAAAGTCCGCCCTCGGAGAGCAGTTTTTCGTCGGTTATCGAAGAGGCGGCGTAGTTGAACTGACCCGCATACTCCATGCGGCCTATTCCGCCCAGCGAGCCGACGTAGTAGTTATATTCAAACTTATCCGCAAAGCTGTGCAGCGACTGGTTATAGCTTGCCGCGCAGCCTGCAATCAGCCCCACGTTTAAATTCTCTTCCTCGCTTATTACAGTGCAGTTGGTATAGGACGAGCGGATAAAGTTTTCAACGTTGCCGGCTATGCCGCCCACGTAGTCGTCGCCTATTACGACGGCGGAGCTCATACAGTATTCAACCACGTCCACGCTGCCCGCTATGCCGCCCGCGTAATTTGCCGAAGCTCCCTCCGCCTTTACCGTGCCCGACGAAAAGCAGCCCCTTACGGTGACCGTGCCGCAGCCGAGAATCCCCCCGACGTATCCGCCGCTCAAACTGCTCACGTCGCCCGCAGACAGCGAATTGCTTATTGTCAGCTCCTCGTAATCGCTGTTGCCCAGAACTCCCGCAACGTAGCTGTCCGCAGTGACCGCGCCGTAGTTTTGCAGATATTCCTGCGCGTGCTTGTCGCCCGTTAAAATTCCCTCCTGCGATTGGTCGCCCGAGAAATAATTGTTAATTACAGTTTCGTAATCCAGACCGCCGAACTGCTCGTTACCGTCGTTGCCCGACCGGTTGACGTTTCCGTAGCCGCCGATTATGCCGCCCACGTACTTGAGTCCGCGGACTTCGCCGTAGTTTGCGCAGAAATAGTTGTCGCCCGTGCCGAAGCCTATCACTCCGCCCACGTACAGCCCGTACGACTTCGCGCCGACCTTGCCGAAGTTTGCGCAATCGGCTGCCTTGCCCGCCGAAAAGCCCGCAACGCCGCCTATATTGGTGAGCGTAACCTTGGTCTGAGTATACGGCTGCACCTCGCCGTAGTTCGTGCAGGAGATTATTTCGCCGCTGTTCAAGCCCACGACGCCGCCCACGTTGGATTTGCCCGTAACGTACGCCTGATTTACGCAGCTTTCGCACACGCCCTTCTGAACGACGTCGTTCGAATCGATCGTCGCCGAGCTGTCGTCTATGCGGCTCAGACCGTTATACGCCACGACGCCGCCCACGTAGTTGTCGCCCAGCACCGAACCGCTGACCGTCACCCTCTGCACCGTGCCGTAATTTTTGCCGATGAACCCGACGTATTCCCTGTCCTTCGCGTCAATGCGCAGGTTCTCTACGGTCAGCCGCTCTATGCGGCCGTAGCGCGTAAGGGTCGTGAACGCAGCCGCGTCCTCGCCCGAAAGGGTTATGTTTTTAAGCGTATGATAGCCGCCGTAGAACCTGCCGCTGAACGACTTTACGGGAATAAAGCTTTCGTTTGCAAAGTCAAGGTCGCAGAGAAGGTATACGGACAGATTGACCGAATAGTCCGCCGACTGCGAACACTTTTTTGCAAAGTCGTTGAACTGGGAAACGGTGGAAATTTCAATCTCCCCGCCCTTTTCGCTCTGCTCGGTGAGGATATAGCGGTAGTGCCTGCCCTGACTGTAAACGTGTTCGTCCGAGAACAGAATTTTGTACCTGCCTGCGGCGTTCAACGCGATATATTCCCCGCTGTTTTTATATTTGCTCTCGCCGTCGGAGATGTAAAATTCCACCTCCCCGCCAGAAACGTCCTTGCTTGTCACCGTAAAGTAAATTATGTACTGGTCGTAGTCGTCGTTGTAATCGTCGTCCCCCTCCTCGACGGGTGAGAAGGCGAATTTGTCGTCTATATCCACTCCGCCCGTCCGGTTGAAGCCGTAGCCGTTGAAATCGCCTACGATATAATATCCGCCGAGCGAACGCTCGCTCCATACGGCGTCGACGGCGTATATTCCCGCCTTAACCGCAAACGAGAGCTCGTACCAGCCCGCGTCGGTTACGTTAATTTTAGTGACGTCCGTGTCCTCGTCGTTGTCGCTGTCGACGAGCCTGAAATTGCCCGTGGGCTCAAGCTCGTAGATGTTGAACCTGAGCGACGCGTCGCGCGCGGAGACGAACAGCTTGCTCAGCCTGTATTCCTCGGCGGCGAGGTTCTTTTCGTAGCGGAAGAGCGGATAAGCCTGTTTTCCGCCGATATTTTGCGCCGTATTGCCTTCGGACAGGTTATCCACGCCCGACTCGAACACGGCGTAGTATTCGGGCGCGTCCTCTATGTAGAGGTTATAGACGTACTCTTCGCCGCTGCCGTATTCTCCGTCCGGATTGAAGGCGTAATTCTTGCCGTCGCGCTCGGTCGTGGGGGTGAACAGCACGCGGTATTTTCCGCTGTCCGAGACCGTATGAATCTCCTCTCCGAAGATTATTTCAGAGCCGCCCTCGACGTAGATGCTCGAGGCATAGTACAGCTCGTATTCGTTGAAATAGGGGTTGTAGGTCAGGGAAACTTCCTCCGCGGACTCGCCCTTTTCCACGCGCACGGAGTACTCCGCAGGGGTGTAGAAAGCGTAGGTCACGTGGCATCTGGTTGCGGCGTAACCGCCCTCCTCCTCGTCGAAGGTGAGCGTGGGGGAGAACTTTATATTGTATTCGCAGGAGATTGTCTCGTCTACGGTCAGCTCCTCGCCGCGGTAGGAATAGTAGCGCACGCCCGAATTGTCCGTAACGTAGAACTTTACGTCGGAGGAGAGGGAAATTTTATTCAGATAGTAGAATCCGTCCTCTTCAGGCGTAAGCTTGTTTGCGTTTTTAACGGCGTAATTCTGCGTGCTGAGCGCCACATAGTACGCCGCGCCCTCGGCTTCCTCCTCCGCGTCGGCGGCAAAACCGCCCGTAAAACAGAGCGACAGCGCTAAGGCAAGTATTATTGCAACAGGGCAAAATCTTTTAATTTTATTCATTGGCTTCCTCCGTCGGTTGGTTGTTTTCCGTCAATTTGTTGTTCTTAGTCGGCTGTCCGCACTCCGTCGGTTGACCGTTTTCGGGCGGTTGGCCGTTCTCAGTCGACTGTCCGCACTCCGTCGGTTGTGCGTTTACCGACTGCCCGTCGTCGGGGCTGTCTGAAAGGTCGATCGGCAGTTTCAGTTTTTTGAAGCGCTTTTTTTCGCGCTTTTTGAAATAGGTCTTTAACAGCGGCTTATCGAACACGACGAGCATTGAAGGTATGACTAAAATTACGCTCAGAATCGAGATTATTACGCCCTTGCCGAGACAGCTTCCCAGCGTTGCGATGAGCGGATTTTTTACGATCGCGCCGATAAGGAACGCCGCGGAGACTAGTATCGTGCCCGAGGTCACTATGGTGGGGAACGCCGCGTTGACCGCCTCCGCTACGGCGGTCTTTGCGTCCATGCTCTTTCTGAAATCCACGTATCTTCCCGTGGTGACTATCGCGTAGTCGATGGTGGCGCCCATCTGAATGGCGCTGACTATCAGGTAGACGAAGAAGTATACGTTGGTACCGCTGAGCGCGAACAGCGCAAAGTTGATGAATATCGCGCCCTGAATGGTAAGCACCAGCGGTATGGGCACGCCCCACGAACGGTTGGTGAGCATGAGAATTACAAACACGAACAGTACGGTTAATAGGCTCACCTTTATGTTGTCGCCCACGAACGACTTATTCAGGTCGTACGAGCTCATTGAGTCGCCAGCAAAGATCGCCTGCGGACAGTAGTCCTTAACCTCTAGAAGAAGCTCGTCGATTAGCGCGAAGGTCTCCTTGCTCTCGACAGCGCCGTTGATATTGAACAGCAGTCGCGAGTAGTTAGTGCCGATAAGCTGCCTCTCCGCGTCCTGAACGGTGTCGCGCAGGTCCTCGTAAGTTTCAAGCGAGTCCTTGTCGTTGAACAGATACGCAGTTATAAAGTCGTCGTGGCTGAACGCGCAATCGCACATCTCTAAAAGCGACGCGGTGTATATGTTTTTGTTCGCCGAATACAGCGCTATTTCCTCAAGACCGCTCTTGGTGTCCTCCTGACTGAAGAACGCGTAGGCAAGATATATCTCGTCCGCAACGTCCTCGTCGACGGCGAGCAGCTGCGCGAATTCCTTGAAGTTTATCGGCTGTGTCAGCAGCACTTTCTGGGCGTTGAGCGTCAGTTCGACGTTGGCTATGCCCGTAGCGTCGTCTATCTCTTCGTGCGCTTCAACCATCTCTAAAATTTTTGCCTGCTGATCGTAGTCGTTGCCGGGCACTAAAATTACAAACTGATTGGACGCGCCGAATACCTTTTCGGTCTCGCGCAGGGCTACCTGCGTTTCGGACGGGCGGGAGGTGTCTATGCTGTTCATAGAATAGCAGTAGTCAACCTTGAACGAATAGTACGTTCCCACCGAGACTATAGCGACGAACAGCGCTAAAATTACGTACCTGAACTTGACCACCGTCCTCGCCACGGGTCGCACGGAGGGCACGAAGTTGCGGTGACGCGTCCTCTGAATGGGCTTGTTGAACAACAGAATTATCGCAGGCATGAACAGGAACACCGTGAGCATACTGCACAGTATGCTCTTGGCAAGCACGAGCCCTAAATCGGCGCCCAGCCTCAAAGCCATGGTGGTGAGCGCGATGAGCCCGGCTATCGTCGTCAGCGACGAACCGCAGATTTCGGGAATCGCCTTGGAGAGCGCCTCTATGACGGCGTTATACGAATCGCCGTGCAGCCTCTCGTTCTCCTCGGTAAATCTGTGACAGAGAATTATCGCGTAGTCGATGGCGAGCGCCAGCTGCAAAATTACGCAGACCGAATTTGATACGAACGAGATCGTGCCGAAAAAGAAGTTCGTGCCCATGTTCATAAGCGCCGCTACGATAAACACTATCAGGTACACTCCGACTTCGGCAAAGCTCTTGGACGAAAAGATGAGCACGACTATAATTATTCCCACCACCAGGACCAGCACGAAGTTGATGTCGTTCTGCAGATCTTCCGCCATGGTATCCAGCAGGGACACCGACACGAGCGAATCGTAGGACGACAGCCTTTCGACTATTTTTTCGTACGCGGCGACGCTGACGGGGTCGCTGTCGTCGCCCTCGAAGGTGATTTTGAACAGCGCGCAGGAGTCCTTGTAGTAGTCCGACGTGGAGTTGAAGGTAAAGCTCTTTACCCCCTCGTACTCCTCTATCTCGTCGTGCAGGCTCTTCGCCTCGGCGTACGGCACGTTGCGCAGCATTATCGTGGCTGTGCCGTAGGTTACGAACTCCTCGTCCATAATCTCCAGCGCCATCTTGGTGTCCGTGGATTCGGGCAGATAGCTGGTTATGTCGTACTCTATTTTGACCTGCGTAGTGCCCCATATGCAGAACGCCATAATCCCGACGAATACGAGCATTATCCACTTTCTCTTGTCGACAATAAATTTAGCTAATTTCTTCATTTAATAATACACCGGTATACTATCTTGACTTTTGTATAATTATATTATAAAATATAATCATATAAAAGCGATTCAAACCACACGTTCGGTGAAAAATTCAGTTATCATACCGATTTTAAAAAAGAGTATTATTATATTTATAAGTTTTAAGCGGTGAGAGTTATGGAACAGGAAAAATTTATTCCGGAAAAAAAGCAGGACAAGCGCGTAGTGCGCACAAAACGCGATCTGCGCAACGCGTTTATCGAACTTATCGTCGAAAAACCGTTTGAAAAGATAACCGTCAGCGAGATCTGCAGGAAGGCTTCGATAAACAAGATGACCTTTTACAAGCACTATCAGGACAAGTACGCCCTTTTAGACGACTGCATTAAATCGGTTGCGGAAAACGTGTTTTTGAAGTGTTTTCCCGACGAAGATTTCGACAGGCGGCTCAACGAAAATCCCGTGGATTTTCTGGTGGACCTGCTGGACTCGGTTATGCACGAAAGCTACGAAAAAAAGGACGTGATTTTGTCGCTGTCCTGCGGCAACAACTCGTCGTTGCGGTTCGTGGTGGCGGAATACTGCAACAAGCTGATATGCAGGCTGGTAGTGCGCATGTCGAGCGCGTATACGCTCAAATATCCCGCGCACGTAATCTCGTCGTTTATCACGGGCGGCTTTTCGAATATCATAACCGAATGTATCACCGTGCCTACGCTGTCGTCGGACGAATTCAAAAGCTACGCGAGAATGTTTTTTACCGACCTTATCGAGAGCAAGCTGATCGTGTCCTGATAATATTAACCGAGGCGGACGGTAAATACGGTCGGATATAATAAAAAGACGGATAACAGACCAAATAAAGTCGGATATAGCAGAAAGGCGGACCGAACGCTTAAACGTTCGGTCCGCCTATATATTATTGTAAAACGTTATTTTCCGCTGAAATGCCCGTTAAGGGCGCGTGTATTACCTTTCGGGCGCGCATTTACCCTTTCAGGGCGCGCGCCAGCTTGGGCTTCCCTGCCGCAGTACGGGTCAACCTGCCGCAAGCGGGCTTTTAATCCGCAATACGGGTCTGGTTACACGTTTTGACGGTACTTTTTATAGTCGTCCGTGGGAAGGTTTCCGCCCGTAAGCTCTTTCGCCTGCTCTTCGCTTATTTCCCTGTACCAGAAATCGTGCAGAAAGCGGGAGTACGAAATCTTGCTTACTACCCATTTTCCGCTCTCCTTGTCGTACGTCCTGAAAAATTCGCGGTGAGACCCGTAGGCAAACAGCGTTTCTTCGGTTAAGTCCGCCAGATAATACTCCAGCTTGTTCTCATCTTCCATATCTCCTCCTGTCAGGCGCGGTAAAGATATTCGTCTATATATTCCCACACCTTGTCGTCGTAGCTTCCGCTCATTGAATAATTATCCGAGTTAAACCCGTGCCCTGCGCCTTCGATAATTTTAAGCGTGCAGTCTGCATACAGCTCCGCCGCCCTCTCGGAATAGGTCGTCTTTACGATAGGGTCGGACGAACCGTGAATTATCAGCACTTTTTTGCTGAAATTGCCTATATGCTCATAGACGTCGTAATCTGTTAAAGTGTCGCTGAATGCCTGGGAGTATCCGCCGCTGAATATGCCCGAAAGACCGCTGAATATACTTGTCAGACCGCCCCAGTCCGACGCCATAGACACCAGCTCGGGAATGTTGAACGCGGGATAGAGCAGAATTTCGCCCCTGACGGTATCCGTGCACTCCTCGGCGGTGAGCGCGGTTACAAGTCCGCCCTGACTGGTTCCGAAGAGATAAACATTTTCCGCGTCCACGTTCTCCATGGCTCGGACTGCAGAGAGAACAGCCTTCAGGTCCTCTATTTCGGTAAACAGAGTCATATCGTCCGTGCTTCCGTCGCTTCGGCTCTTGGTGCATGCGCCGCAAAAATCGAACGCGTAGGCGATATATCCCCTCTCGGCAAAGCCTGCCGCGTACGAATTCACCGAATCCGCGTTAAGGTTTGCGCTGTGCGAAAGTATTACGGCTGGCATCCTGCCTTCGCTGTCCTTGGGAACGTAAAGTTTACCGTAGATATTCAGTCCGTCCCTTGAAGAGCAGACCTCCTCCACCGTATAGGAGAGCTCGGGTTCGTCCGGCTGATTTTCCACCTCGGACTCCGTGCAGGAGGAAAAGGCGAAGGCGGATAGAGCGGCCAACGCGACCACGAACGCGGAGCGTATTGCCTTGACGTATTTTTTCATAATCAGGTCCTCTTTATAAGCTGAATTAATTATACTACGCAATAATTATTTCCGTCAACCCGTCAGGGTGAAATTTGGGTGAAGATACAGTTAAGCCGTGACAAAACTAATCAGCAGTAAACGCGCCGACAGCATAAGCGTCGGCGCGTTTAACAAAGGGGTATTTTAATAATAGAGTGTAAGTAAAATTGAAAGCCGTATCAGCTGATGCGCATTAATTGTTGGTGTACATCTGCTTGTAGGGATTGCTCGTGTTGGGCGTGAGCACGTAGAAATTGTCGGACAGCAGCTCGTCTGCGTCGAAGCAGTCGAAGTAGCTGCAGTAATCCTGCAGAATCTCCTTGAGCTCGGGGATATCGCTGCCCTTCATCTTGCAGGACTGAACCTGGTCGGGGAGCTTGTAGGGGATTTTTTCGCACCTTAAATATATCTTTCCGCCGTGCATACCCATAGCCGTAAAGTGGTTTACGATGGGCAGTCCGTCGTCGTGCTTGCCCAATACTACTATCGTGCCGCCCGCCTGATATTCGCCGAGGAACGAACCCGCTCTGCCGCCCACGACCAGTACGGGACGGGAGTCGAGATACTCCTTCATATGAATACCCGCGCGGTAACCCGTGTTGCCCTTGATATATATCTTGCCGCCGCGCATAGCGTAGCCCGTGGCGTCGCCCGCGTTGCCGTGGATTATTATGCTTCCGCTGTTCATAGTGTCGCCCGTGGCGTCCTGTCCGTTGCCGTACACGACCACGTCGCCGCCGTTCAAGTACGCGCCGAGCGCGTTGCCGGGCGTGCCGTTGATTTTTAAGCTTTTACCGCTCATACCCGTGGCGATATACCTCTGACCGATACAGCCGTTTACGGTGATGTCGCGCTCGGAAGTTTCGCGTATGCGCTGATTGAGCGACTTGAAATGCGTATTTTCATTTACGTTGATAACCATAAATTACACCGCCTTAGTTAAGAAATTTTTTCTTGCTTCCTCCGGGTATGCGGAGAGAAGGGGAGCTTTTTCAAGCAGGCTTGCGTCCACTTCCGAAAGGGGCGTGCCCTTGCGTATGAGCGAGGTGTATATGCCCGCCCTGCGGATGTCGCCGATTATTATAAAGCCCACAAGCTTGTCGTCCTTGATATACAGCTTCTTTAAGGAGCTTTCGGTGCTCTCCGAAACGCATTGACCCTCGTATATGCCTGCGGTAACGACGTGACAGTCGAAAAATCCAACCGAGTTCATAGGTATGCCGTCCGCAAACTCTGCCGAGCCGCCCGCCATGTTCACGCCTGCGCACTTGCCCTGAAAACTTGCGTTGGGCAGCAGCGCAAGCACGCGGTTTGCGCCTAAAAGCTTGTCGTAACCTTCCGTGCAGTCGCCTGCGGCGTACACGTCGGGAAGGGTGGTCTGCATGCGTTTGTCCACTACTATGCCGCGGTTAACCTTGCCGCCCGCCGCCGAGACCAGCTCGGTATTGGCGCGGACGCCCACCGCCACCACCAGAATATCGAATTTAACCTGCTTTCCACTCTTCAAAAGGGCATAGTTGCCGTCGAATTTAGCCACGCTGTCGTTTAAAATAAACTCCACGCCGTGTTCTTCGAGGGGCTTCTGAACGATAGCCGCGCCCTCCTTATCGAGTACGGAGGGAAGAATTCTGTCCGCCATATCCACGACGGTAATCTTTTTGACCCTTGCGGCGATGCCCTCGGCGCACTTTAAGCCGATTAAGCCCGCGCCGATTACGAGCACTTCCTTGTCCTCGCCGAGAGCCTTTTCGAGCGCTTCCGCGTCCGCCATGGTCATAAACGAGAACTTGTTCTCTACCTCTTCCAACCCCTGCATGGGGGGCACGAAGGGACGGGAGCCCGTGGAGACGAGCAGTTTGTCGTATTCAAGCGTCTTGCCGCTATCCAGCTTTACGCACTTCTTTACAGGGTCTATATCCGTTGCCAAAGTGTTGTAAAGTACGGTTACGCCGTTCTTTTCGTAAAAGTCCGCAGGACGGTAAGCGACGTTTTCCGCCTTGATTCTGCCTAAAAGATAGTAGGAAATAAGCGGTCTGCCGTAGCAGGGTCTGTCCTCGCCCGAAACTACGGTGATTTCACCCTTGGTGTCCTGCTCTCTTATGCCCTCTATGCACGCGGTTGCCGCGATGGAATTGCCAATAATAACGTATTTCATATTATCTCTCCTCATACACGATAGCCTCGTTGGGGCAATATTTAACGCAGTTGGGTTCGCCCATTGCGTTGTCCGTGCACAGCTGACACTTCTGCGCCGCCTTGCCGTCGGGCGCGGGCATAATTGCGCCGTAGGGGCAGACGAGAACGCAGGTGAAACAGCCCACGCACTTGTTCTTATCTATGCAGACTACCCCGTCCTTTTTGGAAAGGGCGCCTGATATGCAGCTTTGAACGCATATCGCGCTCTGACAATGGCGGCAGTTGACCGCAAAGTTTACGGCAGCACCCGCCTCGCCTTCGACGGTGATTCTGGGGGTGAATTCACTTGCCCTGCCCTTGAGCTTGAACATTGCGTCCAGACCCGAGTTGGCGAACGAACATTCCCATTCGCAGAGATGACAGCCGAGACATCTGTTTTCTTTGACGTATATTCTCTTCATAGCTCACCTCACATACTCTCTCCGGCGTGGTGTATGCCGAGAACCTTGAGTTCGGTTTCGTTTAAGCCTACGCCGCGGAGCATAAGCCTGTTGCTCTTGAGTGCTTCGATAGAGTTGATGCCCATACCGCCCATCATCTCCTGAATTTCGTGCGTCCAGGCGGTGACGAGATTTACCAGCCGCTTGTAGCCCACGTCGGGATTGAGCCTCTTTACAAGGTCGGGGCGCTGGGTTGCGATACCCCAGTTACACTTGCCCGTATGGCAGCTGCGGCAGAGGTGACAGCCCAGAGAAAGAAGAGCCGCCGTGCCGATATAGCACGCGTCCGCGCCGAGCGCGATTGCCTTTACCACGTCCGCGCTGGAGTGGATTGAACCTGCAACCACTACCGAGACCTTTTCGCGGATGCCCTCCTGACGGAGACGCTCGTCTACCTGAGCCAGAGCGAGCTCGATGGGAATGCCCACGTTGTCGCGGATTCTCGTGGGAGCCGCGCCCGTACCGCCGCGGAAGCCGTCGATTGCGATTATATCCGCACCAGAACGGGCTATGCCCGAGGCGATTGCCGCTACGTTGTGAACGGCGGCGACTTTGACGATTATGGGCTTTTTATACGCCGTAGCCTCCTTCAAGGTGAAGATGAGCTGGCGCAAATCTTCGATTGAATATATGTCGTGATGGGGCGCGGGTGAAATTGCGTCTACGCCCTTGGGTATCATACGGGTCTTGGAGACGTCGTCCGAAATCTTCATTCCGGGCAGGTGTCCGCCGATGCCGGGCTTAGCGCCCTGACCCATTTTAATCTCTATCGCGGCGGCGTTGTCGAGGTATTCCGCATGCACGCCGAATCTGCCCGAAGCCACCTGAACTATGGTGTTTTTGCCGTATTTATAGAAGTCCTTGTGCAGACCGCCTTCGCCCGTGTTGTAGTAGATGCCCAGCTCCTCCGCCGCGCGCGCAAGCGCTTCGTGAGCGTTGTAGGAAATGGAGCCGTAGCTCATTGCCGAGAACATTATGGGCGTCTTTAACTGAAGCTGCGGAGCGAGGTTGTCGATTATGTTGCCCGAGATGTCGCGCTTAATCTCCACCTCTTTACTGCCGAGGAACACTCTGGTCTCCATGGGCTCGCGCAGGGGGTCGATGGGAGGGTTGGTTACCTGAGAGGCGTTCAAAAGAATCTTATTGAAGTACACGGGATAGTCGTTGGGGTTGCCCATAGAGGACAGCAGCACGCCGCCCGTGTTCGCCTGACGGTAGATTTCGTTCATGGTCTGCGACGACCAGTTGGAGTTCAGGCGGTAGGTGTCGTCGCTCTTTACGATCTTTATCGCGTGAGTGGGGCAAAGGCATACGCACCTGTGGCAGTTTACGCACTTGGAGCTGTCTGCAATCATTGCCTTTAAGTCGTTGTCGAATTTATGCACTTCGTTTGCGCACTGTCTTTCGCAGACGCGGCAGCCTATGCACAGCGAAGAATTTCTTACTACCTCGTACTCGGGAGGGATATAGGTGTTCATACTTTGCCCTCCTTAAGCGTGTAGATTACGGGCTGGCCGCCCGCGGGCGCAAAGATTTTGTCAAGTTCGGGCTCGATTACGCGTATACCGCACTCCTCGGAGGAGATAAACGCAAGATCGCCCTTTTCCGCGCAGACCATGGAGCGCAGTTTAAGTCTGTCGTTCAGCGCCATAATGCCGCCGTTAAAGCCGAATATTATGGAGAACGGACCAGTGATAAGCAGGGACGGGAAAGCCTTTCTCAGGAAGGTTTCAAGGCGCTTTTCCTCCTCGCTCTTCTGCTCTATGGTAGACCAGAACGAAGCGGAAATTACCTTTGCAACCTCGTTTAAAGTCAGCTTTTTGACCCTGATAAGGTAGTCTATAACGTAGGTTATAACCTCGGTATCCGTCTGAAGCGTGCATTTGTAGCCGAACATTTCGATATATCTGCGGTTTGCGTCGTACGAAGAAATTTCGCCGTTATGCACGATGGAATAGTCCAACAGTCCGAAGGGATGCGCGCCGCCCCACCAGCCGGGGGTGTTAGTGGGGTATCTGCCGTGAGCCGTCCACGCGTAGCCCTCGTACTCGTCGTCTAAAAGATAGAACTTGCCGATGTCCTCGGGATAGCCTACGCCCTTGAAGATACCCATATTTTTGCCGCTGGAGAACACGAACGCTCCGTTAATTTCGGAGTTGATTTTGTTTACGCACTTAACGACGTAGCGCTCCTCGTCCAGCAACGAATTTTCCAGTCTTTTTGAAAGGGGATGAAGGAAATAGCGGTAGATGAGCGGTTGATTGGTCACGCCCTTTACCTTTCTGGTCTTCATCTCGGAAGAGTAAACGATTTCGAAGTGGCGCAGAAGGAAATCTTCGGTCTCCTTCTTGCACGAAAAATCGTTATAGAACAAATGGAATGCGTAATAGTCCTTGTAGTCGGGATAGATGCCGTAGCCCGCAAAGCCGCCGCCCAGACCGTTGGATCTGTCGTGCATGGTTGCGATTGAACGGATTATCTTGTCGCCAGACATACGCTTTCCGCTTCTGTCGATGATTGCGCTGACCGCGCAACCCGACGGGATTCTCACCTGCCCCTCGAAGGGGACGTCCGTTTTGCTTTCTATCATAAAATACCCTCTTCAACGGCGCTACCAAGCTCTACGCCTAAAATTTGCCGTTCGCCCTGAACGGCTTTCCGCTTATTTCCTTTAATCAAGCGGTTTTACCCCTTTATTCTCTGAATTCGGCGGTTTTCCGCGGCGCATTGCAAGCTTTATACAGATTTGCCGCGCTGCAACGCCTTAATTTAAGCTGCTTTCCGCATTTTTTGCCTGAATTCAGCAATTTTGCCGCGGCGCAACGACTGCATATGCAGATTTGCCGCGGTAGGTAGCGTATAGCTATTGTAGCGTATAGCCGAACCGTTCAGATTAAGAACGGTTCGGCTTACCGTTTGTTAAATTTTTAACCTCTTTGTTTTTTGCCCTGTACTTTACCGCAACCGGCTTTTGTTACGGCGGAACGGTCAAGGCTTGCCGCCCTTTCTTTGCCTTAAGCCGATTTATCAGCCCTCTTCAGAGCCTACGTTGGTGAGCGCGTCTGCGCCAACCTCGCCCGTTCTTACGCGCATTACGTTTTCTACGCCGGATACGAATATCTTGCCTGCGCCTACGTTGCCGTCGTTAAGAACCTTCTGCGCAACGGATACGACCAACTTGGGATCTACTGCGGATACCACTATGTCTACCTGAATCTTGGGGATGAGGTGCATCGTGGTCTTTACGCCGCGGTACTGACCGGTCTTGCCGCCCTGTACGCCGCAGCCCA
>JBJEUX010000009.1:0-46317 GCA_051884055.1 Candidatus Coproplasma sp.
CGCTTACGACCGATTTCGCCTGTTCGCGCACGGATATACCCGGTTTACCCTCTTCTTTCACGGGCGACGCGAGCTGCTCTTCGGTTACTCTTTCACGCGTGAAGTAGTACTGTAAAACCGTACCTAAGAAGGTTATTACCGCAACTATGATGAAGAGAACCAGCCAATAGGTTTTCTGCGTGCCGAGCGACATCTCGGGACGGATGAGTATACCCAAAAGGAACGGGAATATCATCGATCCTGCGCCCACCGCGCCAAGCAAAGACATGTTTACAAACGATGCTAAAACGCTTCTCTGTTTGCCGTTTCGGGTCGAAAGAGGAGTAAGCGTGCTGTTCGCCGTGTTGTATAACGGGAACGCCACCGCATAGTAAAGGTTATACGCTATTACCAGCCATACGGCTTTGAAGGTGAGATTGTCCGACGGCTGAATGAATATCAGCACGGACGATACCGCTAAAAGCACGGACGAAAGGAGAATCCAGGGTCTCGCCTTGCCCGCCTTCGTCCTCGTCCTTTCGACTATCTGTCCCGCTACGAGGTTGCCTATTACAATCAGTATCGCCGAAAGTATGGGGAACAGCGTTAAGAAGGTCTCCACCGCCGCGACGTGCGGCGATCCTGCCGCAAGCTCCTCGGCGAACAGTACGTCCCTGAAATATCTCGTAAGATAGGTCGTGAATATGCCGTTTGCAAGCATTGCGCAGAACGGTCCCACAAGGTATCCTATAAGCGATTCCACAGGCTTTACGTTTACCGACTTTATCTTGGTAGATAATATCGGCTTTTCAAATATGCTTGTTTTCTGACTCATTTTATTTTACCCCTTTTTTCTTCTTTTCTTTGGTAAGAAAGCGGAACGCGCCCTTGATTACGTGCCCGTTGAACATATCGATGAACGCTTCGAGCTGTCTGCGCGAAAAACCTCCGAACTTGGCGACTCCGCGCATCGGCTGATGCAACATTCCCATAACCAGGGTGTTTGCGCTCGTTCTCATTCCGAACGCTCTGTCAAAGGCTATCACGAATCTTATTGCCCACGAAAACAGCCTGCCGACCCAACGCTTTGAATATCTCAGATCGGAAACCGTACAGTTTTCGTCTATAACCATTCGGTTTTTCTTGTAGAAAACGTAGTCGGCTTTGGGTATCGCCCTGCCTAAAATTTCGGCAAATTCCCCGTCGGGAACGTTCGCCACCTTGCCGCTGAAATACGAGGGAAGTTTATCCTTATCGTAAGGTAAAATATCCGTCGTGCCCTGCCTGATCGCAGTATCTTTAAGCCTTATATCCGCGCTGCCCGCGCCTATATACAGGGCGTATTCGCCGCCTTCGACTTCCCACTTGCCCGTTTTTACGTTGAAATAGCGGAAGGTCTTGTCGTCGAAGGGTATCTCTACCTCAACGCTCTCGCCTGACTTTATAAACACCTTTTTAAAGCCCTTAAGCTCTTTATCGGGTCGGAAGATTTTACCGTCGGGTTTGCCGACGTACAGCTGAGCTATTTCGTAGCCGTCCCTCTTGCCCGTGTTGGTTATTTTAAATATTACGCTGTTTGAACCTACGATTAAATCCGAATACTCGTAAGTCGTATAGGAAAGTCCGTAGCCGAACGGATACTTAACCTTTACTTTCGCCGTGTCGTAGTAGCGGTAGCCGATATACAGGCTTTCGCGGTATTCAACCGTCATCTTGCTTCCGGGGAAATGCGACGCCGAGGGGCAATCACCGTATTTTTCCACAAAGGTTTCGGCGAGCTTGCCGCAGGGATTGACCTTGCCGCAGAGCACGTTTAAAATTGCCGTCGCGCCCGCCTGACCCGAAAGACAGGCATATACCAGCGCGTTTGCGCCGTCCGCCCAGTTGAGGTCCACGCAACTGCCGCAGGAGAGCACGACTACGGTTTTTTTGCCCGTCGCCCTGACGGCGTTGAATAGCTCTATCTGATTTGCAGGAATACCGATTTCGCTTCTGTCTATGCCCTCCGCCTCGGAGACCTCGTCAAGGCCGAGGAAGAGAATGACGACGTCGCTTATTCCAGCAAGATTGACCGCACGCTCTATGTATTTTTTATTCGGTTTTCCGTAGCGGTCGTAGCCCTTTTCGTAGCCTGCGATTTTAAGGGGATAATTGCCCGTCAGTCCGTTGACCGTATCGAGCTTGGTGGGGTTGACTATGGACGAACCTGCGCCCTGATAGCGGGGAATTTCGGCAAAGTCGCCGATAATTGCAATCTTTTCTTCGCCCTTGAGCGGCAGAACGCCGTCGTTTTCAAGGAGTACTATACTCTCTTCCGCGCAGCGCTGCGCCAAGGCGTGATGGGCGTCCTTATCGAATCCGTTTTCGCCCTTCTTGTTCTTCTTCGTCGTGTCCTCGATAAGGGATAGTACGCGTTCAACGCTCTCGTCGACGTAAGAGACGTCCAGCCTTCCCTCTTCTACCGCCTTAACTATATCGTCCGCGCCGTAGCGGCAGGCAGGCATCTCGATATCGCTTCCCGCCTTTGTAGAGGCGACCTTGTCGTTGACGCCTGCCCAGTCGGAAATCACTACTCCGTCAAAGCCCCATTCGCCGCGCAATACATCGCGGATAAGGTACTTGTTTTCGTCGGCGAACACTCCGTTTATCCTGTTATAGGAGGACATTACCGTCCTTGTCTTGCCCTCCTTTACCGCTATTTCAAACGCGGTAAGGTAAATCTCGCGGAGCGCTCTTTCGTCGACCACGGAATCGGAGACCATTCTCCTCTCTTCCTGGTTGTTGCACGCAAAGTGCTTGACGCACGCCGCCGTGCCGTTTTGCTGAATACCCCTTATATATGCCGCAGCCATCTTGCCTGCAAGGTAGGGGTCCTCGGAAAAGTATTCAAAGTTCCTTCCGCACCTGGGGTTGCGCTTCATGCACACGCCGGGACCCAGCAGAACGTTGACGTTCTGCGCCGCCGCCTCTTCCCCGAGAGCCTTTCCCATCTCTTCGCCGAGCGATTCGTCCCAGCTGTTAGCCATGGTCGCGGCTGTCGGGAAGCAAGTCGCAGGAATGCTGGCATTCAGCCCTAAATGGTCCGCCGCGGCGGCTTGCTTCCTCAAGCCGTGAGGTCCGTCCGACAGAAAGAGAGAAGGAATGTCGTATTCTTTATAATCTTTAGTCTGCCAGAAGTCTTTGCCCGTTAAAAGGTCTGCCTTCTGACGCAGGGTCATTTTGTTTACTATTGATTTTTTATCCATAAGCTGCCCATCCTTATCTTCGGGAAAATTCTAACATCAGGTTTCTTTAAAATCAATATTCTGGGCACAAACTGTATTTTTTATAAAATATTCTGTCATAAAAGCCTGATTTTATTGCTATCCTACGCATTTATTCTGTTCCTTAATTAACGTTTCAGAGCGGCTGAAAACCGTAAGTTTTCAGCCGCTCTGAAATCCGTTTTTTAACCGTCGGGTACCACAACCGAAACGGTTTTAAATTTCTGCTTACGACTGTTTATACGCAACAGGAACGCAATTTTATTCCTTGACCCTTTTTCTATTTCCTGCTCCCGATTATAAAACTTACGGCGCAGCGGAAATCCGCTGCGCCGTTGATTGTTGTTTGACAATAAGTCGGGTATTCAGTTTAAACCTGTAATCCTCTTTAATCAGGAAGCATTGTACTCAATGGACTCTTCCATCTTGTAGTAGAAGGATTCTGATTTTTCGCCGTTGTAGTAGTAGCTCAACGTGTACTCGAACTTAATACCGTAAATCATATCGCCGATATATTCGCCCGCATTGTAACCGCAGATATTGTCCGACTGCCAGAACACGGTCTTAGCAACAGCCGTGCCTGCCTTATGAGTCGTCTCTGCCTTGACGCCGATTGTGTTCCTGCCTGTTCCCGTAACGCTGCAGGTATTTAACGTTGCAGTATTGTAGCCGCAGATCTGTCCGAAGTAGATTACGTTCAATGAACGGGTCGTGTAGCTCTTGTACTGAACTTTATCCATATTGAAGATGCCGTTCACTACGCCCTGGAACCAGTTGTAATCGGTTTTGAAGGTCGTTCTTGCGGTGTTGTTGAAGGTGTTAGAATACGTTGCAGTGCTCGAGCAGGAGGTAATTTCACCGCCGCGCTCGTTAATACCTGCGATACCGCCGATTGTTTCGGTGTACTGCTTAAGGTTGTTCTTAACCTCGCTAGTCTCCAGTTCGGTCGTAACGGTAATATTTACGCTTCCCGTAACCGTACAGGAGTGGATTAAGCCGTGGTTATATGCCGCAATACCGCCGAATACGCAATCCTGATTGTTGATTGTGACGTTGATTCCGTTAAGGGTAATGCCGCTGATAAAGCCCTGGTTGTAACCGAACAATCCGCCCACTTCAACGCAGTTTAAGGTGAGTCCCGTAATGGTCTTGCCGTTGCCGTACAGTCTGCCCGTGAAAGGATTAGCTTCCGTTCCGATAGGCGTCCAGTCGTCCGTAATGGTTATGTCTGCGCCCAGCACGTAGATGCCGTTCAGATTGTTTGCAATATCCTTTAATCCCTGAAGAGTGGTAATGGTTACGCACTCCTCTTCGGGTATTTCGTCAGTGACGGAGAACAGGAACGTATGGCAAACGTCGCACCTGTAATCCTTATTTTCGTCCACGTGGTCGATCATAGGGAACGATTCGCTTATCCAGATGTAGCCGCACATTTTACACGTTGCCGTACCTGCGCCGTAAGAAGTACAAGTGGGTTCAAGCGTGTAATCGTATTCGAAATAGTGGTGAGCTTCAATTACCTCTCTCTCCTGCAATACTACTTCGCAACGCTTACACAAAATCTCCGCAGTCCAGCCGTCAATCATTACGTATTCTTCAGTCTCCGCATCATAATAGCAGCTGACTGCAACTTCTTCGATGGAAGTATACTTATCGTGACCCAGAGCAGGAATGATTACCGAGAACTCTTTTCCGCAGACGCTGCAGATATACGTAGCTCTGCCCTCTTCGGTACAGGTAGCGTCGTAGGTCTTATCTTTTCCGTCGGCAGCCTTGCCGTATACGACTTCACCTGCGGTGTGTCCTAACGGATCGTAGGTCTCCGAAATGTAAATCTTTCCGTGTTCTTCCGTGCAACCCTCTCTCAGGCAGACGTAATATTTATATCCGCTCTCCGTGCAGGTTGCCTCTTTTACGACGGGGTGCTCATAGTCGAAATCGTGACCTAAAGGCTCGTTTATGTTGCGGACGAAGAATCTCGTGCAGTCGCTACAGATATACAACGTATAGCCGTAGTAATCGCACGTCGGCTCGAATACGTACGTATCGTAATTATGGAACACCTCGATTTCCCATTCGAAGATGGGGTCCTCGTCGGTTAAGATTATCCAACCGTCCTCGCTCGTCCAGAACAATTCTTCGGTTAAGAAGGCTTCGCTCCAGATATCGTAGCAGTATTTACCGTCAATCGTTCCGTTCAATTCGGAGGATACGTCAACGGGTTTGCCGTTGTAGATAAGGCGGGCGTCCTTCATAAAGTAGCAATCGTTGATTGCGCTTGCGGAGGAACCTACGAACAATCCCGCCGTGCCGCTGTTGGTGATAACGTCGCCGCATGAGTAGCAGTTGGATATCGAACCGCCCGCGTTCGTGCAGTAGCCGATAAATCCGCCCATCGTGCCGCCGGCAGTTGCGGTTACATTGCCCGAGGAATAACTGCCTGAAATATTAGCGCCGTCGTTCTGACCTATGAAACCGCCGATATTACCTCCTGAATTAGAGGTTACGTCCACTGTGGAATAGCAGTTATAGATATTTGACGTGCCGGAATTGTACCCGACAAATCCACCCGTATTTATGATGTTTGCACTACCTTTTAACGTTATCGCGCCGTTGGAGAATGATTTTTGTATCGTTGCCCCTGACGTATTGATACCGATAAATCCACCCCAGCCGGTATATACCACTGCTTTTTCATTTTTACCTAGAGTTAAAGAAATATCTGTTACCGAGTAACACTCCGCTATTGTCTTTCTGTTTTCACCAACCAAACCTCCAAGGCGGAGATAGTTTGTTTGATAGTTAATAGGATAATTAGAATAGCCGTAAGCATAACAATTGGCAACAATAGTATTATCAGCCCATACGCTTTCCAGCGTTCCACTGTTGACTCCGACTAATCCACCAATATATAAGTAGGAAGATTTACTAGCATTTTTAGCGTGACACGCAATACTTACGGTACTATCAATTTTAGCTGAGCAGTCGTATATGGAGCCCGAATTGTAACCTACAAGCGCACCTAAGTAGTA
This sequence comes from Candidatus Coproplasma sp., assembly GCA_051884055.1. Classification (GTDB taxonomy): domain Bacteria; phylum Bacillota; class Clostridia; order Christensenellales; family Borkfalkiaceae; genus Coproplasma. The sequence goes on from JBJEUX010000009.1 coordinate 6,275, forward strand.
GCTTGCACCAATAGTATTGACTTCGATTGTATAACTTACCGTACCTGAAAGCAGGTGGCAGTTTTTGATTGTGCCGTTGTTGGTTGCCGCAACTATGCCAGAATGTGTATCTCCGCCCGAAGTAATCTTCTGCGCAAACGATACACGGCTGAAACTGAGATTTTCAATCGTGCCGTTGTTTGTCCTTACAAAGCCGTAGCATGAATTGTCGCCAAGGGTTAAGGATATGTTGGTAATGGTATATCCGTTTCCGTTTAAAATACCGCTGAAATTATCGATTGCCGTCCATACCTTATTGCTGTTGGGCAGGGTGATGTCCTTGGTTAAGTGATAGTTTAGCGTGGGGTCGTCTGCAATAGCAAACAGCTCCTCTACCGTGGAAACAGCTTTACTTTCCGTCCACTTTGCCTTTAAGGTGACAGCCTGCCTTATAATCGTGGAGAAGGTATATTCCTCTCCGCTTTCAGTGAACCAGCCGTCGAACAGAGCGCCTTCCTTAGTGGGTTCGTTTACGATTCCTTCAAGATCGAACGCGGTGCCGTAGGTTAAAGTTATCACCTTAGCCGACTGACCGTTATCGAAATCGAGGGTAACGTCAACCTTGGGCGCGGACCACTGTGCATAGTAAATCTTATTGCCCGGATAGTCGTAAGGTGCAAGACATTTACCTTTTGAATCGGTGTACTGAATCGCGTTTGACGACGCGGAAGAGAACCAGCCGACAAATATGTATTTTTCGTATACGGGTATAGGTAACTCATAAGACGTATTGTAGGTTACGTCGTAAGTTTTGACGCTCAACAAGCCGTTTCCGGGATTTAAGGTTATTACGTAAGTAACCGGCTTGTAGACGGCGTTTACGCTTATATCTCCCGTGAGCGCATAGTTCTCCCAACCCTCGACAGAATATCCTTCCTTTTCGGGAATGGAAGGTTCGACGATACTCTTATCGCTCATCTTATAAGTTTGTTCGTCAAAAAGCTCTCCGAATATGTAGAACCTGACGGTATAAACCTTTTCCAGACCGCACATAGAGCAAATGCTGTTGACGTAATCGTGTTCAGCCAAAGGAAGAATTGTTTGCTCTTCGAGAATTTCGCCGCACGTCTGACATTTTACGCCTGCGGTATATCCTTCTTTTTCGCAGGTAGAGTCTTTCGCCTCGCCGATAGGTATTTCCGTATGTCCTGTTGCAGGAATAACCTCCGTGCTGACTTCATAACAAATTGAACAGGTAAACGATTTAATTCCGCTTTCCGTACAGGTTGCCGCCGTCGTAACAGTGCCTTCGTCGTATTTGTGACCGGTTGCGGGAACAACCGCCGTTCTTGCTACTTCGCCGCAGACCTGACAATAGAAGGTCTTTACTCCGTTTTCCGTACAGGTTGCCGCGGTAGTAATAACACCCTCTGTATTTTCAGTGTGTCCGGTAGCAGCAATGACTTCCGTCTTTGTCTCTCCGCACACAACGCAGGTAAACGTTTTAACACCCGTATCCTCACACGCAGGCTGCGTTGTTACGGTGCCTTCGTCATAGTTGTGTCCCGAGGCTAAAACCGTCTCGGTTTTTACGACTTCGCCGCAGGTCTGACAATAGAAGGTCTTTACTCCGTTCTCCGTACAGGTTGCTTCAGTAGTAACAACGCCCTCTGCATTTTCAGTGTGTCCCGTAGCGAGAATTACTTCCGTCTTTGTCTCTCCGCACACAACGCAGGTATAAGTCTTTTCACCCGCCGTCGTACACGTAGGAGGCGTCGTAACAATGCCGTTGTCGTAACTGTGTCCGGTTGTAAATATAGTTTCCGTCCTTACGACTTCGCCGCAGGTCTGACAATAGAAGGTCTTTACTCCGTTTTCCGTACAGGTTACTTCCTTCGTAATCACGCCGTCCGTACTTTCGGTGTGTCCCGTCGCAGGCACGACTTCAGTCTTTACGTATCCGCATTCCGAACAAACGCGCTTTTTCACACCCGTTGCCGTACACGAAGGCAGCGTCGTTACCACGCCGTCGTCAAATTTATGCTCTGCCAAAGGAAGCACTTCGGAATGCTCCACTCCGCAGTCTTTGCAACGGTAAACAACGTAACCGTTCTGTACGCAAGTGGACTCCTTCCATTCTGCAAGCTCTTCATTATGAGCCGTTAAGGGAATAACCTTCTGCTCAACCAGAACCGTATGGCAGACGGAGCACATCCTGCCCTCCGTCAGTCCCGCTTCGGTACAGGAAGGGGATTTACCCTCCATAACGACCTCAGTATGTCCCAGCGCAGGAATCGATCTTGTAATAACAATCCCGCATTCTTCGCAAACGCATTCTTTCGAGCCCTGGTCAACACAGGTAGGTTCCTGCGTTACCGTCCATGCTCCGTAAACGTGCTCGTGATATTCTTCGTCCGATTGCTCGCAAGCAGCCAGACCGAACATCGCCAGCACCGTAGCCAATGCCGTTGCTAAGATCAGAAGAATTTTTCTTGTTTTCATATTGTTCTCCATTCTTTTACGACTTTATTGCTGTTTTATAGCCTATTTGGCTATATCGACAATTTTACATTTTTTTCATTATAACATTGCTGAATTGATTAGTCAAGAAGAACCTTCCAAAAAATCAGCGTCAACGCATTAATATAACTACCCGACGCAGGGTAAAATTATAACGGATTCAGAGCTTGAATTTTGCAAGTTTTTGGCAAAAATAAGGCAAAAATCGGCTGAAAACCGTCAGTTTTCAGCCGATTTAATACCGTTTGCAAATCTGTAATTAACATACAAGGATAGCGGTCAACCAAAACAATACTCCTTTTAAAACCGTCACCCGTCACAAACTGTTTGTGACGGGTGATAGTGTAAATATTGTACTTAATTAATTCGTTTTTTTTACTTATTTACCCTTGTACTTAAAGGGTTTGATCTGCTTTTTCTTAATCAGTCCCTTTTTAATAAGGGTCTCCGTAGTGCGATACGGCAGCGAGTATTTTTCAGTTCCTTCCATAAAGAAGCGTATACCCAACCTTGCACAAATAACGTCTACCGCGTCATATGCCGTTACGAAGGAACGGTTAGATTTAAGCTTAATCTTGTATGCAGTTTTTTCATACTTAGAAACGTCGGAAGGAACAAACGCCCGATTGCCGTTGGCCTCGTCGTCCGTCAGAGACAGATATACGTTAAGCGTCTTGCCGCGAATGACGAACCTTGCTATCTGATTGCGCCCGGAATAGAACAATTCGCTGTCCCATGAAGCTCTGCTCTTGACGTTCTTGTAGCCCAACAGGTGGTTTTTCAGCTTTCCGTAGTAAATCTGCGCCTGCTCGCTCTGAATGAGCTTCGCTTCAAAGCTCTTATCCAGCCTTGTAACCAGCAAAATCTCCTCTTCTTTATCTTCTTCGGACCTCTCTTCCTCCGCGTAACCGACCGCCTCTGCGGGAGCCGTATCTGAAGGTTCCGCATCTTCCGCCGCAGCGTCTTCAGGCTCTGCGGAGCTTACCGCAGCCTCTTCCGTCTCAGTCGCCGCGAAGCTTACCGCAGTCTCTTCTGTCTCAGGCGGTTGCGGAGGAGAAGCAGGTTTGTCGATATCTACGTCCGTTCCGTCCGTCTCAAGATATACGTCGGTAGTCGCCGCAAAGCATTTTATCTGCTTAATCAGCTTCATTGCATCGCTCAGGTCGGTAATTTTCGCCGAAACGACGTAACCCGTATCGTCCAGGCCGACAAAGGAAAGTCTGATTTCTCTGTTACGCTCGACGACGAATCTGGGCTTATCCACAAGTTTAATTCTCGTTGCGGTCTTGTCCTGAACGGGCGCGTCCGCAGTTTCTTCGCGGAACGAATCGATAAGTTCCCTCGCCTTTTCAACGCTGAACGCCGCAACGCTTTGGATCAGCAATGCGTTTTTGGAGTTATACAGCTCTATGCCGAAGCCCTCGCCCTTTCTGCGCAGGAGATAATATCCGCCGTTGGCTTTCGCCTTGACCTTGTCCTGCTTCTTCCTTTCGGGAATCAGCGTGGAGAGCATCGTGGCGATCATCATCAGACTGAACACCGCAGCCAACAGAGTGAACAGACAGTTATGTACGCACATCAGCACTACGGTGCCGATCAGGATAACTGCTATCCAGAACCAGCCGAGTATTTTTGTAAATACCCGTTTGGGGAAATAGGAGGCAAATACGAGGTATGCGATAGCGATTACGTCGAGCAGGAAAATTACGAAGCTGTAGCAATTTTCACACATACAAGTTATTTCTTCAATAAAACTACCCATATTTCCTCCTTTTAAGATTTTCGGTTATTTAATGGCTAACCGAGCCGTTTTGCTTTATGATTTTCGGCTGTTTAATGCCAGCCGAACCGTTTCGCTTAATGATTTTCGGCTGAATAATGGCTAACCGAGCCGTTTTGCTTTTTGATTTTCGGCTGTTTAATGGCTAACCGAGCCGTTTTGCTCCACCCAAAGCCTTGAAAGGCTTTGGGTGGAAAGTTTTAAGTTAAGCGTCAGCCGTCCTAATCGGACGCGGCTTTAGTACCCGCAGTCAACGTTACCGTCTGACCGTAGTACCTGTTGTCGCCCTCATACTTTACAACTATATAGAGAGTAACGTCTGTAGTAAGCTGAACGTCCGAACTGTCCACAATGAGAACGGTCTTATCGTCCATCTCACTTATAGTGTAGTTATAGATATATTCGTCATAGGTTTCAGGGTCTGACGAGATAAGCTTATTATCGAGAATTTCGTCACGGTAGATAGCAGTCTTGGCAAGCTCGACAGTCTTTCCTTCGGGTGCGGAGATGATTACGTAATTTTCCTCTTCACTCCAGCTGACAATCTCTGCCGCCTCGTATGCAACGGTTATAACTTCCTGACTTTCGGTTTCCCTTACAAGCCATTCGCCGTCGACCTTTACGATTTCCTGCGTCTCTTCGATATCCGCTCCGGTGATAATTTCGTCGCCGTTAACGGTATACTCATCTACTACGTAGTAGCCGTAGCCTCCGACAAGCGCCATACGAATGGAGGTTACGTCACGGATATCCGCCTTTCCGTCCTTGTTGACGTCTGCCGTCTGAATCAGGAAGTAACTTAACGTGTAGTCGTAATCCAGAGCCGCAAGGTATGCGTCTTCGACTGCCACGATGCCGTAGCCTCCGACTATGTATTGACGGTAAATTATGATATCGTTTGCATCCACGCTTCCGTCGCCGTTGACGTCGCCCACGCCGATATTTAGCAGAAAACCGCCGTAGAGGGTTAAGTTACCGTCAGGCATGGTCTGAGGAACGCCGCCCGTGAAGTCCGTATTAATCGCCCACGCATACTTGTCGTGCCACATGATATCCGCACCGATTGCCTTTGCCGATACAATATCCTGCAAGCTTGCGCCGTATGCAACGACTACGCTATCGGTAGCGCGCTGTACGCCGTTTGCCATCCATACGAAGGTTAAGGTGTAGCCGTTCGCCGTCTTGGAGAAGATTGCATAGTAACGCATGTTGCCCGTTGCCGTCAACGTCTCCAATACCTCTTCGGTATCTTCAACGTCGTTCCAGCCCTTGAAGGTGTAGCTGTATTGAGTATCGGTATCCTTGGTAGGTGTTGCGTGCGAATACGTAACCGTATCGCCGTAGTGAATACCGCTGTCGGTATACGCAAGCACGCCGTTTACGTACCATTCAACTGTATAGGTTGCAATATTCCAGCTTGCATATATCGTTACGTTTGCCGTTATACCGCATCCGAAGTCGAATACAGTTGTACCGCTTGCGGTCGTATTCCAGCTGACAAAATCATATCCGCCGAGGGTAGGTCTTGTAGCAGGCACTGCAATCTGCTGACCTTCGAATACGACTACGTTTGCAGGCATATTCTCCACCTCTGCGATAGCCGCCGCAGGCTTGTTGGGATCGAAGGTAACGAGGTAAGCGTTGGCGTTTGTTGCAACTGAATTGTTGTAGTTGGCAGCCGTTGCGCCCGTGGCTACGGCGACAATTTCATACACACCTGCTACAGTAGCGGTGTAGGTTGCGCTGTCCACTTCCACGCCGTTGACTAAATATGTCACGCCGCAGTCAATCGTCTTGTTGCCCGTAGTCTGGGTAGGAGCCGTCCAGGTAGCCGTGTCGGCGTTGAACGTAAGTCCGCTTATAGTCTTTAAGGTTGCCTTTGTTATTTCAAAGGTTGCGGTTGCCGTCTGCTGTTCGTAATTTGTCGTTGCGGCAAACGTTGCCTTAACCTTATACGTGCCTGCGTTCTTAGGCACTTCACTTGTCCAGGTTGTACCGCCGTCCGTACTGTACGTATAGGTTACGTTGACTTCTCCGTCTATCACGCCGCCGAGGAACTTGGAAGTAATATCCAGATCGAACAGGTATTCAACGTCGTTTGCAGTCACGGTGAAAACCGTGCTGGGCGCACCGTCGTCGTTGCTCTCCAATCTGACTATGGTATAGATACCGTAGCCCTCTTCAACGGTGTTGCTTACGCCGTTATGCACAAGGGTGATTTCGTATGAGTTAGCCGCATCCGTATTGGTAAAGCTGTAGCTTAAACCGAAGTCGTAGCTGTATACGTCGGGACACGTTCCGTTTCCGTAACCCGGAATGTCGATAGCAGCAAACGTCAGACCGTCGGTTTCCGCCGCACTATCGGCACTAGCCGTTGAATATACAAGCACGATCATATCTTCTATGTCCACACTGTTGAACATAGGTGCGCCGTAGGGAACGCTTTGATTTATTGCCTTCGCCGTTATCTTCGCCCTCGTGATGGTGAGGTGTGCCGTCAGGCTGCTATAGCCTTCGGCGATCTCGTAGTTGTCGTTGGTCAACGAGAGATTTGCAACGACCTCGTACGCCTCTTCATTGCCCTTGACGTATTTAGCGGAGTTACCGTCTGCGCCGTCTATGGTGTAGGTAACAGTCACAGTCACGCCGTCAGTCACGTTAGAAATCGCAATCGAATGAGAGGTTGCGTCGTATACGAAAGTAGCATCGCTGAACGTTGCCTCAACGCCGCGCTTTGCAATTGTGAAGTTAATCGTCTCGCTAAGACCTGTGTAATTGTTCGTTTCCTCAACAACAAACGTCATATAATAGCTACCCGCATACTTTATCATCGAATAGCCGATTTCAAAGTCGTCGTCCTGCCTGTAGAACGTAAAGGTTACTTTACCGAACTTAGCCACTGCATTATAATCGTCAGGCTTCGACATATTAATGTACGTATAAACCAGATCGTCCGCTACGAAAGGAGCGGTCGTCCATTCGTTGGTGGCCTTGGATATGACGAAGTATGCCGTTACGTACTGAACGTGATAGTTGCTGTTGCTTTGGTTTGCAGTGGCGCTCATCTCGAAGCTGTCCACGTAGTCGCCCAAAACCCTAGTAACGGTGAATGATATTTCACTACCTATGATAGCACCCTTACCGTCGTCGGGGTCCTTACCGCTCTGGAAGTCAACCGTGTAATTATCGGATATATCGGGGTCGTCTTCACCGTAGACTTTGGAGTCACCGATAACGGTTACAAGTATATGACGCTGTTCGATAGTCAACGTTGCCGAGATATCGTTAAGTCCCGAGAAGCTGATATTATCGTTGTCGTCAGGCTTTGTAAAGCTCAACTTTACGGTGTAAGTACCTGCATTTATCTGACCGTTGTCCTGATAATCGGCTACAATCTCATAACCGTTCTTCGACCAGATAACGTCGTCGTCTGCAATTGCCGTACCGCCGTTAGTGGCGTAGACGTAATGCACTTCGCCGTTGTAGGTAACCGTTGAGTTGACCATTGCGAAATTGAAGTTACTGTTGGTAATTATTAATTTGTTTACGGTCAGAACGCCGTCGGTTACGGTTACGTTATAGTTTACAGAAAGCGCAGTCGTAACATCCGACTCGTTCGACATCGTAATATCATAGGTGCCTACGCCTGAGCCTACCGCATACGTGCTTATATACGCGGGGGTTACGTTGTAGGTTGCAAAGCTTTCACCGCCTACGAAGTTTGCGCTTGCCGAATACTCGGGCGCATCGTCTAAGTAGTAGATAGAGTTGTTTGCAATGACAATGCTTAAATCAGCCTTGTTGATTATAAGCGTGTATACTTTATTGTCCTTATCTACCGCAACGCCGCTGTCATCGCACCACTGGTAATCCTGATTGATTAACGCAAGCGTTACCGTGTAGGTGTTGGCGTTCTTGAACTCTGCCGCGCTTGCCGTGATAGTATACTTGGCATTTGTCGCCACCTGAACGGTATGCGCAGCGCCGTCGTAGGTTATTTCTCTGGAACCGCCCGCCAGAATGGAGAGCAACGTACTGCCGTCCACGTATGCCTTAGGAATTACGACAAGTCCCGCCTGGGTGGTAACCGTCAGAAGCGTACCCGTACCGAGGTAGTTGTCGTTGCCCGTTACGGTGTAGATAACGTAGTAGCTCCTGTTTGCGCTGATTTCGTTGACGCTGCTTATTACGCCTGAATAGTACTTGCCGTCATATTCAACGTAATCACCGCTATCGGGCTGGGTATTGCTTACAGCCGAATATACAACCATGGTGGCGTTGACCGTCTGGTTTTCAAACGTAGTGCTCTCATCCGAGAACTTAGCCGCACCGCCAAGAGATACGCTGTATGTATCGTCGTTGTTGTCCGTAATCACAAAGGAAGGAGCCGTCGTCCACTCGTTTGCCGCCTGACGGATATATACGGGAACCTGAACGGTCTGTGTAAAGGTACCGTCTGCGAACTTATAGTTAGCCATTACGGCTATTGTCACGCCGTAGCTGTAAGAATATTTGTCGTCGACGTAGTTAACGCCTGTATAGCTCTGGTTTGCATCGACATAAGTACCGTTCTTTTCTACGCTCGTATCGCCGTAGCCGGTAACCGAAGTGCCGTTGCACTCGGATGCAGTCCAGACAACTTCAGCTCCCGTATAGTACTTATAATCAAAGCTGAAATTACCTGCTATAAGGTTGGCAACCTCTTTATGGGTAATTGTATAGACGCCGTCCTTAACTGTAACTATATAGTTAGTTGCAAGCGTATCGGTAAAGGTATACGTTGCGCTCGTCACGTACTCGCCGACGTCCGAAGTGGTCGTTGCCGTCGTATTCGTCGTTACGTTAATTGCGTCGTCGTCATATACCGTGCCGGTGATCTGGTAATCTATTGAGCTGAGGTCGTCTGAATACTGACTTCCTCCGTCGCCCACTACAACAGTTACCTGTGCAGGGGAGATGGTGATATTCATCTTCAATGAAGTTCTGTTATCCGACACGTCTGCATTTGTAACTTCCGTGAAGATATCCACGTTGTCCTGACGGGTGTAGTAGTCCACGCCCTCTGCAAATTCTGTGAGATTTTCAGCTTTTTCGTAGCTTGACGACTCGCTGTTATAGGTGTAATAGGTAACGCCGTCTTCGGGGGTTGCCACGTCCGAAACCTTGTTATATACCGTACCTGTAGACTTGGTATAGTATATCTGGTTTGCGCTGAAGCTTCCCAAAAGGTAAGCTTCGTAATAGGTAGTGTTTCCGTTGCCGTCCGAATACGCCAGATAATAGGTTACGCTGTTATCGATAGTCGTTTTGTTGACTATTGCATTTTCCCAGGCGTAGTTATCTTTAAGCGTTACGGTAATCTCGTACGTGCCTGCATTGGTTTCGGTTATGGAATAGGTATAGCCGTCTCCCTCGCCGTTTTCAACCGTCTGTGCCGTACCGTTATAGGTTAACGCGTCAAACGAAGGAACGCCAATAAACTTATAGGTTATAGTGAACGTACCACAGCTTACAGGCTTGATATTGTCCTCTAAATTATCGTCCTCTACGTAGCCTACGTACGTGATATCGTAGTTGGTAAAGGTAGCCGTATTATCGGCAGATGCGGTGATATTGTACGTACCTACGTTCACGCCTGCCTCCTTGACAAGCACGATGTTTAATTTAGTAGCCTCCTCTTCTTCGCTGAACAGTTCGTCGGTTACAAAGCCGTAAGCTACGTTATCGGTGCTATCCAGTATGACAAACGCATCCTGACTTACTGCGGGTTCCGAACCCGTATAAACGGCTTCCTGATCCAAAGTGACGATCTTGATTGCGTACTGCTGTATTCTTGCAGGAATTTCAACAACCAACGACTGAGTACCGTCTTCAAATACGAAGTTGGGGCTTTCGATTGCAAACGTCAGACTGATCTTTGCAATGTTCGCCTCTGAAACGATATAGTCGCCGTTTGCGTATACGTTGGCGTTTACGTAGTCCGTGTCAGCGATAGCCGCAATATTCGAAAGGGTTGCTATCTCCTCGTCGCCGAACGTAAACGATTTGGTACCTGAAATTTCTTCCATAGTCCAACTGTGTTCGGTTGTGTTATATATCTTGATATCGGTGGAGTAGTTAGCTTTTACCCAGTCTGCGTTGACGACGGCGTTGCCCGACTTGAGCGTTGCAGGGGTTATGGAGAGCACTGCGTATGCCTCCAGACCCGTATAGTTTGTCGTTTCCTCTACGACAATCTTTACGTAGTAAGTGCCCACGTCAGTACATTCGGTGTCTGCCGCATATCCGCTGCCATTGACTATGGAGTACGTAAATACAGCCGTACCGAAGGTCGCGTCAGCGTCCGTAGGGTCAACTAAAGTAACGCTGCTTCCGTCATACGTCTTTGAATAGGTCGATTCGGGAGTAAGCAGCCAGGTGTTTATAGCCTGCAAGATGTTGCCGGTAATGACAATCTGCATGCTGTCGCCGTCGAAATCATCCAGCGCATCTGTTACGGTGTAGTTTGCGCTTGCCGTTAAGGTTACGGTGACTCCATACACGCCCGCATCCGTGCCGCTGCCCGAAACGGAAGTTATTGCAACCTTGTTGTTTGCGATATCGGTTATCAGATCATTCAACGCGCTGACGTCGCTGACCGTCCAGGTCTGTTCGGCTGCATTATAGTTCTTTTCCGCAGCAGAGAGGTCGTTTTCGTCATAGCTCAGCTTGCAGGGGATTATCCTGACCCTGTATTCTGCTGAGTATTCATGATACATAATGCCTTCGCTGACCGAAATTACCAACCTGTAATAACCTGCGTTGACGGGCGCCGAATCCAACTCCTGCGACTTATCATCCGTGTACCAGGTTGCGGTAACGGTGCTTTCGTAATAACGGTATACGTACGCATTCGCACTCTTTAAAGCTGCAAATTCGGAAGCACTTGCAATTGAATATTCGGTGAACTCAGGCGCACGGGTATAATACTCTGTGCCTACCACGAAGTCTGCAGAGAGCAGAACGGGAACGTAATTATCGCCGTCTTTGGTATAGTATCTGGTTACACCGTCAAACGAATTGATGTTTGCAAGTGTAAAGGTGTATCCGTTTAAAATATAGTACTTAGATACGCTGCTGTCATAGGTATCTACCGCAAAATAACCGCTGTTGTTCTTACCGTTGGAGGAATATGTATAGATAACGCCGTATTCCTTCAAAGCGTCCTCCAGATCGGTTACGGCATTGAGCTCTATCTCTTCGCCGTCGTATTCGAAGTCGTTGCCGGCAAATTGTATCTCGCCGTCGTCGCGAACGACTACGCGGATTGCGGAAGTATCGACTACTATACGCACTTCGCACTGCTCGAACGCCGCGTCGCCTTCCTCTCCGTCGGGGTCGTATACGCGGTATGCAGTACTGCGGTTTTCACCGGGCAATTCGCCCTGCGTCGTCAGAGTGGGATATTCGGTCTTGAATCCGAAGAAGTACTCGCCGGGGGTTGCAGTCGAATTCCTGAACTTGTAGGTTATCGTTAAGAAGGCGGTAGTCATGCTCGTTCCGCTTGAATAATTGGTGCCGTCCTTCAGGCCTTCAAGGGCGAGTATTACTCTGTCCGTACTCTGATACCCTTCGGTCAAAGTGTAGTCGAAATTGTCTAATACGGAGTTGTCCACCACGACGTTGGAAACGTAGAACTTTTCAGCGTCGTAATCGAAGAGCAGCTTCAAGCTGTTTATACCGCTGTTATAGGTTACCTTATAGACTACGGTTATACCTTCGTCGCTCGGAGTTGCGTCCTTATCCAATACGTAATACAGGCTATCACCGGTGAGGTGAATTTCCATTAAGTATTTGTACTCATAGACCGCCGTATAGGTTACGTCGTCATTGGTACTGTCCACGAAGTTGTGTCCTGCCAGAGGAATCGTATCGTTGGTATAGAGGGTATCGTCGCCTTCTATATCCGACTTCCAGCCTATGAACTTATACTTGAACGCGTCTACGCCGTCAATCTTGGTTACTTTATCTAAATTTTCAGGCACGACGACTTCTTCGTCATATAAGTAAGCCTCGGTAGCGAGAACCGTACCGTCAAAATCTTTGAAGGTTACGGTGAAGGTATCCTCCGTCGTCGGGAGTAGCGTTATAGAGCTGGTACGTAGTTGCGCCTGCTCCGTTGTTAGCCGCAGCCATCTCAACGAAGGTTACGGTCTTTTCCTCTTCATCCAACTCGTTATAAGGGGGATTATAGCTGTAGTATACGGTATCGCCGTTTGCACCCGTTATCTTCCAGCCGTTGAACAGATACCCCTCTTTCGTGGGAAGGGGCAATTCTATAGCGCTGCCGTAGTTAACCACAAACTCCTGAGTCTGAGTTGTTTCGCTGTCAGCATCTTCAAAGTTGAGCGTAATGGTATACGTATGCGGCGTCCAGACGGGCAACAGGGTGATTGAATCAAGGTCTTCCTCGGGAAGCCAGGTAATATCCTGAGCAGTTAAATCTTTATCATACCAAAGCTCGCCCTCGTCTTTAACTCCGTTGTCGTTTGCATCGTAATACAATCCCTCGAAGTCGTAGCCGACTCGTTGAGCGCTTGCAAGTGCAGGCAGAGTATCCTTTATAGTGCTGACTTGGGTATTATAACTGATGTTGGTGTCGGTTACGCTACCGCGGGTCTCGTCGCCGCTTGCCGTCTTTACCGTGTAGCTGAGGTCGACTTTAACCTCATAGTTCAACGCCTCCCAGATGGCGTATAAAGTCACGTCCTCGTCGGTGGAGAGGTTGATTATAGGTCTATAGCCCGAACCGAGAATGTCCTCCGTACCGTCGATAGTCGTCGCCCAACCCTTAAAGCTGTAGCCGTGTTTAGTGGGCGTGGGAACGTCTATCCAGGTTGTCGTATTATACGTACAGTCGACGGGCGTAAATTCGCCTACGCCGTTGTTCGTATCAAAGTTTACCTTATAGTTGTTGGCTTCCCACACGGCGTAGAGCGAAATGGTTGCGCCGTTGGTGGTGGTCAGGTTTTTAAAGCTATCCCCCGCCTGATAATCGGCAGTCGTTGCCGAGGAGCTCGTAGACCAACCCTTAAAGGTATAACCCGTCCTCGTGGGCAACGAATTGAGATAAATATATGAAGTATCGTAGTAGAAGGTCTTATCCCAATAGGAACTACCGGAGTTACCGGCAAACGTACCGCCGTTTCCGTAATACCTTATTTTATAGGTGATAGGCGTCCACTTTGCATAGAAAGTCTGAGCGCCTGTGAAGGACACGTTGTTTATGTAGCCGTTAGACTGGATAACCTGCGTACCCGTTCCGCTCGTTCCCGTATAATATCCGCCGAATATGTAGCCCGTCCTTGTAGGCGTGCTGATATACTTGGACGAAGAGGTCGCCGAAGAGGTATAGCTTGCGGTGTTCTTGGTGGGATATCCGCTTACGCCGCCGCCGTAAATATAGGAATTACCACCGCTGCCGCCCTGTCTGTCAAGGGTGTTGCCGTAATACCCTACCCATTGGAATTTAACGTAATAATCCGTAGACTCGTTCTTGTAAGAGGTAAGAACGTAGGTATAGGTATTGCCCGCCTCCATAAAGTAACAGATCGAGAAATTATGATCGCCGTATCCGTCGTCGTCGTAAGCAAGCGCATACCTTGCCGAATCGCTGTTCTGGCAGGCGTTTACGTCGCAATAATAGGAACACCAGTCCGGATAATAATCCGAATAAGCCCCTTTGCATATGTAGGCGAACGGATCTCCCCTTTGAATGCTGTAGGAATATAATCTGTAAATACCCGTGGTCGAGGGAGTAAACGAATATCTCCTCGCATCGTTACCCGAGCATAGGCACACGTAGTAACTGCTGCCGGTAGACAGCGTTCCGTTATACGGTCTTGCCGCCTCGGCTGATAGCGTTTCCTGATTGTTCGTTGTGATCGTCGCCACGCCGATACCCGCAAAAAGCGCGATGGAAAGCGTAGCTACCATACCTAACAAGCCGAGCCTTTTTCTCCTATTATTACCTTTGAATGTTCTCATAACGAAAACCTCCTTGCGCAAATAACACTTAATTCAACTACTATAAAAAAGTATTATAAAAAAAATTAATATTTCACTGTATTCACGCCCTCAAGAGGGCACTATCCGACAGTAATTCTATTATCAGTTTCAGTCTATCACGCCACTCTGACACGACTCCAACAAAAAATAAAATTTTTGCGCCCGAAAAAACGGCAGGCGCATCGTCTGCGCCTGCCGTTTATATTTATCCGTCGTTATTTTTATTCTTTTTCTTCAACCTTATCATCATATACAGGAAAAGGCTGAACACCACTAAAATCAAGGAAATAATCAGGTAAAACTGAGCGTGATTCGTTCCCGCGTTGCCCGTTCCGGGGGCGTATCCCTCCACGTTCTCCACTACTATCAACTCACCCAGCCTTGTGCTTTCAAAGACTATTTTGTCGCCGTTTACGGTGTATTGCAGAGCCTGCAACTTGTTGTTCTCGTCGTAGACGAAGTAAGAGTACTGTTCGGGATTTTCTCCCACGGTTAAGGTTATCTGAAGTTTACCGTCGGGTTGAACTTCTATATCGTTGCTGAACAGTCTAATATCGTAGACGCTCTTAATCTGCTGAGTGTTTTCCATTACGTCAGCCGCGTCCTGAAGCCTGGTCGCAACGTATTGCCCGGTAACGTCGGTGATTTCCAGTCGCTTTGTAAGTCCGAATCCGCCGTCCGTCTCGATTTTTATCCGGACTCCGTCCGTCTCGTCCTCCAGGCAGTCCAGCCTGCCCTTTTCCGCATAGACGGAACCTATTAAAACGTCCGTATATTTATTCTGCTTTTCTTCGGTCAGATACGTAGCCTGCGGCTTGTCGCCCTCCATATACTCAAACCCGATTTCGTACAGTCCCTTAGGGGCTTCGTCGTTAATGGTAAAGTACAGAGTGAGCATTTTACCCGTAGTATAGTCGTTCTCGTTCCTGCTGAAGCCGTCGTAATAGAACTTGAAGTCGCCCTCGAAGTCCCCGACCGAAGGCGCCGTCGCGCCCGTGTTGGTGGTTGCCAGATTGAGCTGAGCCAATCCCTCCTGCCATATCTTATATGCGGTGAAGGTCAGGTTGGCTTTGTCGTACTGCAAGGTAAGCACCAAACTTACCAGACCCGTATTTTCGGTTATTTCCAGCAACACTTCCACGTCGTTTCCGTCCTGAGCTACGCTCGTCTGAACGACGGGGATATTCTCATCCCTCTTGTCTATCTTAAAATAGCCGTACAGTCGAAGATCCCCCGCGGTCATTTTGCTTGCCGTAAATTTATTCAGATATTCCTGCTCCGTATACCAACCGCAGAAGACGTAGCTGTCCTTGGTCGGAACGGTTAAATCCAGCGTCTGGTCGGTGTAATATTCATAGCCGTCCGCCAGCTCGCCGTCTACGTAGAGATATAAGTTATGCAGCTTGGGCGTCGCGGTATACACGGCGTGATAAATATTTAATCTGTCGTCCTGCGAAGGCTGTTGTTCCCACTCCGAAAACTCGTACGTGTAGCCCTCGTCCTCCGCTCTCGTCGGCGTTTCGCCAACGTATCCTGGCTCCTCGTCGGCGTCGTACTCGTTCTGATACAGCAACACTCCGTCGCTGTAGTACTCCGCCTTGAACGCACCCGCATGAACGGATATTTTAGCCACATTTACGTACACCTGACTGCGCACCTCTAACGCGTGCAGGCAGTTTTCCTCCACGACTTTTAATGTCAGGTCGAAATCCTGCGGTTCGGTCGAAGAATAGCTTGCAAAGGTCAGCGTTAAAAGAGTGCCCGTCACGCCGTTAGTCGCAGTGCTGTCCCACAAAAAACGGACGCTGTCGCTCTCGTCGTAGCTCGTATTTAAATTCGTAACCGAAAAGGTCGAACCCTGAAGAGCGTCTCCGTTCTCCGCCTTTAAAAGCGAAAACGCCGTTCTGTCGTAGCTGTTGCGGTCTATTTCGAGCATCAACGCCGCAAGGCCGTCGGTTTCCGTCAATTCCACGTCCACGGTAAACACCTGACCGCGGCGCACGTCCTTGCTCTCCACCGTTACAGTTGCGGTATGTCCGGTTTCCGCAGACGCGAAAAGGACTGATGCGCAAACGGCGCACCAGGAAATGCAAATTATTAAAATCAAGAAGATGCACGTCCTGATTTTTCTCATAACTTAGCAAACCCGTCCTTTTCCAACTGCTTCCTGTATTTTTCGTTGATTGCTCTTCTTCTTAAAAGAATAACCGCAACGACTATCCCCGCCGCAACCACCGCGGAACCCACGCTGATCAAAACAATAGCAAGCGTGCCGAGCCCCTCGGAATTATCGGTGGGATCCTCGCTCTCCTGCGTCAACAATTCCACAACCGAACCGCTGCCGTTGACGGTTACCTTTAAAGAATCAACTATAATGCTCTTTGTCTTAGCCTCTTTTCCGTCCATATATTCGGCGACACACTCATTCGTGAGCAAACCGATATAGTACTCCCCCGCAGGAATGTTTTCCCTGAGCTTAAACCTCAGCTCCAACAGCTCCCCCGTGGACGTAACGTTTTGCAGAGTGCTGCTGTCGTACAGAAATATAACCTTTTCCGATCCCTGCTCCGAAGCAAGGAAGCTCATTTCAGAGAGCGCGGATTTTTTGGTATAGCCAATATATTCGCAGACTTCGCTGTCGTAGCTGACGGTGAGAGTCATTGCCGTAACTCCCGTATTTTTTACAAGCTTGACGGTAGCGAAAATTTCATCGTTCTGACGCGTGCCGTTAACCGAAAACACGAGGGGCGACGACTCGCTTGCGTATGCCGTTATGGAAAACGGAATGGTAAAAAAGGCTAATAACATAATTAGCCCCGTTACCAACGTTAAAAACAAATTATTTTTTCTGCTCTTCATAACACACCAAAAAATTACCGTCCGTCGCAAACGGTATCACCGTCAGATTTATAATACCACAAGTACTCTCACATAACTCCAACAAAATTTTGAACTCAACCTTCAAAATTCCAGCGGGTAGTTCTCGTATCTTCCGCCCAGGAATACTGATACATATACTCGCCCATATAGCTGTTAATCGCCGAAACGTCACCGGCAAGCGCCCTGAAATAGTCGCAGTCCACCGCCTCTTTGACCAGCGAGATGGTGCCGTATTCCTTCCTGACGATATGCCCTATTCCCGCAGCCTTCAGATCGCTAAGAAGGTCCTTGACGTAGGTGGATATGCGGTTGCTCTGCTTTATCGGGTTGCCGTCCTCCTCGATAATGACGGCGGCAATCCTCTTGAAATCGCACATTCCGCCCTTCCTGTCCACCAGATACGCCAGAATTTCTTTGGACTTTGCCCGCTTGAATTTTACAGCCTCGCCGTCGACGAACACGTCGAAATTCCCGAACGTCTGAATGAACGGTCTTTTGTCGCTGCTCTTGGGCAACGGATAGCGCAGATTGTCCAGCTCCTGTTTCAGATCCGCCTCGGTAATGGGCTTTAAAAGATATCCGCTCGCGCGAACGTTTTTCATTGCGTCGTAAATATATTCCGAGTACGCAGTCGTAAAGATTACGTTGATTTTAGGACAAATATCCTTTAAGCACTTTGCAAGCGTCAACCCGGTCATTCCGCGCATTTTAATATCCAGAAACGCGACGTCGCACCCCCTCACCTTCACGTGAGCGAGCGCTTCCTCAGGCGTTCTGAATCCGAAAACGATTGCGTCGGGAACGACCTTTTTTATACATTCAAGCAAGCCCTCCAACGCAAACCTTTCGTCATCTACCGCAATTATATTCATTTTTATCCCCTCTTCTTCTCATACTTCTCTTATATCAGGTAAAAAACTCCGGTCATTTTCATTATAGCACTAATTTTTAATAAATCAAGGTTGAATTATACTGTAAATGTCACGTAAAATAAGAATATTGCCCTGCGCGGTTTAATAATCTGCCGACGTTCTCCCGATATTTACCCTGTCGCGCGTCCGGTTCATTGCGTAGGACTTGCCGTCCCTGTCGTGGGGAGCGCATAAATTAAAGCAAAATAAGGTTAAGCGGCTGAAAACCGTACCGTTTTCAGCCGCTTAATAAAGCCGTTTACTTATGTTTACTAACTACATATTGCCGCGCGTTGCAAGCTGCGTATCAGTCGACGTAATATTCTTCAAGAGTATCCACGCAAAAACAACCCACGCCGCCGCCCAGCCAGGTGCCGATATCCAAATGTATCTTAGTAAAATCGCTTATTTTTACAGGGTTAGTTACCTTTGGATAGGTAATGATTTTATGCTTTTCCGTCAGATAGTTCGACGGCGTATGCCCGAAAAATATACATTTCTCCGTCTCCGGCAGCACGGACGGCTGTTTAAATCTTCTGTCGTAGACCAACTGTTCCGCAGTGGCTTTTTCCACGCTCATCAGAGTGTTGTCGGGCAGAACGGGTATTCCGCTATGCACGCAGATGAAATTCTCCCTCTCCAGAGAAAACGGTTGACGTTCCAGCCAGTCCATTATATCCCAGTCGAGAAGGTGCCCGTCCACGGGAAAATACGACTGCAATTTTTTCAGTACTTTCCCGTAATCGGAGCTTTCATTCATCATCAGGGAGCGATAATACTTTAAAAAATCGTATTCGTGATTGCCCATAATAAAGGTAAAATTGTCGCAGCCTGAAATCAGCTTCAGAAGCCTGACCGACCCGTCGCCCTTGTCTATGACGTCGCCGCAGACAATCATTTCGTCGCTGTCTTTAAAGCGTATTTTTTCAAGCAGCCGAAGAAATTTTTCATATTCCCCGTGTATATCCGAACAAACGTAAACCATAACTTAATTAATTTTATTTAAGCACTCCGCTCAAAGCCTTTTTAATCCTCCACAACAAGCATCTCTACCCTGTGGGATAATACCGTGCAGCAGTCCAGCCCGACGAGCTTCAGCTTTTCGTTTTTCCAGATGCTGTGCCTGTTTTCGTAATCCACAATCGGCTCGAAAACCTCGCGAAGCTGTTGGTTGTGCCAATGCCCGAATACTATCCGCTTATCTATTCCGTCGGGGTAAAAAGTCGAAAACGCATCAATCATTGCAGGAGTCTGCGACCAGCAGGCGTTCTTCCAGAGCTCTTCGCTCACTTTATCGAAGTTATCGGTTATAAACTGCGTACTTTCCCAGTCAAAGGGAAGAAAGCCGTGCAGAAAAATATAATTGTCCGTCTCGAAGTAATAAGGGCGGCTGAGAAGCCAATTCATCAGATTGCTGCGGCTTACGTAGTCTATGTCGTACGCCGTAAGTTCCTGCTCTTCAGGTTTCATTCCCAGGAAGGAATAAACCGTCTTATGCTCCCCGTTCGCGATATCCGTCACGGAGAGAAATCTCTTAAAAAGTATATCCTTTAAAATAAGCTCGTGGTTGCCCATAAGGCAAACGGGCGGATTTTTATGTATCGGCGAAGTCAAATAGTCGAATATCCCCTTGCTGCCCTCGCCCGTGTCCGCCCTGCCGAAGTTATCTCCGCAGGACACCAGCGTATGATTGCTGTTTTCAGGCTGATATCCGTACTCTTTCACCGCCTTCATCAGCGCATTACAGTCGCCGTGAACGTCTGAAAATACAAAATATTTCATTTCTTTCCTCTTTCATTACATCATTCAGCCGCCTTGAAATTGTACACGGGTTTTATTTGCTCTACGATATCTACAGTGTCCCTTATATTTTCAACGATATCTTCCAGCCTCTTATACGCCATAGGCGATTCGTCTAAAGTTTCCTTGCAGACAGACGTGGAATATATGCCGTCCATCTGCCTTCTGTATTCTTCAATATCAAGAACGGCTCTTGCCTTACCGCGGGAGTAAATACGCCCTGCGCCGTGCGGTGCAGAACAGTTCCAATCCTCGTTCCCTTTACCTATACAAATAAGCGCACCGTCGCGCATATTGATGGGGATTAACAGCTTTTCGCCCTTGCGCGCCGAAACTGCGCCCTTGCGCAAAATCATATTATCCGTATCGATATAGTTGTGAACGGTGGTAAACTCTTCGGTTTTCTCCCAACCCATATAGTTTAAAATATCCTGAGCAATCGTCTGACGGTTAATAACGGCAAAGCGCTGAACTATTTTCATATCGTGAATATACGCTTCAAAAAGTTCCCCCTGAGCATATGCCATTTCCTTAGGTATATCGCATTTTTTATCGCCCAACGCTTCTATCGCACTCTGTATCTCCCTTGCACGCCCCTCCGCTTTAAGCTTTGCAATCATTCCGACGACCTGAGCTCTGCTGGTTCCACAGAGCTCCCGATACGCTTCTTCCTGATAATAACCGGCCACCTCGATGCCGAGATGACGGCTTCCGCAATGAATGACAAGATAATACCCGTCGTCGCCCTTATCCACCTCGATAAAGTGATTGCCGCCTCCCAACGATCCGAGGCTTTTCTGCGCATAATCGTGCTTAATTTTTGAAAAACATTTTAATTCGGTCAAATCAATGAGGGCGTTATTTTCGTGAGCAGTCTCTCTCGTCATCTTCCCCGAAGGAACGTAATTATGTATTATATTGTCTAATTTTTCAAAATCGATATTCTTTTCGGCAAGTCTGACGGTATACATTCCGCAGCCGATATCAACGCCGACCATGTTGGGAACGACGGCATTGCACAGCGTCATAGTAGTACCGATTGTACAGCCTGCGCCGGTATGAACGTCGGGCATAATACGGATTTTTGAATTTTGAAACGGCTCAAAATCGCACATTGCCTTAATTTGCTCAATAGCCGATTCTTCGCAGATATCGGTAAAAATCTTGGCCTGATTATATCTCCCCTCTATTATCTTCATATCTTTTCCCTCTCTGAACGCAACCGTTTATCTGATACTCCGCTTTATTCTCAGAACCGTTTTTACGGTATCCTGCGTCGACGGTATTGCAATTATTATTGTAATTAACTTTTATTTCTTCCAGATTACAGCCCGCGTTTTTATTATATCATCAGTTTCAGTCTAATTCAAGAGAATGAAAAGCGTTTGAATAAATTGAATCAGCCTTTATTTTCAGCCATTATACTATCCGTCCCGTCTTTATCATCCGCCCGCACTTTTTTGCGCACGGACTCATTCCGGAATAATAAAAAACGTAACGGGCCGTTTGAAGATTGCAATCAGCCGATTACGTTTTTTCTATTACAATATTTTCCGCCCGACTCACCTTTTATCGTGTAAGTTGCTCTATTTTGGTCGTTCCGTATTTTGGTCGTTCCGTCTGTTAGTTCAGCGCTACTGATCTTACGACTTAAAACCTTAATCAGAATTCCGCTTTAACCTTTTGCTTGTCGTATTTGCCTGCGGACGTGAGCGGGATTTTATCTGTAATTTTTATATATTTGGGCTGTTCGATTTTAGCAAGGCATTTTTTGATATCATCCTCGCCGCAGACCGCCCCGTCGTTTAACACTATCAACGCGGCAGGCACTTCGCCCTCATTTTCGTCGTTGACGCCCACAACGCACACGTCCTTTATCTGCGGAAGATTAATAAGCTTCTGCTCGATTGCCACGGAGGAGAGATTGTTGCCGTTGCGGATTATTATGTCCTTTATTCGCCCCTTCACGTGCAGAAATCCGTTACCGTCCAGATACCCGAGGTCGCCCGTGTGCAGCCAGCCCTCTCTATCTATCGCCTCTTTGGTCGCTCTTTCGTCGTTGTAGTACCCGAGCATGAGCATGGCGCCGCGTACGCATATTTCGCCGCCGTCGGCAATTTTAATTTCGGTCATAGGGTAAATTCTGCCGACGCCCGTAGAGCGCTCCTCCACGCCGGCGCCGTAATTCATAGTGCTTATTCCGACGCATTCGCTCATGCCGTAGCCGGGCATCAGCTGCAAGCCCAGCTCGCCCTCGATATACTTAAGCTGTTCGGCAGTGAACGGAGCGCCCGCCATCAGCCCGAGGCGCAGGGATTTTAAGTCGTATTTCTTATGCGCGCCGTCCCTCAACAGCCCGAGGAAAAACGACGGAACCGAATACACGACCGAAATATTGTATTTTTCGATACAGCTCATAACGTAATCGGTGTCGAGCTTTTCAGGGAACATAAGGTCGTGTCCGCAGAAGGTTGCGCAGACCGCCACGGCAAAGCCGAAGACGTGATTCAACGGCAAGAGCGCGATTGCTCTGTCGTCTGCGTTCTGTTTAAACAGCGGCATGGCGTCCACGGGATTGGCAATGCAGTTTTTATGGCTTAAAACCACGGCTTTAGCCTTGCCCGTAGAACCTGACGTGAAGATGATTATAAACGGGTCGTCCGCTTTTGCTCGGGGCAATTCGGCGGAAATATCTCCGCAGTAAGAACCGTTATCTCTTTCGCCTTGCCAGCAACCAGAATCAATCTCTTTTTCGCTCTGTCCGCACGAAACGCGCCATACGCCGCTTTCGTCGGTCACGTAATACTCGGGAGACATATCCACGCCGCTCTCCGAGATAAAACTCTTTACGCATTTATGCGGGTCGGTGAGCGCAACCAACGCGCCCAGCGCGCCGAGGGCGGTTATGAGCATGACCGTCTGCGGACTTCTGGTGGCTCTGAGAGCGACCAAAGTACCTTTTTTTATCCCGAAATCTTCAAACCACTCCGCCAATCCGTTGACTACCGAATACGCCCGAGCGTAAGTCCAGCTTTGAGATTCGGTGATAAAATATAGTTTTTCGCCGTTCTCCCTGGCGTGAATTTTTAAATAATCGTACAGCGTAAGGCTGCATTGTTTGATTTTTTCCTGCGGAACAGACATAGACGTTCCCTCCTTGTTTAAAATTGAAAGTAAGCAAATCCGCTGACGTCGGAATTAGCCAGAAGCCCCAGCCAGCAGAGCGCCACCGCTATTGCGCCGTACACGAAAACCGCCATAGTCGCGCCGTAATCGGACTTTGCGCCCTCGCCGTTCAAGGGCAGAGCGGTTTTACTCTCCTCCGAAGGCAGATAATAAATGAGCACCATAGCCGAAAGGCACAGAACAAGCAGAATAAACAGATCGGGCGTCAGACCCAGACTTTCGAACGCCTGCGCAAAGTATGCCGCACTCAATCCCCAACCAGTGAACATCTGCCTGTACGCAATGCCTATCTGCTGAATATTCTGCGCGCGGAAGAGCACGCAGGTGAACACGAACATTATGAACACCGCAACCTGCCTGAGAAGCCTCAGCGACTGCGATTGCGGGTCTATGCCGAGCTTTCCGCACGCACGCAACGCAGGCTTTTTTAACAGGTTTTCCATACATACGAACGCGCCTGCGGCAAGACCCCATAAAACGTAGGTCCAGTTAGCGCCGTGCCATAGACCGCAAAGGGCGAACACAATCATAACGTTGAGAAGCTGCCTCAGCCGCCCCTTGCGGTTTCCGCCGAGGGGAATATAGACGTACTGCGTAAACCACTTGTTGAGCGTTACGTGCCAACGGCGGAAAAATTCGGAAAACGAAGCCGAAGTCAAAGGCTTGTCGAAGTTTTTAGACAGCTTTACGCCCATAAGTCTTGCCGAGCCGAGGGCTATTTCGGAATAGCCTGCAAAATCGTTGTATATATGTACAATGAACAGCGCGCTCGCACAAAACACCGCAAGGGCGTTTGCCGAACCGAGATCGGCGTATACCTTATCGACGAAGATACCGCAAAAATCGGCGATCACGCACTTGCGGAAAAATCCGCTCAGAAGATATTTAGCGCCCGCAAGCACGTCCTCCCCGTTGAGTTTATGCTCGCTGCGGAGCTGGGGCAGAAGGTTTTCGGGTCTTTCAATGGGTCCCGCAACCAGCTGAGGGAAGTACGAGACGTACAGAGCGAAGTAGCCGAAATGCTTTTCGGCGGGATAGCTGCCCCTGTACACGTCCACCACGTAGGAGAGCGTCTGGAAGGTGTAAAAGCTTATGCCTACGGGCAGAATCACGTTTAAAACTATGCTGTCCTGCTCTGCGTTAAACAGCCTTATTATCCCCACCGCACTCTCTAAAATAAAGTTGATATATTTGAAAAATATCAAAAGACCCAGACATATTGCCAAAGCAACAGCTAGCCAGAGTTTTTTAATCTTTGCGCTTTCGGTTCTGGAAATGAATATCCCTGAAAGGTACGCAGTTACCGTCGTTATTAAAATAAGGACTATGAGCCATACGTTCCAGCTCATATAAAAGAGGTACGACGCCGCCAGAAGCAACACCCAGCGGAACTTAAAGGGCAACACCCAGTACAACAGGACTACTACCGCGAGAAAGAGAATAAATTCAGGCGAATTGAAGCTCATATTCTACCTCCTGTACAGCGGCAGTAAGTTGACCGCAAAGAACGCCACCGCGCAGATAGCCACTTCGTACAGCGACGCGCCGAGAAGGAGAGAACAGGTTGCCGTCGCCACGAACAGTACGGTTGAAATGAGAATTGCTACCGTCCGCAGTTTTTTAACAAGGGCAAACAGATTTAGTCCCAAAGCCGCGGCAAAACCGCACAGCAATATGGGCGTTTCAAGTATTACGCTATCCATTCATTCCCCCCGTAGTTAAGCCTAAAGCCGCCTTCAAATCCGCAATCAACCGTTCGGTGCGCAGTATGACGCCCAGATCGTTCAGATGATAGTCGGTATCGTAGAAATACCTGCCCTTATAGATATAATCGGTTACCTCCGAAATAATCTTATAGCCGTACGGTTTGAAGAGCTCTGCAAGTCTGTCCTGGAACTGCTCTGCGGCGAGGTAAATATCTTCGTTGCCGTCCGACTGTTCGCTGATAGGCGCCCAGGAATAGAACACGCTTGCACCGCGCGCTTCGAATTTGCCGTAAATTTCAGCGAGCGCGGCGATATTCTCCCCAGTGAGCAACGCCGACTCGAACCTGCAATTTTCTGTATACGCCACGTCGCGCGAGCTCTCGTTGCTCTCGTCGTAGGGGCGCTCTACCGCATAATCGCCGTAGACGTTAAAATCCCCAGAATAATCGGAATAACTGCACTCCTCCTGACCCGAGCGCAGGTTGAGATACATCTCCCACGCGGCGAAAAAGCGGTCGGTATAGGAAAAATCCGCGTTCGCCAGCAGATCGTAATTGCCCTCCACCATCGCAAATACACGCCCGTCGATTCTCATCGATTCCATAAACTGATACTGATTCATAGGTTCGGGCGCGTGAACGAGGACGTCGCCTTCGCAGATATACGGCAACATACACTCAAGCTGAAACAGCCCGTTGAATTCGCCGTTGAGTCCCGCGTTGACCACTGCGTAATCTTCAAACTCCGCCGCCACTATAGGACTGCATAGCCCGTACGCAAGACTGCAACCCGAAAAGAATATCATCTTCTTTTTATCCGCGTTTTTTATGATGATGTCAAGGTTGTCGGCAAAGCGCGCGTTATAGTTACTGCCCAGCATGCGCGGCGGAGTGATCGCGTTTATGTGATAGTGCGAAATATTTTTAGTAAACGCCATATCCGAAACGCTTTCGAGATTGTCGAAAAAGTACATTTCATCAAATTCCGCATTTCTGAACGCGTAGTTTTCAACCTCACGGATAGTCGACGGCAAAACCAGCGTCTTTGAAGTTATCCTGCCGCAGGGTATGTTGGTTGTAAACGAGTTGGAGACCCTCGTAACGCTCCTTCCGCCTATCTTTGAGGGAAGGGCGAAGTATCCGGCTAAGCCGTCGCCCCTGTACCCCGTGAGAGAGACGGTACCGTCAGGGAGAACTTCGTATAAAAAATCTTCCTCGGGCAACTGCTCTATCCAGTCGGCATACAGCGTGATTTCCTCTCCGTCCTCGGCGGTTATTCTGCTGCCGAGTCCCACTCGCTCGCCGCTGCCGTCCGACTCCGTGTTCCAACCTGTGAGAGTGTAGCCGTCCCTCTCTATTCCTGCGCCAATACGGGTGTTGGGACGGATATGATAGGAAAACGTGCACTCCTCCTCTTCCGTCCTGCCCGTACCGTCGTTATAATCGTAAATAAACAGGCACGTCTTTTCTTCATTGGTATTCAAATCTTCAACTACCCTCTCCGACGTGACCGTCACCCTCGAAGGGCGGGTTATATTGTTGAGAGTAAGGCGGTAATCTCCGTCCTCCCCTTCTATTACGTAATCGGAATAATCGCACGAAACGGGAACGTAGCCCGCGCGCATTTTAAGCGCTACGGTAAAATTTTCTCCCCGTTCGACCTCTCCCGTACTGTCCTCCGCGACGAAAAACACGCTGTCCGCCACGCTGACCTTCAATTTGGCTTCGCTTTCGGGTCCGTTCTGCGCACAGCCGCAATACAGCGCGCATGCGGCGGCTATCAATGCAGATAACAGGCAGATCAATTTGCGCCGCGTCAATTTAATAAGCGTAAAGTTTGTCCGCATAGCTCCCCCAGAAATAATCGTTTTTAAATGCGCTCAAAGCCTGACGGTGAACGTAAATCCTGCACGACGTACCCTTTAAAAGATTGTACCCTACGGAGATATCGGAAGGGCTTTCGTGCTCGAAAAACAGCTCCTGCATGTTGGTGCAGCCGTCAAAGCTGCCGTCGTAAACCGTCCTGATATTCTGTTGCACGGTTACGCTCCTTATATTCCTGTTCCCCGCAAATACCGAGGGCAGGAAGGATTTTACGTACAATCCGTCCACCTGATAGGGCACGACCAGCCGCTCGGCGCTCCCGCCCTTTTCGGTGAGCCCCGTGATAACGTAGTAGTTGCCCTCGCGTTCGTAGGTAAAGCAGTCCGCGCAGGAGTTGTCGCCCTCCCCCTCTGTTCCGGGCTGAGGGATTACGGGCATTTCGGGCAGGACGACCTCCGTCTTTGTAGTGTTGCCCAACTGGTTTTTAATATCGTTTACCAGATTCACGGTGCGGACGGTCATTCCGGCCTCGTTGAGATGGTGATTGGAGTCGTAAAACCAGCCGCTGTCCATAAGGCTGTCCTCTATGGAGCTTATTACGGTAAAGTCGAAACACTCCTCCACAAAAAGGTAGAATTCATCTAAGCTTTCGAGCGACTGCCCGTCCACCGACTGCCTGCATACGGGCGCAAACGAATAGTACATCTCCGCGCCGACAGACTTTATTTCGGAATAGTAAGCGTTGACGTAATCGACAAAATCCTGAGTAAAATACGCGGTATCGAAATAAACGGGGTTGTTTAAATCCACTCCGCCGTCCATAACGTTGTGCGAGCGGTCGTAATTTTTAAGGTCGCAGTGTTCGTCGAACGACGAGCTTGCGTAAACGCCGCTCGGCGAGGCGGGCGCGCCGTCAGTATATAAACCGAACTTCTTGGCAACGTAGCCGAAAAAACCGCCTGCAAGCTGTCCGCGCGTCTGGCTGTCGAAAGCAGAGAACATACTCATATCGCCGTCGAGCGCATACCACGCCTCCTCTGCGGAGAAATACAGCGACAGCGACTGTTCGATAATTTCAGGAGAAAAAATCACAATATCCCCTTCGGAGACGCAGCCTGAAGAGAGGTCGAGCATCATCTTCGTACCGAGCGCGCCGTACAGCCCGAAATTACATACCGAATAGTCCAGCCCGCCCTCTTTTAATAGTTCTTCCGCAAGCGCGGAGTCCACGCCGAACGCCACGTTCGAATTGCCGATAATTATTACCTTTTTACCCGTAGTATTTTTAAGGCGGGCATACATTGCCGACAGTTCGCCGTAATAAGTCTGCGTATACTGCGGCGGCGTCAATACGCCCGCTAAAAAAACGGAGACGAATGGAACAACGGTTAAAGCTACAGTGACTATTACCGCCGCAATAATCTGCGGAAGTCTGCTTTTTGCCTTTTTCATAATCGTTGTTCCCCCATCTCCGAATATTTAAAAAAGTTTAAGTTTTGTTTGCGCGGCGCTATCAGTCTGCCGCATCCTTATCTTTCTTTTTTGAAAGCACAAGGCTTGCAATCCACATCGCGCAGGACGCGGCTGTAAGCACGCCGAACGTGCACTCTGCCGCGATTAACGCCTGCTCCCACCATACGGTCTTTGCGCCTACGGGAGTATCGGGACCTATTCCGTTCATCGCCGCGCTGTAGTTCGCCACCGAATAGAGTATCCTGTGCGAAGCTTCGCGCATTGCCTGACAGAAGGTTGCGTTGGTTCTGAACTCGTCGAGCGACTTTTCCGTACCGCTGCCAAGGTATAGATCCGTACCGTTGGGTATGCCGTCCTGATAGGTCATATAGCTTGCGCCGTTAGAGGACGCCATATCGGTTATACAGTACCCGTCAAAGCCCCACTCGTCTCTCATAATGCCTAAAAGCCCACTGTAAGCTCCCGCCCAGGTCGTTCCAACGCGGTTGAAACCGCTCATGACCGCGTGCGCGTTGCCCATGCCCTCCGAGGACGACAGAGCGTATTCGAACGGAGCGAGGTAAATCTCTCGCGCGCCCTGCTCGTTGAGCCATACTCCTATGCCGTTTCTCTGCGCCTCCTCGTCGTTAAAGGCAAAGTGCTTTACGTTTGCTATGACGCCCTTGGACTGCATTCCGATAATTTCCGCAGCCGCGGCGCTGCCCGTAAGATAAGGATCTTCCGAAAAATATTCGTGACTTCTGCCGCCGAAGGGCATTCTGTGAATATTTACGCCGTTGGCGTACAGTCCCGTAAGTCCGTGATACAGACATTCCTCCGCAAGCGCGTCGCCCACCTTCTCAATGAGCTCGTCGTTGAAGGTCGAAGCCCATATACCTTCGCTGGGGAAGGACAGGCCGCCCTGCGAATCGCTGTAGCCCGTAGGTCCGTCGCCCTCCTTCGTATCGGGCTTGGAAACCGACGATATTACCACCGTCGCCATCTGACCGGTCGTGATGAGATACGACTGATCGCCGAAGGACATCTGGTCCAAAAGCTCGTCCCACATGGGGTCGTCGTAATCCTTTCCGCGGAGCATCTGCAACGTAAGGCCGTTTTTCGCGCCGTAAACGGGCATCTCCGCATCCTCGTCCTCTTCAATATCCTTGTTGCTTTCAAGCCCCTGCTTTATAGCGGAGGTTGCGGTGAGATTGACCGCTGAAACGGGCATAGTACCCGTCCAATCGTTTCTCGAAACGTAAGTTACGGTATCCTCGCCCACGAATTTATTCAGGTCCGCGTCCCCGAGCGCGTTCGTGACGGTTGCGCCCGTATGCGTGGATTTAGCGTATCTGCTTCCCGCTTCGCCCGTTGAAACCGCGTAGTCCTCGCCGTTAAAATCAGCCACCGTAATCTTTGCGGTGAGCGAGGCGTCGCCGTCCGCGTCCATTCTGTTCTGCGTATTGCCCGCCGTATATCCCTGCGCGGCAAGGATATTGTTAGCCGCCTCGTGCGCGCCGTTGCCTACTGCAAAATAGTAGTCACCGTCGTCAAGAATATAGGTCTCTGCGTTGTTACAGTCGTAGCTTTTCAACTGCTCCTTTTCCACCGTGACGCAAACAATCTCCGCCTCTCCTGGCGCAAGCTTTTCCGTCTTTGCGTAGCCCACGAGCTCCACCGCCGATTTTTCGACGCCGTAGGTTATATCGTATGCGGTATAGGGCTTCTGAAGGTAAATTTCAACCACCTCTTTACCGCTGAAATTATTGCCCGTAACGTTGCCGTTATTGGTCACCTTGACGGATATCGTAAAGCTGTCCCCGTCCTCGGTCACGGTAAAGTCGGAATATCCGAAATCGGCGTAGGATATGCCGTAGCCGAAAGAATACGCCACGTCCGCCGAATAGTCGTAATTGCCCGTGTTCGCTCTGCCCGTCACGTAGTCGGTATACCTCGTTTCATAGTAGCGGTAGCCGACGTAAATGCCTTCCGAATAGACTCCGTAATACTTCTGCGTGCTGTTGAGATCACCGCTGTCGACGTACGTCTGCGCAAAGGATTTGCCCGGATTGTAGCTGAGCTGCATTGCGGCGGGCGATGAAAAGTTGTCCTTAGCGTAGGTGTCCGAAAGCTTGCCAGAAGGGACTGTCTCGCCCGTGAGAGCCTTAGCTACCGCGTTTATACCCTCGGAGCCGACGTTGCCCACCCAGAGGCAGGCGTCCACGTCTATACCCTCTCTGTCGAGGAAATCCAGCTGAACCGTGGCGGAAGAGTTCAAAAGCACGATAATCTTTTTCACCTTGCCCTGCGCCTTAAGCTGAGTAAGTCCGCTCAAAACGGACACCTCGTTTTCGCTGAGCGAAAGATAGCTTCCGTCCTCGCCGTCGCTGCCTACGGCGCTGATATCCGAGCCCTCGCCGCTCGAACGGGAAATCGTCACGATTGCGGTAGAGTATTCCGTAAGGCTGGATTTTGCGGCGTCGGTCATTTTATCGAATCCGTCCTCGTTAATAAGGTACGTGTTGCCCAGCTTTTTGCGTGTGGGCGCGGATTTGTAATAGTCCCACATAGTCCCGTTGACGTTGAGTCCCACCGCCGAAAGCGCGTCCTTAAGCGTATCGTACGATCCGCCCGACGACGCCGAAGAGCCGCTTGAAATATAGCCGAAATTGACCGAGCCCGAGAGAACCGTGCTCACCTTTTCGCCCGAGGAGAGGGGCAGAGCGTTGTTGTCGTTCTTTAAAAGTACCAGTCCCTCGCCCTCCACCTCTTCGGCAACCGAAGAATAGTATGCCTGAAGTTCGGAGTATTGCTTATCCTTGTAGTCGCTGGAAAAATATTGGTATGCAGGGTCGTCCGAGCGCTCTATTACGGAGGTGTCTATATTCAGCGCCGAGTTAATAGAGCCTCTCTGGCTGTCGGCTATCGAATAGCCGCCGACGGTCAGCACGAACAGCGAGGCGCAACCGACCGAGAGTCCTTCCCAGAGTTTTCTTTTAAAAATTTTCTTCATATCAGCCCACCTCTTCAACTATCGTAACCGTATCCTTTTTCGCCCAGGGTCTCCAGAAAAGCAGGCAGCCCGAAAGCAGCGCCAGCACGAAGGAGATTATAAAGAATACGAACGTGCATATAAATCCCGCGGTAAAGGAGTTACCGTCTATTGCAACGAATACGTTTGCGATGTACGTCGCCTGGGAGCCGATATATCTTATAAAGGCGTAGAATATGACCAGATAGGAAGCGTATAGAAGCGGCTTTTCCAGATATTCGCCCCACGCCGAAGGTATCAGCCCGACGCCGACAGCTACGAGCGCAAGCGCGACGCCTACGATAATGCTTACGGTTGCGGAGGAATCAATCTGCGGATTAAACTCCGTAACGCCCGTCTGTTCATACAAAATCAATGCGGCAACGGCGAATACTATCGCGGGGAGCGTAAGGTAATACCCCACGCCGTGCGTTGCAAGGAAATTTTTTATATTGAACCTGTTATTCATATAGTCCACCGTTTATTTGTTTTCGTATACGGTCATTGTGAGAGTGGACGAACTCTTCAGCCTGATGCAGTCGACGATGGGCGCCATTGCCTGACAGGTACCCTGAGGAGCCGCCTGACTGTTGTTGACGTAGAGCCTTATGACGTTTTTCCCTTCGACGATATTGACGCTGTTGATAACGACTTCCTGATATGCGTGAGGATTGCCGCTGTCCCAGACTCCGTCGCCGTAGGACGAACCGTCGAGCGTTATATCGCCGAACTTATACGAAATGGCAGTGCCGTTGACGAGTATCTGGAAGGTGTTCTGCGTAAGGGTAATCTCCCTGAACTCCGCGGCGATCACTATCGACAGAGATACGCCGTTTTCGGCTTTATCGGAGGTGAATTCGAAATCGAGATAAGCTCCCTCGTAATAGATGCCGTGCACCGCCTTTCCGCCGCTTGCCGCGCTGTCGTTGCCTATAAGTCCCAGTCCGCTGAAATCGCTTGAAGAACCGTGTCCGATCTTATCGCCTTCGCCGTTTACCGAGTAGTCCTCGTTGGGCGCAAAGCCCGTAATCTTTGTGTTTTCAGCCTCGAACGTGTAGGTCTTGAGCCAATGAGCGTAGATGCTCTGGTTGCCTGTATACGTGCCGTTGTTTACAAACGCCGTCTGGCAGTCCGCGTCCATATACCAGCCCTCGAACACGTAGCCGTCCCTCTTGGGGTCGGCAGGCTTGCGGAGCTTGCCGCCGTCGGCAAATTCCTTGGTTTCGTACACGCCGCCGTTGGGTGCACCGTCGTAATTGTAATAGAAGGTTGCAGTCGCGGTGTCGGTTGCAGACGCAGAGAGCCAGCCTGCGTATACGGTGGTGTCCGCCGTTATAACTTCGTCCTCGAACACGTAATCGGTATTAAGTTCCGCGTCCTTATACCAGCCGTTGAATATGTATTCGGTTTTGGTGGGATCTTCGGGCTGAACGGCGTGACCGCCGCTTTCAACCTGCTGGGATGCAACCGCACTTCCGCCGTTGGTTTCAAATGATACGGTAAATTTTTCAGTTCCGTTATCGCCGCAGGCGCCTAAAATTCCCGCGCCGCACACAATCGCAGCTACACTGCCTGCGCACAATAAGCCCTTTAAATATTTATTCATAATGCGTCTCCTTATTTTGATGATTCATCAGGTTCCTTCCGCAACGACGAGGGGATGTCGCCGCGGGGAACCTTAGACCGTTTAATTAACGACAGTTATGAATCACTCCGTCGTTTAATTTATGGATTATTTTATGACGCCGCCGCCCGCGGGCGGCGGCGTCGCTTGCGTATACCGCAAAAATATTACTTATCTTCGCGCTTTCTGTTCTTAATCACAATTACTGCGCCGTATACCGCTGCTGCGGCAGCCAATGCGCCGACCATATACATTCCTTCCAACGTGCCCGAGCATCCGGAGCTCTGTTCCTCGGGTTGAGGAGAAATGTTGCTTACGGTTCCCTGAAGCTCGGTAATCGTATCTTCAAGGTCCTTTATTGTTCCTTCGAGGTCGTCGATTTTATCCTGAAGGTCGTCCACGGTGATTTCGGGCACTTCTTCTCCGCCTGCAACTACTATGGTGAACGTATGCTCTACGGTCTTGCTTGAATTGCCGCTGTTGCCCTTACCTTTTCCGCCCTTGTCGTCCGAGCCGCCCGAACTGCTGTTCTTTGCGGTGAGCCTGACGGTGAAGGTGAACGTGCCTGCCTCCGTGGGAGTGCCTTCGATTACGCCGCTCTCGCTGAGGGTCAGACCTTCGGGAAGCGCGCCGCCCTCGATGCTGTATACGAGCGAATCGTAATCCGCGCTGGTATATACGGAAGAGGTGAGTTCAGCAAAGAAATCTTCTCCCGCCTTAGCCGCTGCAAGATCGTCGCTCTCAGCCGTGAGGGTTATAGCCGAAGTTACTTCGAGCGTGTAGGTCGCGCTCTTTTCTACCCAGCCGTCGATCACGTAATTTACGTTGATAATATAGTTGCCGGGAGCCTTGGGAGTACCGCTGATAGCGCCCGTGTTGGCGTCAATCGAAAGTCCTTCGGGCAGCCCCGTAGCAGAGTACGTCACGAACGAATCGCTGTCCACAAGGCTGTCGATCTTTACGCTGAGTTCCGCGCTTACGCCTTCGGTTGCTTCAAGCTTCGTTCCTTCTACAGTAAGATTCGAATAGCCGTTATACTGACCTGCGGTGTTAGCTACCTGATAGAGCACGCCGTGAGCCATCTGTCTTACGCAGTACCACTGAGTATAGCTGATCTCGTAAACGGTAGCTCCGTTTTCGCCTGCCTGAGCGATATATACGCCCTCTTTTGCCGCCGTAGTTCCGTCGGGAAGAGTTTCGCCGACCTTGTAGAAACCGCCGGTTGTAGCCGCGCCTGTTTCGGGGTTGGTCTGACCGGAGAGATATTCGGTATTACCCGTCGTAAGTATGGTTTGGTTGCCCGCTCTTACCATCATGTCGGGGTTGGTTCTCTGGTTCCAGCCGATGTAGCCGTCGGTTACGAAGTATGCCTGGCTGCCCCATTCGTTCTGATAGAGCTCTATCGAGAGGTTGGTGTTGTTCGTGTTGGACAAGCCTGCAATTCTGCCGTAAGCAGTCATACCTGCCTTGGAACCGCCCTCCTGAAGAATCATCTGGAAGTTCTTTATGTAGTTTTCTCTCATCGCCTGCTCGTCGCACCAGGTGAACAGACAGCCTCTGTCGGTCTCCTGATCGTTCATGAGAATGTGCTTGGTGTAGCAGATGACGCCTCTGGACTGAACGCCCTGAGTGAGAGCCGCGCCGATATAGCCGCCGAGTATTCCGTCCTGCGAGAAGTATTCGTTGTTACGTCCCGAGAAAGGCGAACGGTGGATATCAGCACCGGGTGCATACCAGCCCTGGAAGCCCGTCAGAAGAGCAATATTTGCAATCAATATACCTCTCTCCTCGGCAAGCTCGGTATTCCACGTTGCCGCAAGCAAGCTCTCCGCAGCCATCTGGAATTCCAGGTTGATGCTGTTGGGACCGTCTCTGTCTACCGTGAGTCCCTTGTCAATGCTGTTGATATTGCCCGTGCCGTAGCCGCAGTAGGTATTTACGTAGCAGAGCTCGTCATAGGTGAGCTGGTTGAGGAAGGCATCCCATCTTTCGTCGTCGTAGGGCACGCCCGCCATATCCGCGAACTTGATCGAATTGGAATCGGATACGTACAGCCAGATATTCTGATGTCCCTTGTCGCCGTTTGCGCCCTCGTTTACGTACTGAGTGAGCGTACCCTTACTCTGGGTCCAGCCCTGAGGCACGGAGGTGTGCGACCAGACGTAACCCTTGTTGTCGTCGTTTACGTAGTACTTGCTGTAATTGCCTGTTGCGTCGTTAGCGCCGCTGTACGTGCTGCTTACCGAATAGTTATCCCAGAACGACCAGTTGTCGAGCACGTTATCCTTAAAGGTCAGATCGCTCGTCTTGGGAGCTTCGGGGAAGGATACGTCGAAGCCGTTTACCTGTTCGGTGACCTCTTCGGGCTTGGTGGGAACGCCTACGCCCGAATAGTTGAGAACGTTTGCGGAGACGGACTTATTGGTCGCGCTTACCGTGCCGTTTCTGGACATAGTCGTCATTCCCGTGCCGCCTTCGGCCATCATGTCCGCGGTACGGACGTTGCCGAAGTTGCTGTCGCCGACCTTGGTATCCGCGTCCGCGCCGTCGCCGTTGTCGTTAAGACCGTCGGTGAACAGAGACGAAACCTGTAAGCCTGAGTAGTCGTCCTGCTCAAGCGCTATATCCTTGTCGAGAGAGAAGGTCTCCTGTGCGTAGCACTCTTCCACGCCGTTGACCTCGTAAATTCCCTTTTCCGCATTGTAGACAGTTGCGCAGTCGTAGTGCGAATCCTCCATGATGCGGAGGGTATATTCGCCGTCCTCCATTATGTACGCGCCGCTAGTCTTATCTTCCTGAGTGTAGTAGGAATACCAGGAAGCCATATCCTGAACGTTAATTTCAACCACTACGGTCTGAGATTTACCGGGCTGAAGCTCGTCGGTCTTTGCGTATCCCACGAGGGAGACAGCCGACTTTTCAACCTTGCTGGTATCGTCGTAAGGCGCGGTGACATAAATCTGAACGGTCTTTTTACCCGCCACGCTGCCCGTGTTGGTTACGGTTACGGGCACGTACAGCTTTTTAACCTGCGCCGCAGTTGACTTTGTCGATTTGAACAGATCGGCAACGCCCGTCTGGGGAAGCGCGTTTTTAAGCTTTGCGTCCGTGTATATGCCGTTGGACTTAAACGAGAAGGTCGTGTAGGAGAGTCCGTAGCCGAATGCGTACGTTACGTTATCCTCCCACCACTGCTGAGCCGCTTCGGGATTGAGTTTGTACATATCGGTGTAGTAGGTCTCGTAGTACTTATATCCTAGATATATGCCTTCTTCGTAGTCCACGCCGTGGAAGCCTTCGGTATCGCCGATGACGTCCTGACCGCTCTCAAGCTTGCCGTCCGTCTTTCCCTCGGAGTTCATATAGTCGTTCTGACCTGCGGCATAAGCTCTCGACTGGTTGTTGTTGCCGAAGTTATACCACGTGGGGTCTGCCGTAAAGTCTGAGTACCACTCGTCTACAAGTCCGCCAGAGGGATTGACTTCGCCGTTTAAAATCTTGGGCAGAGCGGCAAGACCGCCTTCGCCCGGTCTGTCGATATTGATGATGGCGTCGATGCCGTCCCACTCATTGAGTTCTTCGATTTCCATAGCGTTGGAAGTGTTGAGAACGACGATAACCTTTTTGAAGTTCTTCTCTGCAAGCTTTAACAGTTCGCGCTCGCTCTCGGTGAGCATGAGGTAGTGCTTGTACGTATTGCCCTCTGCCTGAGCGCCTTCAGCCGAAGGAGCGTCCTGCGCAAGCGCAACGTGAGACGCGGTATCTTCCTCGCCCAAGAGGTTGGTTCCCGCCTTTTCGCTGGTCACTCTCGCGGCGTCGCTGCCTTCGCCGCCCGTTCTGGACAGCACGACGACGGCTGCGTCGTTGTACATACGGAAGGAGTTTTTAACCTGTCCGTTAAAGTTCACCTCTTCCTGACCTATCGTAGCACCCTTAGTATCATAATAAGCTTTAAGCGTAGGGTTGACGTTAAAGCCCGCGTCCGCAAGGACTTCCGCCACCGTGTCGCCGCCGGCTGATTCCGTTGACTGACCGCTTGTTGCCGCCGCACCGATGAGCGCGTCGGCGCTAACACCGAGAACGCTGACTGAAGCGGTTCCGCTCATAGGAAGTGCGTTGTCTTTGTTCTTCAACAACGTTGCACCTTCCGCAACCGTCTGTTCGGTGTGCTTCTCAGCTGCCGCAATCGTCTCTTCCAGAGAGCCGTAATCCGTATAATACTTGGTGAGAGTACCGCCCGACACCGCAGCCGCAAAGACTGATATCGGCGCTGAAAAGGCAGAAACACCCAACGCAAGAGTAGCGGAACAAGCTAACAACGTAAGAGCTCTTTTCTTGGCAGCTTTTTTCAATTTTGCCATAAATTCATTTCCTCCGTTATTTTATTGTGTCAAAGCGATACTGTTCCCGTAGCTTCTGACAGCCACATTATATAGCGCAGGGAAAAATTTACAATATTTTGAAAACCAACTGCTTTTTATCGTAAACATACGGATTATTTTTTTACAAACCGTCAATTTTTTTAAACCAACCGCAACCCTTTTTAAAGAAAAAAATTGACCGTTTACTTGCGTTAAACGGTCAATCCGCCCGTGAAATCCGCCTTTCAAAGCCTTTCCAATGCGCCTTTAATTGAAATTTCAGACAAAGCTGACCGCCGTCCGCAACAAGGCGCTTTATTATGCAGGTTGTCGGACAAAAGCTGACCGCCGTCCGCAACAAGGCGGACGGCGGTCAAAAAACATATAGGAGGTAAAAAATGATCGGTTAAAATGATTTCAGGGCGGTTCAGTTTTCGTCAAACAGGATAGTGCCCATCTTTCTCAGATAGCAAAGATAGAGATTTTTAAGTTCCTTCAGCTTATCCCTGCTTATGGCAAGGGTTACGCCGTCTTTATAGTTTAATAGAATACCGCCCCTCTCTATCCTCTGAACGTACCTTAAGTTCACGAGATAACTTTTATACACTCTCACGATATCGTAAGCGGCGAGTTTTTCTTCAAACTCTTCCATAGACATATGACATTCGATCTGTTCTCCGTCAGCCATATAGATATATTGCTTGTAGCGGAAACTTTCGATATAGACTATATCCGCCACCTTCAACTTACGGGAAACCGAGTTGCTGTTGGTGTTTATTGCGATATAGGTGTTTTTTATAAGTCTGGTGTTGATATAGGAGAGCAGAGTGTCCGTAAGGTCGCTTGAAAAATTGTTTTTGCGGATAAACCCGAACGGCCTAACGGAAAAGCTGTCGAACACCTTATCCTCGCGATTGGAGACGAATATAACGTCCGGGGCGTTCTGCATTTTTTTGAGAGCTTTGGCAAGCTCTATGCCGTTCAGGCGGGGCATATCAATGTCGAGAAACACAAGGTCGTACTGCCTTTCGCCGCTCTCAAGATTTTTGTACAGAGCCACCGGAGAAACGTATTTATCGGTAACGGCGGAAATACCGCATTTCGCCAGAATCTTAATTATTTTGTTGCATACAGTCTCGCAGACTATCTCTTCGTCGTCGCATACAGCGAAAGCTATTGCCTTTCCCATATAATACTCTCCTGAGCGGTTTTATCGGTCTTAACGTCGCAGAATTCAAGCATAACTTCCGCCATGAACTCGTTTTCTTCTATGGTATAATTTACAAGCCCGTTGTACTTTTCGGCTATTCTCTTTACGATCCTGTGTCCGTATCCGTGGTTAACG
Organism: Candidatus Coproplasma sp.; assembly: GCA_051884055.1. Lineage (GTDB taxonomy): Bacteria > Bacillota > Clostridia > Christensenellales > Borkfalkiaceae > Coproplasma. The sequence continues at coordinate 44,720 of JBJEUX010000009.1, forward strand.
GCGTCCTCCTTCTCCGTATTCATCTCCAGCAATACGTCGCGGTCGCAATCCTCTTTGATTTTGTTCAGCACGCAGATATAGAGGTAATCGGCGCGGCAGCCGATGCGGCAGCTAACGAAATAATCCTTGTTATCCATGCGCAAAACCGCTTCCAAAGCATTATCTATCAGGTTGACCAGAATACGGCAAAGGTCGCTCTGCTCGAAGGGCAGCTGATCGGGCACGTTGATTTTAGTGTCCAGCTGAACGCCGTATTTGTTCGCCTTCAACAGCTCCATATTGATTATGGAATTGATAAGCGTATTGCCGCAATCGACGAAGCCGTTGCACGCCTCTGCAAGGAAGCTTTCGTTCATAGATGCGAAATATTTTCCAAGCTCTTCGTACTTGCCTTCGCTCAGCATAATCTCCATTACTTTGTACTGGTTCTTTATGTCGTGCCGCATCGAACGCAGCTCGCTTATCGCCTGTTCGGAAATAATCAGCATCTGCTTGTCGGACTCGAGCAGTCTGTTGCTCACCTGCAATTCTGTCATGCTCTTGCGCACCTTGCAGTGGAAATATATCATCATATATCCCGACACCGAAAAGACGTAAATAACCGCAAGAGTGAGCGTATAGAATATGTCCTGAGTCGTGCCCTGCCCGCTGTTGACGCTTATTACCGTCTTGGCAAAAATCAGCAACACCGAACAGACGGCGTTTATCATTATCAATATAACGGAGATAATGGGGATATCGCTGTAATACTTAAGGGTATAATGGCGCAACAACACGCTGTAGGCGATAATCAGCACGTAGAATACTATGTTTATCCAACCTCCGCCGGGCGGCATAAGGTTCATCACCTGTCTGCCCAGGTCGCAGACTGCTATTACGGAAACGTACAGCGTTGCACCCATTATCAGCCTGCTTGCAAGATATATACGGCTCAGGCAGAGATACGCGCATATCAGAATCAGCCACGAAAGCTGGAAGTTGATTCCCGCCAGAAAATGCAGACTGCCCGAAAGCACGAACAACCCCCAATTGATGAGCGTACCTGCGCAGAACAGCGCCAGAAAATGCACTCCCGCATATGCAAAAGATTTAACCGTTTTCCTGAACGGATAAAACACCGCTAAGAGCGCTATGCATACCGTCGCCAACTGTATTATAAATACGTAGTCGTAGACAAACGTAAAAAATTCCATAACGATTTCTTAGTCTCCAGTAACCTGAAAGACTTCCCCCCCTCTCGTCGTCGTTATTATATTTTTGTCATTGAGATTATACCATTTCCGACGCATTTTTACAATACCGTTTAATGAACTGTCAATTTTTTATATTAACTTGCAACTTTTACCCCGCCTCGGGCGCTGAAAACAGCTGAAAATATGCAACTTATATCGTATAAATGACAGTTTATGCCGCCGATCTTGACTTGACGGATACCGATGATATAATTTTTTCGAACACAAAAAGAGAAAAACAGCGTTGTTTCCACCTTACTTCAGGGCACGCTTTTCCGCAGACAAACAACAACTTGATTATACCGTATTTTCTATATTTTTCTTATTATTTTTCTCCTTTACTCTGCCTGAGGTCGCACGCGAACG
>JBJEUX010000010.1:0-46248 GCA_051884055.1 Candidatus Coproplasma sp.
CCCAACTGTTGCTTGAAGTTTCTATTACTATCGGTCTGGGAGTTACGGTCAACGTGCCGTCGCCGAAGGATATTTCATAATATCCCGTAATATCTTCGCCGTTGGAATCGGTGATCTTTACGCTGCCTTCAACTATTGAATTTACTCCGCTACCTGCGTCCGTTTGACTGCCCTCGGTCTGAGCGGTTAAAGTATGACCGTCCAGAACCTTCAGTTCAGAGCTTACGAAGTAGTCCCCACACGTGAGCGCGGCGCCGTCGTATACCTTGGATGCGTCGCCCGCCGTCACGGTTATGGGACGGGGATTTACTGTAAGTTTGCCGTATTTATAACTTATTTCGTAGTTTGCGGTGACTTCGTCCGTGCCGTTGAATATCTTGACTTTAAGTACGTTATCCACCGTTTGAACTACGGTAATCTGCGTAAGGTCGTAAGAGGTCGTAGTGTGACCGCTTACAAGTCCGTAATTTTCTTCCTGAACGCCCAATTCGGTATAGCCGTCGGAAACCACGCTGTGGTCGCCGCAGGAATGCGGCTCGCCGTCGTATATCCATTGATAATCGGCGGAAGCTATAATTACAGGTCTTGCTGTGATTTCAAGCGTACCGTAGATATAATCAATTTCGTAGTTTCCCGTAACCTCGGTTGCTCCGAAGAATACTCTTACGGTTAAAACGTTATCAGCCGTTCCCACGTCGGTTATCTGAGCGAGATTTTCGGATTGAGTGTAATGTCCGTCAATAAGAGAATATTCGTCGTCAATAACGCTGTGAGCGCCGTAGCTGTGAGCTGTGCCGTCGTATACCCAGGAAAAGCTTTCCGTCGTCACGGTTACAGGACGGGGCGTTATCTGAAGCGTTCCGTTCTGATACGTGATCGTATAGTTTAGCGTGACTTCGGTCTCGCCGTCGTATACGACTACAACCAATGCGTTTTCAATCGTGCCGACGTTGGTTATATTCGTGAGTTCAATCACGCGGGTTGAGTGTCCCTCGACAAGCACGTACTCGCCCTCCGCAACGCTGTGAGTGACGTCGCTGTGAGCGGTACCGTCGTATACCCAGCTGTTGCTTGCCGTCGACACGGTTACAGGACGGGGCGTTATCTGAAGCGTTCCGTTCTGATACGTGATCGTATAGTTTTGCGTGACTTCGGTTTCCCCGTCGTATACGACTACGGTCAATACGTTTTCTTCCGTGCCGACGTTGGTTATCTGCGTGAGTTCAACCACGCGCGTCGAGTGTCCCTCGACAAGCACGTACTCGCCATCCGCAACGCTGTGAGCGCCGTCGCTGTGAGCTTCGCCGTCGTATACCCAACTGTTGTCCGAAGTGATTATCGTTACAGGTCGGGGCGTTATCTCCAACGTTCCGTACTGATAAGTAATCGCATAGTTTTGCGTGACTTCGGTTTCGCCGTCGTATACGGCTACGGTCATAATATTTTCAGTCGTGCCGACGTCGGTTATCTGAGCAAGGTCGGAAGACTTGGTCTGATGACCTTCCACAAGTGAATATTCACCGTCCGCTACCGTATGGCTGCCGTCGCTGTGAGCGGTGCCGTCGTATACCCAGCTGTTGCTTGCCGTAGACACGATTACAGGACGGGGCGTTATCTCTAACGTTCCGTACTCGTAGGAAACAGTATAATTCTGCGTGACCTCGGTCTCGCCGTCGTAGACGCGTACGGTGAAAATATTTTCAGCCGTGCCCACGTCGGTTATCTGAGTGAGATTTTCGGATTGAGTGGAATGTCCCTCCGCAAGGGTATATTCGTCCGATACGGTATGACCGCCGTCGCTGTGAGCGGTGCCGTCGTATACCCAGCTGTTGCTTGCCGTCGTCACGGTTACAGGACGGAGAGTTACCTCTAACGTTCCGTTCTGATACGTGATCGAATAGTTTTGCGTGACTTCGGTTTCCCCGTCGTATACAGCTACGGAAATTACGTTTTCTGCCGTTCCGACGTCGGTTATCAGGGTAAGTTCAACCGTGTCGGTTTCGTGTCCTTCCACAAGTCCGTACTCGCCGTCAACAACGCTGTGAGCGCCGTCGCCGTGAGCGGTGCCGTCGTATACCCAACTGTCGTCCGCCGTCGATAAGGTTATAGGTCGGGGAGTTATTTCAAGCGTGCCGAACACGTAGGAAATATCGTAATTCGAAGTAGCTTCGGTTTCGCCGTCGAAAATCTGAATACTGATAACGTTTTCAGCCGAGCCTGCGGAAATAATCTCCGTAAGCGAGGAATATTGGGTGATATGCCCCTGCAAAAGTCCGTAATCTTCCACGGATACGCCCAAATCCGTATTTTCATACACAACCTCGAGGTGTTCGCCGTTGCTGTGAGCGTCGCCGTCGTATACCCATTGAGCGCTTGCCGAAGAGATCGTTACGGGGCGCTTGTTGATCGTCAGCTTGCCCGTCTCGAGGAACAGCGAATAGTTTGCGGACATATCGTTGCCGTCCGCGTCCAGAACCTTAAACGTGAGTACGTTCTCGACCTCTCCGCACGTGATTGCAGCAGTTGCGCTTACAACCTCCAGCCTGTGACCGCTTACCAGAGTATAGTCGGAGACAAGCCCGAATTCGGTTGAAGAGAGCTCTTCTCCGTCATAGTATTTGACCGCGTCGCCCGTCCGGATATACACGGGGCGTTTTTCCACCGTTAAGGTGCCCGCCGTAAGGTTGATTAAGTAGTTGCCCGTGACCTCTATCTGACCGGACTCCGTGTCCCTGAAAATTTTAATTTCGGGTACGTTTTCAATCTCGCCGGCTTCGGTTATGCTTTCGCTGAACACCGCGACAATACTGTCGTTTTCGGCAAGAGGCGTGTCTGCGGACAGTTCGTAGCCGTCAAAACTCAACGGCTGACCGTCGTAAACGCCCGATTTGTCGTTTACGGTGATATCGATTTTGCGCTGTTCGAAATCTATTATTGCCGGAGAAAGGTTGATTGAATACGAAGAAGTTACGTCGTTTCCGTTCTTGTCGGTGATTACTATTCCGTCCATATCGGGAATTACCGAAGTGGAACGAGCGGAAATGTCTTCGTATATGTAATTGTTGCAAGTTATGCTGTCGCTGTATTCAAGCTGCGCCGATACCGTCAAGGCGTCGCCGTATCTGATAGAGCTCTGGTCTATTTGAACGTTAATTTCCTTAGGAAGAATGGTAAAGGCGTATTCGTTGCCGTATCTGTCGCCGCCGAATACGTTTTTGGAAACCGCCCTAACAAGGTAATCTCCCGCGCGGAGAGGCGGCTCTTCGCTCCATTGCCCGTCGCCCGTAGAATACTCGTAGCGTACGCTGTTCATCACCGCGCCCGCTTTAAAGTCCAGTTCCTGACCGTAGCCTATAACCGAAGGACAGCCCTCGTCGTACACTATTCCGTCGATAGTGAGAAGAACAGCTGCCACGCCGATTATAGCCGCAAGCACAGAAAATATGAGCACGCGGAATCTTTTCAATATTTTTAAAATATCCGCGAACTTTATAACTTTTCTGCGGTATTCATCATAAAGCATCTGTCTTCTCCTTATCTTATTTACCGGATTTAAATGAGTTTTTTAAACTTATACGGGCGGCAGAACGATGAGCTTGCCCGATACCGTTGCAATCTTGTAATTGCCGGTTACGTCCTTTCCGTCTTTATCGTAAATCTTCACGGCGGAAACTATGTTGTCGCTGCGACCTACGTTCGTCTGCGAACCTACCAGGGTTACCACTTCGGAATGAGTATCCACAAGCGAACCCGAAGTTATCTGATAGTCCGACGAAGTGAGCGCGGATCCGTCGTAATTCTTTTGTGCGCTGCCTGCAGTAATTTCAATCTCTCTGGGAAGAACCTTAAGCACTCCGTACGAGGAGTTGATCTTGTACATATAAGTTACGTCTTCGCCGTACGAATTGAGAATTACCAGGTCATAGGTGTTCAGGCTGCTTCCGACGTTTGTCTGAGAGCCTGTTGCGACAAGCGTAGTTACAGTGTGTCCGTACATAAGCTCTCCGCTTATTTCACAGACGGAATTGGTAATCGCTTCGCCGTTATACGTAGCTTCCGCACCGTGCGTGGTAATCGTAAGCTCTTCGATATATACCTGAAGTCTGCCGCTCTGGAATGTGAATGAATAGTATTCCGTAACGTCGTTGCCGAGACGGTCGTAGAGCGTAAAGGATTCAATTACGCTTTCGCCTATACCTACCGTACTCTGTTCTCCCGTAACAACCGCGTCGTACGTAAAGCCCATTTCGATAAGCGCGCTTAAGCCCTGTAATATTCCCGAAGGCTTTAACGACTCAGCCATGCCGTATTGCATATATTCGTTTATGGGTTTTACCGTATACTTATCTACGGAACCGGAGCCGCCCGAACCGCCTGAGCCGCCAGAGCCGCCGGAGCCGCCCGAACCGCCCGAACCGCCTGAGCCGCCGGTTACGTCCACGTATACCCAGCCCATACCGTCCACATAGATTTCAACCCATGCGTGAGCCTTTTCCGAGGTAATTTCCGTCCACTTGCCGGCAACCGTATCGCCTACGTAGCCAACCGTATACCTGGCGGGTATTCCGAGCTTGCGGAACAGAAGCGTTGCCGCGCTTGCATAGTGCTGGCAGATTCCCTCCTTATAGTCGTTAAGGAAGGCGTATACGATATCCTCCTCGCTGTCAAGTCCCTTGTCGTAACTCAGATTGTAGGTCGCCGAATTCTGAATGTAATTCGCAACCTTGCCTGCGGTAACCGCTATACCCTCCGACAGGTTCAATCCCTGTTCGGATATTATATTCAGAAGCAGAGCGTCAAGATTTGCGCTGATACCGCTCAGGTTCAGATAGTGATCCTTAACGAACTGCGAGTAAGCGCTTTCAGCCGTTGCATAAGAGCCCAGATCCGCACTTACAGTACCTGCTGAAACAAAGTCGTACAAGTAGCAATACAGCGTGTAAATTCCGTCCGTCTCGCCGCTGTAGAGCACGTCGCCTACCTGTATCTTGTAGTCGCCAAGCTCACCCGTTGCGGGATAGTAGGGAATGAGATACTCCGAAGTCAAAGGTTCTATGCGAACCTTTTCGCTTGCATAGCCTGCGTCGGACAGAGCCACGCCCGTGGTATAGTTCAGGCTGTAGCCGTCTACGGTGTATTCGTAAGTCTGAGCGCTTCCCCAGCTTTTACCGTTGTAGTCTCCGAAATTCATAAGACGGAAGTACATCGTTGAATTCCGGTCGGCATAGACCTTGAACGCGACTGTTGCCTCTCCCGAGGATTCGCCTCCCGATATTTTGCCTGAAGTGTCTATTCCGCCCGTGCCTCCGCCGGGAGTTCCCGTACCCGAGCCTGCCTTTACTACAAGCACGCCAAGCTCGTAACTGATATTGTAGTTATTGGTTACGTTCTGGCTTTCGTAATCCTTTATAATTACCTCTGCAATGGTGTTTGCGCTTTCGCCCACTTCGGTTCTTTCGCCTGAAATATAAACTTCGAGGTTATGATCGTCGACAGGTTGCGTACCTGAAGTAATTTTCCATTCGCTGCAGGTCAGGGCTGTGCCGTCGTATTCCTTGCTTGCGCTGCCCGAACGCACGGTTATGTTGCGGGGAAGCACGTTCAGCGTGCCTGTGAAGATTGAAATGTTGTAGTTCTGTGTAACCGTATTACCTTCGCCGTCCTTGATTACGACTTCCGTTATTTCGTTTACAACCGAACCCCTGTCGATAATCGAGGAAGGCATTACCACTTCGGTTACGTTGTGTCCGTCAACGGGTAACGTAGACGATGAGAAATACCATACCTGACAGGTCAAAGGCTCGCCGTTATACTCTTTTTCTGCAGACTTTGAACTTATTGCAATATATCTGCGATTGACGGTGAGATTGCCGTAAGAGGCAGTTATGAAGTAATTAGAGGTTACGTCGTTACCGTACGAGTCCTTTATTGAGGCGGTGAATAAATTTGCGCTTACACCCGCGTCCGTGCGCGAACCGATTATATTTGCGTTAATAACGTGACCGCCTGCAAGTTCGCCCAGAAGAACGTACACGTCGCTGCTTGCGTTTGCCGTAAGAGGCGTGCCGTCGTATTCCTTTTCGGCGCTCGACGAAGCGATTGTAATCGCCCTCTGCGTCACCTTAAGCTTTCCGTATATCTGCGTGACGGCGTAATTATAAATCACGCTGTTTCCGGACGAATTTCTGATATCGCAAGTGAAAGTATTGTTGCTTTCGCCTGCGTCCGTCTGCGAACCGGTTATGTTTGCATTTAACGTATGTCCGCTCACAAGCTCGCCTGCAACCACGTATACGTCGCCGCTTGCGTTTGCCGTAAGAGGCGCGCCGTCGTATTCCTTTTCGGCACTCGCTGATGCGATTGTAATTGCCCTCGGCGTAACCTTAAGATTTCCGAGTATCTGCGTGACGGCGTAGTTATAAATCACGCTGTTGCCCGACGAATTTCTGATATCGCAAGTGAAAGTATTGTTGCTTTCGCCTGCGTCCGTCTGCGAACCGGTTATATTTGCGTTTAACGTATGCCCGCTCACAAGCTCGCCAGCAACCACGTACACGTCGCCGCTTGCGTTCGCCGTAAGAGGCGTGCCGTCGTATTCCTTGTCGGCGCTCGACGAAGCGATTGTTATCGCCCTCTGCGTCACCTTAAGGTTTCCGTATATCTGCGTGACGGCGTAGTTATAAATCACGCTGTTGCCCGACGAATTTCTGATATCGCAAGTGAAAGTATTGTTGCTTTCGCCTGCGTCCGTCTGCGAACCGGTTATATTTGCGTTTAACGTATGCCCGCTCACAAGCTCGCCAGCAACCACGTACACGTCGCCGCTTGCGTTCGCCGTAAGAGGCGTGCCGTCGTATTCCTTGTCGGCGCTCGACGAAGCGATTGTTATCGCCCTCTGCGTCACCTTAAGGTTTCCGTATATCTGCGTGACGGCGTAGTTATAAATCACGCTGTTGCCCGACGAATTTCTGATATCGCAAGTGAAAGTATTGTTGCTTTCGCCTGCGTCCGTCTGCGAACCGGTTATGTTTGCATTTAACGTATGTCCGCTCACAAGCTCGCCTGCAACCACGTATACGTCGCCGCTTGCGTTTGCCGTAAGAGGCGCGCCGTCGTATTCCTTTTCGGCACTCGCTGATGCGATTGTAATTGCCCTCGGCGTCACCTTAAGCGTTCCGTATATCTGCGTGACGGCGTAGTTATGAATTACGCTGTTGCCAGACGAATTTTTGATATCGCAAGTGAATGCATTGTCGCTTTCGCCTGCTTCGGTCTGCGAACCGGTTACGGTTACGTGCAGCACGTTGCCGCTTGCAAGCTCGCCTGAAGCTAAGTATACGTCGCTGCTTGCGTTTGCCGTAAGAGGCGCGCCGTCGTATTCCTTTTCGGCACTCGCTGATGCGATTGTAATTGCCCTCGGCGTCACCTTAAGGTTTCCGTATATCTGCGTGACGTTGTAGTTATGCGTTACGCTGTCTCCCGACGAATTCCTGATATCGTAGGTGAAAGTATTGTCGCTTTCGCCTACGTCCGTCTGCGAACCTGTGGGTTGCGTGTCAATGCGATGAACGTCCAGAATTGAACCCGAGGTGACTTCACACCTGCTTTCTTTAAGTTCTAGCCCGTCATAGACCTTCAATGCGCTCCACGAAGTAACGGTTATATCCCTCTTGGTTACTGTAAGCGTTCCGTAAATGACAGTTACGTCATAATTTCTCTTTACGCTGTTGTTGTTCACGTCGACTATGTCGAAGGTAAACAAATTGTCGCTTTCGCCTGCGTCCGTGCGCGAACCCGTTATATTCGCAATTAACGTATGACCGCTGACAAGCTCGCCTGAAACCATGTACGCGTCGCCGCTTCCGTTTGCCGTAAGAGGGGTGCCGTCGTAAATCTTCCCGACGCTCGCAGAAGTGAGCGTTACCGCTCTCGGAGTCACCGTAAGCGTACCGTATCTCAGCGTGACGGCGTAGTTATAAATTACGCTGTTGCCCGACGAATTTTTGATATCGCAAGTGAAAGTATTGTCGCTTTCGCCTGCGGACGTCTGCGAGCCTGTTATGCTTACGTTCAGCACGTTGCCGCTGACAAGCTCGCCAGAAACTATGTATGCGTCGCTGATTGCGTTTGCAGTAAGAGGCGTTCCGTCGTATACCTTGTCGGCGCTCGACGAAGCGATTGTTATTGCCCTCGCCGTCACCTTAAGCGTTCCGTACACAACAATTACGTTATAATTGCTCTTTACGCTGTTGTCGTTCACGTCGACTATGTCGAAGGTAAACACGTTGTTGCTTTCGCCTGCGTCCGTCTGCGAACCCGTTACGGTTACGTACATCACGTTGCCGCTTGCAAACCCGCCTGAAACTACGTATACGTCACCGCTTAAGTTCGCGGTAAGAGGCGTTCCGTCGTATACCTTTTCAGCGCTGGAAGAGGCGATTGTTATTTCCTTTTTAGTTACCTTAAGAGTACCGGTCTCCTTGATGATCTGATAATTTTCGGTAACGTTGCTGTCGTTGGCGTCGGTTATGTAAACGTTGAACGTGTTTTCGCTCTCGCCGGCAGAAGTCTGACTGCCAGTCACTTCGATAAGAAGCGTCTGACCGGATAAAACCGAGCCGCTTATAACTCTGAAATCTTCGCAAGTGAGTGGCGCGCCGTCGTACTCCTTTTCAGCGCTGCCCGAAGATATTGTCAACCGTCTCGGATTGACCGTCAATTCTCCGTTTATTACGGTTACGTTATAATTATACGATACGCTTTCGCCGTTTGCGCCGATTATATCGTAAATGAAGCTGTTCGCACTCGTGCCTGCTGACGTACGGCTGCCCGTTACTTCAACACTCAATCTCTCTCCGTCTGCAACCGAGCCTTCGGTTACCTCGTAAGAATTATTCGTAAGCGCCGTGCCGTCGTACTCCTTTTCCGCGCTTGCAGACTTGATTTTAAGCTGTCTGGGAAGCACTGTGAGCGTGCCGCAATCGCCTATTACTCTGTAATTGTCTGTAACGCTGAGTCCTTCTGAGTTCAATATCTCCGCAATGAACGTGTTCTGGACGTTGCCTCTGTTGGTTATGCTTCCCTGAACGTCTACAATGAGAGTGTGTCCGGTCAGAAGCGCGCCTGCGGTATATTCGTATTCGCTATTCGTGAGAGGAGTGCCGTCGTATTCCTTTTCGGCTCCGCCCGTCTTAACCGTCAGTTCCCTGGGCGTAACGGTCAATACTCCCGCGTTGTCGTAGACAAGATAATTGTCCGTAACGGTGTTGCCGTCCGCGTCGGTTATGCTGTAACTGAACGTGTTGCGGCTTGAACCCGCGTTGGTCTGAGTGCCGCTTACTTCAACGCTCAGATTGTGTCCGTCGACAAGCGTACCCGAGGTGATTTCGCAATAGGAATTAGTCAGTTCGGTTCCGTCGTAAACCTTTTCGGCTCCGCCCGACGTCACCGTAAGAGGTCTGGGAGTTACTACGAGTTCTCCGCAAATCAAAATGAACGAATAGTTTGAAGAGACGTCGTTGTCCTCCGCGTCGTACACGTTTACGCTGAACAGGTTTTGGCTGGAACCTGCGTCTGTCTGACTGCCGTAAACGTCCACAAACATAACTTGTCCGTCAGCCGCCGTTCCTTCGTCTATGGTGTAGTCGGAATTTGTCAGTACGGTTCCGTCGTATTCCTTCTGACCGTCGCCCGAAGTGATTGTCATTTCTATGGGCAGGACGGTAAGCATTCCTTTGATTTCCGTAACCAGATAGTTTTCAACGACGCTGTTTCCTTCCGCGTCGGTGATATCGTAGCTGAACACGTTCTCGCTTTCGCCCGCATTGGTCTGACTTCCCGTCACGTCCACGCTCAATATCTGACCCTCGGCAACCGTGCCCTCCGAAATTTCAAACTCGGGATTAGTCAGTTCGGTTGCGTCGTAGACCTTCGTTCCCTCTGCGGAAGACAGCGTAAGCTCCCTTGCAGCTACCTTTAAAAGTCCTGCATTTGCGGTAATATCATAGTTTTTGACCACGCTGTTGCCTTCCGCGTCGGTGATATCGTAGCTGAACACGTTCTCGCTTTCGCCTGCATTGGTCTGGCTTCCCGTCACCTCAACGCTCAATATCTGACCTTCGGCAACCGTGCCTTCCGAAATTTCGTAGCTGTTATCCGTGAGCGCAATGCCGTCGTACACCTTTTCCCCGTCTGGAGTGGATATTGTAAGGCTGCGCGCTGTTACGGTTAAGGTTCCTGATTCTGCGGACACGTCGTAATTTAACGTAACGTCGATTCCGTCTTCGTCGGTTATCAGCACGGAATACAGATTCTTAATTTTTCCGACTTCGTTTATTTCGGCTAAAAACTCCACGCTGAGCGTGTGAGATTCAACCAGACTGCCCTTGATTATCTGATAGCTTTCGCCCTTTAAAGTAATTCCGTCATAGACCTTCTGCTCGTCCGAGGAGAGAACGGATAACTGACGGGGAACGACGGTCAGATTACCTTCGACCAGCGTGAAATTATAGTTGCTTGAAACGTCGTTGTCGTTGTCGTCAAACACGCGGACGGACAACTTATTGACCGCCGTACCGCTGTTGGTTAAACTGCCCTCCGTCCTGACAGAGATAACCTGCCCCACGGCAAGCTCACCTATTACCTCGTAATCTTCGCAGGTAAGGGGCTGGCCGTCGTAAATTTTTTCCGCGTCGGCGGCGGTCACCGTAAGGGGACGGCTGGTCACCGTAAGCGTTCCGAACGCAAGATTTATGTTGTAGTTATGCGAATAGTCGGCTCCGTTTTCGCCGATTATGCGCGCTGAAAAACTGTTTGACAGAGAGCCGACCGTGGTCAGGCTGTTATCAAACGTAACTGAAATTTCGTGTCCTTCTGCAAGCGAACCGCCTGTCAGCGAATACTGCTCGCAGCTGAGAGGTCTGCCGTCGTAAACCTTGACTGCGTCTCCTGAAGATATGGTCAGTTGAGCGGCAACCACGCTTATCGTGCCGGGCTGATATTCTATATCGTAGTAGTCGGTTACGTCCGCTCCGTTTTCGTCGATTACGGTTGCGGAGAGGTAATTAATTTCCGAACCCACCTCCGTACAGCTTCCCGAAACGACCACGACCGCCTCGTGGCCCTCTTTGATTTCGCCGTCGACCAGGCTCCAACCTTCGGCAACGTGAGCCGTTCCGTCGTAGACGAACTCCTCAGACTCGGAAGAAAATACAATTTTTGTGCGCGTTGTTTCGATAACGCCGCCTGCAATCAGTCCAAAGAAAACAGTCAGAATGGAGGTCACGCCGATAATGGCAGACCCTGCTATAAACATAATTATTTTTGATTTGGATATTGCGCTTATTATTTTCTTAGCCATATTTTTTCCTTAGACGCCGATACCGTTAATTATGCGTTCAGCTTGAGGCGCTGAACGACCGCCTTGCACTGTTTCAGTGCGTCCTCGCCGAAGAGGTCGTCCATAAAGTGACAGAAATCTTCAGCCTTGTTCTTTATATGTACGGGATTCTTCATTCCCAGCTTTCGCATTACCTTCTTCGATAGTATATCGTCCAATGCCTCCAGCTCGTCGCCGCCGCACGCGATATATATTGGAACGTATTCCCTTATCTGCTTCATTATTCGGTTACCGAAGGTTATCATGAAGTGCTGCTTGATATACTCGTCCAGCTCCTCCAGACGCTTGAGATTTCTGCGCGTTATTTTGTATTCGCGCTTTGCCTCTTCGCCAAGCTCGCAGAACCTTTCAGCCGTTATGTGCACCTTCCCGACGCTCTCCGCCCTGAACATTTCCGCCTTGGTATCCAGATCCATTATCATAGCTCTGTCGTACACCTTGTCGGATATCGCAAACGTCGAGTCGTCGTTGTTCGCCGTGCCTATAAACCACATGTTTACGGGCAGCTGTATGTGTCCGTCGTCCAGCCCTTCGGGGTCGCCTGCGCGTTCGCCCGATACCACGGTCAGATTCCTCTCCTCCGCGTCAGGCAGCTCCAGCAGGGACAAAAACTCCGCAAAGTAATACTCCACTCTGGCTATATTCATTTCGTCCAGTACGGTTATGAATATGTCCTGACTGTAGTTCGCCTTGTACATCTCTTTTAACAGATCGGTTTCGTTGAAACGCCTTGTGAATTCGTTGTAATATCCTATAAGGTCGGTTCTCTCCTTCCACATAGGCTGTACCGGCACTACCAGCGACGGGTTGTCCAGAAACTCCCCGAACGCGTACGCCAAGGACGTTTTACCCGTACCGGACATACCCTGTAGTATCATTATGTGAGATACCAGCAGTCCCGAAATAAATCTTCTTATATCGCTCTCGGAATAGTAAAGTCTCAGCTCGCCTGCGGAGTAATTCCTGAACTGATCGCAGAAGCGCTTTAACGTTATCTTTTCCTGATAATTTCCCCTTGCGAAGCTCTCCTTTTCCCTGTCTATAGCGCACAGCCCTTCAAAGCGGCATAGCGGAGCTTCCTCCTTCTCTTCTGCGGGCGAATTTGCGGTGCTTTCGGGTTGGCTTACAGGGGCGACCGCCTGAGGAATTTCTGACCTTTCGCTTGCCGACTTTTTCCGTCTGACAAGCGCCGAGGCAAAGAAAATTATGAGCAATACCGGCAAAAGCAGGGCAAGCACGATTATTATGTAAATGGTTTCGGACTTGATAAGCGGCAGAGTCACGCCGTCGGTGTTGCTGAGATTGATAAACAACGCCACGGCGAGCAAAGTTCCCACTATAAGAATCGCTATTATGTAAATCAGATATAATTTACTTGTCTTTTTTTTGTTCTTTTTCATATCCGAAAGTTTTCTTTAATCTTTATTTATCAGTTTTGTCGTTCTTTTTTTTGTTCTTCTTTCCGCCCGACTGCTTGTCCGCACCTTCAGGTTTTTTACCTGCGGCTGCCTTTCCGCTCTCTGCCTTTTCGCTCTCTGCGGCGGCTGCGAACACTTCCTTGCGGATCTGCTTTTTGGTCTTTCTCCATTCTTCTTTAAAGAATTTGGTGAAGATATGATACTGTCTTTCCAGCTGATTGAAGCTTTCCTTCGAAGTAAAATCGTCCTTGTCGGTCAGAAGACCGTGTTCTCTTCTGATAGCGTTGTACTTTGCGGAAAGCAGAGCGTATCGCTCGTCGAGTTTGTTGTATTTTTCCGAAGCCTGAGCAATCTCCGATTGGTGTTTTGCGCTCTCTTTGCCGATATCGTCAAGCTTGCGCTCGTATTCGGCAATCTGCGCGGCAAAACCCTTCTGCATTTCTTCCTTCTGCGTTTCGTTGCTCTGCCTTACGCGTTCAAGCTCGTCGCGGTGCGACCTGTTGACGCTCTCTATCTCTTCGGCACGTCTCTGCTCCAGACTTGCAAGCTCCCCGCTATGCGCGGCGTTGATATTTTCAATCTCTTCGGCGTGCCGGGCGTTCTGCTCTTCAAGCTGACGCTTGCCCTCTTCGACAGAGCCGATAAGCTCTTCCTTTTCGGTAATAAGCCGCCCGATATGTAAATCCTTATCAGCCAGCTCCGCGGTCTTTTTTTCGATTTCCGCCATTGCGGTCTTTAAAAGGATCGAATCGTTTTCAAGGCGAAGGTTGCGCTTTTCAAGCATCAGCATGTACTCTTCGGGCGTAACTCCGGAATCCCTGATATTCTTTCTGAGCTTTGCAAGCTGTTCGCGAAGCTTGTTCTCCTCCTCCTCGCGTCTGCGCTTTTCTTCGTCGAGGTATTTATTCTTTAAAGTCCCGCCGACGTTCATGCTGTATTCGTAGGTAAGAAAGCTTAAAAGCTCCGCTGCTTCGGCGAATTTGTCGGCATAGTCCTCGTCGAACGGCTTTATACGTTTAGTTGTGGTAGTCAGCGTATAGCCGTCTTTATCATAGGCGGTTACAAAATAGTACACCTCCAGCGCGCCGTGGAAGTTTTTGTTCATTTTAAGAACGTTCGTCTCGACTATGGGAGGCTTGAGCATAGGTGTCTTTGCAACCTCTTCCATAAGCGGCGTTGTCAGATAGCTTGCAACCAGGTTCAGTAAATCGCCTATTTTTTCTATCTTATCCTTTGACTGATTGTTTTCGAAAGTGTAATTGTCGTTATAATCCGTATCGTCTAAAAATACGTTGAAAGATACCTTACGGCTGTCGGAGTGAAAGTCTTTTTTTAAGCTGAGTTTGCTGTTATAAGTGTTTGCGCTCTCTTTAATTTTGTCGTATCTGACGGTTATAAAGTCGCGCAGGTAGCACAGCACCATGTACAGGAAACGGTTTTCGTAAACCGCATAGTCGCTGAGCAGCTCGACCGTGTAAAGCTGGTCGGGAATAATATCCTCGCCCTCGGTATACTTAGTCAGATAATTGCTGTGCCTTGCAAGATGTTCGACAGACTCCTTAGAGACCTTTTTTACCTTTTCAATGGGAACAACCTCGCCGTTGGAACGAATGAACTGCCGCTCTTCGGCGATTGCGTTGCCGATATGCTTTAAGCCTTCATCGATCGCTTTTATCCAGTCGTCCTCGATATAACATTCGGTCTTTAAGTTTTCTATCGTATCGCCGTCGGAATTGGCGCGCGCAAAGAGCCTGCGATTGTTTGCACATTCGCGGTTTTCGCTCGTATTCTTTCTGTAATCCGCAAAGGCGCGGTATAAAATATCCAAACGGCTCATAAAACCAACCTCTTGTTATGCGTTCAGTTAATTATGCGTTCAGCTTGAGGCGCTGAACGACCGCCTTGCACTGTTTCAGTGCGTCCTCGCCGAAGAGGTCGTCCATAAAGTGACAGAAATCTTCAGCCTTGTTCTTTATATGTACGGGATTCTTCATTCCCAGCTTTCGCATTACCTTCTTCGATAGTATATCGTCCAATGCCTCCAGCTCGTCGCCGCCGCACGCGATATATATTGGAACGTATTCCCTTATCTGCTTCATTATTCGGTTACCGAAGGTTATCATGAAGTGCTGCTTGATATACTCGTCCAGCTCCTCCAGACGCTTGAGATTTCTGCGCGTTATTTTGTATTCGCGCTTTGCCTCTTCGCCAAGCTCGCAGAACCTTTCAGCCGTTATGTGCACCTTCCCGACGCTCTCCGCCCTGAACATTTCCGCCTTGGTATCCAGATCCATTATCATAGCTCTGTCGTACACCTTGTCGGATATCGCAAACGTCGAGTCGTCGTTGTTCGCCGTGCCTATAAACCACATGTTTACGGGCAGCTGTATGTGTCCGTCGTCCAGCCCTTCGGGGTCGCCTGCGCGTTCGCCCGATACCACGGTCAGATTCCTCTCCTCCGCGTCAGGCAGCTCCAGCAGGGACAAAAACTCCGCAAAGTAATACTCCACTCTGGCTATATTCATTTCGTCCAGTACGGTTATGAATATGTCCTGACTGTAGTTCGCCTTGTACATCTCTTTTAACAGATCGGTTTCGTTGAAACGCCTTGTGAATTCGTTGTAATATCCTATAAGGTCGGTTCTCTCCTTCCACATAGGCTGTACCGGCACTACCAGCGACGGGTTGTCCAGAAACTCCCCGAACGCGTACGCCAAGGACGTTTTACCCGTACCGGACATACCCTGTAGTATCATTATGTGAGATACCAGCAGTCCCGAAATAAATCTTCTTATATCGCTCTCGGAATAGTAAAGTCTCAGCTCGCCTGCGGAGTAATTCCTGAACTGATCGCAGAAGCGCTTTAACGTTATCTTTTCCTGATAATTTCCCCTTGCGAAGCTCTCCTTTTCCCTGTCTATAGCGCACAGCCCTTCAAAGCGGCATAGCGGAGCTTCCTCCTTCTCTTTTGCGGGCGAATTTGCGGGCGAATTTGCGGCGCTTTCGGGCTGGCTTACAGGGACGACCGCCTGAGACACCGTTGATACCGTTGCGGATTCGGCAGTGTTTTTGGAACTTTTTGCGTCGCGCATTAACACGCCCGCCACCACCAAAGCCATAATAACCATTAAAATTATTACGTAGACGACTATGGCGTAGCCCGAGGTTAAAAAGCTGAGTATCTGCGAAAAGACGCCCGACGAAGCCAATAATTTAATTGTGCCTGAACAATTCGAAAACATTTTAATTTACTCCATCGCGTCAGATTGACGACTTTATATCGGAAGATAAAATCTTTTTACATTCGGGAATATTATCTTCGCCGAACACGGAATCCAGCAAGTCGTCCACCTTCTGGTCTGATTCAGGATTGCTTGCGGAGGCAATCATTGCCATAATTATCAGTTTTGCGGCAACCGTGCAGTCCAGCGCTTCCGCCTGCTCGCCGCCGCAGGCAAGGTATGCCGAAGCAAACCTCTCCATTCGCGACCAGCTCTTGTTATCCAGCCTCAACGCGCTGTTGAGTCTTATGTATTTTTCCAGCCTGTCCACCTTTTTCCAGCACTCGTTTTCGCTGAGATAATACAATTCGCTTGCGGTGCGTTCAAAGCCTAAAAGTCGGCTGTATGTAAACTCTTCGTCCTGCGGAATACTGCCCGTCGGCTCGCAGGAGGAGATATCCAGGTCGATAAACGCCGCAATATTTGCGATGTCGGGGCTCATCTGCGAGATGCCTGAGCCCTCTTTAAGCGTGAATACAAACCAGAGATTGGGCGATATTCCGCTCTCCGAAATACCGTTTATCGAGGGTTTATCGGTTGCAGTGGGGAAGCTTACGTACTTTGTATAGGGCATAAAGAAACCGCCTATATCCTCCGGCAGAACGCCGTTGAGCGTTGCCATATGTACGTTGTCCACATAATGTGAAGCCGCCTCTATTGCCGCTGAAACCTGAGTTTTAATCCTCTCCCCTCTTTCGTCGGTATAGCCGAGCAGCTGCTCGGGACGGGTATACGACGACACGTATTCGTCCGCATAGTATTCGCTGCCGAAAAATCCGCTCAGCGCCTTTAAAAGTCTGGTGAGCGCAGGCGTGTTTTTGCCGTTTATTATCACCAGTCTTGAAGCGCAGAACGCGGCAAGTATTTTTGAAGCGTTTTTCCTGCCGAGAACCACTCCGCCGGCAGCGGCGAACTTATCGAGTCTTTCACACGCGGCTATGCAGTTGACCGAGCCTATTCCGATAATATCGGGCGAGTAAGCAGTATGCGTCTGTTCGTCCTCTGGTTCGTCGGTCGGTTCTTCCTCGGTAAAATCGTCGTCGAACAGGTCTTCAAACATGCTCTTATACGCCTGCTTTTTAGGAGCGACGACGTAATCAGGCTTCCGTTCGTGTACGACGGGGGTTTTACTCTTGACGCTTGCGCGCACGCAAATTCCGATAAAGAGAACCAGCACGCTTGCCGCGACGATGCCGAGCGAAACGAAAAACAGAATAATTGAAATTCCGGACGGCAATATGGCGACAAGGTCGGGAACGAGCGACAACGCGACGCAGAGAAGACCTACTATGCCTAATATCGCGCCGGTTGCAATTACGCCTATTCCCCTCTTGGGAACGCTCTTTACCTCGCCGAAAACGTAGCCTTCGCTGAGAACGTTGGATATGGGACGGATATAGTCCGCAATATTGTCGGTCGTGGGCTTTAACTTTTTGCCGTTAAGCGTCATTTTGCCCGAAAGCTTTACGTCGGTTGAAGAAGAGCCGATAAAGATGTTGTATTCACCCGCTTCCGTAACCCTGCCGACGTTGGTATTTATAGCGACCGCCAGAGGGTCGACCGCCAGAGTAACCTTTCTGGATTCGCCTGCGTTGAGCGATATCTTCGCAAAGGCGGCAAGCTGTTTTGCAGGACAGAGAACGGCGGACTGCTCCTTGCCGAGATATACCTGCGCCACCTCGCTTGCGGCGCGCTTGCCCGTATTCTTAACTTTAAACGTTACGTTGTTGCCGTCTACCGAAAGATCGGAATACGTAAATTCGGAATAGCTCAGACCGAAGCCGAAAGGATACCTTACCTCGCTTTGCGCGGTGACGTAATTCCTGTAGCCGACAAATATGCCTATTTTGCTCTTGCCCGATTGCTTATCCTCGTATGCCGACGAAAAAATTTCGTCCGTGTAGTCGTAATAGGTCGAAGCAAGCCTGCCCGACGGAGAAACAGCGCCCGTAAGCACCGCCGCGAGAGCCTGTCCGCCGTACTCGCCGCAAACGGAAGCAAGCAACGTAGCCCTCGTCTTTACGTCGAACGACATATCCACGCAGATTCCGCTGTCCACGACGGCGATAACCGAACGTCCGCTCTCTGCAAGCGCGTCTAAAAGTGCAAGCTGGTTTGCGGGAAGAACCGCCCTGCGCTGACTTATCATTGTCTTTTCGCGCTCGGTGTCTGTTCCTAAAAACAGGATAACGACGTCCGCAGACGCGGCGCACTCGCAGGCGCGTGCGATAAGTCCGTCGTTTATCTCGTCGTCGGCTTCATAGCCCGCGCAAGTGCCTGTAACGTTAATCTTTCCGCTGTTTTTCGCCGCTTCCGCAAACGCCGTCGCGCATGACTGACCGTCGGGCGAAGTAAGATTGCCTATTACGGCGACTTTGGTTCCGTTTGAGAGCGGCAGAATATTTCCGTAATTTCTGAGAAGGACTATGCTCTCTTTTGCCGCCTTGAGCGCAGTCGCCTTTTTATCCGCGGTCTTACCCGTACTTTTCGAAGCGATGCAGCAGGCGTGGGCAAATCCGATTACTCTGTCCGTCGCCTGATCTATTAGCTCGTCGGAGACGGCGGTGCCGTTTTCGCACGCTTTATCAAGCGTGTCGGCACCACATTCGTCCTTGCTGATTTTATCTTTGATTCTTAAATAGTTGTCGTGCGCCGCTTTAATCGCTTTAACGTCGCCGTCGAGGAGAATATTGCCCGCCGCAAGCGCCCTGATCTGCGAAACCGCGTCCGCGGGAGAGCAGATTGTAAAACCTTCAGGCGAGGACTGCTTTAAATACGAGGGAATGTTTTCTACGTTTACGTTTTTGTACCTTCCGCCGAGCTGAGAATACGAGAGCGAAACCGCCTTGTTTTCGCCCGAAAGATAGGACGAGAACGGACGCAGATAATAGTCGCGGAGAGCTCTTCTGTTAACTTCCTTATCCGCATAGTAGGCGTCGTCCTCGGTCAGTCCGCACTCGCTAAGGCAGGGCAGAACGCCGCTTGAAACAATTGAAGCGGAAACCGAGTCGGCGTATCTTTCCGCAAGATACGGGTCCTCCGTCATACCGTGACTGTAGGGATGACTTTTCAGCCTCAGATCGGGCGTAAACGCCATATCTATCCCGTTGGAATTTTCCGCCGAGGTCAGTATTCCGCTGACCTCGCCCATCAATTCCGCGTTCCACGAATTTGCAAGCGCGGAAAACGCGGGGAACGCATACCTGTTTTTGGCGTTCAGCGACGGTAAATCGCTGAAGCGGACGAAAGGTATGCCCGTCCCCTCGAATTCGGGACTGCTCAGAGCTGAAAGCGAAGCAATCAACCGAAGTTTCTGGTCTGTTGTAAGTTTTTCAATAATCTCACGGTGTTTCAACATCTCTTTTAAAGCCTGTTATTCAGCGGCTTCCTCCGACGAATTATAAATAAATATTTGTATATTGACGCAGTTTTCATTCTGCTCGTCTGTCTGGGTACATTGATAGGTGAAATAAAGCACGTCGCCTACGTTAAGTTCGTAAACGGTGAATCCGCCGTCGTTCACGTGGACGCCCATATACGTAATCCTGTTTACGTCGTTATAATTGATTGTGAATTTGTCCGACGAATCGGTCTTACTGAACGCAAAGTGCACCGTTATAGGCGTTTCAGCCTTTATAGTGAGAGTTGCCGAGCTTCCCGCCGTGTAGTTGGAAGAAGTAAGCGTTCCGTCATCTTCGACGGTATAAGGATTTTCAGGGTCGTTGGTTATAAATCCGAGCGAGCTGAAATTTTCTCCGGTTATCTTGACAGCCTCCTGACCGCAGACGGTACATACGCCGTCCGAATCGGGGGTATGCGGCGTCTTTCCGTAAACTGTTCTGCTTATCACCTCGTCGCACAACAGGCATCTGTACTCCTCTGCGCCCTCGTGTTCGCACGTCGCGTCGGTATATGTTACGTACGTGCTGTAAGAGGTGACTATATTTCCGTTTGAATCATACGACCATTCACCGTTGGAATGAACGCACTCCGCGTAGAAGTATACGTTGACGTTGTCATACGCGGTCAGGGTCGAGGTGAGCTCCTCCCACTTTTCCTGCGTGCCTTCGTAATATACATTGTACAACCAGTACGAACTGTTGCTTAACGCCGTAACCGACGTGGGGAAAACCGCGTTAGTTATCCAGGAATAGGTGAATATATCCGTTCCGAGCGAATAGGAAGTAATTTTCCTTCCGTTATACGTAAAGCTTGTCGGCAGAACCGCAACGCCGTTGATATAGCTCATATTATATTCGCTTCCGACAAGCTGCCAATTATCGCCAAACCAGGTTTCGCTTATGAGAATGAATACGTAGCCGTCCTTCTCAACCGTCCGACTTATCGGGGAAGTGTGCACAAGTTTAGCATACCATGTAACGTATCCGTAAGAATAGGAACTCGCAACCAGCGGCAACGTACTGAGATTGATTACTTCGCATAAAATGCTGCAGCCGTAGAACGCGTTCGATCCTATTTGTTCAATCGATTCGGGAATGGTTACCGAGTGCAAGGAATAGCAATAAGCAAAAGCAAAATTGCCGATATTTTTCACACCCTGAGGTAACGCCATCTGTTTTAACGAGTAGCAATAATAGAATGCTTCCTGTCCCACGTTTACGCCGACCGTCGAATCGAACGTTACGTACTTAAGGTAATAACAGTATCTGAACGCGGCTTCGCAGATATCAAGCGTAACGTTGCCGAAGCTTACCGACTTGAGAGAATTGTTATTTTCAAAAGCATGCGCCGCGATAGTTATGTTGTTTATGACCTGTCCTTTATAGGTGAACTCATCTATGTTCAATTCTTCGATGCCCAAGTCGCAACCTATCACCTGACAATCCTGACCGTATATCGCGTAACTTATGCCGTCGATCGTTACGTATTCGAGACGCGTATCGTCGCTGAGGGGCGTATAAACCGCAATCGCCCATTTTGCGATCGAGCCGTAGTCGTCACTGCCCTTTTCAACACCGAGCGAGCTGTAATTGTACACTTCTCTCAGACGATAGCAATTATTGAACGCATAGCTTGCGATACTGCTCACGTTTAAGCCTACCGTAAACTGAGTCAGCGAAGTGCAGGAAGCAAACGCGAACGAATCGATCTTTTCAACGGATTCGGGAATATTTATACTCGCGAGCGAAGTACAATCGCTGAAACAGCATATCGGTATAGTGTCTATCTTGCTGCCGTCGTCGAAGGTTACGGTATTAAGAATCGATACGCCTGCGAACGCATACTCACCGAGCAGAGCGACCGAAGAGGGCACGCTCAACGACTTAAGATAATAGTCGTTAAAGAAGAGATAGGATTTTATGTTGTACGATCTGACCGTTTGTCCGCCGTACCTGAAGCTTGAAGGAAGGGTTATTTCGCCCGAGCCGTAAGGATAAGATACCAGATACCATTGGGTGTCCGGATTGACGAACACGAAATTATCCTGTTCAACCGTGGGCATACGCTCTTCGTCCCCGTCATAGACCTTTAACGCGTATTGCGCGACTGCGCCGCACAGGACGCTGCCCGCCGTTACGGTCAAAGAACTCTTATTCCTTACCTCGTACAGGTTATAGCAGGAATTGAAAGCGTAGTCTGCCACCGACGTGAGGTTCGACGGAAGAGTTATGTTGCGCAACCTGCGGCAACCTGTAAACGAATTTTCTCTTATAGCGGTAAGATTTTCAGGAAGATTGATTTCCTCTATATATTCGTCGCCGTAGAACGCATACGCGCCTAAAATTTCCGCCTTGGTAACGGTTACGCTCTTCAGCGATCCGGGCGCTCTGTTATAAGCTTCCTTATAGCTGGCGCCGAAGTTGTATGCAAGGTAATTATTGAAGTCCTCGGACTGTCCCACAAAGGGCAACGTGAGAGATTCGAGCGAATTACAACTATTGAAAACGCCAAGTCCCATAGAAGTCACGCCGTCGGGTACGGTTAAGCTCTTCAGCAAAATACAGCCGCTGAAAGCGTAATCGCCTATCGAGGTCAGGCTTTCCGGAAGCGTAATTTCACTCAGAGCGTTGTTGTTGTAAAACGCGTTTCTTCCGATGGATTCAATACCCTCGGGAAGATTTACCGATTGCAGATTGTATGTGTTGTAGAATGCGTAATCGCCTATCGAAGTAATACCTTCGGGAAGATTTATATTCGTGACGTACGAACAGTTGTAGAATGCGTTCTGAGCGAGCGCGTCCACGCTCGTCACCGTCACGGTCTTGAGCGATTCGGGTACGCTGTTATAGTAATTGGCGTTCTGTGAACCGAAATTGTACGAAAAATAGGCATTTGTATCCTTCGTCTGTCCCACGAAGGGCACCGTGAGAGATTCGAGCGAATTACAATTATTGAAAACGCCAAGTCCCATAGAGGTCACGCCGTCGGGAACGGTTAAGCTCTTCAGCGAACTGCAGCCGCAGAAAGCGTAATCGCCTATCGAAGTCAGGCTCTGCGGAAGCGTAATTTCACTCAGACCGTAGTTGTAGTAAAACGCATTGTCACCGATGGATACTATGCCCTCGGGAAGATTTACCGATTGCAGACTATACGTGTAGTAGAATGCATAATCGCCTATCGAAGTAATACTGTCGGGAAGATTTATGCTTGTGATGCGCGAACAGTTATAAAAGGCGTACTTACCGAGTGCGTCCACGTTTGTCACCGTTACAGTCTTGAGCGATTCGGGCACGTAACTGTAGTAATAGCCGTTCTGTGAACCGAAATTGTATGAAAGATAGGTATTCGTATCCTTCGTCTGTCCCACGAATGGCAAAGTGAGAGATTCAAGCGAATTACAACTGCTGAAAGCACCAAGGCCGAGATAGGTCACTCCGTCGGGTACGGTTAAGCTCGTGAGCGAGCTACAGCCGCTGAAAGCGTAATCGCCAACGGAAGTCAGATTATCGGGAAGGTTTATCTCTTTGATATGAGAACAGCCGTAAAAGGCGTTTGCCGCCAACGCGTCAGCCCTGGTTACGGTTACGGTTTTGAGCGATTCGGGCATCACCGACGTGTTTATATAAAAACTGTTGCTGCCGAAGGTATAGCTGATAAATCCGTTGGTTGAAGGCGTCTGTCCTACGAAGGGAACGGTGAGCGACGAAAGACTGTTGCATTCCTCGAAAGCGCCCTGACCTACGCTTATCACGCTGTCGGGAATCACCAGACTTGTAAGAGACTCGCAGCCGTAAAACGCCTGACTGCCTATTTCCGTCAATCCGTCGGGGAGGTTTATCTCTGTGAGGAACTCACATTCGTAGAATGCTCCGCTGTTCAGATATTTGCCTTTTGTAAGCGTAACCTTTTTAAGATTTTCGGGGACGAGGAACGCGCTGTTCACCGAATTTCCGAAGACGTACGACAAAAACTGATTGGACGACGTCGTTTCTCCCACGAACGGCGCGGTGTAGCTTTCAAGCGAGTAGCAATTGGCAAACGCGCCTTGGCCCACGCTGTTTATGCCGTCAGGCAGGTCTATGCTTGGCAATTTCTGGCAATTGTTGAAAGCGTAAGAAGATATACGCAAAAGTTTTTCAGGGAAAATTACTTCCCGGAGCGAGATACAATCACTGAAAGCGAATTCGCCGATTTCAGTGACGCTTGCCGGTATTTTACAGGTCGAAAGATGGATGCAGCCCTCGAAAACGTAAGCGGGTATACTAGTGATACCCGAAGGTAAAACCGCATCGGTTAACGACGAGCAGTTTCTGAACGCCGATTTGCCGACCTTCACGACGGAACCGGGAATTTTAACGTCGGTTAAGGAGGTGCAGTTGAAGAAGGCGCTATCGCCGATCGTATTCAGGCAGCCGCCGTCAACCAGAACCAGATCGGAAAGCGAATTACAGTCCGCGAATGCGTATTCCTCTATCGTGTTCACCGAAAACGGAACCGAAAAACTTGTAAGCGAACTGCAGCCGCTGAAAGCTTCGAACGGAATAGACGTGATAAGTCCGGAGCTGCCCAGATTGACGTACGATAAATTTTTGCAGCCCTTGAAAGCCGACATTCCTATATTCAAAGCGGAAGACAAGTCGATTCCCTTAATGCCGCAGTAATAGAACGCATACGAACCTACGCCCGTAATTACCGTACCTAAATTGATTTCCGTAAGAGCGCTGCAATACGCAAAGGCGTACGAGCCTATCTCGGACGACTCGTTGACGTTTACCGTGAAGGAGCGCAGGTAGGTAAAGCCCCTACACATGCTGTCGGAGATTTGCTCGACGGTATTGATGACTATTTCCTGAAGTTTGAGGGAATATTCGTTCACGTCGAACAGGTCGACTATTTTAGGCGTCAATCCGCTGTATGTGCCCAATCCCGCTATTTTAAGCGAGGTCATGTTTACGCAATTATTGAAGATATTCGGCTTACCCGAATAAACGATGTCCTTGTTTATGTAGACGTTCTTAAGTCCGCTGCAGTTGCAGAAAGCGTTTTCCGTTATCGTAATCCCGTTTGAAAGCCCCGTATTGTTTACGGATAGATTCTGCAAGCTGACGCAGCCTGAAAAAGCTTCCTTTCCGATAAACGTCAGAGCGTCTGACTGCACTTCGTACAGCGAGCTGCAGTTCATAAACGCGCCGTCACCGACCGAGGTTACGTTGGAAAAATCGAAAGACGAAAGATTGGTGCAGTTTGTAAACGCGTTCGCGCCTATGCTTACGCTTCCCATAAGCGAGACGCTGTTGAGATACGTGTTTCCTCTGAACGCGTCGGACGCGATTTCGACTACGGGATAGCCTTCTATTTCGGCAGGTATAACTATATCCGCAACCATACCTCTGTAGCCGGTTATAGACAGTTTTCCACTGTCGCTCTTGTCGCCGTCAATAAACGTATATTGCAGCTTGTCCTGTATAAAGGTCACTTCTTCTTCCTTGAACCTGTCAACTTGATAGAAAGTGACTACCGCTATGCAGGCGGCGATTATTAACGTAAACAGGCAGACTAATACCGAAAAGCCCAGCCTGCGGCGTTTGATTGCAAGATTGTTTCCGCCCAGGGACTTTTTAATTTCCGAAACGTTGTAATTTCTTTCCTCTTGCTCGTTGAAATCCACGCAGATTCCGCCGTTTACCGAAGAGTAATCGTAACGGCCGTAGCCTGCCGACAGAACCTCTACCTTGAAATCGGCGCAACCTTCCGAAAGTTCTATCTTCTTTTCAGGCACGAAAGAGCCGCAGCAAGCGCCTCTGACGTTGTAAAAACCTATATGCTCGGAAGAGAGCTTTTCTCCCTCTCCGTCGAGCTGAATAAGTTTAATATTCAGCCTGTCGATAATTTCGTCTCTGGGGTTGAAAAATCTTAAAATAAGATATTTTTTACCGCGCTCGCGCACTATTACGTAGTCTGTAGCATATACCAGTTTTTCGTCGCGGGGATAACGGTATTTACCCTTTGCTATAACGTCGCTTTTGTTCATACTTTATCCCCTTTTTTAGCATATCTGCGTTTGAGTGCAAGCATCGTAATAAACAGATTGACCAGCGCAACCAAAACGGAAACGCAACCTGCGACAACGTTGCCCGTCAACGACATCAGAAACGTTTCCCCGAACAGTCCGCCAAACAGCTTTGCCATGCACAGCCTTATGCAAAATACCGACAGCACGTCCACGGGCAGACCTGCCAGCAGACACAGAAACCATTGATTGTTGCGTATTCCGCGAACGTAATCGTTTTTAAACTTCTTGCCGTCCGCCTCGTTCAGATAAATCAGAACGTACGCGGCGCCTCCCGAAATTTCCACGGGCTTGGTATAGCCGATATCGGTTATAAGCTCCTTGACGTTGATTACTTCGCTTACGTCGTTGGAATTATTGAAACAGACTATATCGTAGTCGACGTATTTCAGGTTATCGTTCACCTTGCAAACGACCTGTTTTCCGTCGCCTTTTTCAGACACCACGTAGCCGCTGATATACTTTCTTATTTTCAAGTCGGTTTCGTACAGAATTTTTCTGCCGTCCGCGTCCCTTGTCGCCTTGACCCCCCTGCCTGTGGGTGAATCTATATCGAAGCGCACCTTCAAAAATATTTTAGGCAGAATTACAGCGTGCGCCGCAACGAAAATCGCAAGCGTGACGATAAAAATTGTGATCCATAATGCAACCATAAAAACACCTTTTAAAGCCGTCGTAAAATTAATTAATGGGACGTGTCTATACAAAATTAATTTTACCATCTTTTGTTTAATAAGTCAATTATCCTGATAAAATATGGTAATTTTTTGTCATTTTTTATATTAAATTTAACAACCGCCCTATATTAAAATTGACAAATTTTTATTTATAATAAATAAACCTGCCCGAACGGAAGCCGTTTCCGTTCGGGCAGGACGCGATATCTACGCAAATTTTTCCCTTTTGTGGCATGCTCCGTAGCACCCGTTGCGCCCGTGGGTCCCGTGGGTCCGGTTGCGCCTGTTTCACCCGTCGCGCCCGTGGGTCCCGTGGGTCCGGTTGCGCCCGTTTCACCCGTCGCGCCAGTGGGTCCTGTGGGTCCGGTTGCGCCCGTTTCACCCGTCGCGCCAGTGGGTCCTGTGGGTCCGGTTGCGCCAGTTGCGCCTATCGCTCCCGTTGCGCCCGTATCGCCAGTTGAGCCTGTGTTGCCGCGCGGTCCAGTTGCGCCCGTCGCGCCCGTGGGTCCGGTTATGCCCGTAAGCGAAAACACCGTGCGGGTAATTACGTTACAGCCGCAGTCCGTTCCGCAGCTGCAACCGCATTTTCTGCCGCATCCGCCGCAGCCGCAGTCGTTACAGCGCATCATAAAATTTATTAAGTTTTTATACATCGGTTAATTTTCCTCGTTAAGTTTATTTTTAAAATACTCCCTGTTGGACAGATAGCTTTTATTGTCCGGCTTAACCTTGCCTGCACGCTCGTTGTACATACAGGCGGTCTTACAGTCGCCTAAGCGGTCGTACAGCACGCACAGCTGAATACAGGGCACGAATTCCCTGTAATCCGTATTCATAAAGCCGCCGTCCTCCTCCCTTTCGGGGGAAGAGAGCGCACATTGGTACCAGAATATGGCCGAATTAACGTCGCCCTTTTCCATAAAATACGCGCCCAGCGTACAGCAGTCCTCACACTTGGGCGCGGCGTAGACAAACGCGCGCATTAGCGCGCTTAAAGCCCCCTGAGTATCGCCGGTTTCGTTTAGAGCACAGCTTATCGTGCGGCAGGCCTCTATCTTGTTTTCCACCCAGCCGTCGCCGTTTAAAAAATCTTCAAGTACAGCTATGCTCTCGCGGTACATTTTATTATAAAAAAGCTCTCTGCCATAGTAGAATTTTTCGCGTTCGTTGAGGCATATCCCGCGTGCAATCGCCCTTTGATAGATCGTCAGGTTGCGCAGGGGCGGGTTTGCCTTTACCTTTTTATGGAGTATCTTCGCGTCCGAATAAATAACTTTTCCTCTCGGGGTTATTGCCTCGTGCACGGCGCCTTCCCATAAAAAGTTTTTGTCTCTTTTTAAAATTCGCTCGCGGTAATACACGAAACTTCCGCCGCAGGAAACGTACTTTAAAAAGGCGACGTCAAAGCCGCCCTCCTCCTTTAGCTTATTAATTTTTTTGCAGTCCCCGTCCTCTATTATATCGTCCGCGTCCAGCCACATTATATAGTCGCCCGAAGCCTTTGAAAAGGAGAAATTGCGCGCGGCGGAAAAGTCGTCGCACCACTTGAAAAAGTATACCTCCGCGCCGTAATCTTTGGCTATCTGAGCGGTATTATCCGCCGAACCCGTGTCGACGACTACAATCTGATCGGCAATTTTTTTTACGCAGTCAAGGCAGCGGGCAAGGGTTTGCTCCTCGTCCCTGACAATCATACAAACGCTTAAACTCATACGTATTACAGTATATGAAAAAGGCGGAGCGGAAAGTGAGTTGACTTTCCGCTCCGCAAATTTATTCATTATTTTAGCGTTAAAACTCTTTGGGTTTTTCCTTGTGAAGTACGTAGACGACCGACAGGGCAAACATGCCGAGCGACAGCACGGCGCAGGGTATAAGCGCGTGCCAGGGGATACGGATAATTAAATCTCCGTCCGCGCCTTCCACTGAAAACGGGCCGATTATAAATACCGTTCCGATAACCGTTATAATTAAATAAGCCAGCCAACGCAGCCAGAAACTCTTTTTGCCCGTGCCGTAGCATATGAGCGTGGAACAGCCGCAATACCAGAACGCCGTTATCAGAATAAATACCATATTTATCGGCAAAAGTTCTGAAGAAAAGAACCCTGAAAACGCATCTGTCCATCTTTCCACGCCGCCAACTAATAAAACGGGAACCGAACAACCCAGCACACATAAGGGCATGAACACGAGCGGAAAAATTACCGAAAACTTCAACAGCGACAAAAAGTAATACGCCGTACGCCATTTATAGTTTACGGGCACGAGCGAGATCAGCGAGGGCTTATTACAGGAAAGCGCGCCGAAAATGCTTGCAAAAAGGCTGAACATAAAGACGAATAAACCGCAAAGCGCCGTTCCCCACGACTCGATAACAAAACATATTACGCCGACGAGCGTAACTGTCATAAGCAACAGTATTTTTAAAACAAGCAGACCCTCACCGTCCGAGCCGGTCGCAGGGGTGCTACGGTCCATCAGATGTGAATATGACGAAAACTTATTCATAAAAACTCTCCGTTATTTTAAAAAGCTTTAGGTTTTTCCTTGTAGACGATAAACGCTACCGAGCCGACCGCCGCAACCACGGCGATTACCGCGCAGAGCACGACCGCAAGAGTAGGATTTGGCAGAGTTTCAAAAAGTTCGTATATCTTTGCGCTGAAGGATACGCTGCTGCTGTCGCCCGTAATTACGAGGTTTGACAAAAGCACGTTACCCCCGATATATACCGCAACGAACGCCGCCCCTGCCGCTAAAAAACACTTAACGTTTTCTATGCGTGAAATTGCCGAAAGTACGGCGAATACGAAAATACTTTTGAAGAACGAAAACAGGTAGGCGTTTGCGGACAGATTAATTACCGTTTCGGTTTCTTCGATAACGAAGATATTTTCGCCCGTAGATAGGAACACGGCAAGCCCTGCAATTCCGCCTATTACCAAAAATACGAGCAAAAAAATCATTATGCCTATTAAGGAATATATATCGATATCCAGATAATAATAGAGCACGCGTTTTTTGTAGCTTACAGGCACAATCGAAAAGAGCGAGGGTTTATTACAAAAAGCAGACGATATAGACACCGAGCATAGACCTAAGCACAGCCCAAACCATTCAAAAACAGGGGTAAAGCCCTTTACAAGCGCAAACCAACAAAAAATTAAAAACATTATAACCGCCGTTTTGAGCATATACAGCGAAGTACTGCGCGCCTTGGGATTGACCGAATAGTTGATAAGACTTACAATCTTTTT
Organism: Candidatus Coproplasma sp.; assembly: GCA_051884055.1. Classification (GTDB taxonomy): domain Bacteria; phylum Bacillota; class Clostridia; order Christensenellales; family Borkfalkiaceae; genus Coproplasma. Next base: position 29,507 of record JBJEUX010000010.1, read on the forward strand.
CATAGTCCCCTCCCTTAAATTCCGAACACGTCCGTGCTGTCTGCCACGCCTTCCGACAGCGCGCCGTAGGGGTTGGTCCTGTCGTAGGTCAGGTGGACGAACAGCTCTTCAATGGTGGGAATCTTGCTCTTTACGTTCTCGCCCGAAAGGGAAATATCCGTAGTGATGAAGGTGTAGCCGAACATGCTCTTCTGCACGCCGATAGCGCACTTTTTCATCTCTTCGGTGAGTTGGTCGGTCTGGACCAGGCGGTACTTTTCGGTGAGCGTCTCCTTGTCCTCGTCGAGCGTTATTCTGCCGCCGTCCATCATCACGACGTAGTCGGCAATCTTATCCAGATCTTCGGTGATGTGGGTGGAGAACAGCACGGTCTTACTCTCGTCCAGCATAAATTCCTGAATGAGCGATACCACCTCTCCCCTGTCGTAGGGGTCGATTCCCGAAGTCGGCTCGTCGAGGACGAGTATGTCCGCACCCTGACAGAGAGCTAAGATAAGGCAGTACTTTCTCTGCATACCCAGCGAATATTTGGAAATACGCTTGTCGGACGGCAGGTTGAATTTTTCCATGAGAGCATTATATTTCTGCGTATCGAACGCGGGGTAGAAGCTCTGATAAATTTTTACCAGCTTTTTGGGCTTGACCATCGGGCTGAAATGCGGACTGTCGAACACGCAGGCTATTTTGGAGAGCACCTCCACCTCGTTTTCGGCAAAGGACTTTCCGTTGTATAAAATCTTGCCGTGCGACGCGTCCTGCTGGCGCATGACGGTTTTAATGAGCGTGGTTTTGCCCGCGCCGTTTCTGCCGATAAGTCCCGTTATCGCACCGCGCTTTATATCAAGGTTGATATTGTCCAACTTAAAGCTGCCCAACTCTACGACGAGGTTTCTTATTTCAAGACCGTTATTCATATTTTCTCCTCCTGACACACTTTGTCTAATATTTCAGTCAATTTTTCTTTGGAAAGCCCGTTCAGCTTTGCCGTCTGCACCGCCTGGCGCAGGTTCTTCTCGATTTCCTCACAGGAGATTTTATCAATCTTTTCCCTGGTGATATTCGCGACGAACACGCCCTTGCCCTGCACGGCATAGGTGAAGCCCTCGGACGCAAGCTCGTCATAGGCGCGCTTTGCCGTTATTATCCCCACCTTGAGCTCCTTTGCGAGCGTGCGGATAGAGGGCAGCATACTGTTTGGCGCCAGACTGCCGCTTAAAATCTGTTCCTTTATCTGTCCCTTTATCTGCTCGTAAATGGGGCCGTTTTCAAAGTCCAAAAGAATTCGCATTGCTTTTACCGTCTTTTAAGTGTTTCTACTGTTATTATACAATAGATACAGTTATTGTCAAGCGATTTACAAAATATTTTACAATTTATTCCGCGGCGTTGACAGGACTGAAATTAATTTATATAATACGGATATGAGAAAGAGTCAAAGAGAAGTTAAAGACTTGGAACGGATAATAAAAATTATCGACAGATGCACGACCTTAAGGTTGGGGCTGTACGGTGAAGATTACCCTTACGTCGTCCCCCTTTCGTACGGATATAAGATTGAGAACGGCAAACCCGTATTCTATTTTCACTGCGCGACGGAGGGCAAAAAGCTGAACCTGATTGAGCGAGACAACCGTGCCTGCGCGGAGCTGGATATTCTGAATTGTTACGCGGACACGGGGCACTCGCTGACAGCCGACTATGAGAGCGTTATTTGCTTTGGCAGGGTGTACCGCTGCGAGGGCGATGAAAAGGTTGAGGGAATAAAGCTGCTGTTGAGCCACTGCGGATATAGTGGCGACAGCGCTGAAGAGTGCGCCGCTATGCCTATTGTTGCCGTCTACCGCTTTGAAACCGGGCATTTTACGGCTAAAAAGAGATTTAACGGCTGATTTCAGCGGTGTAATTTCAAATAAACTTGAAGGTATTTATAGAATAAGCCGCGGAGCGAAAAATATTTCGCTCCGCGGCCGTTTTAGGTTTTTATCGGCTGTTATTAATTGTCGTCAGCTGTTTTTTGTCTTATTCGCCGATTACCGAAAAACGCTTCTGGATATTGTTTGCGTTTTCAAGCTCGTCAATCATTGCGATTGCGTAGTCGGCGTAGCTGATTTCGCTTACGCCCTTGTCGTTGACGAAGTATTCCTCGCCGCCCAGGATATATCTGCCCGTGCGCTCGCCGTCGGCAACAAAATTGCCTGCAGGGGATAAGAACGTCCACTTTACGTCGTCCCTGCCCCTTAAATCGTTGAGAGCCTCGCCCTGAACATTTGCAAGCGGCTTGTACTCTTCGGGGAAGGATTCCAGATCTTTCACCTGCAAGGTGTGCTCCTTATTGACGTAAAGGCTTCCTGCTCCCCCCACTACCAGAAGTCGGGTATCCGTTCCGCTTAAAATATCGCATAAGTGTTTAAGCGACGTCCTGTGAAGAGGCAAGGTTTCCGCCGTCCACGCGCCGAAGGCGTCTATAACCGCGTCGAAGCCCTTCAAGTCCTCCGCAGTCAGGTCGAACAGGTCCTTTACCACCGTCTTTGCCTTGGAGTTTGCTACCTTGCCGCCGCGGACAAAGCCAGTCACGTTATAGCCGCGCGAAACCGCCTCGTCCACCAGAAGTTTGCCCTGTCTGCCTGCCGCACAGATAATTGCTAAGTTTTCCATTTTATACCTCCGAAATGATAATAAATTTTTGTTGTAATGTTTTTGATTACAACAAGAGTATATATCGGTTCTGTTGTAATGTCAAGCGTTACAACAAAAAAATTTTAAAAAAATTTGCGCATAAAAAAGCCGCCTGAAAGGCGGGCGGCTGATAACAAAAGAATTCCGTTCAAAAGACAGGCGGTTATAACGTAAAATAAGCCGCCTGAAAGGCGGGCGGCTGGAAAACTAACAATAACCGCCCGAATAACGGGCGGTCGAAACACAAAAACAGCCGCCCGCAATGCGGGCGGCTGAAATAATTTATATATATTAAGAAATGCAAAGCGTAAGAGCGTTGAGCGGCGATTTTTACGGTTTATCCGAATTAAATTAATCGGTCAAACCGTTCAGTTCGTCGGCTAAATCCGCAAGAGAGACTTTTTTAAGCTGATTTTCCATAGCCGATTGAGCTTCGGCAAGTTTATTGTCGAGCACGGCGTGAATATTTTTGCCCACGGGGCAGTCCTGATTGGGGTTTTCGTGGAAATGGAAGAGCTCGCCTTCGAGACAGTCCATTGCAAGATAGACGTCGTAGAGCGTGACGTCCTTTAAGTCCCTTGTGATGCTCGCTCCTCCGCTTCCCGCTTTAACTTCGACAAGCCCCGCCGCCTTGAGGCTTTGCAGCGTGCGGCGTATGACCACGGGGTTTACGTTTACGCTTGAAGCGATAAATTCGGAGGTGGTCTTGCGCTCGTTGCCGAACGCGTAGATTGCAAGCAGAGTATGAACAGCTACCGTAAATCTGGAAGTAATTTTCATAACAGCACCTATACGTTGTAATTTGTTACTATTTTAATACCAATTCAATGTAATGTCAACAGTTACAACACCGTATTTTATGCGTAAATTATCGCCGCGGAGATAAAAAATCAAGGCGGCGCAATAAGCAAAACCAAACCCGTGAAAAAATGAGATAAAGCCGGAGAAAATATAGCCGCGGAGCGAAAACTTTTTTCGCTCCGCGGCTTACAGATATTTATCCGTATTATTCTTTATTCGGTTTGCAGTTCTTTAAAACAATTACAAAGAACAGCACAAGTCCTGCGGCAAGCAGAATATGTCCTATTCCTGCGATGCCTGAAATTGCTCCGCTTGCGCCCGAAGAGAGCTCCGCGCCCGTGACCTGAAATATTCCGCGCACGAGAAGCATAACCAAAAAGATTGAAAGTCCGACTACGTAGGTTACGAAGAACCAGGGCTCCAGCTTTGATTTTTTAAGCCCGAACTTGTCTTCGGCAAGCGCAACAAGAAGGAAGAAAAGCATTCCCAGCACAAGCGCGTGCAGATGAAGCTTGCCTAAAGAAGTTACGCCCGTGAAGCCGTAAATCTTGGTGAACTCTCGGAAGAACACGCCGAGAGCCAATCCCACGCCCATAAAGACGCAGGAAGTAATTAAATACTTTTTCATTTGCGTACTCCTGCTATTTAAAAGAATTCGTGGTAAATTGCCTTAATGCAGTTTTCCATTTCCTCGTTTTTAACGGCAACGATTATGTTGAGCTCGGACGAACCCTGGTCGATCATTTTAACGTTTACGTTTGCCTGAGCAAGCGCCTTGAAGAGGCGCGCGGAGGTGCCTATCGAAGAGGACATACCGTGACCAACCGTCGCTATTAACGCTACGTTCTCGATTACCCTGATAATGTCGGGGTCTGCGTCGTTGCGGATACCTTCAAGAATCTGTTCAAGCTTGAAATTTTTGAGCTGCTCGGTTTCGATTACAACCGACATCGTGTCGATTCCCGTGGGGATATGCTCGACCGAAACGTTGAAACGCTCGAGAACGGAGAGAACCTTTCTTACGAAGCCGATCTCCGAATTCATATGCGACTTTTCGATGAAGATTACCGTAAAGTTCTTTTTGCCCGCAACGCCCGTAACCACGTTTCCCGACGGCTTATACTGCGCGATAGGCAGAATGTAAGTGCCCTCGTCCTCGGGACGGAAGGTGTTTTTGATTACGATAGGAATGTTCGCCTTGCGTACGGGGAAGATGCTCTCTGCATGGAGTACGTTTGCGCCCATATAGCTGAGTTCGCGCAGCTCCATATACGAAAGGCTCTTTATGTTTTTGGGATTATCCACTATTCTGGGGTCGCAGGCAAGGAAGCCCGAAACGTCCGTCCAATTTTCGTAGAGAGAAGCGCCCACTGCACGTGCGACTATCGCACCCGACACGTCCGAGCCGCCGCGGGAGAAGGTCTTAACCTTTCCGTCTGCGCCCTTGCCGTAGAAGCCGGGGAACACCGCGCTCTTGCTGTCGCCGATTGCCGCGCAGATCGCACGGTAGGTCTTGTCGCTGTCAAGCGTGCCTTCCTCGTTGAAGAACACTACGTCCTCCGCATCGATGAACTTGGCGCCGAGCAATTCCGCCATGACTCTGGCGGAGAGATATTCCCCGCGTGAAGCGGTGAAATCCGCGCTCTTCTCCTCGTCGATGCGCGCTCTGGTCTCTTCAAGAACGCTTTCGATATCGAAAGCAAGACCGAGCTCCTTTACTATTCCTTCAAAACGCTTAGCCACGGGCTCGAACGCCTGCGCGCAGGAGTTGCCGTTTTTGATCTGTTCATAGCACGCATACAGAAGGTCGGTTACCTTAATATCGCCCGAAAAACGCTTGCCGGGCGCGGAAACGACCACGAATTTTCTTTCGGGGTCGCTCTCTAAAATTCCCTTTACTCTGTTCATTACGTGCCCGTCCGCCATGGACGTGCCGCCGAATTTACATACTTTAAGTCCCATAATATTATTCTCTCATTGATTTTCGTCAGGCTTGATTGCTTTAGCCTCGATATAGTATCTCTTTTCGTTGCCTTCACCCATGGAGAAGGTCTTTCTGGGCAGATTGCCGCCCGTTGCGATAAGACGGAAGAAATCGTCCTTTTCGATTGCGGGGAGTATTACGCCCACGCCCGAGTTCGAAAACTTTTTAATTTCGTCGTCGCCGTGGATATAGTCCACTTCGCCACCGTTCTTTAAAATGAAGTTGGAAATATACGCGTCGAGCGACCTTATACCGTCGGGAACGTTTTCGGAAAAATGAATGGAGCCGACTTTGCCGCCTACGCAGATTTTCGCCCTGCCCTTTCCGCCGAACTTGAGTCCGCCGGTGAACAAATCGGGCTTGACGGTCTTAACCAATCTGTGGATAGGTTCGAACTTCAACGCAGGGTCGTATATGTTTACCGCCTCCACCAGGGCGTATCTTGCAGGATGATTCTCCCTCTCCTCTTCGGAAAGAGTCGCCTTAATATTTTCCCAACAGGTCTTTGCCGCCGCCAGCGAATGGTTACCGTCGCCTACGGCAAACAGAATCTGACCGTCTACGCCGTATCTTTTCAGGCAAGCCTGGCCGTCTGCAAGCGCATAAAACTTTTCTATAATCTCTTCAGCGTTGGAAACGTAAGTACCCTTTACGTGTCCGCCGCCCATATTCAGTTCAAAATCGTACAGAACGTCTCCGCGCACGATTGAATTCAACACGGAATTTTCCTTATCGTCGTACAGGAGCATTGCGTGAGGAAGCTCGACAGGGGCGTTCTTTCTTATGTTTACTCTGGGCGGAATACGCTCGGTAATGGTCGCCTCGGTAGAGCGGATGAGCGCCTGGCTGCCCTTTTCAAACGAATAATCGTCGAGGTCGATAGAGAGTACCAATCCCGTGCGGGTGCCGGATTCGGTTGTTCTTTCAACCAGGATGAAGCCGCCTTCGATCTGTTTGAACACGCCGCTTTCAAGGTAGTCGTTCATTGCGGAATTGATTGAATTTATGCGCGCTTCGGGATTGTCTTTAAGATAAATTTCAGGGAAGATAAGCCTGAGCGCGGAGGGCTTTTCGCCAACCAGCTCTTCAAGCTCGCGCCAATACTCGGCGTCGGAGGTGAACTGGTCGCAGGCGTTTACCGCCCATGCGGTCATGTCCTGAACGTCAGGCAACAGAATTTTAGGGATTTTGATGGTCTGCATAGTCTTAACTCCTTAAATATTGATAAAGACGACTGTGAGAAGCGCCATAAATACGGCAAGAAACTTTATGCCGATATTTTTAGTGAAGAAATCTTTAATTACTTTCTGAAACTTTTTCATTGATTAACCCTCCGCCGTAAGCTCCGACCAATAGTATTCGGAGAGCGCGTTTTTAAGGTCTGCGTCGCTGGCGTATCTGCGCTTGATTTCGCCGTTCTTGACTATCGAGATTATACCCGTCTCCTCGGAGACGACTATCGCCGTAACCGAAGCGACGGTGGTTACGCCCAGCGCCGCGCGGTGACGCGAACCTACTTCCTGAGGGAGATTTTCGTTCTGAATGAGCGGAAGGAAACAGCCTGCCGCGTGGATACGCGTTCCCTCGATTATCATTGCGCCGTCGTGCAGGGGAGCCTTGGGATAGAACACCGCCTCTATCATTGGCGCGTTGATGTCCGCGTCGATTACCGTGCCTGACGCAATTACGCTGTCGGGCAGGTTGTCGTTGGAAAGCACTATCAGTGCGCCGATGTCGTTTTTGGACATATGCTGTACGGCGCGGATAATCTGGTCGATTATCTCCTCTATCTTGCTCACAGTCACGTCGGAATGAACCGCGTGGCGTTTTGCGCCCGAATCGAGCATATTGCGCTTGATTTCGACGTTGAACATAGTGACGATGAGGAAGGAAAACAGGAAGATTAAAATAATGAGCGTCTGCGAGCCGACGTTGTCCGAAAACGAACAGGCGAAGCCGAACAGCACTATTGCGCCGCATAACAGCCACGAAAGCTTGCCGCATTTGTTTTCCTTTAAGACCTTGAAAACGAGATAGTACATAATGGTGAAACCGACCAACTGAACTGCGTACGTCCAGTCTATTCCGTTCCACATTGCAATTATTTTATCTGTAAATGCCTGCATAGATTTCTCCGCATTTCACGGCGGCTTACGCCGCACGTTAACTTTTCTTCCCTATTATATTATTTTTTAATGAAAAAATAAAGCGATTTGCGCCCTTTTATACCGTGCGCATAAATATAATTTTTCCCTTTTTCTATCTTTCCGCAAAAAATATGTTGGCGAGCGCGCACGAGAAAGCGCCTTCGGGTGTTATTTTGCTGCCGCGCAAGTCTGACGAAAGCGCGTACAGCGAATTGACAAAGCCCGTAAGCTTGCTCCTGCCGAACGACCTTGCCGCCTCCCTGCTCTTTTTGACCGCAAACTCCTTCATCTTCATCTTTTCGGCTAAACGCGCGTCCGACTCGGATGAGGAGAGAATTATCAGAAGATTTTTAAAATAGCTTAAAAGCGAGGAAATGAGCGCGTTTTCGTCCATTCCCTTTACGGTTAAGTCGTTGCAGATTTCGGCGAACAGCGAGTAGTTTTTGCGCGCGATTGCGTTGGTCATTTCGTAAATGCGGTAATCCGCATCCTTATAGACCAGGTCGTCCACCTCTTTTACGGTTATCTGCGGAACGCCGAGTTCGGTCAGTTTTTCAACCTCCTTCGACACCCTCGACATATCGCAGAGGCAATACGCCGCAACGGCGCGACCTGCGTCTACCGTGCAGGCTATGCCCGCCCTCTTGAGCGTGAGATAAACCCACTTTGTAACCGTTTCCTCGTCGGAACGGTTGCAGTCTACGTAGGTTACGCACTTTTTGCGCTTTAAGTCGCAACCCTTTTTTGCAGGCGGATTGACTATTATTACGATAGTCGTATCGGGGCAGTTTTCAAAGGCGGATTTAAGATACTTTTCGTACTCGTCCTCGGTAGGGTAAAAATCGCCTATCCTTATTATCCTCTTTTCCGCCATAAACGGAAACGCGCTCATTGCGCTGGTTATTTCCGAAAGGGACGCACCCTTGTACGCGCCGCCGTCGTAGGAGGAATAGTTGAGCTCGGGCATAGTCAGAAACTTTGCCTTGATCTGCTCCTCCGCCCTTGTGCGGAAATACGCGTCGTCGCCCTCTAAAAGATAGACGGTACGGGCTGCGCTCTCCAGGTCGTTTTTAAGTTCGGTAAATTTCATTTAAATTTCCCTGCCGCCGCTATATGGCCTAGCGGTTTATCGGCGGCAATCCTTTCATACTTATTGTACCATTGTCCGCGCTAAATTGCAAGCACCCCTGCGTATAAACGTTGTAATCTCCGCCGTATCCGCCGTAGCAGACGGTTGAGCCGTTCAAATCCTGAAATACCTGTTGCGAAATTATCAGGTCGGCCTGCACCCCGTTCTGCGGTTGACCCCATAATATGGCGCATTCAACGCCGCTCACCTCCACCTTTACCACATTCGGGCTCAAAAACGTACAGTCCGCGCCGTAAAGGCTGAATCCGCTTTCATAGCTGACGTTGCCGACGTCGGGCAGGTTGATTAAGGAGGAACATACGTAGACGTTTTTATCTTCCAGCCCGACCTGCAGGCAGTATGCAACCGCCTCGTCGTCGCCCAGAATAATAACGTCGTTCACGTCCTTTGCGCCGTGCCTGTCGATAAACGAGGTTATTCTGGTTTTGTCCGTTCCCTGCGTTACCACCAATATATTGCCCGACGAAGTGCGGATAAGCGTCATACTGCCGCCGTAATACGCGTCCGTGATTATAAGCGCGCCGTCGCCGAAAACTCTGCCGCTGAACACAGCAAAGAGCGTGAAGGAAAGGGCGCAGACGCAACATATTGCCGCACGGACTACAATTTTTAAGTTGAATTTATCCGAAAGCGCCGCTAAAAATATTGCGGGAAGCACAGCCGTCCACCAACCGCCGAAGCCGCTGATTACGGCGTTTTCAAAGCCGAGACCGACGAACAGATTTATAAACCCTTCGAGCGGCAAACAGACGTATTTAAGCATAGCCGAGGCGGGCGGAATAACGAGAGCTATCACCGTGGACGTAAACAGCAGACCGTACAGCGCGGAGAGAACCGGCAAAACAAGCACGTTTAAAACAAGTCCTGCCGCAGAGACGTAGCCGAAGGAGAGCATCTGAGCCGGAAAGGTTGCCGCCTGTGCAGAGACAGCGGCGGACAGACTGCCCTTAAGCTTTTCAGGCAGGCGGTGAGTAAGTCTGCGAAGATTGGGCGCAAGAAAGACTATGCCGAGCATCGCCGACACCGACAGAATAAAGCCGACGTCGAAGAGGTTATACGGGTTAATAATAAGGAGTATTATCGCCGCAACCGAGAGCGAATTCAACAAGTCGTACTTAAGGAATTGCAGTTTTGACAGAGCGGCTACGGCGCACATGACCACCGCCCTCACAGACGACGGAGTGAATCCGCACACGCCCGCATAAAAGATTATTGCGGAAATTTTAAGCGCCGCAGAGAGGTATCTGTTTACCCTGAGTTTACTTAAAACAAAGGACAGCACCGAATATACGATGCCGATATGTAGACCCGAAACGGCGAAAATATGGGCGATTCCGCCGTAGCGGAAGGACGAGAGAGTCTGCTCGTCCATAAGCCTTGTGTCGCCCGTGAGCATTGCGCAGGCGACCGAAGCGGTTTCGTACGGCAGATTGTCGTAGAGCATACCGCTTACAGACGACTTTATACTGCCGAACAGCGAAAAGCCGTATTGGCTGTCAACCGCTCCGTACATGCGGCAGCTGTATCTTATGCCGTCGGTCGCGTTGTAATTGAGACTTCCGTACGAGAACAAATCGCACTTTTCTATGCTGCACAGCGCGCTGACCGTATAGCCGACTTCGGCATAGCCTCCGCCCTCGCCGTCCGCATATACAATCGCCTTGCCGCCGAGCGGTTTGCCGTTCACGCTCAGATCGGACAGGATAAAACACACGTCGCCCGAGCGGGTCTTTTCGACGTCCTCCACCCTGCCCGAAACGCGCGTCAAGCTTTCGAATTCCGAGGGGGAACTTTCGTAAACGTACAGATTGACCGCGGAATATACCGCGCCGAACACGAAAATTACGAGAACCAGCGCACAGTTCACCACCGTGCGCGTCCTGCGCGAGACGAGCGCGCAGAGTATGAAGATTACCGCCGCGAACGGCACGGCGGTAATTACGTAAAACAAATCGACGTTAAAATAAGCGAGCGCAAAGCTCAATCCTATGCCGCACGCCACAGCCAGAGCAAGCGCAAACGGAAGTCTGAAGTTGATCAGCCTTGACTTTTTCATAGAGTTAGCTTATGCAAGAGATATTCTGTCTGAAATACTGCGGATAAACAGACCCCTGCGAACGCCTTCGTCTATACACTCGTTGAAGAACGAAGTATTCTTTTCAGTTACGCGGGGTATTTTAAGCTGTTTTACCGCCATCGAGATAAGTTCGTCGGCATATACGCTGACCTTATCTAAAAGCACTGCCTTGTAAAGAGAGATTACGTCGTACGGCGTAAAGTCGCAATCGGACGTGCGGACGGGCGTTCCCTCCTCCACGCGGTATCTGTCGAAAGAGGAGTACTTATCGTTCTTGAAATAGTACTTTACCCCCGATATATCCGCCGACGAAAAGCCGCAAGCGGCGATTACGTTCTTCAGCTTTCCCTCCAGCTTGGTGCCGTACTTGGTTATTCCGTAGTAGGACAGCGTGCGCTCAATAAGGAAGGGTTCGGAGATGGGTTCTTCCGCAAGGACTACCGTTTTAACCGCCTTGATGAGCTCGGCGTCGTTGTCGCCGCTTAAAATATAGGCGGGCTCTACGTTCTTCACCTCGAGCTTGGCGTAGCGGTAGGGGCGCTTGAACGCATTTGCCGTTACCTTTGAAGACGAAGTGAGCTTGTCGAGATACTCCTTTATCTTTTTGATTTCGCGCTTGGGGTTGTTGAAGAAATTTATCGAATACAGCCTGATGACGTTCCAGTTGTTGCGCTTTAAGGTCTGAACCTGCATAACCGATCTGTCCTTTATGGAGAAGGAACAGGTTCCGTCGCACAGAATTGCAAGAATAAAGTTGTGTTTGTTTGCAGGGTCGATTACGCCGACGTCGACTTTAAAGTCGGATACGCCGACGTCGCAACGGCACTCGTAGCCGTATGCCGCGAGCTCTTCCGCAACGTACTTGCCGATGCTGTTCTTGTTGATAATGATTTCGTCGCTGGGCGCGGCGATGTTCGTTCTGCCCTTTTCGGCAAATTCGAGGAACGCCTTGAGCCCCGCTACCCCGCGCGAGGTCGTGCGCGAAAGGTCTATCATCGAATAGCGCATAGACGAGAACACTACCATCTCCTCCCTTGCGCGCGACACGGCGACGTTGAGTCTGCGCCAGCCGCCGAGCTGGTTCAGGGGACCGAAGTTTAAGGAAATTTTGCCCTGCGCGTCGGGTCCGTAGCAGACCGAGAATAATATAACGTCTCGCTCGTCGCCCTGAACGTTTTCAAGGTTCTTGACAAACAGCGGTTCTTCGCGCTCGAAAGCCGCTTCCTCCAACCCGAGGTCGGAAATTTTTTTATTCAACAGTTTTTCAATATACACCTGCTGGGGCGTGGAGAAGGTTACTATACCGATGCTCGAACGGCGGAGCTTTTCGTCCCTTAATCTGCGGACCACCTCTTCGATGAGCTCCTCCGCCTCTAAGCGGTTGCACTTGGACGCGCCGCGCTCGTATACGCCGTTTGCAACGTAGCGCAGAGATACCTTGCTGTCGAGGGCGTCGGGCGAGGGGAAGGTGCAAAGGCGCGAGGAATAGTACATGATGTTTGAAAAGGCGATAAGGCTTTCGTGCTTGGAGCGGTAGTGCCAGTTGAGGTGCTTTTCGGGCACGCCCAGAGCAAGACAGTCGTCAAGCACAGAGTCGAGATCCTCCGCTTCGAGATTGTCCTCGTCCGTTTCCACGTTCATAAAGAACGAAGTGGGCGGCATCTGCTTGGGGTCGCCGACAATTATCGCGCTCTTTGCCCTTGCAAGCGAAGGCACTGCCTCGCAAGTGGGAAGCTGCGAAGCTTCGTCGAAGATTACTATGTCGAACAGAGACGGGTCGGCAGGCAGATACTGCGAGACGGTGTAAGGACTCATCAGCATGCAGGGCGCAACCACCTTTAAAAGTTCGGGAATTTCCGCGAACAGGTCGCGGAGGTTTAACCCGCGCATATTGCCCTTTACCTGACGGTTGAACGCCATGAGCTCGAGCGCAAGAGGTCCTTCAGTTTCAGCCGACGGCAGGCGCGCGATCAGGTCGTGACGGATTTTTTGCCTTGTGAGAGCGGTGAACTCTTCAAGAACCTGAGAGAAGTTCTTGGCGGTCTCGTCCAGCACGGTCGCGGAGAACTGAGAAAGGTGTTCGTCCGCAGGTATGTTGGTTTGAATGAAGTTTCTGTATACGTTTTTGCGGAACGCGGAGAGAATTTTTTCGCCGCTGATCTGTCCCGATTCCATTGCGTCGGTGATGAAGGTCAGACCGCTTGCGTTGAGCTTTTTGGCGGTCGCCTTATACATACACCACGCGGGGAGCATATCTATATTGTCAATGAGCGCGGTGCATTTGGCGTTGTAATACGCAAACACGTCCTCGTCGCCGACCAGAGATTTATCCGACTTTATGACCTTTACAAAGTGGTCGCACGCCTTGACGAACGCCACGGCGGCGGTTATGAATCCCGTAAGGAGCGGCTTTAAATAGCCGTCCGACGCGCGCGAGCATACGCTGTTGAACGCGTCCGCATTGTAGTCCATAAACACGCTTGCGCAGTTTTCGTGCAGGGTGTAAATGGGGCGCATAAACTCCTCGCGCTTCTTGTCGTTTATGCCTCCGCCCAGTCCCACGAAAGAGGACGAGAGGTTGGTATACTGCAAAATCTTGCGCCTTGACATCTCTATTTCGCAGGCGCGCTTGATCCACTCCACCTCCTCGCTCTGAGGTACGGGAGTTCTTCCGCAGCGGTTGATGCGCTTTAATACGGCGAGCAGGGTCTTGGACGAGCGGTAATTATCGCCCCAGTTGTCGAGCTCCTTTTCGACGTCGTCGGCAAGCTTTCCAAGCTCGGGCAGGGTTTTAAAGCGCGTGTACCAGTTGCGCACTTCCGCGTCGTAGCGGAGGTTTGCGTTATAGAAAACGTAGAAATCGCCCTCGTCGCAGGAGAAGAACGAATTGAGCTTATCCTCCTTTAAGGAAGTAGCTATTTCTATGATGATTTCAAGCTTTTTGGTTGTGAACGCGGAAATTTTCTGGTTGAAAGTATCGGTAAACAGCCCCAGATAGCTCTTTAAATGTCTGAGCTCCGCAAGCACGACCTCTGCCGAGCAGAGAACCGAGGACTGAACCTTTTCGTCACATTCGCAGATATTGACGCCCGAGAACGGCGAACGGTAGACGCCTCCGCACTCCTTTGCAGCCGCCTGCGCGGTGAGGAGCATGCCCTCGTAATCGGCAAGCTTTTTGGCGGTCAACGAATCGTAGAAGGTAGACTCGATATTTACCAGCTCAGGCGCGTTCTTGTTCTGCAGATAGTAGAGTATACCCTCGTAAACCGAAACGCCCAGACGGCGCTTTTTGTGCAGGGCGGCGAGAGGCTGCTTTAAAATGCCCCTGTCCTCTTCTATCTTCTGCGCGTCGGAGATGAATTTTTCGTCGGTGAATTCGTCCTTGAGCGCAAGGGTATTCTCTATTCCGCGGATAATCTCCGCCTTGTCCGCCGCCTTGCCCGAGTGCAGTTCAAGGCAGAAATCGGCGATACCTATTTCGGTAAGGCGCTTTTTAACCACCTGAAGCGCCGCCTGCTTTTCAGCGACGAACAGCACGCGCTTGCCCGAATGGACGGCGTTGGCTATCATGTTGGTTATGGTCTGGCTCTTGCCCGTTCCGGGAGGGCCGTGAAGCACGAAAGTCGTTCCCTTGACCGATTCGGCAATAGCCGAGTACTGGGACGAGTCGCAGGGGAGCGGCGTTAAAATTTCTGTGGGGTCGCCCTCGTCCTCTACCGCTCCGCGGAGCTTGTTTTCGCCCAGCTTGTTGGAGTTGGTCAGAAGGCTGGATATGAGCGAATTATTCTTATAGACGGACATGTTTTTCTTGACGTCCGCCCACATTGCGTAGCGCGCGAAAGTGAATTGGGCGACGTATATGTCCTCGTGAACCAGCCAGCCCTTCATATTTACAGTCTTGGCGCGGAACACTGCAAGAATTTCCGTAGGAGAGAGCTTCTGACCGTCGAGCCCGCGGATATCTATGCCGAATTCCTGCTTTAAAAACTCTAAAAGGGTGGTGTTGACTTCGTATTCTTCGGAAAGTTCTATAGCTATGCCCGAAGTTTTGGTCTTTTTGAGATTTACGGGCAGAAGGACGAGCGGAGCATACTTGAACTCCGAATCGTCGTCGTGCTTCCATTTAAGGAAGCCCATTGCAAGATACAGGGTGTTTGCGCCCACCTCTTCCTGAGAGGACTTTGCCTTGCGGATGAGCGAAGCGGCGACCTCCTGCAGCCTTTCCGCACCCGCATACGAGCGGGTTATGCCCTGGGCAAGCTCTATGCCGATAAGTTCGGTTAGGTTATTTAATTTCGAGCCGCCGCCGAAGTACAGCGCGCCTTCAATCTTCTGGTTGTTGGGCTGAACGTACAGCTTATCCTTGCCCTCGGTCTTGGAAAGAAAGTACGCAAGGTCGGAGGATATGAGATGGATACTGTCGCGGCGGAACCTGAACGAGAGCAGATTGTTTTTGAGCGACAGGTCCAGAAGGCGACGCTCCCAGTTCATATCCTTAGTGGCGCGGCGCTCGAGCGCGAGCTTGTCGGCGTCGATAATCTGTTCGGGCTTTGCGTCGTACGCAAACTGGGTATCGCCCAGAATTTCGTACGTGGAACCGCTCTTGACCTTTATGGGCATGGCGAAAATGCCGCCGATACGGCAACGCTTTATATCCAGACACGCGTCGAACTTATTGCCCGATAACGCGACAGAGAAGTGCGAAGCCGAGGTGGTAAAGCTGGCGTTTTTATGCGCGAACAGGTCGTCTACGTCGATAAACGCAAGGTTGTTCACGCCGTCGGCCACGTAGCGTTCGATGACCGAAATATCGTCCTGTAAGGGGGTGGTAAAACAGCTTTCGTAAAGCCATACTCCCACGCCAATCTTATTTTTGCCGAGAATGATTACGGGGTTTAATTTTGCCGCTTCAAGACAGGAGCAAGCAAAACAAGCCATGGCAACGGGCGTTGCAAGGCGTTCTTCGACGATCTCTGCAACGTTGCCGACCGTAACGGTCTGGGTCAAGTCGCTCTCCTCGCCCCTTTCGATATTGAGATTGCGGATTGCCGAATAGATTGAAGCAAGCGCGCTGCGAACGGCGTTTCTGTCGTTGCCGGCGTAGCCAGACCACTCCTGCGAGTAACCCCAGGTCTTGAGTTGCAGACCCGCCTCGGCTAAAATCTTCTGGCAGTCGGAAAGCTTGGGACGGACGTGCGCGGCAAGCATTTCGGCGTTGCCCGACGTTCCCGACCAGCTGTCCATGGGCAGAGCCAGTACGGACGCGTCCAGCGCGCAGATCTGAACCTTTCCGCAGGTTACCGCAACCGAAACCGTGCAGGGGGTTGCCTGCTGAAGATCGGCAAGAAATTTAGGATTCAACAGAGAGGGCGTCTTTACCTCGGTACTGCTCTGCGCGGGCAGAAGCGCGATACTCACTTCGGAGGACAGAATGAGTCCGTCTTTGCAGGATATGGAAATTATTACGTTTTCGATATTCTCTTCGCCGTTGTTGTACACACGGAAGGTGGTAAACAGCGGAAAACGGTTGAAGTAAGTAGCGTAAGATACGGCGTTCAAAAGCTCGCCGTCAAGTTCGATGCCTTCAAATTGTTGTTTCGTCTTCCTGTTCGCTGCCATTTAAATTCCCTCAAATAAATTCTGTTGACGTTTGTAGTAATATTATAGCCGATTACGCAAGGCAAATTGCCTTCCAAAATAATGATATACACTTTTATTATATCATACGCTCGCCGCATTATCAATTAAATTAAAAAAATTACCCCGTAAATTAAACTAAAAAATTAACCTTGTAAATTATTGACTTTTTCAACGCAATAAATTCAGCACGCTGATTGCGATAACGCTTATAAAAGGTGAATTGTCAAACTAAGTGCAACACTTGGATAAAAAAGAATCAAACAAATC
>JBJEUX010000011.1:0-2704 GCA_051884055.1 Candidatus Coproplasma sp.
TTGTAACATATAATTATCGTGTAATTATTCATATAATTATTGCCATGCGGGCTGTTCCTGCAATGAAAAATTAATGAATAATTACACGATAATTATATGTTAAAAAGACTACACGATAATTATACGTTAAAAAGCCCACACCCGCGTTTTGCTAACTCTACTTTACAAAAACTATAAAATTACGAAAAATCGTAATAAAATTTGCTTGTATCAAAAAAAAGCGGTATCTTTGTAGTGTAATAAAAAGGATAACTATTATGAGACTACGAAAACAGGAAAGAGACCTTATCGAGGCAATAAGGAACTTTCAAAACTCAAAAGGCAGGATGCAGTATGAACAAGATTTCTACTTAGACATCCACGAACGGTTAGACAATTTACTTTATGAAACAGGGAAGCCTTATTAAGGCTCCCCTGCCAACCAAAACAAACGATACAACTATGGCAAACGAGGTAAAAACAAAGATGCAGGATATACTCTGCGACATCGCTATCGGGCGGCTATGTATGCGCTATTTCCAAAAAACGCCATCGTGGCTGTACCATAAAATCAACCAAGAAGTCATCAACGGCAAGCAGGTAACTTTCACCGAGGAAGAGGTGCAGCAACTCAAAGGCGCGCTGGTTGACCTATCAGACCGCATCCGCCGAACGGCTGATACGCTATAATTATTCACATTTTTGTCCGGGTGCGCAGGCGTCCCCGCCTGCTGAAATTCCTTTTCTAAAACCGCCTAATCGGCTCAACGTTTCGTAGATTCGTTCCTTTTTATTACACCCAGTCCCCCGCCCGAGCCGAGCGGGGGACTTTTTGTAACCTGAAACCTGAAACTTGTAACCAGAAACTTGTAACCTGAAACCTATAACCTGTAACATATAATTATCGTGTAATTATTCATATAATTATTGCCATGCGGGCTGTCCCTGCAATGAGAAATTAATGAATAATTACACGATAATTATATGTTAAAAAAACATACGATAATTATATGTTAAAAAGCCCACACGATAATTATACGTTACAGAACCCGCCAACCGCATCTATCACCTGCCTGTTTGCCCGCGCCGTCCGACCCCAGTCGTAACGCTCGTAGTAGCGGTTCTTCACCGTGCTGTCCACGTGCCCCATGCTCTTGTCTATCACGCGGTCGGGTATCTCCAACTCACCCGCGATGGTCGCCCATGTGCGCCGTATCTTCGCCATGTTCACCTCGAAACCCAGCAGACGGCTTATATCCCGCAGACGGTGCCCAATCTTATGCCGAAACTCCTCGTAGCGGCGGAACTGCTGCTTGAAACACAGCATCTGCCCGTCCCCCTTGTAGCGCGCCACCAACTCCGCCAACTCCGGCTCCACGCGGATGTGCAGCGGGCGCTGCTCTTTCCGCGCCACCTTATGCCGCACAAACACCACCTCACCCGCGCGTATCTCCCCCATCTCGTACAGGTCAAGCAGGTTGGCACCGCACAGGTAGAACGACATCATCGCCAAATCGCGCGCTCGCCTCAGGCTGTTGTTGGGCAGTTCCGCCGTCTGCAACGCGCGCATCTGCGCCGCGGTCAGCACCTCTATCTCTTTCGGAGGCACGGGCGCGATGCTATAATCGAGGTACGGGTCGTCATCGCGGCTAATCAACTTGTACCGCTGTGCCTCCTTGTACGCCGCACGCACATAACTCTCCAGCATGTGCCGCGTCGCATCGCTCTTTCCTTTCTTGCGAAGCCACTTCGCAAAGTCCGATAGCAGAGAATAGTCTATCTCCTCAAACACGATAGTATCCATCCCGCGCTCCGCACAGTACAAACGCAGCACTTTCAGACCGTAGTTGTAACTGTCTTGCGTCTTCTCCGATGCGCGTGAGTCGGCATATTCCTCGTACCACCGCAGGAAATCGCGGTTGTACAGCCGCTTGCTACGCGCCTGCACGTCATCCTCGCTGCTCAAGCGCATCAATCCCGCGCGACGCCGTATATCCGTGGCGGTGCAACGACGCAACTCGTCAAACGTCATGCTCGCGATACACTCCTCCGCGCGCTCCACTACATTCACTATCTGCTGACGTTTCTGCTGTGCAAACTTCGCCTTCCGACTGACGGGGTCGTACAGCGTTCCGATGATGAAGCAGTCCGGCTCAATGTAAACGCCGGTTCCGATGTAGCAACTTGTGCAACGGTGGTTGATACGAAGCCGTACCTGCGCCATACCGTTTATCATACTACGATTATCAATGCTCAATGAAAGTTTTGCCATAATGCTATTGGTTTTTTTTGTGTTACTGATTTGTTACAATTTTGAAACACGAATGCACAAAAGTGGCATTTTCGTGTGGTAATACGAATGAAATAACAATGTTTTAGTCCGTTGCACACCAAAAAAGTGCAAGTTACATTTTCTGTAACTTACACAAAACCAATAGAATAAACTTTGTGGTCTCAGTAGGGCTTGAACCTACGACCCCCTGATTATGAGTCAGGTGCTACTAACCAACTGAGCTATGAGACCAAGGTTAAATTAGGAATTAGGAATTAGGAATTAGGAATTAGGAATTTTGAATGGTGAGTTGTGAATTATGGGTTTTTAGTAGAGGGCGGCTACATCATCGGCGGTATTGGCTTGGAGTTGTTCCTCTGTCAAAGCGGGGATGATGAGGACGGTGCCTTCTTTGAGTTTATCGGGGTTGGTGATTACGTCGCGGTTGGCTTC
>JBJEUX010000012.1:0-2587 GCA_051884055.1 Candidatus Coproplasma sp.
TTCTCGTACTCACGTTAGGTATCGTGGGTTGCAAGAAAAACAACGACGACAAAGGCAACGGCGGCGGCAACCAGCAAGTTGTCTGGACCGACCAGGGAGAGCAGGCTACTTACTACTGCATGGTAGACGGCAGCGAGTACTTTATCGAGCTTAAAGCCGGTAATTACAGACTCAGCATAGCCGGTATTACCGAAGGCGGTACGTATACCTACAACAAGGATACGAAAGAGCTCAGTCTGGTCACCACGAGCGGTGCCAAGAGAGGCGCAGAACTCGACCTCGGCAGCAAAACCATTCGTATCGTTTACAGCGGATCTGCATACGAGATGGTTGAAAAGATCGAGTGGACCGTATCGTTCAACGTAGGCGGCGGCAGTGCCGTAGGAGACGTAAAGGTCTACAACGGCGGGACTATATCCAGACCTGCTGATCCGGAATTGGCTAACAACATTTTCGTCTGGTGGTATAAAGACGCGGAAATGACGCAAAAGTTCAATTTCGGCGTAGACGTAATCACGAGCAACACGACGTTGTACGCGAAATACGTAGAGAAGACCGACGGAGCGAACGAGTTTAACGTAACTCTTATCAACAAAGGAAAAGTGTACGATACCGTTCTCACCAACAACGGAGTATTGTACAATCTTCCCGAGTTGGGCGAAGGGTTTATGGGCTGGTGGATGAGCGATTCGGACGATTCGGCAAAACTGTCCCGTAAATACGTAGACACTATCGAGATCAAATCGGACTGCAAATTTTACGCTGTGTGGGAAAGCGACGAGAGTATCGCCGTTTCCGCATACGACGGAAGAGTAGAATGGGCTGCGGTAGAAAACGCGGGTACGTATTCGTTCAGTATCGTGCGTGCAGACGACGAGGACGCGAACAACATCTTCGACGGTTCGACCCAGACTACCGCCACGTCCTTCAACTTCGACTTTTCCGGTTGGGACGCAGGTGAGTATATAATAACGGTATCCACGGCTAACAACGTAGTAGGCAGAGCGTACGTAAACAACAAGGCTCTTGCGAGAGTTTGCAGATTCAATCTCGTAGACGAGTTCGTACTGGGTTTCAACAAGGTAGAAAATGCTACGGAGTATTACGTTTCTTACGCTTGCGGAACGTCCACCCACGTTCACAAGAACATAAAACTCATGGACAACTTCACCCTTGACTTCGAAGGGTGTATAATGCCTGCGGACGGTATTCGTTTTGTAATTACCGCCGTAGCGGAAGGATACATGTCTTCGGTATCTGAAGAGTACGTACTTTTCCGTGCTCTGGATAACGTAAACAACCTCGTACACGACACGGCGAACGAAGTAGTAAAATGGGACGCGGTTGCCGGAGCGGTAGGATACGACGTGACCGTTACGGTAGACGGCGAGAAGATAGATCCGACGGAAGTAGAAGGGAACGTAAACGGAACCAGCGTAGACGTAAGCGCATACAGAGGCAACGTCAAAGTTACGGTTACTCCCAGAGCGACGGGATACATGGGATACACGGCGGAAGTGAGCTTTATGGACAACAGACTGACTACGCCGACCAACATCAAGGTCAACATGAACACCATATCCTGGGACGCCGTTAAGAACGCCAAGGAATACACGATCAGACTTCGTTACTTCGTAGGCGGAGTAGAGACGGTACAGGAACTGGTATCCAACGGCAACGAGAACTCCATCAACATGGAAGACTACTTTGTAGAAGGAGTCAAAGAGTATATCATTTCCGTTTCCGCGACTGCGGACAACGCGGCGAACAACTCTGCGTTTTCCGGCGAATTCACTGCGAGAGTAGGTGAGATGAGCGGAGAGCTTACGTACAACAACGGAATATTGTCCTGGAACGCCGTACTGGGCGTATCGGGATACAGAATCATCATCAACGAAGGCGTAGAAGTCGACGTATACGACGACAACGGCAACAAGACGGGGACGGCGAGTGCCGAGAGAATCATAGACGTAACCGACGGAAGTATAGCCGTAGCAATCAAATTAACCAAAGCGGGCGAGAACACAATAAAAGTAGTTTGCCTGAACAACGAAGGCGAAGTAATAGGAACGGACAGCGTAACCAAGAGTATAACGGCGTACGAGATTCGTTTCTACGTAGGAAAAGGTAAAGAGCCCATAGACAGTCTTTATCTTGCCATCGGCGACGCATACACGTTACCCGACGGAGTGAGCCGCGGATTCGTATTTTACGGATGGTTTACCGACAAGAACGCCCAGGGCGAAGCAGTCACGACCACGGGAACGATGACCAAAGAGTTTGCCGACACGATGACGAACAACAGAATCATCTACTACGCAGGATGGACCGACATCGAATGGACGATTTCGTTCAACGTAGGAAACTACGGCACGATGGAAGAAGACGTAACTGTCAAGGCTGTATACCAGGCGGATTACGGTACGGAGATTGACGGGGAGTACTATTTACCCGTTCCCGAAGCGACCGATGTAAACAGAGCGTTTGCAGGTTGGTACCGTGAACGTAACGGCGCAGGTCGTAAGTATGCGGACTATACCGGAAAAGTTAACGGTTCTTATCCTCTTG
This sequence comes from Candidatus Coproplasma sp., assembly GCA_051884055.1. GTDB lineage: Bacteria > Bacillota > Clostridia > Christensenellales > Borkfalkiaceae > Coproplasma. The sequence goes on from JBJEUX010000012.1 coordinate 2,569, forward strand.
CGAGCGACTGCGTACTGTA
>JBJEUX010000013.1:0-10317 GCA_051884055.1 Candidatus Coproplasma sp.
ATTTACGCTTTTATTGTACCAAAAGTCGCTAAAACTCTTAACGTTTTACCGACTTGAACCTTATTTAGCAATTTTGCTTGCTCTATGGTGGTTAGCCATGCAGCCACATTAGTTGTGAATCCCATAAACGCAAAGGCGCTTAAAAGCATGACCATAGCAACAAGCAATAATATTATAACTTTTTTCGATTTTTTCATAACATTTCTCCTTTGTTTTTATATTACTTTTATAAACAAATATATTGACCTGAAGTACCATAAATTTGATGTAGAATCAGCATATATGGAAATACAATATTCTCCTATTTCTTTAACTGGTCCCGAATATGATTGATTCAATCCGCCTGGGGCACAATATGTAATTGTTTTTCCAAACACATTCGCACCCTCGCCTGACGGCGAGAACCATTCTTTCGACCAACGAGGGTGGTCAGGAAGATTGTATGCCTTAACGCTGTATCTCCTTTCAATACCGTCATAAGGTATTTCGATATGCAATTCGTCGATACCTACGGGAAACTCGTATAAGTTGCCATCTGAACACCCTACGCGTATTGCCACGTCGTACTTGGTTTTTTTAGTTTCTTCTTCTCCGTTGCAGGCGGCAAAGGCAATACAAGCGCCTATGCTCGCTACTGCAGCTATAAAAATACATATTAGCTTTTTTAATTTAATCATTTTTTCTCCTGATATAAAATCTATTTAATTTCTATATATAGCCAAACGGCTCTATAATTCCAAAGGGTTGAAGTGCTGTCGGCTGCACAAAAAAATATATATTCACCTTTATCGCAAACACATTTAGGATCTTCCTCATCATATCTTTGATTTACTTTACCTAAGGATATGCTAAATACATTTGCACCTTCGCCTGACGGCGAGAACCATTCTTTCGACCAGCGCGGATGATCGGGCAGATTATATGCCTTAACGCCGTATCTTCTTTCAATACCGTCATAAGGTATTTCGATATGCAATTCATCGGTACCTACGGGAAACTCGTATATGTTGCCATCAGAACACCCTACGCGTATTGCCACGTCGTACTTGGTTTCTTTGGTCTTACCCGAATTTGAACACCCTGCTAACATACCAACACATATAGTAAACAGCAGTAATATACAAACCGCCAATACTGCCTTTTTTATACCTCTTGTTTTCATACTTATTCTCCTATAATAAACTCATTCAAAATATATTTTATATCGTTTTCAAAGCAGTGGGCTTCAATATAAATCACTTGTCCTTCTGCATATTCTAAACGAAGGAAATAGACAAAAAGATCACTTGGGTCATTAAGTCCTTGTCCGTATGTTACGGCTATACCGTTTACGTCCGTTTGATTTTTCAAGTTGCGGTAGACGGATTTATATCCGAACTCGTAGTTTTTATTGTGTTCTATCTGCACTTTTAAAAGGTAATAATTATCGCCCGTATCGATTTCGCCGTCTATAATGGTAAACACTAACGAATCGTCGTCACGCAGTCTTAATTCTCCCTGTTGTGTGATTTGCATTTTGTTTATGAATGGGTATGTTTCCGCTATTGGCTTTAATTCTTCATCTGAAAACATATAAGCATACACTCGCTCATCACCGAACGTCATATCAAAATTATCATTATTCTTATTAAGAAGAACAGGCAATAAAACTGCTAAACATATTATCATACCGCATAAGAATGCGAAAACCGGTATCCATATACGGCGCTCTTTTACAAGTACATCACCCACATTACGCTGTTCGCTAATGTTGTTATACTTTTCAAAGCCGTTTAATCGGGTTTGATTTCTGTCCTGCCACACCTCAAAAGGTTCAGCATCTTTCTTTAACTGTTTTTTGATTTTTCTTTCCAATTTTCCCATTATTTTTACCTCAATAAATATTTATTGAATAACTTTCTATCATACCGCTATTTGAATCAAATTCAATGTAATATAGCGGTTCGTTCCAAAAACCGGTTGCTACCATGAGCAACGTCAGTTGCTTCTTCAAGGTACCGTTGGCATTGTAATAATTTATTTCTTTTATTCCGTAACTGATTAATACGTGATTGCCTTCAAATTTCGTCTTTTCTAACCTATCTTCCGTCGCTGAAACGCTGAAGTCGGCAATAGGTATTAAATTGTATTTTGATACGAACAACGCTATAGGGCGATTGTTATTGACGGATTGTATAAACGCCGTTTTATTCAGTTGTCCACTCTGACCGGTTGCAGTATAGGATAAATTTTTTCCTTTTTCGTTAACGTAGGTTCTTAGGCCGTTCTGAAAACCTGCAACCGAAGTTCCGCCGGAAGAAGTACTGTTCGTTCCCATTTTTGTATATAAACTATCAATAACTGCTTGTACTGCGTCCGTCTGAGCATTGTATAAAATTCTATCTCTTATCACTCGTGCGGAAGTGAAATCAGGTATTAATTCGTCATAGGTCTTATCATAATAACCAAGAACGATAGATCCTGCAACATTTGCGCAGGTTTTAGGACGTGAACTCGTATCGTGGTATAACGGAAGTCCTCCGTTTATGGCATATAAGGTTTCATCTTTTGTTGCGTATGTGATAGTTTCCGTTTCATTACCCACAAGCACAGCTCCGTTATAACCGTCGCCATAATACAGAACTTCTTCCGTTGTAGTAGAGAAAGGCATAATACCAACTCCACACATAATCGACAAAATCAAACAAATAAATTTCTTCATTTTTGACCTCCTTCACTTATATGACGTATCAGAAAAGAAAAAAGTATCATAAAATTTAAAAAAAGCCGAAAATATTTTTATTCCGACTTTTTTACCTATATATTTTTTTAATTTTGCTCTTTATGTCCGCATAAATACGTTTTACGGTTATGTACGGCATATCGCTTTCTTTTGCAATCTCTTTTAGTTTCTTACCCCAGATACAGTGTTCAATAAATATTCTTTCCTCGGTATCATCCAATTCATTTATAATATCTTCAATCCATAAGTTATCCGATGAAGAGGATATTACCGTTTCATCAAACGACACATAATTAATACGGTGCGATTGTTTTCGTTTAAAATCATATGCTTCGTTCCTTGTCATAGTAATCAGCAAGCCTATATGATTTTTAATCGCATAAGGATCGGAGGGGTAATTGATTAGTTTTTCAATAACGTTCATTGCGATATCGTACGCATCGTCTTTATCGTTAATTATACCTATCGCAGTCATATATATCCTTTGAAAGAATTGCTCGTATAAAATTTTTAAAGCCCCGATATCTTTCCTTTGTAATTTATCGATTATACGGGCAAATTCTTTATTAGTCATAAATAGGATTGTTAAACTAAAAGCTTCCTTTTATAGAATATAATATATATTATCACAGCTTTTATTTTCTGTAAATATATTCTATAGACTAACTGATAATCTTTTATGCAAGAACACAATTGATAGGCTTATACTCACTTTAATTCATTTCCCAACGCCTTACTAAAGAAATGCCCCCTTTCTAAACAATGAACCTGATTGCTTTTGACTTATTATTTACGTTCCATTCTGAACTTGCTCTTTTCAAAACGGAATAAACGTTTAAAAAAATTTTAAAAAATTTTCAATAAAAACCTTGACTTAAAGTTAACTTCAACTTTTATAATATCAATAAGATTATATCACCGCTTTTTTGCGGCGTCAAGGAGGAATTAAATGTTAGGAGATTTTACCTATTGCAACCCCACCAGGCTTTACTTTGGAAAGAATGCGCTTGAAGGACTGAGAGAGGAGTTGCCCAAATACGGCAAGAACGTGCTTTTGGTATACGGCGGAGGCTCTATAAAGAAAAACGGAATATATCAGAGCGTTGTTGAAATTTTAAACGAGCTAGGCAAAAACGTTTACGAGGACGGCGGCGTTATGCCCAATCCCACCGCCGATAAGTTAAAGGAGGGAGTGGAGCGTGCGCGTGCGGCTAAGGCAGACTTCATTCTTGCCGTCGGCGGCGGTTCGGTCTGCGACTATTCCAAGGCGCTCTCCATATCCGTAAATCTGGACGAGGACCCCTGGGAAAAATACTTTATCCGCTTCGAAGAGCCTGGCTGCAAGATAATTCCCGTCGGTTGCGTGCTGACTATGGTCGGCACAGGCAGCGAAATGAACGGCGGTTCGGTAATTACCAACACGGAGCAAAAGCTCAAAATCGGTCACGTCTTCGGCGAAGAGGTGTTCCCCAAGTTCTCAATTCTCAATCCTGAATTCACCTTCACTCTCCCCAAATATCAGATGATTGCGGGCATTTACGACATAACCTCGCATATTCTTGAGCAGTATTTTTCGGGTACGGACGACAACGTCTCCGACTACCTGATGGAAGGGCTGTTATGTTCGCTCATCGTCAGCGCGGACAAGGCGGTTAAAAATCCCTTTGATTACGAGGCGCGCAGCAATATAATGTGGACGGCTACGTGGGCTCTGAACACTCTGGTTGCAAAGGGCAAGACGACCGACTGGGAAGTTCATATGCTCGGTCAGGCGGTAGGCGCGTACACTGGCGCGACCCACGGTATGACCCTTTCGGCGGTTTCAATGCCCTATTACCGCTATATTCTGCCCTACGCCGTGGAAAAATTTGCGCGCTATGCCGTCAACGTCTGGGGAGTTTCTTCCGAAAACAAGAGCGCAGACCAGGTTGCTAAAGAGGGACTTGACAGAATGGAGGATTGGATGAATAATATTGGTCTGGTTATGAATTTAACCGACCTCGGCGTAACTGAAGATATGCTTGACGGAATTACGGAGGCGACTTTCGTAATGGACGGCGGCTACAAAATTCTTACAAAGGACGAAATTAAGGAAATTTTAAGGCGCAGCCTGTAATTTGTATTTTAAGGCGCAGTCTGTAAATTTTATTTATAGTCAATCCGCAGGGCTTGGCGGAAGCGGTCGGTTCGGGGGAGCGTTTTTGTAACTTTCTCTGCGGCAGAATAAGCGTAACAGGCGGCGGAATAAGCGGATAAAAAATTTTAATAAAAAGAAACGGCGCGGCAACCGTACGGGTTGCCGCGCCGCTATCGCATTAATTCAAATCAATCGTAGTTAACTTAAAAAATCAAATCAGCTGTTGACGCATTAAAATCAAATCAATCGCCGCTATCGCATTAAATCAGGCGGTTACACGTTAAAAACCGGATTAAACCGAAAGCAAAGCCTGAATAAGCTTGTGTCCGTCGGCGACGTAAAGACCTGTCTTTGCCGCCTCGTCCTCGGTATATCTCACCGCGCCGTTGCCAAGATTTCTGGCGTTGGAATAGATAAGGAAGGGCACGGGTTCGGAGACGTGAGTCTTGCATTTGCAGGGCGTGGGGTGATCGGGGCAAACTAAAATAGCATAGTCCTCGCCCGCGTTCTCCAGAGCCTTCGTAAGAGTGGGAATAACCACCTTATCTATGCATTCAATCGAGTATATCTTGTGCTCAACGTCGCCGTGGTGTCCGCATTCGTCGGGCGCTTCCATATGGATATATACGAAATCGAGTCCGCCGATCAGCGCGTCAGCTGCAGCCTTTGCCTTGCCTTCAAAGTTGGTGTCGTAGTTGCCCGTTGCACCTTCAACTTCAATTATCTTCATTCCTGCAAGTATGCCTATGCCCTTTACAAGGTCTACTGCCGAAATTATTCCGCCGTTCAGTCCGCGCACGGTCTTAAAGGGCGCAAGCGCGGGTTTTGTGCCTTCGCCCCACAGCCAGATGCTGTTTGCAGGGCGCTTGCCCTCGGCAATTCTCTTAAGGTTGACGGGGTGGTCTTTCAAAAGAGAATAACTTCTCTTCATCATATCGAGGTAGACCTCGCCCAGCTCGCCCTTGGGAAGGTATTCGGTTATCTTCCTGTCCGAAATATCGTGGGGAGGGGTAAGGGTGTGCCCCGTAACGCCGTTGTCCACTACAAGACAGTGCCTGTACGAAATTCCTGCGTAAAGGGTAAACTTTTCGTCGTCGAAGAAGCCCTTGAGATAGTTAATGAGCTCAGCCGCCTCTTCGGTTGAAATTTCACCTGCGGAGTAGTCAACCATGGTCTTGTCTTCGTAGCTCTGCTCGTCCGAAAGGGTGACGAGATTGCATCTCAAGGTTACGTCGGTGGACTTGAGCTCGATGCCGATAGACACGGCTTCGAGGGGCGAACGGCCCGTATAAAAATCGTGAGGGTTGAAGCCTAAAACAGACATATTTGCCACGTCGCTTCCGGGCTTCATTCCGTCGGGAACGGTCTTGCAAAGACCCACCATGGACCTGGGTGCAAGCCCGTTCAAAGTCTTTGTATCCGCCGCTTCAAGGCAGGTGCGGTTGCCTAATTTTTCTATTTTCCAGTCGGCCATGCCGTCGCCGAGTACTACTGCATATTTCATAATAAAACCTCTTTAATTCAGATCCCAGTCGATGGGCGGTTTGTTGTGTGATATAAGATAATCGTTTGTCTTTGAAAAGAACTTACATCCGAAAAATCCGTTGTAGGCGGACAGGGGAGAGGGGTGCGCGCACTGTAAAATCAGGTGCTTTCTGCTATCTATAAGCGGCGCTTTGCTCCGCGCGTTGCCGCCCCATAAAATAAATACCACGTTTTCAAGCCTGTCGGATACAAGCTTGATTACGCTGTCGGTAAACCACGCCCAGCCGCATTTCGAGTGGCTGTTAGCCGCGTGTTCGCGCACTGTGAGCGTCGTGTTCAAGAGTAGCGCGCCCTGCTTAGCCCACTTGGTCAGATCGCCGCAGTCAGGCTCCTTAATCCCCAGGTCGCTCTCTATTTCCTTATAAATATTTTTAAGCGAGGGGGGAAGAGCGACGCCCTTTTTAACCGAAAAGCACAGTCCGTGCGCCTGATCGGGCTCGTGGTAGGGGTCCTGTCCTAAAATTACAACCTTGACCTGATCCACGGGTGTGTAGCGGAAACAGTTGTACAGGTCGTACATATCGGGATATATCACGCGCGTGGAGTATTCCTGCTTTAAAAACGCGCGGATCTTTAAGTATTTTTCGTCGGCAAATAGAGGAGCTAAAAGCTCGTCCCAGCCGCCGCCGAGGGGTATCATATGCTGTTCAAAATCTCCAGATAATTTTTAATTTCGCGCTTTGCGTCCGCAAGGTCGTGTTCAAGGTAGTTTCCGCATTCCTCGCGCTTGTTGCCGGGAATCTCGTCAACGCCTAAAGCGGCTTCAAAACAGCTCTTTAAAAGGCTTAAAGTCTGTCCGTAGTCCATATTCACGGTCAGAAGATAAAAACCCGTCCTGCAGCCCATAGGGCCGAAATAAATGACGTCGTCCTTGCGTTCGGAATTTCTCAGAACGGTTGCAAGGATATGTTCAACCGTGTGCAGAGCTTTGGGCGAAATATAGTCGCCTGCGTTCGGCTTTTTAAAGCGCAAATCCCAGGTGGTTACGCCGTGCATGCTCATGGACAGATGCAGCCCCGTTGCAAGCTTGTCGTGGTCTTTGGAAAAGGAAGGTATTCTATCCATTGTTCACCGCCGCGAAAATTTTCTTCACTTCCGCCGTAAGGCGCTGATTGCAATACGCTAAATTTTCCGAAAACTGCTCTGTGGTAGAGCCGCTGCCCGCCAAATCTGAAATAGCCTTGAACGAGTACAATTCAACGCCCGTGTGCGCGCAGACCTGGGCTATTGCGCCGCATTCCATATCGCGTATATCTGCGCCCAGAGTGCGGGTCAGAAGCTTGAAGTCGTCTACGCTGTCGTTAAATCTGTCGCCCGTGCCGAGCTTTTTTAAGGGGTACAGGTCGACCGTGTTCAGGGGCAGATAGTTCTCTTCGAATTCGTTGAGCGTGCCTATCGCCGTTCCGTTCAGCTGAACCAGGTCGAAATCGTACTGCACAGCCTGAGAAATTGAGTAAATTCCGCCCACGTTCATCGAGGAGTTGAGTCCGCCTGCAACGCCAAGATTTATAATCTTGTCCGCGCCCAGAATATCTATTGCATATTGCGCGCCGACTGCGGCGTTAACCTTTCCTACGTTGCAGATGACCACTGCGGTCTGTTCGCCGCAGAGTGTGCCTTTAACAACCTTTTTGTCGTATACAACGTCCGTTTCAACGTTTTCCATATTGTCGAGGACTGTCTGAGCCTCGCTCTCCATTGCAATTACAAATACTGTCATACACGAATTATAGCAAATTGCGTAGCTTATTGCAAATAAATATTATTAAATAATAAAGAAATAAGCGGAAAATAATTCCGCTTAAATAACGTTAATTCGATTTTGCCGTGTTTTGCGCGGCTGAAATTACAGACTTTCGCCCTTTTTCAGCCTGAATAATTTCATATGCGCGGAACCAAGCTCGATATTGGTATAGTCTGCCGAGCAGAGCGCGTACAATCCTGTACTGAAATCGGCATAAGCGCCCACGCTACAGCCCGATTCCCTGCCGTCCACGTACAGCTTATTGCCGTAATACTCCAGCCTTTTAAGGTCGTGGGCAAGCGTGCCGCCAGTCATCTTGATATACGCCTCTTTTATCATCCAGTTAATGTAAAAGTAGGGCTTACAGTCGCCTATTTCGTCCCTTTCCTTTTGGGAAAAACGGGCGAGTACGTGCGATATATTCCTCTCGCTGTCGTAAAATTCCAGATCCACGCCTATGGGCTTGTCGCACAGAGCAATTACCGCGTGGTCGCGGCTGTGCGATAGGGAAAAGTGCAGGGGGTTGCCGTCTATATACGGCTTGCCGTTCGCCGTGCGCAAAATATCGGGCTTGTAGCCGAGCTTGCGCGCAAGCAGAACTTTAAGCTTTGCGTAAACGTTTACGTTTCTGGTCCAATACAGTTCAATCATACTTTAAGTTAAGACCGCGTTTAAAGCATAAGGCTTTCAACGTATTCAATCTGTTCCTTGGTTGCAAGACAGTCGGTAAACGCCGTTGCGCTGCCTGCCGCCGTTGCGAAGTTCAGGGATTTAAAGTAGTTTCCCGTCCTTATATATTCGTGAATAAACCCTGCAACCATGCAGTCGCCCGCGCCAACCGAATTGACAAGCTGCCCGCGCGCCGCGCGAACGTACATAGACTGGTCGGTTTCGGTGACCATAACCGCGCCGTCCGCACCCATAGAAACAATGACGTTTCTTGCACCGAGCTTTTGCAGTTTTCTCGCGCACTCGACGATTTTCAGCGTGTCGCCGGTGGGGGGGAGACCGAAAATTTCGCACAGCTCGAAGATGTTGGGCTTGATTAAGAACGGCTTGTGCCTTAAGCTTTCGGTTAAAAGCTTTCCGCACGCGTCGATGACGATATTTACGTTTTTGTTGGGATTAATCTCTTCGATAAAGTTTGAGTAGGCGTTTTCGCCGAGGCTCGCAGGAACGCTGCCGCTGATTATCAGCCAGTCGCCGCTCTTTAAGGTTTTCTTGAGCTTCTTTGCAAGTTTTTTAACGTCCTCGTCGGTTATATCCGCGCCTGAACCGTTAATGTCCGTTTCGGCGATGCTCTTAATTTTAACGTTGATACGGCTCTGACCTTCGACTTCGATAAAGTCGTGTAAAAGTTTGTGCTCGTCCAATTTGTCGCAGATTGCCTTGCCTGTAAAGCCTGCAACAAAGCCCAACGCCATCGTCTGGTCTCCGAGCTCTTTAAGCTCCAGGCTGACGTTAATGCCCTTGCCGCCAATATCCAATCGTTCGGCGGCAGTACGGTTTACTACGCCTTGCTTAATATTATTAACTTTTACGTAATAATCCAGGGAGGGATTAAAGGTCACCGTGTATATCATATATAATAATTTATATCATTTACGCAAAAAAGTCAATACCTTTAGGTAAAAGTCAGCGCGATTAAGGCGGCGAATATGGCATAAATAACGAGGTAAAATGCAAAAAAAATATAAAAATAAAAAAATTAAAATTTTCAGAAAATAAGCAAAAAAATACTTGACAAAATATTCAGGGTATATTATTATATACAAGCGTTCGGCAGTAAGCCACACGTATTCGGGCCTTTAGCTCAGTTGGTTAGAGCGGTCGGCTCATAACCGATTGGTCCGCGGTTCGAGTCCGTGAAGGCCCACCATAAAACTTTATTAATATTTGGCCCGATAGCTCAGTTGGTTAGAGCGCCAGCCTGTCACGCTGGAGGTCGACGGTTCGAGCCCGTTTCGGGTCGCCAAATAGCATAAGCGCCTTACAAAAAGGCGCTTAAAAATGCCTTGGTAGCTCAGTCGGTAGAGCGGTGGACTGAAAATCCATATGTCGGCGGTTCGATTCCACCCCAAGGCACCAAAAACGCACAAGCGGTTTTGCTGGTGTAGCTCAACTGGCAGAGCAGCTGATTTGTAATCAGCAGGTTGCGGGTTCGATTCC
>JBJEUX010000014.1:0-9888 GCA_051884055.1 Candidatus Coproplasma sp.
GTAGTGATTACGTCCTTTTCGTCGAAGTGAACGACTTCGATTACGGGGGCAATCAACTTCTTTTTAGTTTCCATAATTTTCTCCCCATTTTTTTTATCAAAAAACAAAGACAATCAAAGTATTTCGCACGCTTGCATAGCAAGCGTGCGGAGGCATGCCTCCGCTTTTTGATTTATAATAATTATATTGATATTTTATCCCATTTTGTGTGTAATGTCAACATTATTTTACAAATTTTTACAAAATATCAATAAGTATAATAATATCATTTTTCAATTTTTGTATTTTTTATTCATTAACAGTTAAAATCAGCCTGACCGTTATCGGTCAGGCTGATTTTTTTCTTATTAATCGGAAATTTTACATAATTTCTATATAGAAAAGATTAATTGTATCACCCTTCGATATTGAGTGATAGCCTTTTATTAAATCTACGGAAACTATTCCGTCTGAATCCGTATAATAATTCAATTCGTCTATTTTTACGGCTTTTCCGCCAACAGAAGTAGTATCACCGAAAACAAAAGTTACGGTTGCGTCCGCTAACAGAGAAAACGTAATACTCGTTCTTCCCTCCATTATAAGACACTCTGAATAGGTTATTCCTTTATACGTTACAGAGCCCATCTCATCCGAATAGCCGCCTGTAACAGTAAAGAACGAATTTGTAGGTTCTTCTTTTGCAAGGTCGAACGTTGTTGAAATATTGGCGTTTATAGTAAAAGTTGCATCGCCGCCGACACTTGCGGTTCTGACTTCTGCTATTACAAAATAAGGGGTTGCTGCTGTACTGGTATTTGTCGCATTACTCATTACACAAGACGAAGCATGAATAGTTTCCGAAGAACTTTCACCCGTCTTAACCGTCAAAGAGCTGTAAAGCTTATTGGATAAACCTTCATCCGTTCCGTTGTACGTATTTTTGCCGATAGTATAACCGACCTGAATATTACTCAGATACTCCATATCGGAAGTATCTATTGCGGAAATATAAAGAGTATACTCGCCGTCAACAGAAGCTATCGACAAGACGCCCGTCACGTCGATTACCTGACCTAATACTGTAACGATTGAATCGGTGGAAGTATCAGTTTCTTCTTCAGCAAAAGCGTTAAGAGAATAGATACCCTTAAAACCTGTTTCGCCGGAAGTTTTTAAAAATGAATATGCACCGCAACTCAAGGCTGTACCGAGCAAGATTGCTGCTGTTACTGCGGATAGTACGTTTTTGATTCCAGCTTTCATTACTCCCTCAAACTAATAATTAATCTCAATGACCGCTCTCAAAGTTTCCGCCGTCCACAAGACCGCCAGGGAGGGAAGGCTTTTCGTCTTCGACAGGCTCATCGTCGGAGGGATTATCGTCGGAGGGGGCGTCCTCTGCGGGCTCGCCTTCGGAGGGATTTTCCTCGGAGGGGGCGTCCTCTGCGGGGTTACCTTCGGAGGGATTCTCCTCGCCAGGGGTTTCCTCGATAGGAGTCTCTTGCTGAGCAGGAGGAGTGACGTTTGCGGAGTCGTCTCCGCCGTCGCACGCAACTGACAGCGTAAGCGGCGCAAGCGCAAGTATTATTGCAAGCGCGCGTATTATATGTTTTCTCATTATTAATTACCTTAAAGACAAGTTTTTAAAGCGTTACGCCCTAATTTACCGTAAGCTACGGCTACAGAATATTCATTTTCGCCGGTTGCGGTGAAAATGTTTAAGCCGACTTACAGAGCTAAAACGGTTTACGGATTATTTTTGCGGTTGCGCTTCTTTGCGCGAACCAGTTCGCTGAAGCGTTTGAAGCTCTTTTTAAAATTGAACAGTCTTGTAAGCACGTGCCAGACGTAGAATACAGGCAACAGCAAAATGCCTGCTCCCTTACCCAAAACGGGATACCAATCTTTCATTATCTTTACCGTGGGAAAGAGCTTGCGCATAACCACTTTAAAGGTAGAATTGTTAAAATTCTGAAGATCGGACTGAGATTTGTTTGCAATCGTGCCGTAAGTTCCTGAATTTACCACGCGGTCAAGCATTGAAAGCTCTTCCTCGTCCAGCGCGGAGCCTTCGAACAAGTCTGAAGAAAACCTTTCAATCAGAGCGGCTGTCCCGGCATATTCGGTCTTGGCAAACGCGGCGTTAAGATATTCGCGGTCCATGTCGGGCTTTGCCTTTATATACAGATAAATATCTATAAAAGAGCGCAGCCCCGTTCCGCCGCTCACATAGTGCTTTATAAGGTGGAGCATTAAATGAAGATAGAAATCTTCATCAGTCATTTCAAGTCTGTTAAGGAATTCCTTACTTTTCTTACAACGGTCGAGAACGTCGGTAAATAAACTTTCGCCCAAATCCTGAGAAGTGAACAGCTTTCTATGTAGCTCGACAACCATTATGGGCGGTTTTTCACATTCAATGTGATGTTCGCAATTGTCTTTTTGTGTGTAGCCGTGGTTCAGAATTATTTTACGCGCGGCGGAAAAGTGCTTTGGAGCTACAAGATAGTCCAGATCGCCCATAGTGCGCAGGTGGGACTGAGGATAGAAAGATTTCATTATCATTCCCTTTAACGGTAGGTAGGGAATTTGTGATTTTTCAAAATCGGCTTCCAGTTCCTCGCGCTCGCATTGCTGAACCGCGTCGCGCTTTACGGCGGTATAATAAATCTCGGTGACATTCCGTACGATTGACGGGTCGGTCTGCGCCTGGTCCATACAGGGATACAAAAACTGAGCCACCGAATGGAATTTTGCAAGAGATAAAAGATTTTCGTCTATTTTAACCGAAAGAGGTTCATCGTGCAGAACTGCGCGAATGATTGAAATTAAAGTTTTCATATCTCCTCTCCTTTCGGATTATTCAGGCGGAAAACTTTATTTGCATACCTGATTGCACCCTGCTTGTGCGAAACCAAAAGCACGGTCTTTCCTAAAGAGACTATGTTTTCTATAATCGCCTTTTCGGTCGCTTCGTCAAGCGCGGAGGTACATTCGTCAAGGACGAGAACGGGGCGGTCCACAAGCAATGCGCGAGCGATAGACAGCCTTTGTCCCTCGCCCTCTGAAAGACCTGCGCCAAAGTCGGAAACAGGGCTGTTTATGCCCTGGGGCAGGGATGAGATTTTGTCCTTGAGCATTGTGAGCGTCAGGGCAGAATCAATGCTTTCCTGCGTGGCTCCGGGGGAGAACAGACAGAGATTTTCCGCAATGGTTCCCGGCAATAAGAAATTGCCCTGCGGAACGTACGAAAAGAGATTGCGGTACTTCCTTATATCCTCGCCGTCGTAGGTCACGCTGCCTGCGGAGGGCTTGTACATTCCCATCACACACTTTAAAAGGGTGGACTTGCCGCAGCCGCTTCCGCCGACAATCGCGACGAAGTCGCCCGGCACAATTTCAAGCGAAACGCCGCAAAGCTGCGTTTGACCGTCTTCGTAGCCGAAGGTGATATTATCCACTCTTATGGGGCTTGTAAAGCCCGATACGGGCAGCTGAGGCTGTTCCTCTGCGCCCTCAAGCGCGGAGATACGCTCGATACTGCCAAGCGTGCGATAGTATTGGGGAATAAGTCCCGATATGGAGCCGAACGGACCTTCGATCTGAGCGATCAGCTGAACCATAACAAAGAGGTTGCCCACGCTTCCGCCGTTGGCGATTGAAATTACCGCCCATATGATTGCGACGAGATATGACGCGCGCATAAAGAACAGGAACGCGGTATTGACAAAGATATTGAAGCCGGCATAGCGCATACGCGCAACGTGGTATTTTTCCTGAATGTCGTCGCATCGGCTTTCTACGTGTTTGCCGTTGCCGAACAGTTTGAAGAGAAACGAGTGAGAAATTCCCTCCTTATAGAACGAGAGAACCTCGCCCTCGGCTTTCTGGGCGTTCTTGTGCAGAATTTTGTTCTTGCGGCGAAACAGCTTTGCGGCAAAGTAGACCACAACGCCGATCACAAGCAGACATACGGCAAACAGCGCGTCGACTACGAAAAGAACCGCCAGTGAAGCGACTATTCTCGAAAGCAGTCCGACGAATTCGGGGATATAGTTTATTACACCCTCCGCCACTACCCGACAATCGGAAGTAATGCGCATTAAGACGTCGGAATCCTGAAGCTCTTCGGCTTCGCGGAAATCCTTTTTCAGATAGTCGAAAAACGCCTGCTTTTTGATTTGGTTTTCCGCTTTGTAAATTTTAAGGTTTACAAGGTATGCGTAGAGATATTTTAAGCCTACCTCGGCAACGATTAAAACTGCGGTTATTATAGCAAATACAAAAAAAGCGCGGCTATCTCCTACGGAATCGATAAGCAACTTAGTAAAGTACGCAAAGGCAACTACCAACAGAGAAACAACGCACGATAAAACGGAAAGCCCTATTATTGAGCTGCGGTTCTGCCGTAAATATTTGCGATAGCGCGTCTTTTCGTTCATTACTTATCCCCTTTGAACATATTAATTTTAGCAAATGAGCGGCCGATAGTCAATTCATTTCAAATACTAATTGTCAGGCTTTGTGAATTTATAATAAATATTAACCTGTCTTTTGCCGCTGCCGTCGATTTCTCCGACGGTGATAAACTCAATCAGTTGCAGGCAGACTGCGCGGCTGAGCGCGTTCAGTTTTAAAAAATCATCCACCGAACGAAGGTATTTTTCCGCCATAGCGTCGTCTTCGGCGCCGCAAAGCCGCGCGTTGAGATTGCTTATTTCGTTTAATACGCTCTGCCTTTCGACGCCGTACTTTTTGCACAGTTCGGCACAGAGCTCTTCGGGCACTCCGTTTAAAACCGCACCCTCGAACGCGGAGCTTATCAGTTTGTCAAGTTGAGCCAGGCGCTCTTTACACCCGATCAGCTTTTGGGTCAGGGCGGATTTCTCCTCCCCCGCGCTTACGGATTTTTTGTAGTGCGATAAAATTTTTTCGCGATTGAGCCTGACGGGCGCGAGATGGGATCTTATATCCTGAAGGAGAATATCTTCAAGCTCGCCTTCGCAAATTTTATGCGAGGTGCAGTAAGATTTGCCCAGGTCGGCATACGTACGGCAGATGAAACAGCCGCGGGAATCGTCCCTGCCCGAAGGCTTGTATTTGAGTTTTTTATTGCAGTCCGCGCAGACAAGCAGTCCCGAAAGGGCGTGAGTGATACGGAATTTATCCGCCTTGCCCCTTGCAACGCCGGCGGATATGCGCCGCACTCTGTTCCATAAATCCTCGTCAATTATCGGTTGATGTGAGTTTTGTTTGATTATTCTCTGACAATCGGGTACGGATACGACCTTACGGTTCTTGTAAGAGACGCTTGTGGTTTTGTGCTGGGTTGTGGTTCCGAGATAGGTGGAATTGCCGAGTATCCATGTAACCGTCTTTGCCGACCAATACGGCGAACAGCGGCGTTGACTCTTATTTCCGTCAGAACGCGTGTAGTACGTCGCAGGATTGGGTATACCTTCGTCGGAAAGCGTCTTTGCAATGGCGCGCGCAGAGTTGCCCTGAACGCGCATATTGAAGATGCGCCGCACTACCGCGGCGGCGACGGGGTCTACGACTGCGGTGCGGTTTTCGTCCGCGCCCGCTCTGTAGCCGTAGGGATAATTCCAGCTTGTATACTTGCCCGAGCGCTGGCTTGCACGCAGTACGGTCTTGATTTTTTTGCTGGTATTTGCCGCGTGCCATTCGTTAAACACGTTCATAATAGGCATCATATCCATTGCGGCGCTGTTGCGCTCGGCTGTATCCACGTTGTCGCTGAGCGCGATAAAACGTATTCCGTACGCGGGAAAGATATAGTCTATATACTGCCCGACCTGAATGTAGTTGCGACCGAAACGGGACAAATCCTTGACGACCACAGTCTCTATTCTGCCCGACTGCGCGTCGTTCAACAGCCGCTTGATTGCGGGGCGTTCGAAGTTTGTTCCCGACCAGCCGTCGTCCACGTACTCGTCGACTATATTGCCGCCGTTTTCGCGCACGAACGTGCGGAGAATGTTCCGCTGATTTTCAATGGATACCGACTCGCCCGATTTTTCGTCGTCGCGCGAGAGCCGCATGTAAATCCCCGTCTTATTCAAGCCGTTATCGCTCAAACCGATTCTCCGCAAGGCTGTCGGCATAGCTTAACGCAAGCTGAATCAGCAATCCGTTCAGATTGTCGTCGGCGCAATACCGCCTGACAACAAGGTAAGTTTTTCCGTCTTTAAGATACTGCGTTTCAGAACTTTTACAGTCTTTATATGCGTTCCGCAGTTGACTTACGCCTGACTTTTCCGTAATACCCTCCGCAAATTTTCAGTATTACATTTATATGGGATTTTTAATTTTCCGTTTACTCCATAAAGCAAGGGCGGAAAGGTCTGACCTTTCCGCCGCATAGCGTTTTTAAGTTTTATAAAGCGATTATTCAGTCTCAGTCGGAGACTATTTCAAGCGTACCCTGAACCTTGGTAATCTTATAACAGAAGGTTACGTCGTTTCCGTTTTCGTCCAGTATAATACAGCCCTTTATAACGTTCTCGGTCGTGCCGATATCCGTAATGGTTCCGCTTACGGTAACCGTTATGCTGTGTCCTTCCGCAAGGCTTCCGGCTGAAATCCAATATTCGGAGTTGGTCAACGGATATCCGTCGTAAGCCTTAACATCCGACATAGAAGTAACGGTTATATTCCTGCGGTCAACGGTTATAAGGTTCGTACACTCGAAACTTACGTAGTAATCAGTCTGTGCGACAAGTTCGTTGCCCGACTCGTCGAATACCTTTAACGGCAACGAATACAGAACGTCCGATTTAAGTACGCCCGTGTCCGTGAGCGAGATTCCCTCCAGACTGAATTCAATGCGCCAACCTTCGGGCAAGCCTGTGTAGTAATAGTCGTCCGCCTCATAAGCAATCGGCGTGCCGTCGTAGTACTTCTGCAAGGAATAAGGATAAATCTTTATCAAAGGTATATCCGCATCCAGTACCGTCAAAGTACCCGTCTCCAGCGTAAGGACGACGTTTGTCGCCTCCTGACCCGAAGAATCTTTTACGACGATAGAATCTATCGTACTTTGCGCCGTGCCTACCTGAGTTATGCTGCCGCCGAAAGTTGCATTGAACGTGTAACCCAAGGCAATCAGCTCCTGCAATGCGAGCGAGCTTACGCTGTCCGTACCCTCGATGGCACTTGCAACGAGCGGCGTGCCGTCGTAGATCTTAACCGCGTCTACAGGCTTGAGGGTGAGATTGATTTCCGTCTCTTCATCCTCATCCGAACCGTCAATACTGCCCGAGCCGCCTGAGCCGCCCGAACCGTTGCCTGAGCCGGTAACTTCTACGTTTACCCAACCCAGACCGTCAATATAAACTTCAACCCAGGCATGAGCGGAATCAGAACCTATTCCCACCCATTCAGATGCCGTAGTCTCGCCTACGTAGCCGATCGTATATCTTGCAGGTATGCCGAGCGAACGGAACATCAGCGTCGCCGCACTTGCATAGTGCTGACAGATACCTTCCTTATAATCCCTTAAGAAGGATACTACCATATCCGAGGAATTATCCAGAGCGGCAGGATATTTGAGGTTATAGGTTGCGGCGTTTTGTATGTAATTTGCAACCTTTGCAACTATATCGCTATCGTCCGCGCTGAAGCCCTCTGCACTGATAACAGATTGCAGATACTCGTTAGTGCTGTCGGGAACGGCAAGATAGTTTTCATAGACAAAGCTTCTGTAAGCCGCCTCGAAAGCCTGATAGGAGCCGGACACGGCTACCTTTCCGTCCGAAACGAAGTCGTACGAATAATAGTACAGCGAATAATCGGTCAGCGTATTGCCCTTAAACCATACGTCGCTGGTCGGAATATAGTAAGTATTCGTGTCCTCCGCCTTGTCAACCGACATATAGTAAGGCAACAGATAGTCGGACGTAAACAGCTTGATGCTTATTACGTTGCGCTCGTAGCCCGCGCCGTCAAGCGCGATGCCCGTAAGGTAGTTTGCGGTATATTTTCCGTCGATGAATTCGCTGTAGACGGGAGCAACGCTCCAGCTTACGCCCGTATACGCGCCGTAGCTGAGCAGACGGAAATAGACCGTATCGTCCTTTTCGGAATAGACCTTGAACGTCGCCTCGTCGCTGCTATAGCCGCCGCTCATCAACGAACCGCCGATAATGCCGCTGATATTCAATTTGCCTTCGCCGCCTTCGCTACCGCCGTCTCCTCCGTCGTAGTCCGACGCCGTAATCTCCAGCATACCATAGTTAATGGTTACGGAATAATTATCGGTTATTTCCACTTCCTTGCCGAGTATAACCACGGTTATTTCTACGCTTACGCTGTTGGGTAAAAATCCCACTTTGGTTATCTGCGCAAAATCAAAGACGTTGACCGTATGTCCTTCGATAACGGCGTATGCAACTTCGTCGATATAGCCGTCGCTTACGGAGTAGTCCTCACACTTGTGCGCCAGACCGTCGTACTGCCAGCTGCCGCTGCCCGTAGTAATGGTTATCGGGCGGGGATCAACCGTAAGTTCGCCGTAGGTTATTGAAATATTTGCAAATTCGGTTACGTCCGTTTCATCCGCAAACACCTTAACCGTACAATCGTTGTGAGTCGTTCCCACGTCGGTTATGCTTCCCGTACAGATAATTTGCACGTCGTATACCGTTTCATATCCGGCGCCCAGAGTGTTGGTCGTCACCGTATAGTCGGGGTTAGTGAGCGCGTCGCCGTCGTATACCTTTTGCGCGCTGCCCGTAGTAATTTTAAGTTCTCCGGGTATCATAACTTTAAGTTCGCCTGATACCTTTTGAATATCGTACAGATGAGATACGTCCGTTTCGCTTATCAACAAGTCGTCTTCGTAAATCTTTTCAAAAATCTTTACTTCCGTTACCAGATTTTCGCTCTTGCCTATAAGAGTCTGAGAACCCGATATTACAACCTGAATAGTGTGATTTTCAAGAAGGGCGTATTCACAATCCGAGCTGACGCTGTAACCGTAGCATACCAGTTCTTCACCGTCGTAGTCCTTCTGCGCGCTGTCGGCAGTTACCTTAACCGGACGGGGCTCAACTTCAAGAATACCGTATTTATAGGATATCACGTAACAGTCGGTCACGTCATTTCCGTCGGCGTCTTTAACTTTTACGCTTCCGTCAACAATTTCGTTTTTGCTCTGACCTATTAACGTCTGGCTGCCCTGAGTCTGCGCGGTAAGCACATGCCCCGCAGCAAGCACTGAGGTTTCTGTGAGCGAATAGGTTTCACAGGTGAGCGGCGTGCCGTCGTAAACCTTACTGCTGCTGCCCGCCTGAACGACCAACTGACCGGCAGTCACTTTAAGTAAGCCGAAATTATAGGATATTTCGTAATTTCCGCTGACGTCGGTTTTACCGTCGTACACCTTTATCGACATAGTGTTTTCGCACTGACCGATATCGGTTATCTGAGCAACGTCGAAAGCCTGCGTCGTATGTCCGTCAACCAATCCTGCGCCGCCAACCGAATAAGTTCCGTCGCTGTGCGTCTCGCCGTCGTATAGCCAGCTGTTGCTTGCAGTGGTTACCGTTATGGGACGGGGTGTTATCTCCAGCGTGCCGTATTCGTAGGAAACGGAGTAGTTGACGGTTAAATCGTTATCCGACAGGTCGTAAATTTTTACGGAAAGCACGTTTTCTACACTGCCGACTTCGGTTATGTAGGTTAAAGTTTCGACAGCCGTCCTGTGTCCTTCAACAAGTCCGTACTCGCCCGCCTTTACGCTGTGCGATTCTTCGCTGTGAGCCGTGCCGTCGTATACCCAGCTGTTGCTTGCCGTGACTACCGTTATGGGACGGGGAGTTATCTCCAGTGTGCCGTATTCGTAGGAAACGGAGTAGTTGACGGTTAAATCGTTATCCGACAGGT
>JBJEUX010000014.1:9988-10255 GCA_051884055.1 Candidatus Coproplasma sp.
CCTTTACGCTGTGCGATTCTTCGCTGTGAGCCGTGCCGTCGTATACCCAGCTGTTACTTGCCGTGATTACCGTTATGGGTCTGGGCGTTACTTCCAACGTTCCGTCCTCGCAACTTATATCGTAGTATGCGTTTACGTTTACGCCGTTTTCGTCGGTTATCTCAATGCTTTCGTAAATTACCCTGTTAACGCTTTCGCCTACGGTAGTGCGGCTGCCCTCGGTCTGAGCGGTTAAGATATGTCCGTCCAGAAGCTTTAATTCGGAGC
>JBJEUX010000015.1:0-9721 GCA_051884055.1 Candidatus Coproplasma sp.
ACGCCTTTAATTCCGCTTGCTCCTTCTTCGCGCAAAAGCCACGGTTTTGCGCGAGGTATTATTGATTGATTAGATAAAGGTCAATCAAGAGCGGGCGCAATTAAGATACCCGGGTCAAGCGTCACGCTTGCGGTGTGAATGTCTGCGATTATATAATTGTTTGCCCTTATAAATCGCAGACAGAGCGGCAGAGCCGCTGGAACTCACGCAATTTCACGGCGCATAAGTAGCCGTGAAATTCGTGAACAAGGATTATGGCTGCACCGACAGCCTGAACGCTTCGTCGTTTTTCTTCATCAACGCGCCCTCTACCTTGTACTTTTTAAGTATGAAGTGGGTTGCCGTGGAAAGCACGCTGTCGTAAGTGGAGATGCGCTCCGATACGAAACGCGAAACCGACTTTAAGGACTTGCCGTGAACTATTACCGCCAGATCGTACGCGCCCGACATAAGGTAGAGATTCTTTACCTCGGGGTGTTCGGCTATCTCCTGCGCGATATTGTCGAAGCCCGTGCCGCGCTGAGGGGTGACTTTAACCTCTATCAACGCCTCTACCGAGCCGTCGTCGGTGGCGTCGGCATTGATTATCGCGGTGTACTTTACGATAAGCCCCCTGTCCTCTAAGGAGCGGATCAGGGCAACTACCTCTTCTTCGGAAACTCCCAGCATTATAGCCGCCTTCTGAGGGGTCGTACGGGAATCCTCTTCAAGAATCGCCAATAAATCAGTTTCTATCTTTTCCATAACCTTTCCTCTTGATTGCACGGCGTAAGACCGACTCTTTTCCGTCGCGATTTTTCAATCGGGGTAAAGACGGCCTCGCCTATTTCACCTATTTTAACTTTTTTTGCGCGCAATGTCAACAGAAATAATTGTCGGCGGCAAATTGTAAGCTTAAATTGGCAGACCGTTTTAATTTACTTTTCCGCAAAAATGAATTATAATGTATGTATGTTTAAAATCTGGGGAAAGATAATAACTGACGGCAAAATAGTAAAACAGGTGACCTACGAGCGGGCGGATAAGTTTTCGTACTCGCAATTTTTTACCTACCTTGCAGACGTCTGCGAGGCGCTGGATATCGCCACGCCCGTGCTTTTAAAGACGCATATCTTCAACTACGCCAAGTTCAACACCGTTCGGTTTTTACCGCGCGACTTCGCCGAACCCGTCGACTTCGACAAGCTTATTCTCGAAAACATTGTTCTTTAACGGCGTTGCACGAGTAACCGCCGACGGGTTGCACGCAAAACCACGGGCAGCCGTTGACGGTGTGGTACGCAAAAACTCCGACGGGGCTGCACGCAAAAGCGCGCAGCAAAAGTTCCGACGGGTTGCATAAAAACCCGTTGAAAAAGTGAATATAAAATAAATTAAGCCGCATACTTAACGTATGCGGCTTTCCTGTTTAATTTGCGCCACGAACCTCGTTATTTTGGGGATATGTGGGGGTGTATACGCTTTTTCGGGCTTCAATCTTTTGGAATTTTTAAGCTTTTACAACCTTACCGCAATGCGAATTGCGCTTGCGATAGACGGCGTTTCCGCCCTGTTTTTAATTTACGCGCTTATAGTTTTCAAGCCGTTCAAAGGGCTGAAATAGCGTTTGAACCGATTTCGCGCAAAAGCCACGGTTTTGCGCGAGTTAATTAAGGTTTGATTAGTGACAGGCTAATCAAGCATAAACGCAATTAAGATACAAAGTCAAGGCATTGCCTTGTCAATCAAGAGCGGGCGCAATTAAGATACACGGATAAATCACACTTCTTATAAGGATTTAAATTGCATATATTAAAACTCGGCTTGTTCAAAGTCGAGTTTTCTTTTTCCCGAGCAAAACCACTTGTATCAAATTTGCTTTTTTTGCTATAATAAACTTACCGCTAAATAAGAATGCCGTTTACGTAAATGGACACAGAAAATTAAATTTGGAATCAAAGTAGTTAAATCAATGTAAAAACTAAAAACTGTCGGTATGATGAGCTTTATAATCAAAAACAGCTTGTCGGCAGTTGAAATAATTAAAAAAATATGTTATAATTACCGTGTATATGTAAGTCAATCGTTGTGGCGAACGAAATAAACGTTCGCTTTTAAGCCAAATCATTTGTAGGAGAGGAAAAGCATGAGTAGAATAAAACATTTGATTTCCCTGATTGCCAAAATATTGATTATTGTGATTGCGTTTGCGGTTTCGACCGTCTGGACGGCTTTGTCCGGTTGCAAAACCGCTCAGGTGAGAATCGGCGACAATATCAACGAAAGCAAAATCAAGATTACGACCAAAAACGGCGCGACGGTCGACTACGAAATCGTCGACGGGAACATCGTTTTCGACGTTTCGCAAGGCACAGACTACGACGACGTCGTCGTCAAGATTTATACTCCGCCGACGACTTACGATGCGACCCTGCTCGAACATTTTTACGGCGAAAATACCGCTCCTGAATTCGTCGAAGCGATGAAAGCCGGACCTTGGATCGGAAATCTGGAATACGCTTTGCAAGGAACTTCGCAGGATGGCAGTAGTATGTCTTTTACCATCCTTAACCCCTTTGGGGAAAAAGAAATTAAAACGTTGAACTCCGAGGGTTCGACAAAGCTATATGAAACCGATTCGTTTGAGGTGGAAAGTGGCGAAGAGGTTCCGTTTAAGCTGACGTTCGGTTCAGAAACCGGTGGTGCGTTGCCGAGCGGAAAGTATACTCTCAGCGGCGGTATAAAAATTACGGGACTCAAAGATTCCGAAAAGGACGTAAAGTCGCTCCCCTTTACGGAAAGACTGACGATTACGGCCAAAATCGTAGGAATAGCATTAAAAGACGCAGGTATCAAAGGAATTTTTTCGGTGACAAATCTTATGTTATTCATCGGATTCTTATATCTTGTCGGAATGATGATTTTTTTCTGGAAAGATTTGCGTTCCGCATATCGAATCGTAAAGTATTGTGATGACAGCTCAGAGATAAAAAAAATGATAGTAAGTGTTTTTGTCAACGGGCAGTTTGTGGGATCTTATGAGAGGTACGAAGGCGGAATTAGTCCGGTAGGTTTTATTTTGATTTGTCCCTTGATCTATCTGCTTCTTACGGTGCTTATCCCCGTCAGGCTTGTAATTCAATCCGTCTGCGATATTGTTTGTTTGGTGAAGCACGACGAAACGGAGCAAGGCGTATCTTTGCTCGGTAATTTTCTCGGAAGTATGGGTTTGCTCGGCGCAGCATTCTCGTTCGTTACGTTCTTCTCGGGAGCGTTTGCCTTGGGAGGGATCGTACTCGGCGTTGCGATCGTATGTATGATTCTTTCCGTATTACTTGAAAAACGAATCGTAAAAAAATACGGAAATTGAAAAGTTCGTAGGCTTTCCAAAAAGAGCTCAAAACAACGGCAAAAAAGGTATTGTTATGAACGAAAAAGAGTTTCTTGAAAAAGAATTAGAGAGGTTTCTCAGCAATACCAACTCCGTAGCGGAGCGACAGGAAATTCTCAAAGATGCTTGGTGGCAAAGCCACAATCCGAACTATTGCAACGCTATGGCAAATATAGAAATGGGCGGAGAAATCAGTCCCCGAACCGAGTATTGGGACGAGTGCTGCCGATACAAAGAAAGTATCGGCAGATTGATACAAATCTATGAAGAGGAAATAAATATCGATTAGCCGTAACTATCTTCATCACTATTTTCTTGAATGAATCTTTTTGCCCCTGTCTGCGTTAAAGCCCTTGTCAATACGTCCGTGTATCGTCTGCGGTCTTTGCCTTGACAGATGACGAAAAATCTTCCATTCAAGACGCCCTGCGGTTATAAGCAGAAAAATTCAAAGAGAAATTTGCGGGAGCTCTTGCAGCTGTGCAAGGACGCACAGTAAAAGGGCTACTGCAAGATTTATCAAAGAATTTTTCGCTTAGAACAATTAGTGATGAAGATAGTTACGGCTAAATATTTTTTGCGTCGTTATAGTCTGATCAGGCGAACGGAATGTTCGGATTTGAAAGAGGGAATCTCCCATGAAACTGATAATCATTGAGGAAATGTGGGGAATCAATCATCGCTCCGGGAAGAGCAATGTGCGCAAAACGGCAAAAAAGGTCGTACCTTGCCGTGAGGGCGAAAGTATTTCCTTTGAAAAAGGAGGACGAACCTTTGTTATAGACAAGACAGACGAAGGGTGCGTGACTTTTTCAATGCTTTGTAAATATTCCGAATTTAACAGAACATGGACTATTTCAAAAAGAGAAAGTTCTTTTTATCGGCCGAGATCGTTCGACGCAGGGTATCAATATACTTTTCGTGTTAAGTAAAAGCGAAAATGGGGGCAAAATGGCAATCGGAATCAAAGTGAAAAAAGCGGAACCGAACGCAGGTCCGGCGACAAGTAAATTTTTCGGCGATCCCGTTGTGCCGAACGCGTGGGTGAACAATTGGTCAGACGATGTGATTTTCTTCTGTCAGATAAGGCTTGCGGATCTTACGGATTACGACAGGGAAAATCGTTTGCCGCACATCGGATACTTATATATTTTTCTTGACACGGAAGTTTTCCCATATACGCCGATGATATATTATTACGAGGGAGAACCCGATACCGTAATCGACGATTTCAACAGTTTCGAGCCGCAGTTTTCTCACTTGACAACCGCTTTTGATATGGAGTTTTACGAAACGGAGGATGACGCAGACGGTATAAAGTTGTTGGGAACGCCATCCGATTGGAACTACGACGAGCCGATGCCTGCACTCTTTATGCAGTATGATCCGTTGGCGGCGGATATGGGCTTTCTTGATGAAATCGACGGATTTGCCTATTTTCTTTTCGTAGAGAACAATGATCTTGTGAACATTCGCCTACATATCGAGCGGTCATAATTTGAAAGTGTAGCACACTATACTTTGCGAGCAAAGTCTTGTGTTTTTGCACAGCAAAAAAGAAAGACTAACGAAAAAATTTTCGTTAGTCTTTTGTTTTATTAAATAATCCCTGTGGGAAGAGCCGTAAAGCGTCACGCTTTTTTTTCGCGAAATTATTTACCAGAGCTCGTCTAAATCCAGTCCGTAGACCTGCACTACCTCGAAGAGGTCGCAGCGCGCAATGTCGCGCGGGGTGACCAACGCTCCGCCATTGCTGTCTATGTCGTACCCGAACGCCTTATACGCCTGCCAGACCACGTGCGAACAGTGCGTTCCGCGCGGGTCGTCCGTCTGGTCCTTGGGTAGAAAGAACCCGGGGAAGAGCGAATATTTTACGCCTACCCACTCGTTTTTCGCATAGAGCCCGATATTGTCCAGGGTCTCCTGGTCTATTCCCTTGGGGCGCAGAACCATAAAATTTGTCGCCTCCCTGAACCATTGAACGCTCAATAATTCGACGTAAGTCCCGGGCGCGACCGCCTGCACGGTCTGGATACGCGAACCGTCCACAACCAGCGCGGCGTGACCGTTTCTCCAGCCCATAGTGTGCACCGAAGCAGATACTATGACGTCGCCCGTGTGCAGCGGAATCATGGGCGCGGAGTAATCGAGCATATCGTGCGAGCTGAACGCAATCGAAGTGTCGTGCGAGACCGTTCCCTCGTAAAAGAGCGCCGTCTGGAACCTGATAATCGCGGCGTTATGCCCCTTGAGCTCGTCAAGCGGCTCCTTTTTAAGCCCCGTCTGGCGGTACAACAGCTCGTAGTCGTCCTCGTCCCAGACGCTTTTTTCGAGCACGGGGATTAAATCCACCTTCTCGTAGGACGGCACGACGCGCGCTTTGGAGTGTTGAACGCAGTCGAAAATCGCCACCGTGCCCAACAGCACCGCAAGCACGGCTACCACTATAAGCAGTACTTTTATTAATATTTTGACGCCGCGCGATAGCGGCTTTTTGGTTGCGGAATCTTTCGTAAAACAGACCTCTTTGCTCCGAAAAGGTTAAAAAACTCACCTTTTCAGCAGTTTATACGCCCATTATACAACTTATCACAATTCCGGTCAAGGCGTAAGCGGCAAGGTTTATACGTAATTATTTTCCATCGTCGGTTTTTACGCTTATTCCGTTGAACGCGTCCTGATACATAATCCAGAACCCGCCGCCCTCCACGGGCATATACGACGCCCTGCCCGCAAGCGAGCGCGGACAGCTTATTCCGTCCGCAGACGGCACGCCGTAGCACAGGTATTTTGCCTTTCCGTCCGAATATATCACGCCGAACGCGTAATACTTCCCTCCGCCGTACCCGATTTTTGCCCAGCGCGAACCCTCCATAGCCCTTTCAAGCCGCTCCTCTTTGGGATAGTCGGCGAATATCTTTTTTATATCTCCCTCCATTCTGCCGTAAAATCCCTTGTCCTCTTCGTCGGCTCGCTCGGCGCCGTTTTTGTCGAGTTTATCCCCCTCTCTATGCGCATTTTCATCGGCGCGCGCACTGTACGCCGCGCGCAAATCACCCGTTCCGCGCGCACTATCCGCTTTTTCTGCACTTTCCGCTAAATCGGAATTTTCCGCGCGGGCGGTCTGACCGTCCGCGCGGTCGCTTATTTCTCCGTCTTTATCTTCTCCTTTCTGGAGAGCGCGTACAGCCTCTTCATTCTCGCCGCCTGCGCTCCCGTCCGCCTCTTCTTTTTTATCCGCGCGTACAGCTCCACCGTTCTTATTAGCTTCCAGTTCGTAATAATTCACCTCCGCAATCGCCTCGTCCTCGTACGCCGCGTTTTCGGGCGCGGAAAAAGACTGCTCTTCGCCTGCGATCGCCCGTTCTATCCTTTCAAGCTCGCCTGAATTTTCTCCGCAGACCGCCGAAGCCACGCTCTTTACCGACCCGTCCTTGCAAAAACAGACGAGAGCCGCAAACCCTGCCGACAGGTCGAAATCGGTCTGGGTTTCGCACACTACGTTGTCGAAAATAACTATGCGTTTGCCGTCGGAGAGACCGAACCTGTACCGCCCGTCGGCAAGCGGAGCGAAGTTTATGAGCGAGAGCTCGACCTTTAAAAACCCGGCGTACACCTCGCACTTTACAAGCCCGCCCAGCTGACCGCCGTCGCAGGAATACCCCTTGCTTACCGTCTTTATGAGCGCAATTCTCTTTAAATACCCAGCCATAACCGCCTACCTTTGCGCATGCGCGAACTTAAATCGGAACTGTTTTCCGACCGTGATTATTGTTTAAATATATAATATACCCTGCTTTCGGGTATATTTTGTCACTTTTCGTATAAATATATGTTATATTGCAAAATATATATCAGGCGTAACAATCCCTGTATTGTATAAATTAATATACGGTATAAAAAAATTTTCACCCCCATTTTACCTTTAAACTGTTGCAAACGTTTGCAAATTCTGCTAAAATGTTATTTGTGAGAGATTTGGCTTAATTTTATTATTCTTTCACTTATGAAACTGCACGACTTAAATATATGCAACTGATTGACCGCATTTATACAACTATGCACCGTTCAGCTGCAATTATACATCCCGTAAACGGCTTTGTTTACGCGGAATTTGCGGAAATGCCCGAACGGGAATCATCCGATTAACTTTGAAATACTATTCTAAGGAGATACAACAAATGGCACTCACCAAGAACAAAAAGGTACTCGATTTTGTCGATGACAGCGCGGCTCTCGGTCAGCCCGACGAAATCGTCTGGATTACCGGCGAACAGGACCAGCTTGACGCCTTGAGAAAGGAAGCCGTAGTTTCCGGCGAGCTCATTAAGCTCAACGAAACTCTTCTTCCCGACTGCTACCTTCACAGAACCAAGGTAAACGACGTTGCACGCGTCGAGGACAGAACCTTTATTTGTACCAGAAACAAGGAAGACGCAGGTACCATCAACTACTGGATGGACCCCAGACAGGCTTACGAACTTGCCGCTGAAATCGCTCGCGGCTCGATGAAGGGCAGAAAAATGTACGTTATACCCTATTCCATGGGCGTCGTAGGCTCTTCCTTCGCTAAATACGGTATCGAAGTAACCGACTCCATCTACGTCGTTTTAAACATGGTCATCATGACCAGAGTGGGCAAGAACGTTCTTGACGCAATCGGCAAGGACGGCGACTTTATCAAGGGCTTCCACGCAAAGTGCGACGTTAACGCAGACGACAGATATATTATGCATTTCCCCGAAGATAACGCGATTATCTCGGTAAACTCCGCTTACGGCGGCAACGTACTGCTCGGCAAGAAGTGCTTCGCACTGCGTATAGCTTCCTACCTCGGCAAGAACGAAGGCTGGATGGCTGAGCATATGCTTATCCTCGGCGTGACCTTCCCCGACGGAAGCAAGAAGTACGTAGCGGCAGCATTCCCCTCGGCTTGCGGCAAGACCAACCTTGCAATGCTTATTCCCCCCAAGCACTACCTTGAAAAGGGCTATAAAATCGAGTGCGTGGGCGACGATATCGCATGGATAAGAGTGGGCGCAGACGGCAGACTGTGGGCGGTTAACCCCGAAAACGGTTTCTTCGGCGTTGCTCCCGGCACCAACGAACACTCCAACCCCAACGCATTGGCAGCAACCAAGCGCGGAACCATCTTCACCAACGTTGCGCTCAACACCGACGATATGACCGTATGGTGGGAAGGTCTCAACAAGGATCTGCCCGAGCACTGCATCGACTGGACGGGCAAGCCCTGGAACCCTGCTAAGTTCGACAAGAAGGATAAGTCCACCTGTGCGGCTCATCCCAACTCCAGATTCACCGCGCCTGCACGCAACTGCCCTTGCGTTTCGCCCGAATTCGATTCCAAGGACGGCGTGCCTCTTTCGGCGATCATCTTCGGCGGCAGAAGAGCTTCCACCACTCCCCTCGTATACCAGTCGAGAGATTGGAACCACGGCGTATTCGTAGGTTCTGCAATGTCGTCCGAGACGACGGCGGCTGCAACCGGCGCAGTAGGCGTGCTCCGTCACGACCCCATGGCAATGAAGCCCTTCGCAGGCTATCATATGGGCGACTACTTCCAGCACTGGATCGATATGGGCAAGGTTGTTAAGAATCCTCCCAAGATCTTCAACGTTAACTGGTTCCGTCAGGACGAAAACGGCAACTTCATGTGGCCCGGCTTCGGCGACAACATGCGCGTGCTTGAATGGATTTTAAAGCGCTGCGAAGGCACCGTAGACGCAGACGAGACTGCTATCGGCTACGTACCCAAGGCTGAGGACATCGACCTTACCGACCTTGACTACGAAATTTCCGCAGGCAAGAAGTTCGGCATAGAGGATCTTAAGGAAATTCTTAAGGTTGACAAAGAGAAGTGGGCTAAGGAAGCAGAGGAAATCGAAGGCTACTACAACGGCACGATCAAGACCCGTATTCCCACCGAGCTCACCGAATGTCTTGAGACCTTGAAGAAGAACTGCAAGTAATTGATTTCGTAAAAATGTTTGTCTTGAGGCGCAAGCGTGATTTTGCTTGCACCGTAAATAATAAAAACATGCCGCGAGGAAAGAATTTTCCTCGCGGCTTTTAATTTGCCCACTTAAATTAAAGTTTGATTGGAGATAGGTAAATCAAGAGCGGACGCAATTAAGATACCCGGATCAAACGTCACGTTTGTTTGATTGGAGACCCGTAAATCAAGCATTAACGCAATTAAGATACCCGGATCAAACGTCACGTTTGTTTGATTGGAGATAGGTCAATCAGGCATTAACGCAATTAAGATACCCGGATTGATTTGTACCCAAAAAGTTGAACTTTTTTCAAATGGGAGAGTAATAAAGCCGG
>JBJEUX010000016.1:0-2295 GCA_051884055.1 Candidatus Coproplasma sp.
TTAGGGTCTAAGCGGGTTGGGGCTTTCCGACGGGCTTCGCGGTCTTGGGAGGTGGCGCAATGGATTCCTCGCTCGCGCATGGTCTTGCTTTGGGAGATATGCTGGCTGGAGAAACGTCCGTTGCGCTTCAAGATAACCCGCACCGACAAGAGGATGAAAGCGGCGGCAAGCAGGAGTATAACAATCAGTAATTTCATGCGCGGTTTTGGTAGTTTTGTACGCGTTTGTACGCAATAAGGTGCAAAGGTACGCTTTTTTTTTGAAATAAACAAAGAAGAATGGGATATTTTTTGCATTTTTAGCAAAAAAGTGTGTTTTTGGGGTATGTAGTTCCCTATCGTTTGCAGGTATCAATTAAAAATGGTATCTTTGCAGGCTGAAAATATGTACATTTCATAAATTTTATCCCAACTATGGCAACACAACAACAGACAGGAACGTTATACAACGCCTTGACGGCAGGTAGCAAAATCATCGGCACCATCATCGCCGATTCGGATATTCGCATAGACGGCACGATAGAGGGCGATTTGCAGTGCTCGGGCAAGGTGGTGATAGGCGAGAAAGGCAAACTGAAAGGCACTATCGACTGCCAAAACGCTGAGATAATGGGCGCAATGGAAGGCAAGATAGCCGTTCACCACACGCTGGCGCTGCGCGCTACGGGCAAGATACAAGGCGATGTGAAGACGCAGACGCTGATTGTGGAGCCGAACGCCGTCTTCAACGGGTCTTGCTCCATGTCGCCGGAGCCGAAAGTAGCGGGAAAGTAACACCTTTAATCTATATATTACCATGATTATCAAACCATTTCGTGGCATTCGTCCACCCAAACAGTTAGTAGAGCAAGTGAGCAGTCGTCCGTACGACGTGCTGAACTCGGAGGAGGCGCGCCGTGAGGCGGCAGGCAACGAGAAATCGCTGTATCATATCATCAAACCGGAGATAAACTTCGAAGACGGTACGGACGAGCACGACCCGAAGGTGTATCAGAGTGCACGCGAGCATTTCGACCTCTTTCAGAAAGAGGGTTGGCTGGTGCAAGACGAGCAGGAGAAATACTATGTGTATGCCCAGACAATGGACGGCAGGACACAGTACGGACTAGTGGTAGCCGCGTGGGTGGATGATTATATGGAAGGGCGTATCAAGAAGCACGAACTGACCCGCCGCGACAAAGAGGAAGACCGCATGAAACACGTGCGGGTGAACAATGCGAACATGGAACCCGTGTTCTTCGCTTACCCCCACCGCGATGACTTGGACGCTATCATTGCGCAGATTACCGCAGGCGAGCCGGAGTATGACTTTGTAGCGCCGCCGGAGGGTTTCCGACACACGTTCTGGCTGATAAACGACCCCGTTACCATCTGCCATATCACGCAGATATTCAAAGAGATACCTGCCATGTACATTGCCGACGGGCATCATCGCTCCGCCGCCGCCGCGCTGGTGGGCAACGAGAAGAAACTGCAAAACCCGAACCATACGGGCAAGGAGGAATATAACTACTTCCTTGCGGTATGCTTCCCCGATAACCAACTGAATATCATTGACTACAACCGCGTGGTGCGCGACCTGAACGGGCTGACGGACGAGGCTTTCTTGCAGGCATTGGAGGCAGATTTCGTGGTGGAGAAGAAAGGTGCGGAGATTTACAAGCCGCAGGCTTTGCATAACTTCTCGCTCTATCTCGGCGGCGCATGGTACAGCCTGACGGCAAAGGAAGGACGCTACGATGACAGCGACCCCATCGGGGTGCTGGACGTTACGATTTCGAGCAATCTGATATTGGATAAGATACTCGGTATCAAGGACTTGCGCTCGGACAAGCGTATTGACTTCGTGGGCGGAATCCGCGGCTTAGGTGAACTGAAACGCCGCGTGGATTCGGGGGAGATGAAAGTGGCGCTGGCACTCTACCCCGTTACCATGCAACAGATTATTGACATTGCCGACTCGGGGAACATCATGCCGCCGAAGACGACTTGGTTTGAGCCGAAACTTCGCAGCGGGCTGGTGGTTCACTCGCTGGAATAACCCCCAAAAACAGAGCAAATACATTTTTGTGCAAACAAATATTCTCAGATATTACTGATGCGTTTACTTTTCGGACTTTTATTCAGATTTATACACAAAAACAAACAATAATACTTTACAAAAACGAACAAAAACTAACTTGATATACACGTTTTTTTTCATTCATTACCAAAAACGGATTTGCCATTGAACAGTAGAACTTCTTACATATACGTGTGCTTGATGATAGTCCTCTCGGTGGGGCTATCATCTTGC
>JBJEUX010000017.1:0-40081 GCA_051884055.1 Candidatus Coproplasma sp.
TCGTGGTGGTTACCGAAAGGCAAACGCCGCGCTTCTGAGGGCAGTTGTCCAGAATAGGAGACTTGCTCTTGAAAACCTGCTTCTCTCTTCCGTGCTTGATAAGCTGATTAATTGTAGGCATTAAAGTTCCTCCTTGTTTTACTCGACCGTTTGGTCTGTGGAATATATCTTCCGCCTGCATTACCCTTAAAATGCAAACGAAAAGAAGTCGTTATACCATATATATTATATAGGGAGCGGATTGCACGCGTTTTGCAGGGCAAAATAAAGCCCCTGCCGCACGATTGTTCCGCATAGAATCCCACGATAATCATTACAGCAAGGGTTATTTTATCAAAAGTTTTTTAAATTGTCAAATAAATTTAAGCATTTTTTTGAGCGGCGGCGCAAATACGCCTTACCGCCGCAATTTATGCGCAAACCACGCAAAATTTTTCGCGCAAGACAAAAATTATTTCAGGTCGGAAAATTTCGGTGCGGTTTTTTAAAAAATCAGTACCGGTCCCCGCCAGACTCAATACGGGTTCTCACCCAGAATCAGTACTGGTCCTCGCCCAAAAGCTCGCGTCTGAACTTTTCGTAGTCCTTGCGGTCGGCCTTGATGAAATCAATCGCCGCGTAGGGATGGGCGTTGTAGAGACCTGTCAAAAGATAGGGCACGTCGTAGCCCCACTTCACGCCGCTTGCGCGCAGGGGTTCCATATACTCGCGCACGAACCGTAAGACGGGGTCGATATGGTACTTGGGGTTCTTGAGAAATCCGAGCATCGCCTCAAGGTAGCAGTTGCCTGCGCCGCGGCCCATACCGCTCACCGTCGCGTCCAGATAGTTTACGCCCTTTGCGCACGCCTCGATGGTGTTTGCAAAGGCGAGCTGCTGGTTGTTGTGGGCGTGAATACCCAGCTCCTTGCCGTATTTATCTGTAACTTCGCCGTACATATCGCACACCCTTCTTATCTCTTCGGGATAGATAGAGCCGAAGCTGTCGACGATGTAAATTACGTCCACGGGCGACTGCGCAACTATTTCGAGCGCGCGGACGAGGTCGCTCTCCTGATTTTTGGAGATAGCCATAATATTACAGCTGGTCATATAGCCCATCGAATGGCAGTATTCCACCATCTCCACGGCGGTGGGAACCTGATGAGCATAGCAGGCTATGCGGTACATATCTATTACGGAATCCTTCTTGGGAATGACCTCGGTTTTAAGGTCGACCCTGCCGACGTCGCTCATAACCGCTATCTTCATATCCGTATCGTTGTTGCCGACGACGCGCCTTATGCTCTCCTCGTCGCAGAACTTCCATTCGCCGAATTTTGATACGTCGAACAGCTTTTTGGAGACCTTATAGCCGAATTCCATAATATCCACGCCTGCGGCTACGTTCGCCTCGTACAGAGCTTTGGCGAAGCCTTCGGGGAAATAGAACGAATTTACGATGCCGCCGTCGCGCAGAGTTGCGTCGAGAAGTTTAATATCCTTGCGAACCGATTGAAGGTTACCTACGTCTTTTTTCATTTGAGTCCTCTAAAAAAACAGAATTTCAGTTATTTTACCATAAAAAACGCAGGTTGTCAACGCAAAATTTACGCCGCCGCGCTTTGAAAGCGCGGCGGCGCCTTGTTACTTTTTACCTGTCTGTTTTATTTGCTGCGGTTATGCGCCCTGAGAATCTCCGGTTATAGTAAACTGAACGTCGGTGAATTCGGCAATTATACCTCTGTTTGCAAACAGGCAAAGGTACATATAGTCGTTGTCAACCGCAACGAAATCGAAGTCGGTATAGGTCTTGTTATACGTAGTGGTTCCGTCCGAGAAGGAGACGTCTACCGCCTGACCCACGCGGGTTATGGAGACGGTGTAAGTGAGCTCGGTGGAGACAGTCACGGTATTGGCGGTATTCTTTGTAAACGTGCCGCCTTCTCTGCTGAAGATTGCACCGCCGCCTGACGCGAGCGCGCCTGCCGCAACAAAGTTGTAGTTAGCCGTCTTGCTGTTGAGGTCCATAAGTATACCGTCGCGGAGCATCATACCGAAGCCCGACTGATTGCTTACGCCCGAGCCGAGCGACTTAATCGTAATTGTTGCGCTTGCAGTGAAGTTCTTGCTGGCGTCAATCTGAATGAACGCAGCGGCAAAGCCGTCGGTAGAAGTCGAGAACTTGCCTCTTACGGTCGAGCTGCCGTTACCTACGGTGAACGTGCCGTCTGCATACTCAACCGTGTAGTCGGGCAGCTTGTCCTGACCGCCGATATCGCCCATTACGGTCTTATACCATTCGCCCGTAAGGTTGCTGGATTCGTGAGAGGTGGGGTCGAAGGGCATATAGTCGGGTTTTACGAAATCCGCGTTGATTGCCGAAGCATAGTCCGCTTCCTTCGTGGGTGCGGTTATATCCGACTTGATATAATTTTTAAGAGTGTTATCCGTCTGGGCAAGCGCGGTTACCAATTCGTAAGCGACCTTCTTTGCGCCGTACATATTGATATGCGTCTCGTCGATACCCGAAGGAACCTTATCGCCCGTGGTTGCGTCTTCGTCGTACGAAGTATATGCGTGATAAGCGGTTGCTTCCGTGCCGAGCTCGGTGTAGTCCGCCTTGGTTATTGCCGTCAGGTCGATAACCGTAGTGTTGGTGTCCGTACCCAGCTTTCTGATAGCCGCAGCGTAGTCGCCGTCGGCGGTCACGTGCGCCTTTGCGCCGCTGTAGTCCGCGGTTGAGCTGTATCTTACGATAGGCGTGCAGAGTATGGGGGTTGCGCCCTTATCCACCGCGAGCTTGATATAATTCTGATATAAAGTATAGGCAAACGAAGGTCCCTTTGCCGTGGTAGCCGTCTGATAGTCGGCGGCGGGGTCGGTGAAGCGTTCCGCATCGTCGCTCTTTTCGTCGTTGTGACCGAAGCCGATAATAAGATAGTCGCCCGCCTTAATCGAGCCCGAAAGGGTGGTGTAGTTTTCTTCGCTCAAAAAGCTCAAGGAACTTCTGCCCGACAGCGCAAGGTTTTTAACGGTTGCCTTTGCGTCGAGATAGTTTGCAAGCTGCGTGCCGTAGCCGTAACGGGGCATATAGTATATATCTGAGAAAGAACACATGGTCGAATCGCCCACCATATATACGGTCGTTTCCGCAAGTTCCGCAGGGGTTTCAGGCTCCGCAGGGGTCTCAGGCTCCGTGGGAGTCTCGGGGTCCGTGGGAGTTTCGGGGTCCGTGGGAGTTTCAGGATCCGTGGGAGTTTCGGGATCCGTAGGGTTTTCAGGTTGCGTGGGGGTTGTGTTTTCCGGCTTGTCCGTAGAACCGCTGTTATCGTTCGAGCCGTCGTTACATCCGACGAACATCGTACCTGCCAGGAGTACGGACATAAGCACTGTAATAAGTTTTTTTGCTTTCATCATTTACCTCTCCTATTATACGGCGTTTACGCCGATTTTTCTCATTGTAACATTATCTTTTGATAATTTCAAGTGGTAATCTTAAAAAACTCAGCCGCAACCGACCGCCGCGAATTACCGTCTTTAAAGGCGAGAGGGAATTTCAGCTATGCCTGAACGCTGTCGCCCGTCAGCGTAACGCACACGTCGGTAAAGCTTACGGTTAAGCCGCGGTTGGCAAACAGGCAGATATATACGGACTTATTGTCCACCGCGGTCAGGTCGAAGTCGAAAAAGCTCTTCTTTACGCCGTTGCACTCAACCACTATCTGCTGATTGATTTTTGTAATGGAAAGGGCATATTCGCCGCCCAATCCGGTTTTTCCGTCACCCGATCCGGTTTTTTCGCCGCCTGCAAGGCTGAGCTTGCCTCCCTCGCGGAAGAATATAGCATTGCCCGCGCAATATCCCGCCGCGACGAAGTTTGCGTTCTCTGCCGAGCGGTAGTCGTCAACGTAAATATTGTCCCTTGCCATAAGCCCGAAAGCCGACTGATTATCGCTTTGGTTGGCGCATATTACCGTGGCTTTCGCCGTTACGACGAAGTTTTTCCCCGACGGAACGGGCGTGAACGCCGCCGCGAAGCCGTCGGTCGATTTAGAAATTTTACCGCGCACGACCGTACTGTCGTTCCCCACGGTATATCCCCCGTCCTTTTGTAAAATTACGAACTCTTTTATATGCTCGTTTCCGCCGAAATCGCCCATAACCGTGCCGTACCAGGGCGGAGTTAAATTGTAGAGCTTTGAGGCGTCGGTCTGCGCGTTGAACGGCGCATACTCAGGCTCCTTGTAGTCCCTGTTGACCGCACTCTGCAAATCGGATATATCGGGCGGCAGCGGCTCGGACCTTAAATATTCTTTTAAAGGGCAGTCGGAAAGGGACAGCAGTCTTGCCCATTCGTACGCGACGTACTTTGCGCCGTATGCGTTGAGATGGGTCTGGTCGAGTCCCGAACGCAACCCGTTCGAAGTGGACGCCCAGCCGTGGTAATTGCTTGCGCCGTCGAACCCGATTTTCTGATACTGAGCCACGGTTGCAGCCGTCAGGTCGATAACCGCAACGCCCGTCTCCTTACCCAGTTCGCGCACAGCGGCAGGGTAATTTCCGCCCTCGTATTTGCCTGTTGTAGCAGTGATATGTCCGCACGAGCCCGAATAGTCGCCCTCTTCGGAGAGCCTTGCAATGGGTGTGCAGAGTATGGGCGTCGCGCCGCGCTCCAAAGCGGGCAAAATATAGTTTTCCCAAAGGTTGCGCCTGAACGAAATTCCGCGCTCCTCCCCCCTTTCGTCCTTTGAAAGGTTGGCGTTGGTGTAGCGCGCGTCTTCGCCCTTTTCGTCGTTGTGTCCGAACCCTATGGAGACGTAATCTCCGCGCTTTACAGAGGAGAGCAGAATCTTATAATTTTCTTCCTTCAAAAAGCTTAAAGAGCTTCTGCCCGACAGCGCAAGGTTGACCACCTTCACCTCGGGAACGAGGTAATTTCCAAGCTTGACTCCGTAGCCGCAACGGGGCAGATAGTAGTCGTCCTTAAACTCCGCCACGGTAGAGTCGCCCACAACGTATAGCGTTATCTGATTGCACTCCTTCATAAACCCTCCTCCGCTTCAAGCGGCAGAAACCGTAATATTCATTTCGCCCTGCGCGGATTAATCCGCGCCGCGATAATTTTATTCCGCCTTTCGGCGGACTTATTTCCGCACCGCAACTGTCTTTTCCGCACCGCGGCGGCTTTATTTCTCCGCGGCAGTCAACCTGTTAAAAATTATAAAATCAACCCACCACGCGGCAGTTTTATTTCACCGCAACAACTTCGTTTCAACCGCGGCGGTTTCGTATCGCACCGCGGCGGTCAAACTATAATTATTCAACCCGCCACGCGCGATCAGTTCATTATTACGTCCTTTAATTTTTCGTACTTGCCCAGGGCGGCGCGGCGCACCTCGGTTACGTCGAACGCACCCGAAAACGCGTCGTCGGATATCGCCTTCGCCGTGAATATTGCCGAGACGGGGAAGCGCAGATTCTTGAGCTCGGTCATCATCCTACCGCTCTGCCGCGTTCCCATAAAGTCGCCTCCGCCGCGCGTCTGCAAGTCGCTTTCGGCTATCGCAAAGCCGTCGGAGTTGTTCTTAATTACGGCAAGCCGCTCGCGCGCGGCGGGCGTGTCGTTGCCCATAAGCAGAAAGCAGTAGCTCTGCTTGTCTCCCCTGCCCACTCTGCCGCGAAGCTGGTGTAGCTGGGAAAGCCCGAACCTTTCAGCGTTGTAAATTACCATAATGGTGGCGTTGGGGACGTCCACTCCCACCTCAATAACCGTGGTGGAGACCAGACAGTCGAACTCGCCCGACCTGAAGGACTGCATGACGGCGTTCTTCTCCTTGTCCTTCATCTTGCCGTGCAGGAGCGCAAACCTGACCGACGGCATTTTTGCCGTGAGCTCTTCGTAAAGCTCGGTGACGGACATCGCCGAGCCCTCCTCGTCGCCCTCGATTTTGGGACAGACGAAGTAGGCCTGTCTGCCCGCCTTAACCTGACCCTGAATGTAGTTATACATATCCGCATACTTGCGTTCGGGGATTATCGAAGTGGAGATTTCCTGTCGGGACACGGGCTTGTCCTTGATCGTGGTCACGTCCAGATCGCCGTAAAAGATGAGCGACAGCGTGCGCGGAATGGGCGTTGCCGACATAACCAGAGTGTCGCACCCTTCGCCCTTCTGCGTGAGCGAAGAGCGCTGAGCCACGCCGAAGCGGTGCTGTTCGTCGCACACGACGAACGAAAGATTTTTAAAGTACACGTCGCCCTGAATAACGGCGTGAGTGCCGCAGACCACGTCGATTTCGCCCTCGGCAAGTCCGCGCTTGATTTCGCGCTTTTCCGCGGCGGGAGTCGAACCCGACAAAAACCGCACGTTGTATTCGGGCAGGTACTTTTTAATCACCTCCGCGTTCTGCCTTGCCAGCACTTCGGTGGGGGCGAGCATCGCAGCCTGATAGCCCGACTTTACCGCCATAAAAATTCCCGTAATTGCCACGGCTGTCTTGCCGCAGCCGACGTCGCCCTGAATGAGTCTGTTCATCGCGTGCGGAGAGTGTAAGTCCTTGAAGACGTCGTTTATTGCCGACTTCTGTCCCTGAGTGAACCCGAACGGAAAGCGCGAGGAGAATTCCTTGACCTCCTCCGCCGTAACGGAATATTTATTCGTCCTTGCCGTCTCGCCGTCGCCCTTGATTATTTTGAACGCGGAAATTAAAAGGAAGTACTCCTCTATGGCAATCCTCTCCCCCGCAATCTTTATATCCTGACCGCTCTGCGGCAGGTGAAGCTTCTGATACGCCTCCTCCAACGGACAGAGAGAATATTTGCGCTGGAGCGCCGCAGGAATCATACTTGTAAGGAAAACCTTACTCAGCGCCTGCTTGATTGCCGAGCGGACCGCGCCCTGGGTGAGATTGCCTGCAAGCGGATAGACGGGAATCAGCCCTTTGAGCTTGTCGTTTACGTCCGCGCTCTCAAACGCGGGGTTGACCATGGACGCGCCCATGCCGTACTTGTTCTGAACTCTGCCGTAAAACAGATATTCGCCGAGCCTGAGCTTGGTCGCGACGTAGGGCTGGTTGAACCATATTGCGGAGAATACGTAGTCGCCCTGTCTGCACATAGCCTTTACGTACGGACGCTTCGAGTAGCGGTTGACTTCCACGTTCAAAACCTCGCACAAGGTTAAAATTACGTCGTTGTGATAGGCGCACCGCAACGGCTCGACGTGGGTCAGGTCCAGATAGTCGCGCGGAAAGTGCCGCAGCAAATCTTCAACCGTGTAGATATTCAGTTTATTGAAGTCGCGTTCCTTTTTTTCGGAAACGTACCTTAATTCCGACAGATTCATATTCAAAAAAACGGGGAGTACGCGCTCCCCGTTATAGTTTTATTTATAATTTATTCAAGCGATACCATATAATAGTAAACGGGCTGACCGCCGTAGTGGTAATCCACGTCGCAGTCGGGGAACTCTTCCGTGACTTTCGCGGCAAGCTGTTCGCACTGCTCTTCGTTCACTCCCTCGCCGTAGTAAAGGGTTATCATTTCGTGCTCGTCGCGCTTCATCTTTTTGATGAGGTCGAGCGTGGTCTGTTCTATATTGTCGCCCTTTGCAAGAATTTTCTTTGCGTCGAGGCCGATTATGTCGCCTTCCTTGAGCTTGAAGCCGTTCATGGAGGTATTTCTTACCGCGTAAGTTACCTGACCCGAAGCCACGCCGTCGATTGCGTGAATCATATTCGTCTTGTTCTCGGAAACCGAGTCGTCGGGATTGAACACGAGCGCCGCCGCGAAGCCCTGAGGCACGTTCTTGGTGGGTATAACGTGAATGGTTCTGTTGGTGACAAGTCCCTTCGCCTGTTCAGCCGCAAGAATAATGTTGGAGTTGTTGGGGAATACGAATACGTTGGATGCGTTGATCTTCTGCACCGCGTCCGCAATGTCCTGAGCGGAGGGGTTCATGGTCTGACCGCCCTCTATAACTCTGTCTACCATCAGATCCTTGAAGATTTCCGCAAGTCCTTCGCCCGCGCAGATGGCAAGCATGCCCATCTCTTTCTTCTCTGCTTCGAGCTTCTTCTTAAGCTCGCGGTTCTCCTCGAGCATGTTTTCTATCTTGATTCTGTCAAGCTCGCCGAGTTCGAGCGCATAGGAGAGCGCAACGCCGGGGGTATTGGTGTGAACGTGAACCTTTACAAGTTCCAGATCGCCTATACAGATTACCGAGTCGCCGATGCCCATAAGCTTTTCCTTCAGCTTATCGATATCCGCCATAGTGGTCATCTGCTTGAGATTTATTACGAAGAATTCGGTGCAGTATGCAAATTCGATATCGCCCAGATCGAGGTTGATAATGTCCGAATTGTCGCCGAATTCAGCTTCTTTCTTGGTTTCCTGAGCTTCGGTGGGGATATCTCCGCCCACGTCTTCGCCCGTGATTGCGGCAAGGAAGCCGCGCATAATGGTCATAAGACCTACGCCGCCCGAGTCTACAACGCCCGCCTTTTTAAGCACGGGTAAAAGCTCGGGGGTCTGAGCCAGAGCCTCGTCGCCGACGGCGATAAGCGCCTTTAAAAAGTCGACGAAGTCCTTATTTTTCGAAGCGAGCTTCGAAGCCGATTCGCTCATAAGGCGAACGACGGTTAAAATGGTGCCTTCCTTGGGAATGGATACGGCGGAATAGGCAACCTTGGTGCCTGCCTCCATAGCCTTGGCAAAGGTCTTTGTATCGAACGATTCGCCGCAGTCTCTTATGACCGAGCAGATACCGCGGATAATCTGAGAGGAAATAACGCCGGAGTTACCTCTCGCGCCGCGAAGCGCGCCCTTGGAAACCGCGTCGCATATCTCCTGGAATCTGTTGGACGAACAGGCGTTCATCTCCTTTATCGCCGACTGTAAAGTGAGCGACATATTGGTACCCGTGTCGCCGTCGGGTACGGGGAACACGTTGAGCGCGTCAACTTTCGCTCTGTTTATTTCAAGCATTCTGGCGCCGGTTGCGATCATCTTTCTGAACTCGGTGCTGTTTACTGTTTTCTGCATTTTTACTCCTTAACTGTTTTCAATTATTGGGGCGGACGATTTCCGCGCAAAAAGGGAGCTAAACTATATAAAGTTACAGTTTAACTCCGATAATATTGACGTTTACCGTGTCAACTATCATACCGGTAAACTTCTCAACTTTGTATTTAATTCCTTCTTTCAAACTCTCTGCAACTGCGTTTATGGAAACGCCGTACTTGATAATGACGTAAACGTCTATAAAGATTCTGTCGCCGTTGGTAACAACCTTAACGCCCTTACCGCCCGGCTGCTTTTTTAACAGCTCGGAAAGAGAATCGGTAAAACGGCGCGAAACCATTTCAACGATTCCGTAGCATTCGAGCGCGGCATTGGACGCGACCTTTGCGATTGCAAGGTCGGAAATTGAAAT
Organism: Candidatus Coproplasma sp.; assembly: GCA_051884055.1. Classification (GTDB taxonomy): domain Bacteria; phylum Bacillota; class Clostridia; order Christensenellales; family Borkfalkiaceae; genus Coproplasma. The sequence continues at coordinate 9,416 of JBJEUX010000017.1, forward strand.
TTTACCGTAGACGTTGCTAGTATTTACTGACATAGTTAATTCCTTATATACCGTCCGTCGCCCGATAATCGGTTTTTGGGCGAAACAGACGCCGTCGGACCATATTATAAAAAGTCTTCCGAACTTTATTTTAAACTACTTTATTATTTTTTGCAAGTGTTTCCTGCAATTAAATTGCAAAATTAACTCTTGAGACAATTATTTTTATTAAAAAAACAAAAAAAATTTGTAACCGCGCCTGTTTTTGTTTGCTTTTTTTTAAATCACGTGTTATAGTTAATTAGCTGTTTTAATTGAACGGCTTTATTTTTGAACTAATTTTTAGAGAAATAACCTTAATCGGAGGGATAGATTTATGTCGAGAGTATGCAGCGTATGCGGTAAGGGCCAGGCTTCCGGCAACAACGTGAGCCATTCCAAGAGAAGAACCAGAAGAACTTTCAAAGCTAACGTTCAGAAAGTTTCCTACGTAAACGCAGAAGGTAAGGTAGTAAACGATTACGTTTGCGCACGTTGCCTTAAGTCCGTAGAGAGAGCGTAAGTTTTAATCTGCCGTTTTTACGGCGAATTTAATGACGACAATCAGGGCGTTTGCATTTTGCAAGCGCCTTTTGTCGTATTTTATATTTTTTTACGCCGTATTTGCTTTTTTAAATATTTGTAGTATTTACAAGTTTTTTGCGCGCGTTTGTTATTTTTCGTAAGTTACGGCAACGTTTCATGTTTTTGTAAATTACGGCAATCTGACGGAGTTTTTATGATATTTCATTCATTTGAAAACCAGGAAGAGAGAAGGAAATTCGGCGGTTCTGCCTTCATAGAGCTTCAATACTGTACGCTTAAGCCCGAAACCGGTATTAAAAAAACAGTCAAAAGCCACGGGTATTGGGCAGACAGCTCTCTGTATATTCACGCGGACGATATCGACCGATTCTGTTCATGTTACGGCGAAATTTTCGGTAAATTCGACGTTTACGGGGTGAACTATTACACCCCTGCACAAGTTAAAGATTTCGTATTGAAAATTGAAGAGATAAAGCCAATGGATTATGAAATAATTTTAAATTGGCTGAAAAATTGCGAACACTTCAACGGCTTTTATATCTTAGGAATTTAAACGCCAATTGAGTTGCAACCGCTTTCCGGTTACGCGCCATAAAACACGGAATTTTTCGGTTATGCGCTATAAAACACGGAAAAATGCTCTCGGATAAAAACTCCGGGAGCATTTTATTATTGCAAATAAACACAACTCCGTTAAAACTGAATAATACCCCTTTTGTAGCTGCGTTTTTCGCCGTTTTTATTGTCTTTTTACAGTTTTTATATGCCTTTTCTATGCCTGTCGGCATTTCGTCGGGCTTGATTTTCCGTCAGACCGCAGAACAGACAGGCGGGAAAAGTTACCAATTAAAAATTGTAATTGCAGTGAACCACAACCGTCTGGGCAAGGGCAGCGGACTTGTCCACCTTAACTTCGTTGGGCTCTTCCTGACCCTCTACCGCCTCGTAAGTGTAAAAATACAGCTCGTTCCAGTCCTCTTCGCTGCCGGCAAAGTACACGTCGGTAATAAAATTGCCCTCGAACGCGGTCTTGTTTATCCTTTTGACCGAGGAGGAGATATAGACTTCCTTGAGCATGGTCTCAGTATACGTGTAGCCGCCGCTCTGCGCAACGCTGTTTGCAAGCAGATTGTCGGGAAGGTACTCGACGTTGCACTTAAGGTACGCCTTTTCCAGCGAAGTGCAGTACGCAAACGCCTTGACGCCCAGATAGGTGACGCTTGAAGGCACGGTAATCTCGCTCAGACCGCTGCACTTTGCAAACGCGCCGAACTTGATTGAAGTTACGCTGTCGGGAATTTCAATTTCGGTAAATCTGCACCCCATAAACGCGCGCATGCCGATTACGGTGACAGAATCAGGAATTGTGACCGAATACAGCGTGCTGTTAGCGAACGCGTCGTCGCCGATCTCCTTAACAGGCAGAGCGTCGTCGCCGTAGGTTGAAGGGATATCGTAATTTTTGAGCGCGGAACCGTTGGTAACACCGCTTAAAATATAGTAAGTTCCGTCCTCGGAAAGGGTAAAATTCACTTCCGCAGTGCCGCAGCCCGCAAAAGAAAACGCGGCTACAGCCGAAATCAAAGCCGCACTCGCGGCGCAAATAAGCTTTTTCATAACGTATATATTTTAACACTAAATTAACCGTTTTGCAACCTCAATGCGTGATAATATGGTGAAAAACTGCCCAAATTGACAAAACCTTAGCCAGAATTTATAAATACGCCGTCAAAGCAGACGGGCAAAGTTATAATAGGTCAATTTTTCCAATTCCTTACCAGTAAGGAATTTCTTACTTAGCCTTTCAAACAGGTTTTCAAGGCGCGTGCAGTCCTCCAGACCCTCGCATACGGGGATTCCGTCGAAGTCCGAACCCAGCGCTACGCAGTCCTCTCCGCCGACGTCGATGATATGGCGGATATGCCCGCCGACAAGCTCTAATGCGTCGCCTTCGCCCAGAAAGTCTCGGCAGAAATTCACGCCGATAACGCCGCCGCGGTCAGCTATCTTTTTTATCTGCAGATCGGTAAGATTTCTGCTTACCCTGCATTTCTCGTACGCGTTGGAGTGCGTGGCGACGACAGGCGACGAGGTTATTTTCAACAGGTCGTCCACCCCGCCGTCGGAGAGATGGGATATATCTATTATTATTTTGTTCTCTTCCAAAAGCTCCGCCGCCTGCCTGCCGAGAGCGGTTAACCCCTTACTTTCGCGCCTTGTAAAATCGGGCGTGCCGCCCCTGTAACAAAAATTCGGGAAGGCGTATTCGTTGGCGTTGTTCCATACCAGCGAACAGATTTTCACGCCCTTTTCTTTAAGGCGCGGAATGTACGAAAGATCGCCTTTGGTAAAGCCGAGATTTTCCACGGTCAATACCGCCCCGACCTTGCCGATAGCGTTTACGCGCTCCATACCCTTCCTGTCGACGACCTGTTCGACTACGTCATAATTTTTTTCAAGCTCGGCGAAGAACAGCTCCAGCGCGCTTTCGAAAATTTTATCCGCGCCGTCGCCGTCGGTGAAAATCGCAAAGCACTGCGCCGAAGCGCCCGAGAGCTTTAACTTATTAAAATTTACCTGTCCTGCAAAATCGCGCAGACCGCCGCCCTTTGAAAGGGCGGCGGTCAAGCTGTCGCAATGCAGGTCTATATAACCTACTTTCTGCATATCTTTTTAAGTATTACGCGTATCGGCTTCGGCGGTTTAACGCAAATTATGGTCATACCTTCCCCCTGTTGATAATTACAAGGGCGCAGTCGCGCTTATCAATCTCCACAAACGCAGCATCGCTCTCCACTATGTTGGAAACGCCTCTGCATTCTCCCCTCTTTAATTCGGGCGGATAGGCGTACTTACAACCCTCTCCCTTTATTATACGCACTCTGTCGCCGAAAGGTAACAGCGAAAAGGTCAAGCGGTTGTATTGCCCGAGCGGAACTGTTCCGCTTGCCGCAAATATTATCGCGCCGTCGTTTATCATAACGGCTCTTACGCCGCGTGTCTGGCAGTAATACAACAGCTGGAGGTTGCCGAGAAAATGATCCTCCCTTCCGCCTCCGCCGCCGTAAATTTCAATCTCGTCGATGCCCGCGGCGATCATCTTCCTTATTGCGATTTCGCCGTCGGTGAAGTCCTTTTCCGCAGGATAAATTTCCTCGGGCGGGGGATAGGGGATATAGTCCAGACTGTCAAAGTCGCCCACGTTCTTATCGATCCTGACTTTATCCTTCGCCCACCTGTACGCGCCGTCGCAACAGTACACGGCGGAGTCGGAGCAATCTATTTCACCTAAATAGGGTTGACCGTTGAGTAAAAGTATTCCCTTCATTGCGCTCTCGATAAATTACGCTTTCAGCGCGGAGACGGTCTCCGCCATATCAATTGCCTTGAACACGGTGGAACCTGCCACCAGCACGTTCGCGCCTGCCGCGCGGATCTGAGGGGAGTTTTCAACCGTAACGCCGCCGTCGATCTCTATATCCAGGTCGGGCTTGCCGATTGAAACTGCGTACTCGCGCGCCTTCTTCACCTGCTCTAAAGCGGTGGGAATAAACTTCTGTCCGCCGTAGCCGGGGAACACGGACATTATAAGCACCATATCGCACAGGTCGAACACGGGGAAGATTTTTTCAACGTCCGTATCGGGGTTGACCACCGCGCCGCACTTTACGCCGTAGCTTTTGATAAGCTCTAAAGTCTCCCTGAGGTACGTGGGCGAAATTTTGTTGCACGCCTCAAAGTGAACAGTGATTATATCCGCACCGGCGTCGGCAAAAAATTTAATCTGCGTCTTGGGGTGTTCTATCATAAGGTGAACGTCCAGTGGAAGTTCGGTCAGGGGACGGATATTTTTAACCATCTGTCCTCCGAAGGTTATGGGCTGAACGAACGTGCCGTCCATAACGTCGCAATGAATTACGTCCGCCCCTGCGGCGTTGAGCTTTTTGATAGCTTCGCCCATTGCGGAAAAATCTGCGGAAAGTATGGAAGGTGCAATTTTGGTTGTCATATTATTCTCCTTAATGTATATAAGCGGCAGTTTGCCGTACTCATCAAATAAAGGTCGCCGTAGGGCGTGTTCAGGTATTTGCCGCAAGTAACCGCATATCGGTTTTTTGCCGCGCTATTTTTTGCCGTGCGGCGCAATCAGTTTTCCGAAGGGGCGGTGGAATTGCTTTCGCCTTCCGACTCACCTTCCAGATAGCCTGCGCGCAGCTGACCGCACGCGCCGCCGATGTCCGCGCCGATCTGCCTTCTCAACGTTGCGGAAAGTCCGCCCTTTTCAAGCATGCCCATAAATATATACGCCTGCTTTTCGCCCAGGGCCTTGAGCTTTCTCTCCTTGACCTCGTTGAGACGGATCAGATTTACGTGGCAGGGTCTGCCCTTTAACAGGGCGATAAGCTCGTCCGCGTGGCGTCTGTCGCAGTTCTCGCCCTCGATAAGCGAATATTCGAAGATGTACCTTCTGCCCGTCTTTTTAAAATAGTTATCGCAGGCCTTAAGAATTTCTTCAATCTTCCACCTGTTTGCAATCGGCATGGTTCTGGCGCGCTCCGCGTCGGTCGTGTTGTGCAGGGAGACGGTAAGGTTAACCGGCAATCCCTCCTCCGCAAGATCGTACATTTTATCGACTAATCCGCAGGTTGAAAGGGATATATTGCGGGGCGAAACGTTTAATCCGCCCTCCGCAGAGACGTTCCTTAAAAAGGTTATAACGTTTTGGTAATTGTCCAGAGGTTCGCCGCTGCCCATGAGCACTATGTTGGTGACCGCTCGCTTTTTAAGCGTGCCGCCGTGCAGGGCGTTTACGGCTATGACCTGAGCTAAAATTTCGCCCGAGGTTAAATCGCGTATTCTGCCGTTTAAAGTGCTTGCGCAGAACTTACAGCCCATTCTGCAACCCACCTGAGTGGATACGCACTGGGTATTGCCGTACTTATATTGCATAAATACGCCCTCTATTATATTGCCGTCGGCAAGTCGGAACAGATATTTTTCGGTTCCGTCGGCGCTCTTAAAGGTCTTTATAATCTCAATCGCGCAGTCCTCGTAGTCCTCGCACAGTTTTTCCTTAAGGCTTGCAGGCAGAACGGAAATTGCGGATATATTCTTACCCTGCATAAGTCCTTCGTAAAGCTGTTTTGCGCGGAACTTCTTTTCGCCGAGTGACAGTATCAGCTCTTCTGTTAAATTGTAGGACAAATCCTGTAGTATCTTTTTCATAATTTCACGAACGAGGTCAAAAAGAAGCCCGCCCCCTGCGATATGTGCGGCAGGAACTGCAATCCGAACGGGGTCAGCCTGTGTTCAAGCGGCGAAGAGGGAATATCCAGGGCATATTCGGGGTGCTTTTGCAAAAAGTTGTATACCGTGCTGTCGTTTTCTTCGGGCAGAATCGAACAGGTCGAATAGTACAGCCTGCCGCCTTTTTTTACGTATTTACAACAGTTATCCAGAATTTCTGCCTGAATTTCTGCAAGAGATTTTATATCCTCTTCCTTTCGGTTGAGCAATATGTCGGGGTTTTCGTTGATAACGCCCGTACCCGAACAGGGAGCGTCGCAAAGTACCGCGTCGAACGCCTGTTCGTATTCGGGAATGAATTTTGTGGAATCCGCCTGCCGTGCGGTTACGTTTTCAGCGCCCATACGCCTGGCGTAATCTTCGATTAAGCTCACTCTGTGGGGGTGAAGCTCGCACGCGACTACCTGCCCGCATTTTTTAGAGAGCAGAACGCTCTTTCCGCCGGGCGCGGCACAGGCGTCTAAAAGGCGTTCAACGGGGGATATTGCCGCACAAATCGCAATAGAGCCTACCGACTGAAAGGTATAATCGCCCGTAAAAAAGCCCTCGTCGCGCACGAAATTTTTAAATATATACGCTCCGTCGAACGGAGTGACGGTATGTTCTCTGTCAAGATAGTTGCGCTCTCCGCGCTCGAACCGCACGCACAAGCCCTGCGAAGGCGCGGAAAGTATCGCCTCCGCCTCGCCCTTGTAGCTGCGCCTGACCTTTTTTGCAAGCCAGACGGGCACAGAACACCTTACGGCAAGCGCCTCGTCCGCGCGTTCGGGAAGGGGCGGAATCTTATAGGAGCGCAGAAATGCGTTTACAAAGCCTGCCGCGCCGCCCTTGCCCAGCTTTTTTACAAGCTGAACCGCACTGTCCACCACCATATAGTCGTGCTTGTCCATAAACTCAAGCATATACAGTGCGATTTTAAGCACTACCTTTATCGCCGTCTTGGGCGCGGTCGTCGTGTTTGCAGCGATTACGTAGTTTAAGTAGACGTCCTTTTCCAGAACGCCGTAACAGATTTTAACCGTGCGTGCCTTGTTCAAGGGTTCAACGGGTGTTTCTGCAATTGCCTGTTTTAAAAATTTGCCCCCTGAATATACCTTGATGAGTATGAGATAGGGGTCTACTACGGGGTTAGTCAAGTATATCTCCCACCTTTATTTTTCTGCCGTTGATAAGGTCTGCCGCCTGCAAAGCCTTGCCGCCTGCAAACTGGGCGGAGAGAACGTTGATTGCACCGTCGCCACACTTTATTACAATGCCGTTCTTCTTGTCGGCGCAGACAACCTCGCCTGTCTGACCGGGACGGTCCTCGGCAAGAGCAGCCTTGATTATATTCAGCTGAACGCCGTTCGCCGTGCAATATGCAAGGGGTTGGGGGCTCATCGCATTGATTAAATTTTTTACCTTTACCGCGCTTTCTGAAAAGTTGATTTTTGCGTCGGATTTTTCAATCTTTTTGCAGTAAGTCGCCCTGGCTTCGTCCTGCATAAGCACCTGATTCTGTCCGCTCTCAAGAAGTTCTACGGCCTCCACGACCGCCTGAGCGGAGATTAAAGAGAGCTCCTCTGAAAGTTCGCCGCTCGTCCTGTCGCCAATTTCACAGCGCTTTACAAGCAGGATATCGCCCGTATCGAGGTCAACCTCGGTGTGCATAACCGTAACGCCCGTGTGCGTTTCGCCCGCGAGTATTGCCGATTGAATGGGACTTGCGCCCCTGAATCTGGGCAGTAGAGAGGCGTGCAGATTCCACACGCCCATGGGGAAGGACAGTAAAATTTCCTTGGAGAGAATCTGTCCGTAAGCGCAGGTAATCATCACGTCCGCGCCGATATCTTTGACCTCCTGCGCGTGTTCGCGTATTTTGGTAAATTCGTATACGGGTATACCGCGTTCAACGGCATACGCCTTGACGGGAGTGGGGGTTAAAACGCGCTTTCTGCCCGTGGGTTTGTCTGGCTGGGTTATTACCGCCACGACCTCCCTGCCGCTTTCAACCAGGGCGCGCAAGGAGGGAACTGCGTATTCGGGCGAACCTGCAAAAATAATCTTCATTATTGGTTGTCCTCGTCGGAAATATCGTAAACTTCGCTGGCTCTGTCGGTGTAAATGACGCCGTCAAGGTGGTCAAGCTCGTGACAGACCGCGCGCGCAAAGAAGCCTTCGGCGGTCAGCTTATGCTTTCTGCCGTTGCGGTCGCGGTATTCGCCCTTTACCTTGTAGGGGCGCGTAACCGTGCCCTGCTTGCCCTTCACCGAAAGGCAGCCCTCGGGGCCCGTCTGTTCGCCTTTGGACGCGAATATTACGGGGTTAACCATTTCATAGTAGCCCTCCTCCACGTCTATTACCACCACGCGGATTGGCAAGCCTATCTGGGGCGCGGCAAGTCCCGCGCCGTTTTCGGCGCGAACGGTCTCCTTCATATCGTCAAGGAGCGAACAGAGCTCCTTATCGAATTTTTTCACTTCGGCGCACTTGGTTCTCAATACCTCGTCGCCGACCTGTACAACGTATCTTACTGACATAATAACCTCTCGTCTTTTTCGGGGCTTTTGCCCTGAATTTTTCCGTTCATACCGCAATATGGGCGAACGGATATGTTTTAAGCGGAAAATTCCGCCTGAATTTCATAATGATCGGCGGCAAACTCCGCCTGAACTCCGGGATAATTCCGGAACAGCAGGATAAACCTGCTGAATCCTAAGACAAATTTACGGGGTTTTCTTCAACGTACACCAGAGCCGCTGGCGTTGCGGAGTTTACAGCCGCGTCGTAAATGCGCGGCAACAGCCTGTCCGACTTAAGGCGCATAAGCACCTGATAGCGCACCTTGCCCTGTATTTTTTTTATGGGCGAGTGCATCTTGTTGAAGAATATGAACTCGTCGGGCTCGGTCTTTCTCATCTCCTCTATGGAGAAATAGACGTTTTTAAGCGCCTCCAGCGCGCTCTTGTCGTCGTCCGACGTGACCATTACGCGGCAGATGAGCGAATAAGGGGGGAACTTGGTTGCCTGCCTTACAAGCACTTCGTTTTCGAAAAATCCGTTATAGTCGTAGTTGACGGCGTAGCGCAGAATGTAGTTTTCGGGCGAGAAGGTCTGCAAAACCACCTTGCCCTTGTCACCCGCTCTGCCGCTTCTGCCCGCGACCTGAGTTATCAGCTGAAAGGTTCGCTCGCCGCTTCGGTAGTCGGAAAAATGCAGGCTCATATCCGCGTCCAGAATACCCACCAAGGTGACCGACGGGAAGTCGTGACCCTTGGCAATCATCTGCGTTCCCACAAGGATATCCGCCTTCTTTTCGCCGAATTCCTTTAAAATTTTATAGTGTCCGTCCTTGCCCGAGACGGTGTCGTTATCCATTCTTATTATCCGCGCGGCGGGGAAAAGGGCGTGCAGATCGGAAACCACGCGCTGGGTACCCGTGCCGCTGTAGCGCAGCTTTCTGCCGCCGCATTCGGGACAGGCGGTAAGCATGCGGTACTTCGCGCCGCAATAGTGGCACTTAAGACAGTTTTCCTCGCTGTGATAGGTGAGAGAAACGTCGCAGTTTTCGCACCTTGCAACGTATCCGCAGTCCTGACAGATTACCGTCTGCGAATACCCCCTGCGGTTGAGGAATATGATTGCCTGATTGCCGCAGTCCAAAGTATTTTTAAGCTCTTCGCGCAGAGCCTGGGAGAAGCTGGAGTTGTTTCCGCGCCTGACCTCCCTGCGCATATCGGAAATGATGATTTCGGGCAGCGGCTTTCTGTTAATTCTTTCGGTGAGCGTGATGAGCCCGTACCTGCCCTCCTTCGCCTCTATGTAGCTTTCAACCGAGGGAGTGGCACTGCCCAAAATAAGCTTGCAGCCGTTATATTCCGCGCGCATTCGCGCTATATCCGCCGTCGAATACCGGGGCGAGGTCTCCGAACGGTAGGAAGAATCGTGCTCTTCGTCAATGATTATGGCGCCGAGATTTTCCAATGGCGCGAAGATCGCCGAGCGCGCGCCTATGGCAATCTTAGCCTCGCCGCTTCTCAGTCTCCACCATTCGTCGAACCGCTCGCCTGCGGAAAGTCCGCTGTGCATAATCGCCGCTTCGCCCTTGAAGCGTTGGCGCAGCTGGCGGAGCATCTGTGGCGTTAAGGAAATTTCGGGGACAAGAAAGATTGCAGTCTTGCCCTGCTTTAAAACTTCGGCAATGTAGCTTAAATATATCTCCGTCTTGCCGCTCCCCGTGACGCCGTGAATGAGCTGAACGCATTTATCCGAGTTTTTAATATACTCCAACGCATCGCGCTGGGCATTGGTCAATACGCGCTCAACCTGCGGAGAATCTTCGCCGTCCATGGGCGTGCGGTTGCGCTTGATTTTAACAACCTCCGCCGCGCCCTTTTCAACCAGAGCGTTTATGGCGCCCCTGCCGAATAAGTTGCAGAATTCAGCGTAGTCCGACTCTCCCTTTTCGCACAGAGCGGCCAAAGCTTCAATCTGCTTTTTAGCCGATTTGCCGAGGGATATGTCGGGGTTAATCAGTTTTAACCTCTTCGTGAACGCCTCGTTGACCTTGCCGAGCCGCATCTCCGAGGGGAGAAAGAGTCTCAACACGACCGCCTTAGGCACGCGGTAGCGCTCCGAGATGCTCTGCATAAGCGCGAAACATTCGGGGACGAGGGCGGGAAGCTCGTCGTAGACGCCCGATACGGGTTTGATTTTGCGCTCGTCAAAGGAGGCGGTGCGGCTTACTCCGATTACAAAGCCGTCAACCACCCTTCCGCCGAACGGAACCTTTACCCTGCAACCCGTCTGCAAATCGGGAGGGCAGGAATATTCGAATATTCTGTCCACCTGACTGTGGGCGATATCTACTATTACCTGTGCAAACAAACCCTTTCTCCGATGAGAAAATTTAAGCCCCTGTCAGGGGCTCAAATTTTTAATTAATCCTTAACCGCCTTAACCTTGCCGCTTTCAATCTCTTCGCAGGCAAGTGCAATTTCCTTTATGTGGTCGGGGTTTTCAATGCTGCTTGCGCCGTCCTTTTCGATGAGCTGACGCGCACGCTTGGCAGCTACGACGCAGAGCGCATAGCGTGAAGCGGGTACGCCGCATTCGCCGAGTTTCTCCACAAGACTTTCTACCGAGGGTGTGTTAATCATATTTATCTCCTTTCCTTTCGGATTCTATAATTTCGCTTATTTTTTCAACGGCCTGATTCAGGTCGTCGTTTATTACTACGTGGTCGTACTGATTGCTCTTCGAAAGCTCGTAATCGGCGCGGGCAAGACGCTTTGCAATAACCGCTTCGTCCTCCGTACCTCTGCCTTTAAGCCTTCTTACAAGCTCGTCCCTGCTGGGCGGAACCACCATGATGAGTACCGCTTCGGGGTAAACTTTTTTGACGTTGAGCGCGCCGTCGACTTCTATCTCTAAAATGACGTCGTGGGTTTTAAGCTTTTCCTCAACGAAAAATCTGGGCGTGCCGTAATAATTGTCGAAGTGTTCGGAATACTCTAAAAATCCGCCCTCGTCAATCATATTCTTAAAGGTCTGCTTGCTTATAAAAAAGTAGCTTATGCCGTCGGTCTCACCCTCCCGCGGTGCGCGCGTAGTGCATGAGACCGAAAGCGCAGTGCGCTTGTTTTTCTTCATAAGCTCGGCAACTATAGTGCCTTTGCCCACGCCCGAGGGTCCCGAAATTACCGCAAGAACTCCCTTTGTATTATTCAACGTTTTGTACCTGTTCCCTTACTTTTTCTATCTCGTTCTTAAGCTCCAGCCCGCACTTTGTAATCGTCAGGTCGTTGGATTTAGAACAAATCGTGTTGCTTTCGCGATTGAATTCCTGCACGAGGAAGTCAAGCTTTCTGCCCACAAGCTCCTCCTTGCATATCTCGCGGAACTGCGAAATGTGCGAAGAGAGTCTTGTAAGCTCTTCGTCAATATTGCTCTTATCGGCAAAGACAGCGACTTCGGTCAGCAGTCTGCCCTCGTCGTAGTTTACGCCGCCGAGCGCGTTTTTAATCTTTTCTTCAAGCTTTTGCCTGTAATTTTCGGCGACGAGCGGCGCACGCTCCCTGACCTTCAACACAATCTTTTCGATGGTATCCACGCGCGAGAGCATGTCTTCGGCAAGCTTTTTGCCCTCTTTTTCGCGCATCGAATTGAGATTGTCCAGCGCAGAGTTTAACGCGACGTTCAGTGCGGCTAACAGCGCCTCGTCAGCACCCGCGCTCTCCTCCTGCTTTAAAACGTCCGACTGGCGCATGAGCGCCGTTACGGTGAAATCGTTTTCAATCTGAGGGAAGAGCTCCTTTAACTTTTCAGCCGCGTTCACGTACGAAGCCGCCGCCTGAGTATCGATAGTTAAAGTCTTTTCCCTCTCGCGCTTATCCGTTAAAGAGACGAACACGTCCGCATGTCCGCGGGTGAGCTTTTCGCGCACGGTCTTGCGGAGGACCTCTTCATAGCTTAAAAATATCTTAGGGCTTTTAACCGAAACGTCAAGGTAGCGGTTGTTCACCGTCTTGATCTCGACGGTTATCTCTATTCCGCCCTCTTTATATTCGCCCCTGCCGTAGCCGGTCATACTGTACATAAATTATACCCCGTAAATCGCATTTTTACGCATTACATTATACAGCATATCGCGCTAAAAGACAAGCGCGTTTATAAATTTTATAAAATAATTTAATCCGATTAAACTAAAAAGCGGCTAAAAGTCGTCGCCGGCGCAGTCGATAAGTCCCCTTCTTCGCGTCGAAATTATCCTGTAGCGGTTGCACGGGTCGGCGATAAACGCGGTAACGCTCTGGTTCGAACAGGCGATTGCCCCCGTAATATCCGCGAAATACGCGCATTTGCCCGCACTCATCACCACGGGAACGCCGTAGAGATACGCGTACGAACGGATAAGCATGGGCAGGATATTGTCCGCGCCGTTTTCGCTTATGCACGCTATCAGATTGCAGCCGCAAAGGGACAGCGATTTAAAATTTTCGGGGAACAACAAGTCGTTTTCCACGCACACTCCCACCTTGTAGCCGCCCAGCTTATACAGTCCCAGCCCCGCGCCGCTCTTGTACTCCTCCCCGTCCATTACGTGGAGCATATCCGAAACGCCCAAAAGCTTACCCCTGTCGGCGACGGCGGCAGACTTGCGCTTTAACCCCCTGCTATCCGTCTTGCAACCGCACACCGCGCCGCAGCGGCAGGCGTTCGAAAGGCGCGCGAATTCGCCGAATTTGTCCGTCCTGCCCGCAAGCTCGCTCTCGTATTCGACTTCGCCCAGATACCCGAAGCCGAGTATCGCAACGTCACATTCGGGCAGAATATTATGAAAGTTTTCAGGAAGATACGGCGCAACGCAAATTCTCATACAAATCATAATATTCTTCAAAGTTAAAATCCGCCACAAAAAGTTGTACTATCCAGGGGAGTTCAAGCGTAAATTATTCGTATGAAAAAGTTATTCGCATATATCCTGACCGCGGCAATGAGTTTAAGTCTTATTCCTCTTGCCGCCTGCACCAACGACCAACGCGACATATCGCGCTACGAAATTTCCGTCTGCTACGACCAGGAGGAGAGCAAGCTTTCGGGAACGGTGGAATTCACCTATTACAACAACACGCAGAACGAAATTTACGATTTGAAGTTCAACCTGTGGGGCAACGCGTACAGACAGGACGCGCTGTACAGACCCGTCTCCGAAGCGTATTCGGCAAAGGCGTACTACAGCGGCGAGAGCTACGGCGGAATGGAGATTGAAAACGTGGAGAACTGCGCGGGCTGGAACGTGGGCGGCGAGGACCAGAATATTCTGACCGTAAACCTGTTGACCCCCGTATATCCCGACGACAACGCAAGCGTGACCATAACTTACTCGCTCACGCTGTCCAACGTGGAGCACAGAACGGGCGTGACGGAAAACACGGTCAATTTAGGCAACTTCTACCCCGTCTTATGCGCGTATACAACCGAAGGTTTTGCCGAACACCCCTACATATCCTGCGGCGAACCCTTCGTTTCGGACTGCGCGGACTATGAAGTCACCTTGACCGTACCCTATATTTACAAGGCGGCGGCGAGCGGAGCTCTGTGCGAAGAGAGCCGCGCGGGAGATAACGCCATTTACAGATATTCGCTGTCGAACTCGCGTGATTTTGCAATGGTGCTTTCGGATAAGTTCGAGGTTTTAAGCCGAACCGAGGGCGGCGTGCAGATTAATTACTATTACTATTCGGACACCAATCCGCAGACCAGCCTGACCGTCGCCGCGGAGAGCCTTTCGTACTTCTCCGACACCTTCGGCGAGTACGCCTACCCCACCCTTTCCGTCGTGCAGACGGGATTCTGTCAGGGCGGAATGGAGTACCCGGGGCTTACTATGATTTCGGACGCGTGCGACGCGGCTACCGCGCTGTACACGATAGTGCACGAAAACGCGCATCAATGGTGGTATGCGGCGGTGGGCAACGACCAGTTCAACAGCGGCTGGCAGGACGAAGGTCTGGCAGAGTATTCCTCGCTCATGTTTTTTGAAAACACCCCCGAATATGGCTTGACGAGGACGGGTATGCTCGGCTCCGCCACAAAGGCGTACCGCGCGTTTTACTCGGTCTACAATCAGATTTTCGGCGACGCAGACACGACTATGAACAGACCCGTTTCGGCGTATCTTAGCGACTACGAATACGTGAATATCGCCTACAACAAGGCGCTGCTGTTGTTTGAAGCCGTGCGGACCGCGTGCGGCGACGCGGCGTTTATTTCCGCGCTGAAGGAGTACTATTCAACCTACAAATTCTGCCGTGCCGAGCCGGAGGCGCTTATAGCCGTCTTTGCAGGGCGCGCGGACGTTGAGGGTATTTTCGAAAGCTTTATTCAGGGCAAAATAATTATTTAATCCGGAAATAACCGGCTTTATTCAGGGTTAAATAATTATCTGATTAAGGAATAATCAGCTTTGTTGCCGCATTTAGTATAAGTCACAAATCCCCGACGTGTTTTTGACCGCCGCGCGCAAAAATTTTTGCGCGCGGCGATATCTGTATTTCGCCCGTTTAAGCGCAAAACCGCGCTTAACGTCGGTTTTTTTACAATTTTTTTATGGTCGTTTTGTTGCTTTTCGGAATATAATAATGTATAATTAAATGGCAAACGACGAATATATTTACAGCCGATTTGAATTTTTACGATTCGGTGAGTTCGTTGCGAGCAAAGGTTTAATATGGACGGTAACCCAAGTTTTAATTTAATCGAAAGGGATTAACTGCCGCACGCATAACGCATACTGCAACGCGCGGAAGTTTTTCCGCGCATTTTTTATTTGAGAGGTGGCAGTATGGTAAAATACTTTGTAACAGGCGAAAACTTAAAGCTGACCCAGGTAACGCAGTATCAAAGACAGTGCTGGGTCGATATGGTAAACCCCACGGACGACGAAGTCGACGACGTAGCTTCGTTCACGGGCGTACCCGAAGATATGATTAAAGCTGCGCTGGACGAAGAGGAACGCGCACGTACGGAATTCGACGACGGAAGCAGCATGTTCGTCGTTGACTGTCCCATTATCGAAGAGGGCGAAAGCGGCGACACCTATTCCACCCTGCCCCTTGCTATTATATATAATAAGGAATGTATAATTACGGTCTGCTTAAAGGGCAACCCCGTATTAAAGGACTTTATTACGGGCAGAGTCAAGGTGTATTGCGACAAGCCCGTAGGTTTTATTTTAAACTTTATGCTGGGCAACGCGAAGAGATTCTTAAACTGCCTTAAGCAGATTGACCGCAAGGCTCACCGCGTTCAGGCGGAGCTGAGCAAGGCGCCCAAAAACGAGGAGATTTTGCAGCTTCTGGATCTGGAAAACGCGCTCGTTTACTTTTCGACTTCGCTCAATTCAAACTATAAAGTACACGAAAAGCTCTCCAAGGTGGAGGCGGTCGCCACGCGCGAGGATTATCAGGATCTGTACGACGATATGGTAATCGAAAGCAGTCAGGCGATTGAAATGTGTAAGATTTACAAGGACATTCTGTCGGTTTCGATGGACGCGTACAGCTCGGTAATTTCGAACAACGCCAACGACACGATGAAAAAGCTGACTTTAGTCACCATTCTTCTGGCGATACCCACTATGATTGCGGGATTCTGGGGAATGAATATGCCCGTGCCCTTCCAGGCGTTCAACGGCGAAACCTCCACTATCTGGTTCTGGGTGGTGGTCACCACAGCGCTTTTGCTGACGGTCGTTGTTGCCGTGGTTATGATGAAAGGAATGAGTCTTAAGACCTTTAAATCCAACAAAAAGAACAACAGAAAAAACAGAAAGAAGTGAAAATATGCCCGTTTTACAGTATAAATGCCCTAAATGCGGAAAGCGCTTTGAAGAATTGGTAAAAAAATTCGATATGCCCGTAAACTGTCCCGAGTGCGGCTCGGTAACGGAGCGCGACTATTGCGGAGAGATGTACTCCGCAACGGGAAAGCCGACTGCAAAATGTTCGGGCAACTGCAAGACCTGCGGCGGCTGCAAGGCATAGCCTTGACTTTGTATCTTAATTGCGGCTTATATATAATATGTAAGTAAATTATTCAACTTAATTAATTCAGGCGGCGCGTTTTCTGACGCGCCGCCTTGTTTTTTTCCTGCGGCGCGCAACAATTTCTCCACCTGTTTTACTACTGTAGCGTGCAATAAATTCTCCACCCATTTTACTACTGTGGCGCGTTTGCAACGCGCCGCAACTTATTCTCCCGCCACTTATTCTCCCGCCACGGCACGCAACAAACCCGCCGCACGTTGCCGCTTTTTTAAATAAATTTAATACTTTTAAGTATGCAAATTCAATTTGCCGTCAATAAACCTTCCTGTAATTCAGGGAGGTTTTTTTTGTGAAAGCTTTAAAATTGGGCTTAACGCTGATTGCGGCGGCAATACTTTTCACGACTGTAGTCTCCCTGCCAAAAAAACTTGCGTTTGACTGCGGAGACAGCTACACCTTTTTCGTCGGCGACACCTCGAAAAACTGTCAGGTAATAACCGTAACGCAAGCCGCGGAGCTGAAAAAACTGACCCTTCGCGGGATTTGCGGCGAGGCGACCACCTATTCGACGTTGAATGTGGACGAGTTTTTAAAGAGCGTGAACGGCGAAATTTTATTTACCGAAAGCCTTTCCGACAGCGAAAATTACTACTGCCACGCCGACCTGCCCTATTCGATTAACCTTTACAATCAGACGGTCAACCTGCATATCTGCGTCAAGCAGAGCGGCGTAACGGTTGCCTCGCCCATTATTTTCGGAGGATATTGACCGATTACGGGAAGATATTTACCGATTTTTAATTTAACGCGTATAAATATTATTTAAGCGGTCAATAAACAAAATCGTTAAATCCCCAAGACGAAAAAAACAGGTCTTAAGGGTACATAAAAGGAGTTTATTATGAGCGAAGAAAAAAAGACCAAGAAAAAAATCTGGACCTACTACCTGATCTTAGGAGCGTGTATACTGGTTATCGCCGCGATAACCGTGACCGTTATTTTTGCGGTGAACAACGCGCGAAATTCGATTACTTTAGATAAGGGCGACAACGTGACCGATACAGACAATTCCGGCGGCAGCGGAGACGGAGGCGCCGCGGACAGCGACAACTCCGGCGACGGCAACGGAGAAACTACGGGCGGCAACGGAGATTCCGACGGCGATTCTTCGGACGTTTCGACAACCTACGAATTTATTGCACCCGTTTCAAGCGTGGATTTAATTAACGGCTATACCTTCTACCACAACAAGACGCTGGACTGCTACCATTTCCACACCGGACTTGACCTTGCGGGCGAAGCTGGGACTCCGGTTTTAGCCTGCCTTGACGGCACGGTTGAAAGCATTACGACCGGCGACCTGCTTGACGGCAACGTTATTACCCTTTCCCACGCGAACGGCGTTAAGACGAGCTATTACTTTGTCGACGTAAAGGAGACCCTTAAGGTGGGCGACAGCGTAAGTCAGGGCGACGTTATAGGCACCATTGCGGAAGCGACGGGCAGCGAATATAAAGAGGGCTCGCACCTGCACTTTGAAGTGTACGTAAACGGCGAGCTTGCCGACCCCGAAGAATATCTGGACGTAGCGGCAAAATAAATTGCAGTAAAATTAATTTTCACGCAGAAAACCCTATTAAAAGACGACCATTAAGGGTGTTTGCTCCACAACGTCAGAGCTTTTGCACCACCTTATCAGGGCATTTGCCCCACAACGCCAGGGCATTTGCACCACCTTATCAGGGCATTTGCCATACCTTAAACCGCGCAAAATAACGCGCGCAACCCCCAATAAATCTGCATACCCACTCATCAAAATCCCCCATAGACGGGCGGCGCGGCTTAAAAAATTTAAGCCGCGCCGCCTCCTTTTTCTTAAAATTTTCCGTCTTATTAAAACTTTCAATTTTTTGCCTGATACAAAAATTAACGGTTTTACAGTAATTAATTAACATTTTCATCAGGCAGAAATATAAGTAAAAGTTTTAGCTGATATCAGCACAGCTTGGCACTTTTGGTTATAACCTATCATAATGGTAGGTATTTTTGTTAAAAAATGAAAACTTTTGTAAGTTTTGAAATTTATTTACATTAAATTTACAAAATATTGGTAAATTAACATAAATTATCGTTTCTATCATAAAATATTGTTAGAAAATAACATAAATCAAATTTGCAAAAATTTTCAAAATGTTATTGACTAACAATTTTTCAGGTGTTATACTGCAAGCGTAATCGGGAAGCGAAACCCGACTACGAAAAAACCGCGAACTTAAGCGGTCGTACGCAAGGCTGAGCGGAGCAAACCGTAGCCGTGCAAAACTATTACGGGAGGTAAGACATATGTTGTTTTACGATGACTACAACGGATGCGAAGATAACAAAGAAGAAGATCTTCAGATGCTGTGCGGGTCAAACCAATTCCCCGGCGCGTTCGCATTCCCCTGCATAGTAATCAGAAAGAATAAATAATTATTAGCAGGAAACTTTTTAACAAAAAAACATTAAATTTTGATTATTCTTAAGGTTGACCTTTTGGTGAACCTGAATATAAAGGAGGCATATATTATGGATATGTACGAAGAAATTGCGGAACTTGACAGCGATAAGAACGAAATGGGCGTTTCTCCCCTTTCTTACGTTACCCTTGGCTGTGCAAGATAACGCACGATTACAAAAGAAAAAGCATTAAAACTAAGGCGGCTGCGCAGTAAAGCGCAGCCGCCGTTTTTGTCTACGCAATAATTGCGTTTATTTTCCTTGCATGCAAGAGGCGGCGACTGCAAAGTTTTGCAGTCGCCGCCTCTTCTTTAATCTCACTCTTCTTCAATCTCACTTTCCTCTAATCAAAGCCGTTTGAATTTAAAAGCCGATTGAATCTATAAACGCCGAAAGTTTTTCTTCGGTCACGCCCGAATAATTAATCACGGCTATCTTTTCACAGCCCGAAAGGGGCGCAAGCAAAAATTCGGTAAGACACTTAATATTTATGCCCATCTTTGCCGCGTTTGACTTAATCCACTCGTCCGAGGGCGCGTCGGGGAACCTTACAGTAAGGTGCAGTCCGCTGCCCGTATCCATAACCTCCGTAGGCACGGGCAGAGCCGAAATCGCCTTTAACAGCTTTTCCCGTACCGCCCTGTAATGGTTTTTAAGCCTGTTAAGATGCCTTTCGAAATGTCCGCCCTTGAGCATTGCGGCAAGCGTCTTCTGTTCGAACAGCGGCACTACGTTCGCGCTTGAGCCGTAAAGCGAAATAAACCGCTCGTACAGTCGGGGCGGCAGAACGGTGTAGCCTATACGCATGGAGGGCGCAAGACTCTTCGAAAAGGTGTTGACGTAAATTACTCTGTCGCGGTTGAGTCCCAGCATACTCTGCAGTGGCTTGCCGTAAAGGCGGAATTCGCTGTCGTAGTCGTCCTCTATGATATACGCGCCGCTCTCCTGCGCCCACTTGATAAGCCTGGCCCTGCTTGCGGCGGGAGTGACCGCGCCCGTGGGGTACTGATGAGAGGGTGAAAGATGCAGAACGTTCGCCCCCGACCGCTCCACAGCGGCGCAATCTACGCCGTCCTTGCCCACGGGGATATAGGCGCAACGCGCGCCGTTTAAGGCGTATGCGGAGGAAATTTTGCCGTATCCCGGATTTTCCACGGCGTACAGCCTGTCCCTGCCCAGGAGCTGAACTATCACTCCGTAGAGATATTCCGCGCCTGCGCCCACCACGATATAGCGGGGGTCTACCGACACACCGCGCATGCGGTAGAGGTATGCGGAAATCTGATTTTTAAGCTCCGCGTCGCCGTCGCAGGGCACGCGCTCCAGAAGATGCTCGCCCTCGTCCGAGAGGGTCGCGCGCATGAGCCTCGCCCACACCGAGAACGGGAAGAGCTTTGCAGGGGTCGCGCCCGAAACCAGATCCAGCGCGTATTCGGGCTTTTTCGGGGTCTGCACGGGCAGCTGTTTTTTCACCTCGCCGCGAAAACCGACTTCCGCGTCCGCCACGAAATAACCGCTACGCTCGCGCGAGATAACGAAGCCTTCGGCAAGCAACTGCTCGTAGGCGGTCTGCACGGTTATTACGCTGACCGAAAGATTTAACGCCAGCGCGCGCTTGGACGGGAGCTTTTCCCCCGCCTTGAGCTTGCCGCTTAAAATATCCTCTCTTATGGCGGCGTACAGCGAATAGTATTTGTTTTTGTCTTTAATTTCGTAAGTAAGCATTTTGGTATTGAAAAGTTTATTAAAATTGGATATTTAAATAATATCACATGCGTCTATAATATGCAATAAAATAATCTTAATTTAAGGAGAATAATTTTTATGTCTGAAAGATACGAACTCAACAAAAACCTTGCGCAGATGCTGAAGGGCGGAGTCATTATGGACGTCACCACGCCCGAACAGGCTAAAATTGCAGAAAAGGCAGGCGCGTGCGCGGTTATGGCGCTCGAGCGCATACCTGCCGACATCCGCGCGGCGGGCGGTGTTTCGAGAATGAGCGACCCCAAGATGATCAAGGGCATACAGGCGGCAGTTTCGATTCCCGTCATGGCTAAGTGCCGCATAGGACACTTTGCCGAGGCTCAGATATTGCAGGCGATTGAGATAGACTATATCGACGAGAGCGAAGTGCTTTCGCCCGCGGACGACAAATACCACATTGACAAGACCGCCTTCGACGTACCCTTCGTGTGCGGCGCAAAGGACTTAGGCGAAGCGTTAAGGCGCATTTCCGAGGGAGCTTCGATGATAAGAACCAAGGGCGAGCCGGGCACGGGCGACGTGGTTCAGGCGGTGAGACACATGCGCATGATGCAGTCGGAAATCCGCCGAATCGCCGCCATGCGCGAGGACGAGCTGTACGAGGCGGCAAAAAACCTGCAGGTCGCTTACGAGCTGGTTAAATACGTTCACGATAACGGCAAACTGCCCGTAGTAAACTTTGCCGCAGGCGGCGTTGCCACCCCTGCCGACGCGGCGCTGATGATGCAGCTGGGCGCGGAGGGCGTGTTCGTCGGTTCGGGAATATTCAAGAGCGGAAATCCCGAAAAGAGGGCGCAGGCGATAGTCAAGGCGGTAACCAACTACAACGACGCCAAGCTTTTAGCCGAGCTTTCGGAGGACTTGGGCGAAGCTATGGTGGGCATAAACGAGCAGGAAATAGCCCTTTTAATGGCTGAAAGGGGCAAATAATGAAGGTTGGCGTACTTGCCCTGCAGGGAGCGTTTGCAGAACACGAAAAGGCGCTTGAGCGCCTTGGCGCGGACTGGGCGGAACTGCGGCAGAAAAAGGATCTGAACAGCGCGTACGACGCGCTCATACTGTGCGGCGGCGAAAGCACCGTTCAGGGCAAGCTCTTGCGCGAGCTGGATATGTTTGACACGATAAGGGCGCAGATTGAAGAGGGCATGCCGACTTTCGGCACTTGCGCTGGTCTTATACTGCTTGCAAAGGGCATATACGGGGGTGAACCGCCCCATTTGGGGACGATGGACGTAGTCGCAAGGCGCAACGCCTACGGGCGACAGCTTGGCAGTTTTTACTGCGAGCGGGAGTTTGCCGACCTCGGTAAAATACCCATGACCTTTATCCGCGCGCCGTATATAGAAAGCGTAGGCGACGGCGTTGACGTGCTGTCCGTAGTAGACGGAAGGATCGTAGCCGCGCGGCAAAAAAATATGCTGGCGTGCTCCTTCCACCCCGAGCTCACCCAAAGCTTAGCCGTTCACAAATATTTTATAAATAATTTTGTAAAGTAAAAGATTTTAGCCTTGAAATATCTCGGTTATTTGTTATAATTAATTCATCAACAAACCGTAATATATTAAGGGTAAAAATATGTCGAACGATAATACCACGCCTTTTGCTGCGAAATCCTATGACAAGGAAATCAACAACACAATTCCCTACTACGGAGAATTCTACGACCAGACTTTGGACGTTATTGAACAATACGAGTCGGGCAGAATAAAGTGGCTGGACTTGGGCTGCGGAACGGGAACTTTGCAGGAAATTGCCCGCCAAAGGTTTTCAGATATTCAGTTTACGCTCGTCGACCCGTCCGAAAAGATGCTTGAACAGGCTAAGCGCAAGTTAAACGACGGCTCTGTTCAGTATATCTGCGCGAGCTCAGCTTGCATTAACTTTCAGGATTGCTTCGACGTTGTAACGGCAATTCAATCTCATCACTACATGCGCGAGGAAGAGCGCAGAAAGGCAACCGAGCGCGTCTATAACGCGTTGGCAAGCGGCGGAATTTATATCAGTTTTGAAAACGTAATCCCCGAAGACGAAGAGCTGAAAGCGGCTGAACTTCTCAGGTGGGGAAGATACCAGCAAAGGCACGGCAAAACTGCCGAAGAGGCTAAGGCGCACAATTCAAGATGCGGAGTAAACTATTTCCCCCTGACCGTAAATCAGCATATCAATCTGCTTAAAGAGACGGGGTTTAGCAAGGTTCACGTGTTCTGGCTAAGCTATATGCAGATGGGAATTTACGCGATAAAATAATAATTCCCGCCAAAACAATTCCCGCCGCAATAATTTCAGCCCGTCGGATTGGCGGTTGCATTAAAACCGTCTGGCTGTCGGACGCATTAAAACCGTCTGGCTGTCGGGGGGCATAAAACTCGTCGGGCTGTAGGTTTTATTCAAGCAGACGGCTGTCGGGCGTATGCAAACAGTTTTATCGGGCGCATATAAAAACGCGCAAAATGCGTATGAAAACGCGCAAAAATTCGGCACACTGAATTATATTTTCAAAACCGTGAATTTTAAAAGAAAACGCAAAAGGGCTGACGAAAATCCCGTCAGCCCTTTTTTACGTAAAATACCCTGCATAAACTACGCAAATTACGCGCTGATTATGTTATTTATATTCAAAAAATCTGGTATTGTAAAAAATATGTAAATTGGATATGCCGCGAATACCAAAAAAGTATATAATATACGCATATTGTTAAACTGGAAAAAATTTCATACGGAGAGATTATTATGAAGTACAAAAAGACGTTTTACTCCACGAAGTGGATAGCGTACACCGCGCTTTTAACCGCGCTGGTAGTCGCTATGGGCTACGTTCCCGGAATTCCCGTGCTTACGGGCAAGATTTATTGGTGCGACTTTGCGATTTTTATCGCGGCTTACCTTATGGACCCTCTGAGCGCGGCTATAGTCGGCGGCGTAGGCACAACCTTTTTCGACCTGTTCGGCATAAACGGAACCGCTTACAACGCCATTCCCTCCCTTATCATTCACGGCTTGCAGGGCTTTACCGCTTCGCTTACGTTCACACTCTTAAAGAAGTTCTTCAACAAGAGCGCGAGCGAGAAAAAGGAGCTGGTTCTTGCGCTCATTTCAAGCATACTGCCCGCCATTATCGTAATTTTGGGTTACTTTATCAAGAGAATCACCTGGGAAGGCAAGGCGCCCGAAGTGGCAATTGTAAAGATGCCTGCAAACGTTCTGCAGGAGGCTATAGGCATCGGCGTTGCTATTGCAATCTGCTACGGCTGCAGATTAAAGCAACAGCTTAAAAAGGCGCATCTTCTGCCCGACTTCAATTCGGAAATTCTCGGCAAAAAGGAAATACCCGACGACCTGCCCGAAGAGACCGACCAGACCGGGGAAGCTAACCTGCCCGAAGAGGATATAGCCGAAGAATAAAAATCAACCGCCGTTATTATGTAAAAATCAACCGCCGTTGCGACCGAATGGTCGCAACGGCGGTTTACTTTTTTATATTACCTTATAAAAACTAAGCTATATAGTCGGCTTTGCCTCAACTTAATTACAACCTTTTGCAATTATCCTGAACTTAATTACAACTTTTCCGCAATTTTATTCAAGAACTCGCGCGAGGTCAAAGCCACGGGGGTTATTCCGTCGCGCCTGAACAACGACACAAGATCGCCCGTCATATAGCCCTCTTCTATGGTCTCAAGCGTAGCCTTTTCCAGCTTTTTAGCAAACTCGCAGAGCTCGTCATTGCCGTCCAGCTGACCGCGCTTGTTCAGTGCGCCCGTCCACGCCCAGATAGTCGCGACGGGGTTGGTGGACGTCTCTTCGCCCTTTAAATGCCTGTAATAGTGGCGGGTTACCGTGCCGTGCGCCGCCTCGTACTCGTACTTTCCGTCGGGCGAAACCAGCACCGAGCTCATCATACCCAGAGAGCCGTAAGCGGTTGCGACCATATCGCTCATTACGTCGCCGTCGTAGTTCTTGCACGCCCACAGCACGCCGCCTTCCGAGCGCATTATGCGCGCCACAACGTCGTCGATAAGCGTGTACATGTAGTATATTCCCGCCTCTTCGAACTTTGCCTTGTATTCGTTTTCGTAAATCTCGGCGAAGATATCCTTGAAGCGGTGGTCGTAGGTCTTGGAAATAGTGTCCTTTGCGCCCAGCCAGACGGGAATTTTATTGTCGTAGGCGTAGTTAAAACAGCTCCTTGCAAAGTCGCCGATGGACTTGTCGAGGTTATGCACGCCCTGCACTATGCCGTCGGTTTTAAAGTTTTGAATGAGCTTGCGCCTTACCTCGTTTCCGTTCGCGTCAAAGACGACGATATACGCGCTTTCGCCAGCGTTTACTCTGTCCTCTACCGCGTTGTAAATGTCGCCGTAGGCGTGTCTGCCTAAAACTATGGGCTTGGTCCAGCCGGGGACGTAGGGCGTTATGCCCTTAACCAGAATGGGCGCGCGGAAAACCGTGCCGTCGAGTATGCGGCGGATGGTGCCGTTGGGGCTCTTCCACATTTCCTTTAAGTTGTATTCCTGCACTCTCTGCGCGTTGGGAGTGATGGTCGCGCATTTGACGGCTACGCCGTATTTTTTAGTAGCCTCCGCGCTCTCCACCGTCACCTTATCGTCGGTCGCGTCGCGCTCGGGCAATCCCAGGTCGTAATATTCGGTCTTTAAATCAACGTAGGGCAGAATAAGAATTTCTTTTATCCATTTCCACAAAACTCTCGTCATTTCGTCGCCGTCCATTTCAACAATGGGCATCTGCATTGCTATCTTGCTCATTTAAGCCTCCGTGTTCTGCCGAAAAAAATTAAAGGTCAATAGTTCGGCTGTCTTTTATCTATTTTACACTACAATCACTTAATCTTGCAAGCATTTACGGTAAAGTTATTAATTATACCAGTGTTAATAATAAGTTTTCCCCTCTCCCTCTGCGCGTCGGACAGAGCCTGCATAATTACGCCTTCCAGAACGGAGTAAAAATCGGAAAATCCCGACGAAAGCAGATAGTACGAGAGCGAACCAGGAACGGTGTTCACCTCAGAAAGATAGACCGTACCGCCGCTTATTATGTAATCGAACCGCACTATTCCGCGCATATTCAGGGAGGAATATATAAACTCCGTCTGCGCCCTGATAGAGTCCGACTGCTCCTTTTCGAGGTCTGCCGGGAACGCCCTTCTGCCCGAGCCCGAATATTTATCGTCGTAGCTCAAAAGCTCCCCGTCCGAAAAAGCCTCTTCACATCCGGAGGTTACAACCCTTCCCTCCGCCATATATGCGGCGCAATTGATTTCCCGACGGTCGGAAAAATACGGCTCGACTATAACCCCGTCGTCCAGCGCGAAGGCGGATTCGAGCGCAGCGTGCAGCTCTTGCATATTATCGGCCTTAACCACGCCTATGCTGGAACCGAGCTTACACGGCTTGACGATGGCGGGAAAGCTTATATTTTGCGCGGTTGCCCTCGATATATCCCTTAAATAAACGTACGGAGCGCAGGTTACGCCCAATCCGTTCAACACTATTTTGGTAAGGTATTTATCCATAAACACCGCGCTCTCCGCAATGCCTGCCGAGGCGCAGGGTATGTTGTTGACCGCAAGCAGTCCGCTCACGCCTCCGCCCTCGCACGTGCCGCCGTGACAGCAGTTTATTGCGCATTGCACCTGAGCCCTGCGCCTGATTTTTCCGCGCTTGCCGAAAATTATAACTCCGCCGTCGCACACAGCCGCCGAGGGCGCGACAGGCTCGCCGTTTTTAAAGGATTTTATGTCGGCAAGGCTCTCGTCCGCATAGAGCTTTCCGCTCTGCGAGATATACGCAGGCAGAACGCTCTTGCCGCCCTTTTTAAGCACGTTGCACGCCATAGTTCCCGTGATTATTGAAATTTCGTTTTCGTTGGATATTCCGCCGAAAATAACCAGAACGTCGTATTTAAGCATAAAAAAACACCTCCGCCAGAATTTTCAGCTTAGGTGTTTCTTATGTGTAAAGTTATAGTATTTTTAAACTTAAGCGTTCCTGCGCGTAAAGTTTTACGCCTTTTTATACTTGGGTATTTCCCGCGCGTAAAGTTTTACGCCTTTTTAGCCTAAGTTTTTCTTGTGTGAAAACGTATATCAGTTATACATATCGGGCAGGTCGTTTAAAAACAGCACAGCGTCGCCCTTCTGGATTATATCCTTCAATTTATCCTGTGCGGCAACCAGCGAGGGAACGAGAATCAGCTTCGATGCATCGCCGCCGGCGCTTACGTAGCCCTCCTTTACGAATCCGACCAGCGTATCGCCCACTAAAATCACCCAATCGAGCCCGACAAGTCTTGCGCCCAGAGCGCGGTTTTCGTCCTCATCCAGAACTCCCAGCTCGACCAGACCGGGGGTAACGACTATCCTGCGACCTTCGAAGCTGTTCAGAACCTCTACTGCTGCCGCCGCGCCCTTGACGTTGGAATTGTAGCCGTCGTCAAGAATGTGCACGCCGTTGCTCTCGATAAGCTGTAAGCGGTGCTCGACGAAATCAAGCTCTTCAACCGCCTTGGATATCTGGGTTAAGCTTACGCCCAGCTGCGCCGCGCAAGCCGCGCACAGCGCGATATTTTCAGCCGAATGAGCGCCGAGAAGCTTAGTTGAGACCCTCTGCTCTTCGCCGCCGATGCACAGTGTGAACTGCGTGCCCTTGCAGGTAGCCACTATATCTTTCACGCAGTCGCCCTTAATCTTATTTACGTCGTAAGCGGCAAAATCTTCGTAGCAGTCGGGCGCGATAACCGTGCAGTTTTTGGTGGCGGTGAGAATTTCGCCCTTTGCCTTAATTATATTTTCAACCGTACCGAAGCTTTCAAGGTGCTGAGGGCAGATGCCCGTAATTACCGAATAGTCGGGAGGACAGATTGCGCAGAGCTCCGCGACGTCGCCCACGTGGCGCGCACCCATTTCGACTATCAATATATCGTAATTTTCAAGGTCGTTGTCGTTTACCGTAAGCGACACGCCGAGGGGCGTGTTGTGCGAACGGGGCGTGGACAGAACGCGGTACTTCTGCGAGAGCATAGCAGTTAAAATGTTCTTCGCGCTCGTCTTGCCGTAGCTGCCCGTAATGCCGATAATCTTTATATCCGAGCCTGCCAGCTTAGCCTTTGCCTTTTTGATATACGACCTGTTTCTGGGCGTTTCGTACAGCTTGGAAATCAGGTTTGCAAGGCACACGAGGGGAAGCGAAAGGACGGGCAGTATGCACAGAGGAAGGTACCTTAACGTGGTAAACACCGCGTTTCCCCAGCAATAGTCGGCAAAGTTAAGAAGGGTGACTATAATGTATGCCGCGATTGCGCATACCAGCCACACCACCGCCATAAGGCGCATAAAGCGAGGGGTGAGCGTTGCGGGACTGCGCAGGGTGAGTCTGCTGTCGGCAACTATGTACAACGCGTAGAAAATTACGTACGCGGCAAGTCCGATTACAGCCGCCCATTCGCCCGCGAACGAAAAGCAGAGCGAAATTACGGCTGTGCAGAGCGCACAGCAGAGCGCCAACAGGCAGTATCTTTCAAAGGTGAGGTTGTTCTTCTTTTTAGCCCACCGCATAAGTTTTTTGCCAGAGTATCCGCAGGACTGTAAAATTCCAAGCGGCTTTGCGCAAGTTAATAGCATTGCCACGGCGAATAGCACGGCGATAACCACACATTCTGCGGTCTTTGCAGGTGATACGAAAATTCCCATTTATTTCTCCGTAAGGAAAGCGAGGCATAAACTGTTGAAGCTTTGGGGATTTTCCGAAAAACAGAAGTGTCCGCCGCAAATTACTTCAAGCCTGCTGTCCTTTATTAAACTGTTAAAAATTTTACCCTCCTCTTCCTTGGGCGTAACCTTATCGCTTTCGCCGTAGATTAAAAGGGTTTTATTTTCAATCGAGCTCGCGCAGTCGCGCAAGTCCTCGTTTACTATCTTTTTATAGCTCTCGCGCATGACGGGGCTGAGCGAGCGGTATTCCTCGCTTCCGAAGTGCCTTTCGGCGAACCGCGGAAAGAACTTTTTTACCGCCCTGTACCGCCTTACTTTGCGCATATATGCGGGGGAATGCGGCTTAACCAGCCCTGCGCCGCCCGTAATTATCAGCCTGTCGGCAAAATTGCGCCCACTGAGCGCCTTAAAAGCCACCCTCGCCCCGAATGAATGGGCTATAATATGGGGGCAATCGAGTTTTTGCGCCCTGACAAAGTCAAAAAGCCATTGAGCGTAGTCGTCCACCGACCACGCGCGGTCAATCCGCGCGGAAGCGCCGAACGATGGCATATCCGGCGCGACGACCTTAAAGCCGTTATCGGCGAAAAATCCGCTCTGATAATAAAAGCTCTCTTTGCAGGAGAGATACCCGTGAAGAAGAAGTATCTCCTTGCCCTCGCCCTTGGTTGATACGCTGACGAATTTGCCGTTTAATAAAATATTATCCGTCCTTTAAAGCTCTTTAATCATTACCAGACAGTCCTCGCCGTCCGAGTAATAGCGCGTGCGCGCGTAGGAGCCGCAAAAGCCGAGCTTTAAATACATAGCCATTGCCGCGCTGTTGGAGACGCGCACTTCTAAAAACATCTTCTCCGCGCCCCTCTGACTTGCTGCGTCAAAAAGATTTTTAAGCACAGCCGCGCCCGTGCCGCAACGGCGGTAGGGTTCGGAGACGAATATATTTTCAAGGTCGCAGCTGTCGGCGGCAACGGTTAT
The DNA here is from genome assembly GCA_051884055.1 of Candidatus Coproplasma sp. Taxonomy (GTDB): domain Bacteria; phylum Bacillota; class Clostridia; order Christensenellales; family Borkfalkiaceae; genus Coproplasma. Next base: position 38,786 of record JBJEUX010000017.1, read on the forward strand.
TCCTCCAAAGCCGATAATCTCGCCGTTTTCCTCGGCGACCACTCCGTAAAAAGACGGGTTTTCAAAACAGGAAGAAAACGTGCGGTAGCTCCACCTGTCGGTGGCAAAGCACTCCTCTTCAAGATGAGATACGGGCAGAATGTCCGCAAAACGCCATTCGCGAACCGTCATTTGCGCCCCTCCTCCGCCTGAGATTTTCTGACGTACAGCGCGTAGATATCGTCGGACAAGTTGCCCTCCAGCGCCTTCACCGCGCCATACAGACAGTCGCCCGCATCGAGCTTTGTGTACGAAGGCAGATCGAGCTCTTCGAACCCGAAGAAGGGCAAGCCGTAATCTTGTGCCGCCTCCCGCGAAAGGTAGCAGGGCTGTAAAAACACGGTTTTGTCGGCGTTGTATCCGCAACAGTAAAAGTATCCGTGCGCCGCGTCTATAACCGCAAGAAAACTTTTGTCGCCGTTTACATTATACGCAAGCATATCGAAAGCGGTTACACCCAGCGTCTTTGCGCCCGTGGCAAGGGCAAAGCCCTTTACGGCGGAAATTCCTATTCTTATCCCCGTAAACGACCCGGGGCCCGTAACCGCGGCAAAAAAATCGCATTCGTCGGGGGATAGGTGCGCCTCTTTCAGCGCCGAGTCCACCTCGTCCATAAGTTTTACCGAATGGTTGAGCGCGCAGTCGGGCAAATATTTTTTAATTACTACGCCGTCCTTTACGGCTACGACCGTAAGATGACGGGAGGACGTGTCTATCGCAAGAAAATTACTCATAGATAATCTCCCTGTCGCTATCGGAAATTTTATTTATCTTAACCCTTTTACAGTTTTGCGGCAGAACGTCGGCAATGTTCTGCGACCATTCTATAAGGCAAACGCCGTCGCCGTAAAAGTAATCGCAAAGTCCCAGAGCCTCAGCCTGCGCTCCGCAGGTCAGTCGGTAGCAGTCGTAATGATACAGCTTGCCGGAGTAGTCGTTCATATAGGCATACGTGGGGCTTGTCACCTCTTCGTCGATGCCCAGACCCTGCGCCACGCCCTTGGCAAAGACCGTCTTGCCGGCGCCCATATCACCTTCTAAAAGCACGACGTCCCCGCCCTTTAAGCTGCGGGCATATTCAGTTGCGAACGCCTTCGTCTGCTCGGCGCTGTGCGAAATGTATACTGCCATACGAATATTATATATTAGAGCGGTTGATTTTGCAAGAAAATACGCGCATTTTTTAATAGCGGCTGAATAGCCGTAAAGTTTTACAATGGTATAGAACAGTAAAGGAACTGCTCTATACCGTTTTTT
>JBJEUX010000018.1:0-10341 GCA_051884055.1 Candidatus Coproplasma sp.
GAGTCAATCTCCTTTTTAGTAAATTTAAGGCTACCTGTTGAACCTTCGCCCTTAGTCCTATCCTCGACAACCTTTTCATTGGTTGTCGCCTTTGCCGTAGGTATCAACCTTTGCAAGGTCTCAAGCGTAACGGAATCTACCGCCGCTTTGAGTACAGCCCTTGCCATTTCGTCGTTACCGTCTGGCAGTGCCCTTATCGTCTGTAAAATGTTATTTAATTCTTGTTCGTTCAAATCTCCTTATCATTTTAATTTTATATAGGTTTAGCAAACCCTGCTTTTAACGGAAAGATAAGCAGAGTTTCCTATATACGTTATCTCCTTGCGGGCTACAGCAATTAATAAACGGCATAGCCCATATTCCCGGCATTACGGGTGTATTAAGTATCTTTTTCAGCTGTCCTATGATGTAGCGTACGTCGTAGAAGGTGGGCGCGACTTCCAGCGGCTTTTTCTCCACGCCCGAAAGCGCGTAGGCGGCGTACATGCCCGTACGGCAGGAGGTCTCCACGGTGAACACGGCGTCCTCGGGAGTCTCCACGTACTGACCTATGAACGCAAGGTTGGTGCAGCCGTCGGGCACGACTTTGGGTCTGTCCGCAATCTCCCTCGGCATGAATTGCGAGGTTATGTACGGCATCATACAGGTGGAAACGTACGTGTGCGACAGCAGCTTATCCTTTAAGTCGAGCATGTCGAAGTGGTAGAGCATTTCGGTTAAAATCTCCTCGCCCGTACACTCGCACATGGGCTTTTTGATATAGTTGCCTTCGCGCTCGCCCCACAGCCCGTACCCCCAGCCGACCTGCACGTTTTCGGGCTGGTCGGGGAAGTAGGGCGCGTGGTACGCAAGATAGGATATGTCCCAGTTCGATTCGGGGAAGGATATTATTCCGTTCGTGCCGATGGGCACGCCCGAAAGCTTTTCTATTCTGTCGTAAAATTCAGGGCAGTCGGTAATGGTGGGGAAGAACGAAATCCACTTTGTCTTGTCTATGTCCGAAATAAACTTTTCGGGTTTTCCGAATTTTTTATCCCGTGCAGCGAGCTTCTCCCACACGGTGAAAACTCCGCGGTCTTTCACGTCTCTGTTGGTCGGCGCAACTGTCTTGTTGTCGCCGAACGCAGAATTCTGACTCATACTTCCGTTGGTAAAGAATACCATATCGCTCGGTTCGATTAACAGAGTGCTTTCGCCCTTCCCCGTACAGTAGCACAGTCCCTTGACCGTGTTATTGTCGTCGGTGAGAAGAATTTCCGTAACTTTTACGCCCTTGCGGAACTTAACTCCCTTGCCTTCCAGCCATTTTATGATGGGCAGTATGATTGCGTCGTACTCGTTCATATCGGTATGCAATATGCCGTGCAGATAGTCGCTTTCGGGCATAAAGTGGGTAAAGCGGCGGAAATACCGCTTTGCCTCTATTGCGCTGTGATAGGTCTTGAACGCAAGCATATTGTGGAAGGTCAGCCACAGATTCGTATGGAAAAAGCTCTCGGGGAATACGTCTGCAATGGACTTTCCTTCAAGTTCTTTTTCGTCGCAAAAGAGAATTTTAAGCATAGCCTCGCTGCACTTTTCGTCCATCGTGAAGTCGTGGCAGGGTATTGATTTGCCCTTTACCACCAGCCTCAGCTCGTCGTGCAGGGGATGAGCGTAGTTATAGTCCCATACGTCGTCCAAAACCGTTCTGCCCTTGTTGCGAAGGGAGGGTATCTTCGAACAGATGTTCCAAAGACACTCCATATTGGGCTCCAGCTCTCTTTCGCCGCGGCACAAATAGCCGGTCTTTGCGTTTCCGCAGCCGTCCATAGAGCCGCCTATATCCTTGCTCGCCTCGAATACAGTTATATTCTCGCCGGGCATATGGATTTCGTCTACAAGGTGAATTGCCGCGGAAAGACCCGCAATGCCTCCGCCTATGATATACGCCTTTCTCTTTTCAATTCCTTCGGGCGCCTTTGCATTGTACTTTAAATCGTATACTTTCATTAATAATTCTCCTTATCGTTCAGTTTTTTCTCACTTATTCTCCTCGCGTTCGGGATAGTAGGTGGGAGTGGCGTTGGGAAGTGCGTTTATCGCGTCCAACAGCTTCTGCATATCGCGCTTTATGTGCAGGAAGTTGATTTCGGGCAGGTCGGAGAGCTCTATCTTGTCCTTGCCCAACAGCTTCTTTAAGCAGGTTACGCATATTCTTACGTCGTAATGCCCTTTATAGAGCGGAGTTATGGGCTTGTCCAGATGCATTGTGCGGTATACCGCCGTCATTGCCGTTCTTACCGAGGTTTCTACCGTGAATACCACGTCGCCCTCGAGCTCGACGAACTGACCGATGAACGCAAGGTTTGTGCAGCCGTCGGGTATAATTTCAGGGCGGTCCTTGAGCCCTCGGGGCATAAACTGACTGGTTATGTAGGGCATAACCGCGGGGATAGCGGTTACGTGAGCTCTTATCTCCTCGTACTCACCGTCTAAGCCGATGCAGTGGCAGAACTCCTTTAAAAGCTCTTCGCCCGTGCAGTCCGCCATCTTCTTTTTAACTACAAGCCCTTCGTTTTCGGGGTAGAGTCCGTAGAACCAGATGAAATCTACGTCGTCGGGCTGACCTACGAATACGGGTTGAGGGGGAAGATTGTACGATATAAACCAGGGGTGATTCACAAAGGTTACGCCGCCCGCTTCGCCTGCGACGCAGCCCGTTTTGTTTTCGAGATGTTTTAATAATTCAGGATAATTTCTTATCGTCACCGAGCAGGACACGAAGGTCGATTTGTCGATGGTCGAGACGAATTTTTCGGGCCTGCCGAACACGTCGGACTTTTTAGCAAGCTTTTCCCAAAGGGTAAAGCAGCCCCTCTTTTCAAGGTTTCTGTTTACGACGGGCGCGGTGGTGTTGCTGCCCAGTGACGAATTCTGCGTCATAGAGCCGTTGGTGAAGTAAACTACGTCGTTTTCGTTCACCTTCTGCCTGTACTGAATTCCTTCATACGAAAGGACGAGGGCGGTCACCGTCTTTTTGTTACCTTCGATATTAATATCCATATCGCTGACCGTGGTGTTTGAAACAAAGTTCACGCCTCTGTCTTCAAGGTAGCAGATTAAAGGCTTAATGAGCGAGTTGTACTGGTCGTGCTTGGTGCGGAGAATTCCCTTAAGGTGCTCTATGCCGTCTATGGAGTGCATAAAGCGCACGGTGTATCTCTTCATCTCTATCAGCGAATGATAGGGCTTGAATGCGAGCATGGACGCCCAGTAATACCACAGCGTGCTCTTGAAAAAGTCCTTTGAGAACCACTGTTCGATGGTTATATCCTCAAGCTCCTCTTCGGGCGTCACAGCCATTTTTATCATCTGCTGCTGGTCCTGTTTGTTTACGCCCATTGCAGGCGCGCTTTCGTCGTGCTCGGTAAAGCCCACTTCCCAAAGGCGGTGCTTGGGGCATATCTCAAGGTTTGCGTTGCTCTCCCTCGTCTCGTCTAAGACCGTTCTGCCCTCCTCCTCGAGAGAGGGGATAGAGCCGAACAGATCCCACAGACATTCCATATAGGGTTCAAGCTCTCTTTCGCCGCGGGATATGTAGCCGCTTTCGGCGTTTCCGCAGCCGTCCATAGAGCCGCCGAATACGGGCAGCTGGTCGTAGACCGTAATATTCTCGCCGGGCATATGCGCGTCTCTTACCAAAAACGCCGCAGCCGAAAGTCCTGCTATTCCTCCGCCGACAATATAAGCCTTTCTCTTTTCAATCCCCTCGGGCTTGCGAGGGGTAACTCTGTCGTAATTCCTCATGGTATTTTACTCCTTATCTTTTCAGGCGGCGTTGTATCGTCAGCCTGTTATTTATTTTTCAGGCGGCGTTGTAACACTTGCCTGTATTTATCTTTCAGGTTGTGCTGCCGCGCCAGCCTGTTTTTATTTTTTTGGGCTGTGTCGCACACTAACCTGTTTTTATCTATTCAGACCGTGTTTCAGCGCGCAGCCTGTTTTAATGCACGGAATTAAAATAATTGACTTTCGTTACGCTTATATTATAATCGCATCGGATTAAAAAATAAACAGTCTCAGGCGAACCGCACAATAGTCAGTGGCAAATTAATTGACTGAAACGGATTGAGGAGTAAAATAAAATACGGGTAAGGGGCATAAAAGACTTACGGAAACGGAGTCAGCGGTAAAATTAAATACGGGTAAGGGGCAAAATGACTTACAGAAACGGAATAAGGGTACATTAAAGCGCGGAGCAGGGGCAGATTGAGACTAATTAAAACGGATTAAGGGCTAAAATGCGGTAAATACCGACAAGTCGACAAGCGTATGCGGTAAACGGTTGAAAAAAGCTTAAAACTGTACTATAATACTTTCAGATAAGGGCAATCTTACGCGCTTTGCAGGCGGGGAATTTACAGCCACAAGTAGATTTCTGCAAAAGCGGCGGAAATTAAATTTATCGTACGTAAAGGCGCAAAAAAATGAATTAACCGTTTGAAAAGTTAAATAAGAGGGGGAGATTATGAACAAAGAAAATATTATAATCAGATTGGAGAGAGAGGAAGAGTACAGACAGGTTGAAAATCTGGTCAGGGAGAGCTTCTGGAACGTATACCGTCCCGGGTGTACGGAGCATTACGTGTTAAATAAGCTCCGCAGCGACAGTGCGTTCGTGCGCGAGCTGGACTTGGTAATGGAAAAAGACGGGGAGCTCATCGGTCAGAATGCGTTTGTGCGCGCGGTCGTAAAGTCGGACGACGGCAGGGATATTCCCGTAATGACGATGGGACCCATCTGCATAGCGCCCGCGCTTGAGCGCCGCGGCTACGGCAAGATTCTGCTTGACTACAGCCTTGAAAGAGCAAAGGAGTCGGGTTGCGGAGCCGTGTGTCTGGAAGGGAACATAGATTTCTACGGCAAGAGCGGATTTGTATGCGCGAGCGAATTCGGCATACGCTATCACGGCTTGCCCGAGGGCGAGGACGCGTCGTTCTTTCTGTGCAAGGAATTGATTAAGGGATATCTGGACGGCGTGAGCGGCGAATACGCGACTCCGTCGGGATACGAAGCGGACGCGGACGCCGTCGGGGAATTCGACAGGCAGTTTCCGCCCAGGCAAAAGCTTAAGCTTCCCGGTCAACTGTTTGAAAAGTAAAGGGACTTAAAATTTCCGTCTGAAAATAAAGAAGGGGGGGGACTGATTTGAATTTTGTCTGCAAATATTTCGACGAGCTGACGGTAAAGGAACTGTACGAGCTGTTAAAGGCTAGGTCTGCGATTTTCGTTGTGGAGCAGAACTGCCCGTATCTCGATATGGACGACAAGGACTATTACAGTCTGCATATGTTCTACGAGGAGGACGGCAGGGTGCTGGCGTGTTGCCGCGCGTTTATCGTGGAGGAAGGCGTGGTTAAAATCGGCAGAGTACTTTCAATCGAGCACGGCAAGGGCTGGGGCGGCAAAATTTTAAAGTCCGCAATAGCGCGGGTTAAGGAAATTTACAATCCCCAAAAAATCGTCATCGCCGCGCAATGCTATGCAAAGGGGTATTACGAGCGCGAGGGCTTTAAACAATGCTCGGGGGAATTTTTGGAGGACGGAATTCCGCATATTATGATGGAATTAATTGCGTAAGCCAAAGGTTTTTCGGGGATAAAGGCAGCGCATCTTTTAGGAATAATTAATAACGGCGTGCAAAGCTATACTTTGCACGCCGTTATCAATTATCTGTTTTTTTACTTATCGTTTTCTTCGCTATCTTTTAAACTTTTGGCTTCGTCGATAATAAACTGAGCGTTCTGCTCGGGGTATGCCGAAAGCATGGGCTCCGCGTCCTCGCCCTTCTTGCGCTGGAAGTAGTTCTTGCTTATCTTTACCACGAGTCCGCTCATAATGACGAGTCCGATAAGGTTGGGCAGAGCCATTAAGCCGTTGAAAGTGTCCGAAATAGCCCAGGCAAGCTCGCCGTTTATGACCGCCGCTACGACCACGAGCAGAACGTAGATTATTTTAAATACCATAACGGAAATCTTTTTGCCCTTTTCGCCCGTGTTGCGGAAGAGGTATTCCACAGCCTTTTCGCCGTAGTACGACCACGCGATAATGGTCGTAAGACCGAACAGGGGAATGATGACCGAGTAAACTATCGTGCCGAACGTGCCGAACTGTTTAGTGAACGCCAGCATGGATACCTGCGTGTCGACCAGTCCGCTGGAGTACAGCACTTCCATATCGTTGCCGAACGAAACCAGAATCAGGAGCGCGGTGAGCGTACAGATGATAAAGGTATCGAAGAACACTTCGAAAATTCCCCAGAAGCCCTGCTTCATCGGTTCTCTTGCCTGAGACGCGCTGTGCGCGATTACGGACGAACCCAGACCTGCCTCGTTGGAGAATATTCCGCGCGCCAGACCTTTTTGAATAATCTGAGCGAACGTAAAGCCTGCCACGCCGCCCACAGCCGCTTCAAACGAGAATATATTGGTAAATATCAGCGCGAACGCACTGCCTATCATAGTTATATTGGCAAAGATTATTATGAGCGCCATAATTATGAACGTCAAGGACATAAAGGGAACGAGTATGGAGCACGCCTTGCCGATGCGCTTTACGCCGCCTATTATTATGAGTGCAAGCACCGCGGCGAGCACTATGCCCACTACGAGGCTGACGATCTGCGCGTTTGCATCGGGCAACGCGCCCGTTATGGTTCCCGCAATTTTGTTGGTCTGAGTGCCGCCCATTCCTATCGCCGCCAGCGCGCAGAACAGCGCCGCCATAAAGCCGAGTATCGCGCCGGTTATTCCCAAAACCTTTTTGCCCTTGTCGCTCTTTGCCTGCATGGGTAAGCCCTCGCTCAGGTAGTACATCGCGCCGCCTGCAAATTCGCCGTTGGGCGAACGCTTACGGAAGTACATGCCCAGAACGTTTTCGGAAAAGTTGGTGACCATACCGAAGAACGCCGAAATCCACATCCAGAACACCGCTCCGGGACCGCCCGTCATAATTGCGGAGGTAACGCCTATTATGTTGCCCGTGCCAACCGTGCCGGAAATGGCTGTGGCAAACGCTTCGAACGGGGATATGGAGCGCTCTTTTCTGTCGCCCTTTTTCTTTCCGGCGCTTTTGAACGTTGCGCCGAGAGTCTGTCCTATCGAGGTTTTAAACTTCCGCACCTGCACGAATTTAGTGCGGATAGTCAGCAGAATACCCGTGCCGAGTATCAAAATAACCATGGGCCAGCCCCATACGATGCCGTTGATAAAGGAGTTGACCTTTTCGATAACCTCTAAAACTTTATCCATTATAACCTCTCAAAGAAAATAAAAAATAATTTCGAAAAATAAAAAACGGAGTGATTTACACTCCGTTAAAAACTAACCGCCTATAATATATAAGTGCGCGCTCTGTCCTTTTGCCTGAGAGATTAACGGAAAAAGTTTCCGCCTTGCCCCTTCGGCACTCAATTTAATGAGGTTCTCCGGAGTGCTATCCAATCACAGTCGTAAGATAGAGTAACTTCTGCAATCTTCAAATAGCTTGCTTAAATTGTATGGTCGTATAATATCACTATCGGGCAGATTTGTCAATTAACTTTATATTCAGATGCAAAAAAATGTAAAATTGCGCATAATTTTGCCCTTTCCCCGTTCAAAACGCCATATTCCGAGGTGTATTCGTCAGCGAGGTGTATTCGTCAGACGGCAGGTTTTTCAGGTGCGCTGCTCCGTTATGTAATAAAGAGGGTTGCTTTTCGGCGGCAGATAAAGTATAATTATTCGGTAGAAAATATTCGGAGGTAATTATGCAGATAGAATACTCGTACGGTCACGAATTTAATTGCGGAGATCTGGAAGAATTGTTCTGCTCGGTCGGATGGGAGTCGGGAAAATATCCCGAAAAACTTGTAGAGGCTATGAAAAATTACAAAACGGTAATTTCAGCCTGGGACGGAGAAAAACTTGTCGGTTTGATGAGCGCAATGGACGACGGAATTATGACGGCGTACGTTCATTATCTTTTGGTGAACCCCGAATATCAGGGGGCGAATATCGGCAGGACCTTAATGGAGCTTACCAAGGAGCATTATAAAGATTACGTAAGCATAGTCCTGTCTGCGTATACGGACAAGACGGGCTTTTACGAGAAGTTGGGCTTTAAGCAGACCAATGACGCGGTGCCGATGAAGATGGCGCTGTTGTAAGACAGACTAAGACGACGTCGCTTTTATATGCTGAATGAATTTTGTAGGTTTAATGAATTTTGTAGGCTCAATAAAGGCGGCGCTGTTATAAAAACGGCAAACTTTCAAAAAATTAACGGTTTTTAGCCGTAATCAGTGTGCAAACAGGCGCAACTCTACCGACGGTAGAGTTGCGCTTTTCGGTAGTAGAGAGGCGGAATTTTAAGTAGACAGGCGCGTGCGTGCGATAGAATAAGCTATAAAAACAGGAGAGTAAAATATTTAAGAGTAGGTAGTATTTTGGGCAGTTTACGTCTATACTGTAATCACAGAGGCTCCCGACGGGGCAATCTTACGGCGCTTTAGTTGCCGTCTTAATCGGCGGACGGCGTAGCCATTGAAAGCATGCAGGCGTGCGGCTCAAGGAAAACCTTTGAAACTCCGGCAACGCGTTGCGGCGAATGTTTCCGATGGCGCGGCTCAAGTGAAAGCGGTTGAAAGCGTCGGCGGAATAAAGTCCCTGATAGCGCGGCAAGGCGCTGAAAACTTTTGAACACAAAATTTGCGAGGTGAATATATGACCGATTCTATCTGCTTGAAATCTAATCTCAACAACGTAAAGAAGGCTCAGCCCGTTTACGGCAAGGGCGAAGAAATCTTCAATGCCGTCTCACATATCGTGGGCGGCGGCTTAGGCGTTATTTTTGCCGTGATAGCGTTCGTTATCGCATCGTTTAATCCCACTGCAAACAAGTTTGCCGCGGTGGCTGTATACTCTTTCTCGGTGATTACGCTCTATACGATGAGCGCTCTGTATCACTTTTTGCCTCAGGGCAGAGCAAAGAGGGTTTTCCGCATTTTCGACCACTGCACGATTTTTCTGCTGATTGCAGGTTGCTATACGCCCTTTTGTCTGTTGCCTCTCTGGGGTACGACTATGGGCACGGTGATACTCGTCGTCGAATGGGGACTTGCGGTACTCGGCATAACCTTTAACGCCGTAAATATGCACTGGAAGGCGGTTAAAATTCTCAGCCAGATAAGCTACGTTGTTATGGGCTGGATGATTATTCCTGCAATTCCCCTGCTATTGAGCACAGTGTCTTTCCCCTGCTTTATGTGGCTGCTGGCAGGCGGCATAGCCTACACCGTCGGCATAATATTCTTTGCGCTCGGCAAAAAGAAAAAGTATATGCATTGCGTATGGCACCTGTTCGTGCTTTTGGGAACAATCTTCCAGTTTATAAGCATCGTGGGTCTGCTCTGATTGCCTCGACGCGTTAAGCGTTTTAAATTTTTTTAATTATTCGGTAACTGAAGGACAACGTCGGTTGTCCTTCTTTATTATTTTTGCCGTCGCAGGGGTGTATGAGGCAAGGGCAGGGATACGGCGGCAATTTGCCAATACCCGTTGCAATTTAAATTTATCTGTGTTAATATAATGTCGTAAAGTGCGAAAGCGTAAGCTTTGCATAATCTGGGGGGAACAATGAAAAGAAATAAAGCGTTAATTTGTCTGATTGCGGCGCTCTCAATCGTTTCCGTTTCGGCAGCGTTGACAGCCTGCACAGAGAATAATCAGACTCCGCCTGCACACGAAATACACGTGTTCGACGGATGGTCTTTGACTTCCACGCCTACGGCTACGACCACAGGCACTGCAAGCAGAACGTGCACTTCGGGAGACGGCTACGTCGAAACAAAGACGTTGCCCGTTTTAACCGACAGCCGCTATTCAATCACGGAAAATACGGCAACCGCAACTAAGGGCGGCGTGGGTAAGTATACTATCACTCTCGACGGTGAAGTTTTCGTGTTCTATGCTGAGACTCCCGCACTTGGCGAGCCTGAACAGCCTAAGACCGAATATACGGTTCACTTCAATCTCAACGGACACGGCGTGGCAATAGCCGATGCTCAGACGGTTGACGGAAAGGTTTCAAAGCCCACCGATCCCACGGACGAAAACTACGACTTCGGCGGCTGGTATACGGACGCGGTTTGCACGACAGTGTTTGACTTTAACACCGCACTCACGGCGGAAACAATACTCTATGCAAAGTGGACGGCAAAGCCCGTTGAACCCGAACCTGCAACCGAGTACACCGTGCACTTTAATCTCAACGGACACGGCACGGCGATAGCCGACGCACAGACGGTTGACGGAAAAG
>JBJEUX010000018.1:10441-39946 GCA_051884055.1 Candidatus Coproplasma sp.
TTTTAACACCGTACTCACGGCGGAAACCACAATCTATGCAAAGTGGACGGCAAAGGCTTCCGAGCCTACACCAGCAACCGAATACACCGTGCACTTCAATCTCAACGGACACGGCACGGCGATAGCCGACGCACAGACGGTTGACGGAAAAGTTGCTAAACCCACCGATCCCACCGACGAAAACTACGATTTCGGCGGCTGGTATACGGACGCGGCTTGCACTGCGGCGTTTGATTTTAACACCGTACTCACGGCGGAAACCACAATCTATGCAAAGTGGACGGCAAAGCAGAATCAATCCGAAACTCCCACGGTTACGGAGCATACAATTACGTTCAATCTGAACGGCAAGGGAGCGGACACTACCGCACAGACGGTTGACGGCAAGGCAGTTGAACCGACCGAACCTACGGCGGAGGGATTTATCTTCGACGGTTGGTACGAGGATGCGGAGTGTACGCAGAAGTTCGATTTTGCAATTGCTGTCAGCAGCAATAAAACTCTCTACGCCAAGTGGACGGAAGAGCAGACGGACGAAGGCGCGGAGAACTACGGCAAGATTACCTACGTTTACGCGGGCGACGAGAGCGCGGCTCTGGAATGGACGGATTCAAGCGCGTCGCAGGCGACAGTGCAGTACAAGCTCTCCACTGAAAGTACCTATACCACGCTGGATTATCAGCTTATAAGACAGAAGGACGGCGCGACTGCGCGTGCGGATATTATAGGCCTTAAAGGCGGGGCAAGCTACGACTTTAAGGTGACCGACGGTTCGGGCGGAGTATCAAAAGTTTCTTCGGTTGCAATAACCGCTTACGACCGTTCGGGATACGCGCATTTCAACTATACCGAAGGCGTGGGAGCGTATAACGACGACGGAACCCTGAAGAGCGACGCGATAGTGGTTTACGTATCCGAGGAGACCAAAAACACGGTTACGGCAACCCTGGGTTCGGGCACTTATACGGGCATAGTAAATATTCTTTCGAACGCTTCGAAGAGCACTAAGCCGCTGGTCGTGCGCGTAATAGGCACTGTCGGCGCGGCGACGTGGAATAAGATAGATTATAACGCGGATAAACAATATAACGGAAATAACTTAATGCCTGCAAGCGTGGTTGTGGGAATAAACGGCAAACAGCTGCCCACCGACAAGAACACTTATCAGGCAGACCTCATTGCGGGCGGATACAACACGCTGGATACTTCGGTATATTCCGAACTCATCGGGCTTGACAGCCGCGCAAAGTATTCGGACGGAGAATACGATACTATCTGGAATAACTGTCCAATAAAGAACGCGAAAAACGTCACGCTCGAGGGCGTGGGCGAGGATGCAAGAATCTTCCAGTGGGGCATAACCTGGTCGGACTGCAATTCGATAGAGGTGCGCAACCTCACGTTCGAGGACTATCCCGAGGACGCATGCTCGTTTGAGGGCAGTTCGGGCAGTACAACCATGAGCGGATTCAAGAGCAAGAACCTGTGGCTTCACCACAACACCTTCGAGGAGGGTATAAACTACTGGGATCTGACCGCAGAACAGGACAAGCACGAGGGCGACGGCGCAACCGACTTCAAGCAGCTTGCTTACCTCACCACTTCGTATAACGTTCATCACAACAACCACAAGACGGGTCTGGTCGGCGGAAGCGACTCGGTTACGACCGCTTGCGTGACCTTCCACCACAACTATTACAACAACAATTCCAGCCGTCTCCCGCTTGCGAGACAGGCGAATATGCATATGTATAACAATTACTACTATAATTCTACGGGCACCAATATGTCCATAAGGGCGGGCGCGTATGCGTTTATAGAGAATTGTTATTTTGAAAACGCCAACAATCCCATAGAGATAAAGTCCTACACCTACGTGGATGACGACGAGGTATCGCATACTCTCTGGGGCGCAGCTAAGGTATACGGATGCACGTTCACGGGCAAGACCCCTGCGTCGAACAGCTATCTGTATATAACTACCGACAGAACTTTAAAGGTTAATAACGACAATATCTTCTCTCAGGATTTCGATACCGATCCTGGCGTGTTCTATTACGACAGCGTAAACAAATGCACTAAGGTCACGAATATGCTCACCGCAGAGCAGGTGAAGACGCAGGTTCCTATGCTTGCCGGCGTGCAGAAACGCGTCAACTACATCTCCTCAGGGGATAGTGGCGCGGAGACGCCCGGTGGCGACGAGTCTGTTACGGGAACCTCGGTCGTAATCTTCAGCGACGGCGCAAAATGTCTGGTTGACGGCGAACTTACTACTTCGCTCTACGGCTGTACAATAGTTGCGACCGACGTGCCCAAGATGAAGGAATTCAGCTATAACGGAACCGCTTATTCCAATTCTGTAAAACTCAACAGCACAGGTTCGGTAATATTCACGCCCGCCAAGGACTGCACGGCTACGGTTTGTTATTACGACTATCTGGACAAGACGGATACGACTATAAAGATAGGCGACGAGGTATACGGCGGAACAGCGGAAACCCTGCATAGTGACGAATACGGCTATTATCATCTGGTCGAAGTTCAATTTAAGGCAGGCGTAAGCTATACCATCGTAAGGGGTACCAACAGCGAAATCAGTCTTTGCTATATGATACTGAATTTCGGTTGATTTGATAGAAATTATGTTTTCGGAACAATACTGATATGATACATTCATTAAGCGGCGGAGTAATCACCGAATACGATAAATTGATATACGCCTTCGTTGAGTTTGATAACGGAGACAAGGCGTGGTATATAAGCCCGTTTGCTCAGATAAAGGTCGGCGACGTCGTCCGCGCGCCTCACGGCGCGCGAGGCGTTCCGCGCACGGGCAAGGTGGAAAGAGTGGAAGTCGTTACCAAACAGACCGCGCCATTCCCCGTTAACCGTACCCGCGAGCTGGACGGGATTTTGGCGGACCTTTGAGTGGTGCTGGCAATTTCTGAGATTGCGAAAAGCGACAATTTAACCGATAAAATGTTGACTTATAAGGTTTAATAAGGTATAATCAAGTCGATAACCAAAAGAAACTAGCAGGTGTTTTATGGAAGAAATGGAAGAAAAGAGCATCTCCATCGGCGAAATTATTAAAGTGATTTTTAAGAAGGTCTGGTGGGTAGTCGGCGTGACCGCCGCGTTTATGCTCGTATTCGTACTTGTCGTACAGTTATGGTACAATCACAATAGTCAGGAGTACAAGCTCAGCTATAATATGTATTTCCCCGGTATGAGCAGCGGAACTTATCCCGACGGTACTACCTACAGGATGTACGACCTTGTTTCCGAGGACGTGCTGTTGGATATTCAGCAGAACTCCAACGGAGAACTTGACTCGGTGGATATATCAAAGATGGTAGCTAACGACGGTATCTCTATCGAAAGGGTTACTATAGCCGCAGACGAAAGCAAGAATATTCAGGCTGACGAATATATAACCGTTTCCGTATCAACGAAGTATTTCAAGGATGCGGATCAGGCGGCTGTGCTTTTAAAGGCGATTGCAAATTATCCCATTAATTATACAAAGACGTCTTTGGAAAATCTCACTTACGACGCCAATCTCCGCTACTACGAGAATGAGTACTACGTAGATTACGAGGGCAAGATAGACTATCTCACGGCACAGAGAAATTATCTCCTTGGAATGTACGACAGTCTTATCGGCGCTACTAATTCGGACTATAACGTATCGTACGTAAATTCCCTCGGCGCGATAACTACCGAAACTCTTGCACAGTACAGGTCAATCTGTGCGATGGTGCTTAACGACGTCCAGCTCTCCGAACTCAAGAGTGAGCTTTCCGCAGAGCGCTATCAGTACGACGCTGAACGCTATATCTCGATTGCAAACAATCAGAAGACTGTTTTAAACACCGAGAGAGGCTATCTTGTAACTGAGAAAAACCAGCTTACCACGGAGCGCGACGCGCTTTACAACAGCATAGTCAGCTCGGGCGGCTCGGTTACCACTATAATCATAGAGCTTGAATCGTACAACAACCGCATTATCGAGCTTACCTCAGAGATAAATAAAATCGACGTTCAACTTGCTGAAATAGATAAGAACCTTGCCGCAATCGAGAATATCGACAGCGAAAAAGAGGCTGCTTTCAACGCTAAGCTTGATACCTATTACACCCAGTTGCAGGAACAGACCAAGATTTTCAAGACCGTCAGAATGAACGTGTACGACGAAGAGGCGTACGTGAGAATCAGAACCAACAAAATTGTGGCTGAAGGCGGACTCAATATTATCCTTGCCGCTCTTATCGGCGCAATTCTCGGTTTTGTTGCAGTATGTGTCGTTATCTGTATTATAGATGTGCCTAAATATCTTAAAGAGCGCGACGGCGTTTCGGCTGAGGGCGCGAAAGAAAATGAAGGCAAAAAAGAAGACAAAAAGGACGAAGAATAATTAATATAAATCTATTCAACGGAGCGCGTAGACAATACGCGCTCCGTTTTACTTTTATGGTTGATTCCGGGATGCGTTTAGGATAATCAGGACGCGTTTCGGAAAACGGCTGCGCATCTGCAAAATATGCGGACTGAACGCGGATAACCCGGTAGAGTTTCGGATAAGCGGAACGCTTAAGAATTTTTCGCTCAGAACGATTAGCGATAGGGATTGTTACGCTTAAAATAATTTATTCCGCTAAAACTCAGGATAATCGGGTTGCGAGTGTAAATTGTGTGTAATTTTTTACTTATTTTGCAAATTAAAACCGTTAAACGGGTTGAAACCGCAAATTTATTATGATATAATTTTAACGATAAAAAATTCAGAGGTGTACTCTATGAAAAGTCAGAGCGTTGTAACCGAATTAAGAAAGCAGGTTTTTGCTGAAGTGGCAAAAGTAGCTTACGAATCGACCGATATAGCCAACGATATCGAAGCGATACCCTACAAGATCACTCCCGACGAAGAACCCAAATACCGCGAGAGTATTTACCGCGAACGTCAGATTGCAGCTGAACGCGTCCGCCTAGCAATGGGGCTTTCTCTCCGTCCGGCAAACAAACCCGTACATATCACCGAGGGCGTAAAGGAGAGCAGTATTTCGGATAAATATTACGAACCCCCTCTTATGCAGGTAATCCCTTCCGCTTGCGACAAGTGTCCCGATAACGAATACGAAGTCACCAATATGTGCCGCAACTGCGTAGCTCATCACTGCATTAAGAACTGTCCCAAGGGTGCAATCTCTATCGTCGACGGCAAGTCCTTTATCGACCAGAGCAAGTGCATCAAGTGCGGCAGATGTAAAGCCTCCTGCCCCTACGACGCTATTTCACATAAGATCCGCCCCTGCGCTACGGCGTGCGGCATAAAGGCGATTTCCTCCGACGAATACGGCAGAGCGCACATTGACAACGACGCCTGCGTAGGCTGCGGTCAGTGTATGTCGGCATGCCCCTTCGGCGCGATTGCGGATAAATCTCAGATTTTCCAGCTCATTCAGGCCATCAAGAAGGGCGATAAAGTAGTGGCTACGGTTGCCCCTGCAATAGTAGGTCAGTACGGACCCAAGGCTTCGCTCGGCAAAATCAAGACCGCCCTCTTAAAGCTCGGCTTTGCCGACGTTTTCGAGGTTGCGGAGGGCGCAGACCTCGGCTGTATTGCCGAAGCTCATCACTACGTAGAGGAAGTCGCAACAGGTCATCTTCCCTTCCTTCTGACCTCCTGCTGTCCCGCGTGGGCGGTGCTTGCTAAAAAGCAGTTCCCCGACCTCGTAGGCTCGGTATCTCAGGAACTTACGCCCATGGTTGCTACAGCGCGTAAAATAAAGGAAAAGGACCCCGAAGCAAGAGTAGTGTTCATCGGTCCCTGCGCGGCTAAAAAGCTTGAAGCTTCCCGCCGCACAATCCGCAGTTACGTCGACTTCGTGCTCACGTTTGAAGAGCTCGGCGGTATGTTTGCGGCAAGAGATATCGTTCCCGAAACGCTTGAAGAGACTCCTTTGCACGTAACCCACACGACAGGCGCGGCGAGAGGATACGCGGTATCGGGCGGCGTTGCGGCTGCTATCGAGCGCACGGTTAAGGAATACTATCCCGAAACCGAGGTCACCGTCTACCACGCGGAGGGACTTGCAGACTGCAAGAAGATTTTGTTGCAGGCTAAGGCGGGCAAGATCAAGGGCTGCCTTATCGAAGGTATGGGCTGCCCCGGCGGCTGCGTAGCCGGCGTAGGTACGGTCATTCCTCCCGAAAAGGCAAAGATTTTAGTGGAGAACTTCTGCAAAAACAGCGAAAAGCAGGTTCCCGAAAAGGAATGGCTTGAACTTGCAGAGCGCCTTACCAAGATGCAGTAAAATTTAAACTATAAATCGGATAGTCGCCGTGGGTTTTGTAAAATTTACAAAACCCATGGTTTTTATTATTGCATTATCCGCCTTTTAATGTTAAAATATTTTTCAAGAGGACTGTTAAAATGAAATTTATAGAACTTACCGTTCACACCTCGACCGAGGGAAGCGAACTTATTGCCGATATTATGTGGCGCTACACCAACTACGGCGTGGCTATTTCCGACGTAAAGGACGTAATCGCCCTGCAAAACGACAAGGTCATGTACTGGGACTATATGGACGACGAACTGACCGCGGACAGGTCGGGCGACGTCCTCGTTAAGGCGTTCATCGCCGTCGACGAGGCGGAGACCGTTCTTCCGCAGATCCGCGAGGATATAGAGCTTATGCAGGCAAACTGCGGCGGCTGCATGCCCTTGGGCTCGCTTGAAACTACTCGCCGCGAGATAGAGGGCGACGACTGGATAGAGATATGGCGCAAGCACTTCCGCCCCATTCATATCGGAAATATCGTCGTCGTTCCCGAATGGATAGAATACACCCCCGCCGAGGGCGAACAGGTAGTGCTTCTGGACAACAATATGGCGTTCGGCACGGGCGAACACGAAACCACTTCTATGTGCGTCGAGCTTCTGCAGGAATATCTCACGCCCGAAAGCGTATGTATAGACGTGGGCTGCGGAAGCGGAATTCTGGGCATTTCCGCAATCAAGCTGGGTGCGAAGTTTGCCTACCTTACGGATATCGACTACGTAGCCGTAAAGAGCGCGAATCACAACTCCGACTTAAACGGCGTGAGCGATAAGGTGACGGTTGCGCACAGCAACCTGCTGGACAATTCGGACGTGAAGGGCGATATCATGCTCGCCAACATAACTGCGGATATTCTCGAAATGCTCGCTCCGTCCATTCCTAAAAACCTTAAAAGGGGCGGCGCGCTCATTCTCAGCGGCATAATTGACTGCAAGCGCGACAGGGTTATTGAAGTCTATACCGCTCAGGGTCTGACGCTTGAAAAATCCGTAAAGAAAGGCGAGTGGAACGCGCTCGCGTTCAGGGCATTATGAGTACGCCGCGCAGATTTTTCACGGATAAGATAAACTATCCCGAAGAGACCAATATAGTAATCGACGGCGAGGAATTCAATCACGCGGGCAAGGTTCTGCGCGTGGAGGTGGGGAGCGAAATCACCCTTCTCGACGGTAGCGGAAACGAGTATTCCGCAATCGTGAACAGAGTGGAGAAACGCGCTTTGTCGGCGCATATTATAGGGGTAAACGCAGGCGAGCGCGAGGCGAAGACGCCGATTTACCTCTTGTGCGGCGCCTTGAAGGGCGACAAGACCGAGCTGGTAGTGCAGAAGGCGTGCGAGCTGGGCGTAAAGAAGGTGGGCGTGTTCTCTTCGGAGTACTGCTCGGCGTATATGAACGAAAACAAGCTGGAAAGGCTGAATAAGGTCGCACGCGAGGCGGCTAAGCAGTGCCTTCGCTCCACCGTGCCCGAAATAGAGTATTTTGAAGATTTTGAAAGCGCGCTCTCTTCGGCAAGCGACTACCGCAACAAGCTGTTCGCGTGCGAGTTTGCAACCGTAAGCGACGCGGATATGGGCGAATTAAGCGGTCCCACGGCGGTCGTAGTCGGCAGTGAGGGCGGCTTTTCGGAGAGAGAATTCAAAGTGGCGAAGGAAAGATTCGGCTTTGCGGGAATAACGCTCGGAAAGCGCATACTCCGCGCCGAAACCGCGGCTATTGCCGTATGCTCGGTGATCGCCTTTTCCTTGGGAGAGCTTAAATGAGGGCGGTGGTATTTACCCTGGGCTGTAAGTGCAACGAGGTTGAAAGCGCATCTATCATGGCGGAGCTTGAAAAGTGCGGTTTCGAGGTCTCCGACAAGCTTTCGCCCGCGGATATATACGTTTTAAACACCTGCGCCGTCACGCGCGAGGCGGAAAGGAAGAGTCGTCAGCTCATCTCGCGCGTTAGAAAGTTCAACGCGCAGGCGCCCGTCTACGTGTGCGGTTGCGCTTCGGAAAAGAATAGGGAACAGTTCAACAGGGACGGCGTGGCGTTTATCGGCGGCGCAAGGAACAAGGCGGAAGTTATCGCGGCAATCGCGCGCGACTACAACCTTGATGAGTGCCCTGCCTCGCTCGGCTATCCCAAGCAGGTGCGCACGCGCGCGTTCATAAAGATTCAGGACGGCTGCAACAACTTCTGTTCGTACTGCATCATTCCCTACCTTCGCGGCAGAATATGCTCGCGCAGGGTTGCGGACGTGGTCGAAGAGGTTAACGCTACATGTTCGCTTGAAATAGTGTTTACGGGCATAAATATATCCGTGTTCGGTCAGGACACGGGCGAAAGTCTTACGGAACTTTTGCGCGCCCTTTCCGGTTGCGATAAGCGCATACGCTTAGGTTCGCTGGAGTGCGGCGTTATCACCGACGAGTTTTTGCAGACCTGCCAAAGTTTACAAAACTTCGCTCCGCAGTTCCATCTTTCTTTGCAGAGCGGATCGGACAACGTATTAAGGGCTATGAACCGCCGCTATACGCGCGCGGAATTTCTTAAAAAGTGCGATCTTATCTATAAATATTTCCCCGACGCGGCGATTACTACCGATATAATAGCGGGCTTTTGCGGCGAGACCGAACAGGATTTTGCCGACAGCTTAAAAATAATCGGCGAGGCACGCCTTGCGCGCGTGCATGCGTTCGCGTTCTCCCCGAGGGAGGGTACGAAAGCCTATTCGTTGCCTGATATCCCCGCGCCAATCAAGACTGAAAGGCTGCACAGGCTTTTAGCCGAGGGCGAAAAGGCGGAAAATAAATATATTGCCGGGCATATAAATACCCTTCAGGAAGTTATATTCGAGGAGTTCGACGGCGAATATACCACGGGCTACACCGCAGGATATATCAAGGTATATGCCCAGGGCAATCACGAAGGCAAAAAAATTGTTGAATTGACGGGCGCGTTCCGCGACGGCGCGCTTGCAGAGGTGAGTGTCAATGGCTGAAAAAGTGAGCCTTTTTAAAAGAGCTTACGCACAGATAAAATGTTTCTTCGTCCAGACCTTCCGCAGACACACGGGCGAGGAATATTCCGAACTGGTCACGCGCGGAGTACTCAAGCGCGAAGACGATATCAACCGCAAATATCCGTGGGCGTATATGCGCGTCTTTGCGGCGGTAATAATACTGTTTGCGGTGTTTCTGCTCATCGTGCGGTTTACTGCAAACGAGCTGTTCGTTCCCACGGTGATGCTCTTTGCAACCCTTTCGTTCAGTCTGCCGTTCTTGCTGCTGCTGTACGAAATATATCCTCGCAGCGACCTGAGTTTCATCGCCGTTGTGATGATAATGCTTATCGGCGGAGCAAGCTCGTGTGTTATTTCCCAGATATTATATTCGCTCGTCCATGCTTCAAACGGCTGGTTGGCGGCGGTATATGCGGGGGTGTTTGAAGAATTTGCAAAGCTCGTGCCCACGGTTATCATCATTCTCGCTATAAAAAACCGTCAGCCGCTCGTCGGGTTTATTACGGGCGCGGCGGTGGGTTGCGGCTTTTCGATTGTTGAAGATCTGGGCTACATATTCCTGTATTCCAACGACGTAATCTCGGTAAACTTAACCGTGGCAATCACCACGTTCTTCGAAAGGGGCGTAACCTCGTTCTGTACCCACATAGTGTGGACGGCTCTCATCGGCTGGGCGTTTTCGTATTTCAGACGCTCGCTGTTAAACCCAGGATTTTACGGCGTTGTCGTCTTTTCAATGGCTCTGCATTTCTGTTGGGATATGCCGCTTGCAGAGCCCTGGAATACGCTGGTCTGCGTTCTGTGCGCCGTAGTCGTGGCTGCCTTCGGCATACCCGTACTGCACTGCGGCAGAAAGAGGGTGTTTGAAAGCATCGGCGAAAGCGCCACGCCCGGATATTTCAAAACCGACGCGCAGTCGCTGGATAAGCGCACGCCCGAGTACTATATTCACGCAGGCAATTTAAGCCTTGCCGTGGGCGCGTTTTTAATGGCTGTCGTTGCGATTATTTACTGCGCGATTCCCTTCAGGGAGGCATATTACGCGCAGAACTTTGAGGACTCTCAGAGCTTTATCGAGTTTATGCACGACGGGTACGACTTAACGGTCGATACGGACCGTCCCTTCGACCGCTCGCCCTCAGCCGACAATTCGGTGCGCAGGGAAGACGACGTCGTGTACCAGATTGTGCAGAGCGTGACCGACGGCGACGCGGTTTACCGCTACACGTACAACGTAGCCGGCGACGGTACGGTCAATTTCTATTTCCTGGACGGCATTTCGGTCGTGTTGACCACAGAGACGGGTCGGTACGAATTTTTCAAAGAGGACCTGTATTACGGCGGAAAGCTGTATGCCTCGTTCTTCCGCGTAAGGCAGGATATTACAGGTTTCAACGTCTTAAGCAACGGAGGGATTTCGGTCGTCATTCACGACGAAAACTTCGTGCGGGATTTGTCCCAGCCGCAGTACGCCGCGCTGTTCTATTACTTTGGCGGAGTTGCCGCCGCGGCGCTCGTGCTGTACGGCGCGTTCTATGCAAAGTCCGTCAGCGTCAGGCGGAAAAATTCGAAGGAGGGGGCTTGAAATAGCCTTAAAGATATTATGTTGAACGACGACTGTATTTTCTGTAAAATAATCAAGGGCGAAATTCCCTCGGCTAAGGTGTACGAGGACGACGAGATGTACGTTTTCAAGGACATCGAACCCAAGGCGAACGTTCACCTTCTTGCAGTGCCTAAGGACCACTACAAACTCTTGTCCGAATTGAACGGGGAGAGGGAGAAAACTTTGGCTTCGATGCTTGAAAAAATACCCGAAATCGCCGCGCAGAACGGCTGTAAAAACGGTTACCGCCTTATAATTAATCAGGGTGACGACGCAGGTCAGACGGTCTTCCACCTGCATATCCACATTCTCGGCGGACAGACCTTAGGTTGGTGAAATTATGGATTACACTATTAAAAGCGAAAAATTACAACTTACCGTAACCGACGAGGGCGGTAGCATGCGCTCGCTCATCTATCTTCCCACCGGCGAAGAGAGACTGTGGCAGGGCGGCGAATACTGGAGCAGCCGCGACGTGGTAATCTTTCCCATAATAGGTCATGCGGGCGAATTCCACGTGAACGGCAAAAAATGTCTCTTGAAGTCGCACGGCATAGCGCGCTATTCGCGCCTTACGCCCATCGATATGAGCGAAAGTTCTGTCACGTTCGAGCTTAAATCCGACGAGACCACGCGTGAAAATTATCCGTACGACTTCGTGTTCAGGCTGCGCTACGACTTGCGCGACGACAGATTGAAGGTGACTTATTTCGTGCAGTCGCTCGGCGGTAAAATGCCCTTCTACGTGGGCGGTCATCCCGGAATGTACGCCCCCGGCGGCGAAGCGGAGATCGAGTTCGAGCGCGAAGAGAGCCCCGTATCCTATCCTCTGGACTGCGACGGCGCGGTGAAGATAGACAGCCTGAAGCGCTTTATTGCGAATAAGCAGTTCTTTGCCGAATGCAAGACCTTACAGCTCGGTAACCTTTCGGGCGGAGCGATCTATATGCACACTCAGGACGGATACACCTACGAGTACAACTCCGACTGCCCCGTATACGCCTTCTGGTCCAACGAGCAGGGCGGCGATTACGTCTGCGTGGAACCCTGGTGGGGTATAAACGACTTCCCGCAGGCCCCCAGAGAGCTTTCGTTAAAGCCGTTTATGAACTTTGACGACGGCGCAGGTAGCGCGTTTTCGTACGTGTTGAGGGTTTCTAAAGATTAAAAAAATTAAAATTGAAGCCGCGGTTGCGAAATTTTTTCGCAACCGCGGCTGTTGTTTTATTAAATAAGGCATTGTGCGGGGTATCGTTTTAATAAATCGCGCATAGTACGGGGTATAGCCGTGAAATTGTGTTGAGCAGCTGATATATGCGGTTCAAATGCTGTTGACCGCGGAATATTCAGGGGTCAATTTCCGTTTTCGCTATTATTTACGGCATATATGCGGTTCAATTTACGTTAACCGCCGCATATTCAGGGGGATTTGAGTTTTTTGCGCAAATTATTAATTAAGGCATATTTGCAGGGCAAATAAATTAACCGGCGCATATCCCCAGGGAAATTATTTTAAGCGGCGTTTCCGGTATGCGCCTTACGGCAAATTATTCCAGTATGCGCCTTGCCGCCTCTTTGACCTTTTCGTCCAGAGCCGCGGGAGAGACAACCTTGACCTTGCCGCCGAACGACAGAATTTTATTTACAAGGAAGTCGTCGTCGGGCAGACTGACCTGCGCCGCAAACGAATTTCCGCGCGGTTCAACTTCGTCGAATCCCAGCCATTCCTCAACGTCTGCAAGCGCGTCGGAGGAGATCTCCAGAACCACGTCGGTGAGCTGCTCGCTGGAATAGTAAAAGTTAAGGGGGATTTCGTCCTTTAAGACGGGTCTCTTTTCAAAGGTCGCGCCCGTAAACCACGCCTTTTTAATGCGCGCAATCTTAAAGGTTCTGAAATCCTGTTTTGTGTGGCAGAACGCGTATACGTACCAGACGTTCTGTTTTAGAATCATTACGTGCGGTTCAATAATTCTGCGGCTGTGCTCGCCCCCGCGGGAGAGGTAGTCAATCTCAAGCGCAAGACATTCGTTTACCGCCCTTTCGCAAATTTTCATCTTTTCGGAAAATCTACCCATATCGCCCCAGGCTCCGCCGTCGACAATTACGTTTCCGCAGACGGTCAGGTCGCGCTTGTCGATTTTTTGCTGTCTTTCCAGCTTCTCCGCGGCGGAAACCGCGTTGGGGTCGTTTACCTGAGTCGCCCATGCGTTGAGCGCGTTTACCGCAGAAGAGTATTCCTCCTTGGTAAAGTAGCCTGCGGGCAGTTTGTAGGTGTCGGGCAGGGTAATGCCGCCGTATCTGCCGCGCTTTACGTCCACGGGAATACCCGAAACGCTCAGTTCTTCAACGTATCTGTATACGCTGCGCACCGAAATATCGTATCTGTCGGCAATCTCCTGCGCGGTTATCTTGCGCTTGGTTAAAAGCAAAGTCAATATTTTTACCATAATCTGGTATTTCACGCTCGCCACCTCCATAAAATAAATCAGAAAAAATTAAATTTTCTTAAAAAAATTTTATCATACCTGACAATATCTGTCAAGTATAACTGGTATAATAAAGGTGAAAAAAGACGAGAGGTGAATTTATGAACTTTACGGCATATATCCAGAAACAGAAAAACCAGATCCGCGCAAGGCACGAAGGCGAGCTGTTTTTAGTCAGCTCTGACGGCGTTTTTCCGCTTCGTCCTACCGAAGAGATACTGAGGGAGATGGACGGACTGCAGGGATTGAACGTAAAAGAGCGCCAGAACGCCGCAGGAATTTTTTCAACCCGCCGCCGCGCCCGTGAAACGGCGTAAACGCGGCGTTTATGGGTGTAACCGACGTTTGGACTAAGTTACGGCGTAAAGAAAAAATAAATAGCGGGATAATAATAAGCCGCGGAGCGCATTGCGCTCCGCGGCAGTTTTTATTAAAAAAAGCAGTTTACCTTGTAAGAATTTTTTCAACCAGCGCGACTATTGCGTACATTCCGCCCGCAAGGGCGCAAAGTATTATGGTGGCGGTCATAACCAGATCCAGCCTGAATACCTGACCGCCGTATACGATGAGATACCCCAGCCCCGCGCGCGAGACGATGTATTCGCCCATAATCGAGCCTATCCACGCCAACCCCACCGCGACCTTTAACGTGTTCATAAGCTGGGGCACGGACGCAGGGATAACCAGTTTGGTAAGGGTCTGCCGCTTGGTTGCGCCCAGCGCGCGCATGAGGGTGAGCATGGTCTTATCCACCTGCAAAAATCCCGTAAGCGTGTTCATTATGCACACTATAATCGAAACTATTACCGTCATAAAGATAATCGCCGTGTAGCCCGTGCCTATCCAGATGATTATAAGCGGTCCCAGCGCAATTTTGGGCAGGGAATTGAGAACGACTATATACGGTTCGAAAACCTTTTGCAGGGTGTCGCTCATCCACAGCGCGACGGCAATCAGATAGCCGAGCACAACGGCGACGGTAAAGCCTATCACCGTCTCCATAAGCGTCACGCCTATGTGGTAAAACAGGTTGCCGTTCGCGTACAGCTCGCCAATGGTTGAAATCACGCGCGAGGGCGAGCTGGTTATAAACGGGTCGATAAGCTGTAGCCTTGCGCACAGTTCCCACGCGCCGATAAGTACAATTAAAAGTCCTATCCGCGCAACGTTTATTATGATTTTTTTGCGCTTGAGTTTTTTAAGGTAAACTAAGTGTTCCGCAGAGTAATTTAAGTTTTTCATATGGTTAATCGGGGGATATATGGCGGTCAATACCCTGAATTTAGCGCAACAGCCTATGTAAATCCAGGGCGCGCCGCCGCTGTAAGGGCGGTCTGTTTACGGGCTTTTTTATACGCTGAATCCGTGTGAATTCAAAGTCCCAGCTCAGCCCTTAATTGTTCAAACGTGTGAGCGAATTCACTGCATTCCCGCCTCGATTTGGGAGTGCCGTCTCCGAAGGATATGGTATGCTCGGCTACAACCGCCGCAGGACGGGAGGAGAGGACTATCACCTTATCCGAAAGGGCTATCGCTTCGGAAATGTCGTGCGTAACCAGAAGGGCGGTCTTTTTCTCGCTCTTAATAATCGACTGAACGTCGTCGCACACCTCCAGACGGGTCTGGTAGTCGAGAGCGGAAAACGGTTCGTCCAGTAACAGAATTTCGGGACCCGCCGCAAGCGTGCGTATGAGCGCGACTCGCTGTCTCATTCCGCCCGAAAGCTCTGTCGGCTTCTTTTTCAAAAAGTCCTTCAAACCGTACTTTTCGGCAAGCTTTCTCGCCGCTTCGCGCAGCTCCGAGCTCTTTTTGCCGCTTATCTCCAGGGGCAGAAAAATATTTTCCTCCACCGTCCGCCAGGGGAACAGCGCGTCGCGCTGGAGCATATATCCGAAGGCGCCCATCTCGCGCTCGATTTCCCCGCCGCAGGGCTTCAACAGCCCTGCGGCGAGCGACAGTATGGTAGACTTTCCGCAGCCCGACGGACCTATTACCGATACGAATTCGCCCCGTTCAACGCCGAAGGTCAGCCCCTTTACAGCGTCCGTTTCGCCGTCTCTGGTGTGATAGGTGTAGCTTACGTCGTTAAATTTCAGTATCATGAGTACACTTGTTCGTATACGGCGTGAGCCTGCTTTGTTAAGACGAGATCGGAAAATTTAACCCGCTTTTCAAGCTCGCCCGCGCTCTCGATAACGTCTAAAAGCCGCTCGTACGCGCTCTCCTTCATAGCCATATCCGTAACCCACGCGTCGATAGATTTGTAGCTTTCAACCGAAGCTTTCAAAGCGTCCACGCTCGTGCCGTCGAAGTAGGTAGCAAGCTTTTGAGCAACCGTCGCCGAGTCGGTCTCGTTGATATATTTAACCGCCCTGGTCACGGCGCGCAAGAGACCTTCAACCTTGTCGGGATTGGAGTCTATATAGCTCTGCTTAGCCATAAAGCAGGTGTACGGAATTTCGCCCGACTGTTCGCCGACCGAGGCTACTATGTAGCCTTTTCCCGCCGCCTGATACTGGCTTGCCACGGGCTCGAACATGGTGCAGTAATCGGCTATGCCGCTTTCGAATGCGGAAGTCATCATATTGAACGCCACGTCGTAGTTGAGATTTGCGGTCACGGAGAGGCTCTTTAAGGTATATTCGAAGGTCATTGCGGGAACGCCGCCTTTTCTTCCTGCCAGAATTTCCTTGCCCTCGAGCGACTTCCAGTCGAAGTCGGGTTCAGCCTTTCTGCCCACCAGAAAACTTCCGTCGCGCTTGGTCAGCTGTCCGAACACCTTGGGCGCGTCGTTAGAGCCGCCTATGGCAACGTATACAGCCGCTTCGGGTCCGCAGAATCCCACGTCCGCCGCGCCCGAGAGCACGGCAGCCATGGTGGCGTCCGCTCCGCCGCCGTTGGTCAGCTCTATCTTGATATTCTCGTCGGCAAAGTAGCCAAGGGAGTCTGCAAGGTACAGCGGTGCGTAGAATACCGAGTGCGTGACTTCGTTGATTTTAATTGCCTCTTCGCTTTTACCGCACCCGATCAGGGCGAAGGGCAGCGTCACCGCCGTTAAGGCGGCAAGAAACAGTGTGATTATTTTTCTTTTCAAATTTTTTCTCCTTAAAATATGGCTGTGCCGCGTCTTATCCGACTGCGCCTGCTTTTAACCGTGCTGCGGCTTAATCAGACGTTTTGCGCTTAATCTGACTGAGCTGCGGCTCAATCCGGTCGCGTTGCGACTTTATCTGACCGTGCAAAAAGGGCGCAGGGACGGGTAAAGCGGAGCGGCAAGCCGTAAATGGGGTTTAATTTTAAGATATTACAGTTTATGCAGGGTGAATTACGTTTGACAATCGGGGATGATTTATTCTATAATAAAAACGTATATCGCAAAAAGGAATTTAAAATATGGAAAAGACGTACAACCCCAAGGACTTCGAAGACAGATTATATTCAGAGTGGGAAGAAAAGGGGTACTTCCGCGCCGAGCGTGACGACAGTAAAGTGCCGTTCACCATTATGATGCCGCCCCCCAACATTACGGGTCAGCTTCATATGGGTCACGCTCTCGACAACACTTTGCAGGACACTATAACGCGCTTCAAGCGCATGCAGGGCTACTGCGCCCTCTGGCTTCCCGGCACGGACCACGCGTCCATCGCTACGGAGGTCAAGATTGTCGAGGAGATGGCAAAGGAAGGCATTAAAAAAGAGGATATGACGCGCGAGCAGTTTCTCGAGCGCGCATGGGCGTGGAAGGACAAGTACGGCGGAAGAATAGTTCAGCAGCTTAAAAAGATGGGTTCTTCCTGCGACTGGTCGCGCCTTTCGTTCACCATGGACGAAAAATGCTCCAAGGCGGTAAGGGAGGTCTTCGTAAACCTCTACGACAAGGGTCTGATTTACAGAGGCTCCAGAATTATCAACTGGTGCCCCTGCTGTAAGACTGCCCTTTCGGACGCGGAGGTTGAATACGCAGAAGAGGCTTCGTTCTTCTGGCATATGAAGTACTACGTAGAGGGGAGCGATTCGGAATATCTCGTAGTTGCAACCACCCGTCCCGAAACCATGTTCGGCGACACCGCGGTGGCTGTAAACCCTGCCGACGACAGATACAAGCATTTAATCGGCAAGAACGTAATTCTGCCCGTTGTTAACAAGCCCATTCCCGTAGTCGGCGACGAACACGCGGATATGACCTTCGGTACGGGCTGCGTTAAGATTACTCCCGCTCACGACCCCAACGACTTCGAAGTGGGACTGCGCCACAACCTTGAGGTTGTCCGCGTTATGAACGACGACGGCACTATGAACGAACACGCCGGCAAGTACGCGGGTATGGACAGATACGAATGCCGCAAGGCGCTCGAAGAGGAGCTTAAAGATAGCGGAATTCTTTTAAAGAAGGAGCCGCACACGCACAACGTAGGACACTGCTACAGATGTCATTCCACGGTTGAACCCATTGTTTCCAAGCAGTGGTTCGTCAAGATGAAGCCCCTTGCAAGACCTGCTATCAACGCGGTTATGTACAAAAAGACCAGCTTCATTCCCGAAAGATTCTCTAAAATTTATTACAACTGGATGGAAAACGTAAAGGATTGGTGTATATCCCGTCAGCTCTGGTGGGGTCACAGAATCCCCGTCTGGTACTGCCCCGACTGCGGCAAGGAAATCTGCGCCAAGGAGGACCCTACCGAGTGCCCTTCCTGCGGAAGCAAGAATATCAAGCAGGACGAGGACGTATTGGATACCTGGTTCTCATCCGCGCTCTGGCCGTTCTCAACCCTCGGCTATCCCGACGACACCAGCGACCTTGAATATTTCTATCCCACCGATCTGCTCGTTACGGGCTACGATATAATCTTCTTCTGGGTTGCCAGAATGATTTTCTCGGGTCTGGAGCATATGCGCAAGGTGCCTTTCCGCTACGTTTTGATTCACGGTATCGTGCGCGACGATCAGGGCAGAAAGATGTCCAAATCTTTAGGTAACGGCGTTGATCCACTGAACGTTATAGACAAGTACGGCGCGGACAGCTTGCGCTTCTCGCTTCTGCAGGGCGTTGCTCCCGGCAACGATATGCGCTATTCTGACGCAAAGGTGGAATCCTGCCGTAACTTTATGAATAAAATATGGAACGCCAGCCGTTACGTCATTATGAACTGCGAAGGCAGAAAGATCAAGCCCGTATCCGAAATACGCCTTACCCCTGCCGACAAGTGGATAATTTCCCGTCTGCAGTCAACCATCCGCGACGTAACTCTGACTCTGAACAAGTTCGAGCTGGGCGTTGCCTGCCAGCTTTTATACGACTTTATGTGGTCGGACTTCTGCGACTGGTATATAGAGCTCACCAAACCCGCTCTCTGGTCGGACGACGAGGACAAGAAGGACAACGCAGTTTCGGTTCTCTACTTCGTGCTTGAAAACGCGTTAAAGCTTCTGCATCCCTTCGTTCCCTTCATTACGGACGAAATTTACCGCAACCTGCCCGGTACCGAGGGTTCGATTATGGTTGCAGAATTCCCCCGTTACAACTCCAAGCTCGCCTATAAAAAGGAAGCTGCGGCGTTCTCAGGGGTTATGGAGGTAATAAAGGCCGTCCGCAACGCCAAGACCGAAACGGGCTGCGCTCCCTCCAAAAAGGTAAACCTGTTCATCATAACCGAAAACAAGCGCATGATCTCCGCCAATGCCGAAAGCATATTAAAGCTTGCCGGCGCGCAGGAGCTCAAGTTTATCTCCTCTCAGGAAGAGGCGGGCGAAAGGACGGTTGCAAAGGTGCTTTCGATAGGCACTCTGTATATCCCTATGGGCGACCTCGTCGACCTTGCGAAGGAGAAGGAGAGGCTGGAAGGCGAACTTGAGAGAATTATGGGCGAAATCCGCCGCGCCGACGGCAAGCTTAACAATCAGGGCTTTATTGCAAAGGCGCCCAAAAAGCTCGTCGACGAGGAGCGCGAAAAGCTTGATAAATATATCGAAATGCGCGAAAAAATCATCGCTCAGTTAAAATCGTTATAAAATGCTCCGTCGCACGGTTGCGGCGTGAACGTATTAATTGAATTATGGCAACTAAAAAGAATAATAACAACAAAAAAGCTTCCTCCTCTTCGCGTGGGGGAAGCTCTAAAAATTCAAAGGCTACAAAGGGTGGGTCGGCAGTGAAGAACAACCGCAAAACCCTTGTAATTATCGTTGCGGTAGTCGCAGTCATTCTCGCGGCGGCGATAGCTTTCGTGTATATTTTCAAGCCCGAAGTCTTCGACAGTATCTTCAACAAGGTTCTGTCCGCCTACGAGGAATATACCAGTCTGTACTATAACGACAGCTCGGACGACGACCCCGAGGGTACCAACGGCGTCAACGCCGTGCTTGCGCCCGACGGCGACCTTGCGGGCATCAACGCTGCGGACTTCTCCATACATTTTCTCGAGCTCGGCAATAAGTACGCTGGCGACTGCACGCTTATCGACTGCGGCGATACCGAAATTTTAATCGACGCGGGCTCGCGTAAGTCCAGCGCGACCACAATCAAGAGCTACGTCGACCAGTACTGCGAGGACGGAAAGCTTGAATACGTGGTTGCAACCCACGCGCATCAGGACCATATAGCGGCGTTTGTCGGCACGGGCAGCGGAAATCAGAAGACGGGAATTTTATACCAGTACGAGGTGGGAACGCTCATTCAGTTCTCGCGGCACAACTCGACCGCGGCGATTTACACTAGCTACGTTCAGGCTGTCGAGTACGCCCAAGGCAGGGGCGCGACCGTAATCGACGCGCACAGTCTGTTCGAAAACGGAGTGGCTAAGGACAATGCCAACGTGTTCGATATTTCGGGAGACGGCAAGCTTACGCTCACCGTGCTGTATAATTACTATTACGACAACGACACTTCGGACGAAAACGACTATTCGGTCTGCACGCTTCTTACCTATAAGGAGAGTGAGACTCAGGTCAGTCACTACCTGTTTACGGGCGACCTGGAAGGGGACGGCGAGAGCTATCTCGTGGACAACAACGACCTGCCCGAGGTGGTATTGTTCAAGGGCGCGCACCACGGAAGCAAGACCTCTTCTACG
The DNA here is from genome assembly GCA_051884055.1 of Candidatus Coproplasma sp. Classification (GTDB taxonomy): domain Bacteria; phylum Bacillota; class Clostridia; order Christensenellales; family Borkfalkiaceae; genus Coproplasma. Next base: position 30,963 of record JBJEUX010000018.1, read on the forward strand.
GATAAGCTTTTATCCGTGATCAAGCCGCAGTACGTGGCGGTCTGTGCGTGCGCGGGCTCTACCGAGTACACGGATAATAACGACAACACCTTCCCCACGCAGGATTTTATCGACAGGGTTTCAAAGTATACGGACGCGGTTTACTGCACTTCGATTTGTTACGACTACAAGGCGGGCGATTTCGGGTCTATGAACGGGAATATAGTGTTCTACTACGATTCCGCGGACGCGACGGATAAGTGGAAGCTGTACTGCTCGAATAATTCCACGAAGCTGAAGGATACCGAGTGGTTTGCGACCTACCGAAAAATGCCCTCCTACTGGCAAGCGTGACGCTTGACCCGGGTATCTTAATTACATAATCACTTGATTTACCTGGTCTCCAATCAATCTTAAGCGTGACGCTTGACCCGGGTATCTTAATTGCCTGGTAGCTTGATTGGCAAGGCTGAAAAAACATTAATAAATAAAAATTGCGCCGTTGCGAATATTCGCAACGGCGCATTTAATTTTATTTAACCTTAGTCTGATTGAAAATCAACTCAATTAAGCGTCAGTGCAGATAAGACCCTGACGGGCGTTGACTTATTACGACTTAGCAACCTTCTTCAAGAGCGCTTCTACAGCTGCCTGCATCTTCTTGAGTGCGGCTTCTGCGTCGTCCTTGTTGTTTGCCTTTACCGAATAGTAAATCTTAAGCTTGGGTTCGGTGCCGCTGGGACGTACGCAGATGAAGCTTCCGTTCTTGAGCTCGTAGTATACGCAGTTGGTCTTGGGCGAGCCGATGGGCGATACTTCTCCCGTTGCAAGGTCGCGCTTTTCGTCCTTGGAGTAGTCGCGGATGCATGCTACTTCGTAGATGTCGAACTTGCTTACGGGCGCGGTCTTTAACGCGTCTACGACTGCGTTCATCTCCTTCATTGCGTTCAAGCCCTTGTACTGGATAGAAACGTTGCAGTCCAGAACGTAGCCGTACTTCTTGTAGATTTCGTTCAGTCTGTCGAATACGGTGGTTCCCTTATAGGTATAGTAGCAAACCATCTCTGCGCACAGCATCGAAGCAACTACCGCGTCCTTATCGCGCGCGTGCGTGCCGCGAAGGTAGCCGCAGCTCTCTTCAAAGCCGAATACGTAGGTGTGGGAGTGGTCCTTTTCCCAGAGCTTGATCTTTTCGCCGATGAACTTGAATCCTACGGGAACTTCGAACAGCTCTACGCCGAAGCTCTGGCAGATTGCCTTAGCCATACCCGTGGTAACGAACGACTTAACGACTGCCGCGTTTTCAGGCAGAGCGTCGTCTTCCTTGAGGCGGGTTAAGATGTAGTCCAGAAGCAGAATGCCGACCTGGTTGCCCGAAAGAGCTTCGAATTCGCCCTTGTCGTTCTTAACGGCAACGCCCAATCTGTCGGCGTCGGGGTCGGTACCGAAAACTACGGTTGCGCCTATCTTGTTTGCAAGCGCGATGCCCATCGAAAGGGTTTCCTTATACTCGGGGTTGGGAACCTGTACGGTGGAGAACTCGGGGTCTCTCATCGCCTGTTCTTCAACTACGGTGGCGTTGATGCCTATCATCTTGAGGATGGTGGTTACGGGGATATAGCCCGAGCCGTGTACGGGAGTATATACAAGCTTAAGGTCCTTGCCGCAAGCCTTGACAGCCTTCTTGGAAATGGTAAGCTTGGTAAGTTCTTTATAGTACTTTTTGTCAACCTTGTCCGAAATGGGCTTAATGTTCTTTTTAATCTGTTCTTCAGTGGGAACGGGAGCGGCAAGATAGTCGGTAATCTTGCTGATGCTGTCTACAACCACTTTGGTGTCTTCGGGGCTCATCTGAGCGCCGTCTGCGCCGTATACCTTGTAACCGTTGTACTGCTTGGGATTGTGCGAAGCGGTTACCATGATACCTGCAATCGCGTTGAGTTCGCGCACTGCGAACGAAAGCATAGGTACGGGATGATAGGTGGTATAAAGGTGCGCCTTAATGTCGTTTGCGGCAAGCACTCTTGCAGCAGCTTCGGCAAATTCGTCAGACTTGAGTCGCGTATCGTAGGAAATGGCAACGCCGCGCTCCATAGCTTCAGGTCCAAGGCTCTTGATAAACTGAGCAAGACCCTGAGTAGCACGCATAACCGTGTAAATATTCATCTTGTTCGTGCCGTAGCCGATGATGCCGCGCATGCCCGCCGTACCGAATTCCAATTCGGCGCCGAAGCTGTACTCAATCTCTTCTTCGTTTCCTGCAATCTCGGCAAGCTGAGTTCTGCCTTCTTCACAAAGTCTGGCGTCGTTAATCCAGCTTTCGTAAGTTGCTTTATAATCCATAAAATCTCCCCCAAAAATTATAATTTTTGCGCAACGCGCTATTTTACTATTACATTATACAAAAAAATCCCCGCCTTGTAAAGGGGGGATTAAAAAATAATTTGTAAGGTTTTTAAGTTTTATTTGCCTTAAAGCGGATTTTTCAGCCTTCAAACCTGAATTTTCAGTCGTCCTGACCTCTGAAGAACTGCTCGCGGGTCTGAACCGTCTCCTTTTCGGGCTTGACGATAGTGTTCTTGTCGGTAAAGTACTTAAGGTCGTTGTTGTCGCAGTAGTTTACGAACTCGAACGAGATTAAAATGATGTAGCTTGCGGGAATGGTGATAAGCATACCGGCGCCGAAGGTGAGCAGCAGTCCCGCAACGTTGAACGCAAGCACGCAGAGTACGAGCACGATAAAGTTCGAAAGCGTATCCACGAAATTTTTGCCGCCCGACTTCGAATAGTTGAAGCAGTACGCGATCGCCTGACGGTTGTTGCTCTTGCCGTATACGAGCGAGGGCAGCCAGTCGCAGGTGAAGGTCATCTTTATCGCGGTGAGGATGATTATTATCGTAACGAACAGGAATATCTGAACTAAAAGGGGCAAAAATCCGAATCCCATAAACAACAGCGCCCATAATGCCGCTACGCACAGCGCGTCGTAAAGTATGGAGACGGGGACGTAAATTAAATTGTATAAGCTTGCCTTGCCAAGGTTTTTAATCAGCGTGCCAATAAAGGGCGAACGCGCGTGAAGCGCCATCTTGTCGTTGATCATCGCGCCTATCGTGTAGTTGCCCAGACCGTAGAAGAAACGCTGAACGAAGTACACTATGACGATCACCGCAACGCCGCCTATAATTTCGCCGAGTTTGTTTATAAACAACTCGCCCAGCTGACCGAACGCCGCCGCCATCTCCTGCCATGCGGCTTGAATTTCGGAAAAGTCAAGCGCGGTCAATCCCGCAATGAAATGTGCCACCGAATCGTTCATTGCCTGGAACTGCGTGGTGTCCATAATGCGCTGAAGCAGGGGATATACCACGGCAGCCATAAGACAGAAGGAAATCAGCCCTACGATGATTCTGTACAGCAAAAGCTTATAGGTTGAAGAAAAGTTGTCCACAAAAACGTGGAAGGTGTGTTTGAATTTCATATTATCCCCCCGTATATTTTGCCGCACGGCGTTTTTGCGCGGCGGTAAGTATGTTTTGCGCTTTTTATGCGGTAAATGCGTTTGCTTTACCGATGCGGTTGATTCGTTTTATTCTATTGAATAAATACGTTTGCTCTGTAAGTTGTATTGGCGCGGAAAATGCCTTGCGTAATCAATAGCGTTTCAGATCCTCGCGCTCGATGCCCTCCCTGTCGACGTAGGCAAGGTAGCAGGCGGTGATAATCAAAACGAACGCGAATCCGCACACAGCCGCGGATATCACGGTCGCAATCCATGCGGTGCAGGTGAATGTGACTACGAACCATATGGCCGCCACAATAATTACGGGAACCGTCACGGTGAAGAATAATCTCCAGCGAATGGGTCTTGCCAGCGAGTAGGAATAGGACAGCGCTTCGTAAGCTTTGAAGCCCGTAATTTCAATGCAGGGCAGCCACAGCGAAAAGTGGCAGAAAACGAACAGCTCTACAAACAGTATCAGTCCGCAGATGACTATGCCGCCGATGAATAAGTAGGGCGTGTTAAACATAGCGAACGTCTTCATAATCGCCGCGAATATAAAGGCGTTTACCGACGAGACGAGCGCAAGCAACACGGAAAGCATAAGTCCGTACCAGAAGTTTACCGAAAGGCTGGACATCATCGAGCGGAAGGACTTGGAGCCGAAGCGCACGTGTTTATCCGTCAAAGACTGTATATACGCAAGGTCTACGATCAGCGCTACGTATCCCAGCACGCTCAAAAGAACGGTCAGCCAGTTCTTTGTGTGAACGGGCAGGAAAAAGCACAGCCAGACGTTGAAACTGCTGCTGATGTGTCCGTCCGAAAACGAGGTCGCGATTTGTTCGAACGCGGAATAATCGAAAATCGGCGCGAACGCAACCATCGCCACAAACAGTGCCGGTAACAGTAAAAGATTGCTCTTTAAATATTTAAAGGTATTTATTATGTATTTCATCTGTTCTCCGTAAATCCGTTGTCGGATTTTTAAGTCCGGCTAAAACGGTTCGACTATCTTTCCCGTAAATTTTTCGCCGTTCACCACGAGATATAGGTAGGTGTTCCGCGAATATCTGGAAAGTGTTCCGGGGTTAAAAAGCGTGACGTTCCCGATACCGTCCTCGCGCGCGTCGTGAGTATGCCCGTATAAGGCAACCTGAGCCCCTAGCTCTTCGGCGCGGTAGGCAAGCTTGTCAAGTCCGCGCTTTACACCGTACGCATGCCCGTGACAGGCAAAAATCTTGACCTTTTCCACGGTTAATTCCAGCTCGTCCTCGCCAAGCCTGAACGGGTCGCAGTTGCCGTTTAAAAGGTACGCCTTGCTCCCGAAGGTCTTGCGCAGCATGTTGCCGTCGCCGGACGTATCGCCAAGGTGTATAATATAGTCGCTCTCCGCCATAACGGGCAAAAGTTTTTCCATTGCTGCGCGGTTGCCGTGCGTGTCGGATATGACTACGATAGTTTTCATAATTTGCTCTTCAGGTCGCACAGCGCTCTGTAGCGGTGCGAAACCGAGTTCTTCTCCTCGTCGGAGGCGTTTCCGAAGCTCTTTTGCAGGTCGTCGGAAAAGAACAGGGGGTCGTAACCGAATCCGTTGCTTCCCTCTTCGCTTTCGAGAATACGTCCGTAGGTTGCGCCCTTACCGTAAAAAACTCTGCCGTCGGGCATGCACAGACAGACCGTACATTCGAAGTGCGCGCCTCTGTCGGTAATTCCGTCCAGATTTTTTAAAAGGAGCTTGCGGTTTTCCTTGTCGCCGCCGCCCGAATACCTTGCCGAATACAGACCGGGCGCGCCGTCAAGCGCGTCCACGCACAGACCTGAATCGTCTGCCAGAGCGGGCTTATTCAGCGCGTCGCACACGGCTTTAGCCTTTATATACGCGTTTTCTGCAAAGGTCTCGCCGGTCTCTTCAACGTCCTCTTCAAAGCCTGCTTCGCGCATGGTCTTAAGGGTCGCGTCTGAAAAAATTTTCAATATCTCTTTAATTTTTCCGCGGTTGCCGCTTGCAACCACTATTTCTTTAAGTCCGTCGTTCATATTCTCATTATACAATATTATTTATAAAATGTAAAGTACAGGCGTAATTATTTATAAAAAGTAAAGAAAAGGCGTTGCAACCCCCCGTCGCTGTTTTGTTAACGCAGGTTCCGCGACGGTTTCACCGCAAAAAATCAGTCTTCCCACTTAAGGCGGTGAAGCTCGCCCTCTGTCTTTAAACAGCCGTAATCGTTCTGCCTGAGTCCCTCGTAGACGGCTATCGCCACCGAATTGGAGAGGTTTAAAGAGCGGGTCTGGTCTATCATGGGTATGCGCAGACACTCGTCGGGGTGTTCTTTTAAAAGCTCCTCGGGCAGACCTCTGGTCTCCTTGCCGAATACCAGGAAATCGCCCTCTTTGAAAGCGGCGTCGGAGTGGCGGCTTCTGCCCTTGGTGGTAAAATAGTAAAATTTACCCTGCGGATACGCGCTCTGCAACGCGGCGAAGTTGTCCCAGTATAAAATTTCAACGTACTGCCAGTAATCCAGCCCCGCGCGCTTTAAATATTTGTCGCTCACTTCGAATCCCAACGGGCGCACGAGGTGCAGTCTGCATCCCGTTGCGGCGCAGGTTCGCGCAATGTTGCCCGTGTTCTGCGGAATTTCGGGCTCTACCAAGACTATATTGAACATTTTTTTGCTCCGGAAAATTTTTCGGTTCAGTACTTTACTGAACTTTACCGGTCTATTTTACTCCGTTTTAAGCCGTATTGCAAGCAAGTTTAATAAATAATGCCCGATTTGCGCGTTGCGGAAAATTAATTTACAAATTATTGACAAGAGCCGTACAAAACTGTTACAATATAATCGTACGGAATAAATTACGGAGTGTTAGAAATGTCTATATCGGCAGTACTGACTATCATAAACAACCTGTTTTTCGTGTTGGGCGGCGTAGCCGTATTTATGATAGGTATGGAAATGATGGGTTCCAACCTCGAAAAGGCGGCGGGCAGAAATATCCGCAGTCTTATGTCAAAGGCGGCTAAAAACCGCTTTACGGGCATCGGAACGGGCGCAGTTGTAACCGCGCTTGTAAACAGCTCGTCCGCGACTACGGTCATGATAGTCGGCTTTGTAAACGTTGGACTGATGACCCTTTCGCAGGCGGCGTCTATAATCATGGGCGCAAACATCGGTACCACGGTTTCCGCGTTCATAATGGCGCTCTCGTCGGGCGGTGCGGAGCTTGAAGTTTCCGCCGTGTTCGCGCTGATTGCGTTCTGCGGTCTTATGATGAATATGATCTGCAAGAACGACAAAATCAAGCGCGTGGGCAACATACTTTCGGGTATAGGTATGATCTTCGTCGGTCTGCACGTCATGAGTGCGGCTGTGGGCGATCTGACCGCAGAGGACAGCGAGGTAAGAGGCGCTATAGTCAACCTGTTCACCAGCCTTGGCAACGGCGCGGAAAACCTCACGTGGGAAGTGTTCGTGCTCTTCCTTATCGGTATGGTCCTGACCGCGCTTATGCAGTCGTCCGCGGCAATCACCGCAATAGTCATTTCGCTCGCGTCCTCGGGACTTATGAGTCTGCAGATGGCTATGTGCGTAGTGCTCGGCACCAACGTCGGTACCTGTTTTACTTCGGTTCTGTCGTCGATCGGTACGAACACCAACGCAAAGCGCGCCGCGTGCGTTCACCTGCTGTTCAATATCCTGGGCTGCGTTATCTTCATCGTTCCCGTTGCAATCTGGGGCGGAAATATTGCTGCCTGGCTTACGAGCTTTATCCCCAGCACGCAGTGGCAGATTGCAATCTTCCATATGTTCTTCAACGTGATAACCACTCTCATACTGATGTGGTTCATCAAGTACCTTGTCAAGCTTGCTTGCATAATCGTGCCCGACAAATCGCACGCTGCGGAAGAGAGCAGTACGGAGATTCTGGACGTCCGTCTTCTCAAAACTCCTGCAATCGCAGTAGGTCAGGCGCGCAAGGAAATCGTAAAGATGAGCCAGATAGCGTTCTCCAACTACAAGCGCGCTCTGGATATGCTCCTCTCTTACGACGTCTCGCAGAAGGAAGAATTCGAAACTACAGAAAAGCAGATAGACGGACTCAACAAATATATCACGCAGTTCCTTGTCAAGCTCTCCTCGCAGGAGATTTCCGAAATTGACGAACGCAAGGTTTCCTCGTTCTATCACGTAACTTCGGATATAGAGCGCATAGGCGACTACGCTGAAAACATAATGGAGTACGCCGATGAAATGCTCAAGACCAACGCCCGCTTCTCGCCCCACGCAGTGGAGGAGATAAGGGAGATGGATCTGCACCTTACCGAGCTCTATAAAAACGTTGAACTGGCGTTTGCAAACCACGACCTCAGCTACGAACAGAATATCGAAGCTGCCGAGCGTGAAACCGACGCTATGTGCATCAAGATGAAGGACGCGCACATCCGCCGTACAAACGAGGGACGTTGCTCACCCGAAGCGGGCTCCGTATATCTCCAGCTCGCCATCAATATGGAGCGCATCGGCGACCATATGCACAACATCTCCAATTCAATCAAGACTTACGTTTCGTCCAACAACTGATTTTTAAACGTATAAATAATGCGTATAGCGCACAAGACCGCAGCATACCGTGCTGCGGTCTTTTTTTGCCTCTTATCTTCCGACAGCCCCCCGGCTTTTTAAGTCCTGAGTTTTTCCGCGCGTACCTTATATATAATATGGTTAGCCTGAGCTGTTCACCGTGCAGACGAACTGTAATTAGTTAAATTTAACCTAAATCAGTAAAAGTGAGTTAAATTTACATTTTTAAGCAGAATTGGCGGCCCGAATCGACAAATAAGTAAAAGAATAACTAAAAAATTATTATTAATTGACTTTACATTACAAAAAATCGTGATATAATTTATGTTAGTTAATATCATATTTTGAAAAATATTATAATTTTTATATATTTTTAAAAAAGTTAAGGGGAAGAGAAATGAAGAAGAAATCACTACTGGTTTTTCTGCTTGCGGCACTGTCGACGCTGACCGTTTCGGCGGCAACGACAGGCTGTGGCGGCGAAAGTGAAACGCCACCCGCGCACACGGAACACGTGTTCGACGGATGGTCTTTGACTTCTACGCCTACGGCTACGACCACAGGCACTGCAAGCAGAACGTGCACTTCGGGAGACGGCTACGTCGAAACAAAGACGTTGCCCGTTTTAACCGACAGTCGCTACGTAATCACGGAAAATACGGCGACGGCGACGCATAGCGGCGTGGGTAAGTATACTATCACGCTCGACGGCGAAGTTTTCGTGTTCTACGCTGAAACTCCCGCCAAGGGCGAGCCTGAACAGCCTAAGACCGAATATACCGTACACTTTAATATCAACGGTCACGGCACGGCGATAGCCGATGCGACGACGGTCGACGGAAAGGTTGCAAGGCCCACCGATCCCACCGATAACGACTACGATTTCGGCGGCTGGTATACGGACGCGGCTTGCACGA
>JBJEUX010000019.1:0-39780 GCA_051884055.1 Candidatus Coproplasma sp.
AATAAAATTTTTTAAAACCTGCAGGAAAAACGCTTGACTTCTTCTTAGCAGGTTTCTGTAAAAGACGGCGACCGCGCCGTTGAGTCCGGATATGCTCGGGGCGCTATCGTATTTTTCAAGTCCGACAGTTTGCATACTTTCTGCATACTGTCCGGCGGTATAATGACTTTATAAGAGGGATAGGTATGAACAATAAAATTTTCAGAAAAGAAAGTGTGGACAGAATGTCGTCGCCCGAACAGCTTAACGACTACATAAAGGTTACGAACCCGGGAGTCTGGATGGCGCTTGCGGCGATAGCTATTCTGCTTATCGGCATATGCGTATGGGGCTTTTTCGGCAAGCTCGAAACCACGCTGAACGTTGCGGCGGTCAGCGAAAACGGCAGGATAGTCTGCTACGTAAAGGAAGAGAACGTGTCTAAGATTACGGACAATCTTACCGTTCGGATAAACGACGGAGAATATACCGTAACTTCGGTTGCCTCCCGTCCCGTAACGGTGACGGACGAGTTGAGCGAGTACGCCCTGCACGTCGGCGACTTGAAGATAGGCGAATGGGTGTACGTAGTCAGTCTCGACGGTCAGCTTGAGGACGGGGATTACAAGGCGCAGATAGTCCTGGACAGCGTATCTCCTATGTTCTTCGTATTCAATTAAAGGGTGGCTTGAAGATGAGTAAGAGACAGAATATAAAGCGCCCTGTTGAAAAAGGCGCGGCAAAGGTCCCCGTGGTTATGCAGATGGAGGCGCTGGAGTGCGGCGCCGCCTCGCTTGCCATGGTCTGCGCGTATTACGGCAAGTGGATAGCCCTGGAACAGATAAGGATAGACTGCGGTGTATCCAGGGACGGCGCCAATGCAAAGAATATTTTAGTCGCGGCGCGCAGCTACGGCTTTATTGCCAAGGGCTACAGATACGAACCCGACGATTTGAAAAAGAACGGCAAATTCCCCTGCATAATACATTGGAATTTCAATCACTTCGTCGTACTTTGCGGTTTCAAGGGCAGAAAGGCGGTAATAAACGACCCTGCCAAGGGCACGTATACCGTATCGATGGAAACTTTCGATAAATCGTTCACGGGCATCTGCCTTATGTTCGAGCCCAACGAAAACTTCGTGCCTTCGGGCAAGAGAAAGAGCGTCGCCGCCTTCGCCATAAACAGACTTAAGGGTGCTAAAACCGCCATAGCGTTCGTAGTGCTCACCACGCTTATAGCGGCGCTTATAGGCGTAATTACGCCCGCTTTCTCCCGTATATTTATGGACAGACTGCTGACGCACGAAAGTCCCGAATGGTTCTATCCGTTCCTGATAGCGCTGGCTGCGATATCGGCGTTGCAGCTGATAATTGCCGCAATCGAAGCCTACTACAGCAACCGCATAAACGTCAAGCTCGCCACGGTGGGCAGTTCCACGTTTTTGTGGAAGGTGCTGCACCTGCCCATGGAGTTCTTCTCCCAGCGCCTTGCGGGCGATATTCAGGGCAGACAGAGCTCAAACGCAGGCATAGCGAACAGCATAGTAAACACCTTTGCGCCACTTGCGTTGAACGCCGTTATGATGGTATTTTATCTGGTGGTAATGATTCGTTACAGCTGGATATTGACGCTTGTGGGGTTTTCCGCGCTGATAATTAACTCATGGCTGTCCCGCATAATATCCAGAAAGCGCATAAACATAACCCGCGTCATGATGAGGGATTCGGGCAAGCTTTCAGGCGCTACTATCGCCGGGGTGGAGATGATAGAGACCATAAAGTCCAGCGGCGCGGAAAACGGATTTTTCGAAAGGTGGTCGGGCTATCAGGCGAGCGTAAATTCGCAAAAGACCAAGTATACTAAACTCAATCAGTATCTGGGAATGATACCCTCCGTCGTATCGATGCTTATGGGAATAACCGTGCTTATGCTCGGCGTGTGGTTCGCTATGGAAGGCTCGTTTACGGTCGGTATGATAATGGCGTTTCAGGGCGTGCTGGCTTCGTTCAACGGGCCCGCTATGACCTTTATATCCGCCGGTCAGACCATTCAGGAGATGCGTACCCAGATGGAGAGGGTAGAGGACGTTATGCAATATCCCGACGACCCCTGCTACGCCACGGAGGTAAAGGAGGAAAACTATTCTAAGCTCAGGGGCGAGATAGAGATAAAGAACCTGACCTTCGGATATTCCCGCCTTGCTCAGCCCGTCATAAAGGATTTCAGTTTAACCTTGAAGCCGGGCGGCAGAGTCGCGCTCGTGGGCGCGTCGGGCTGCGGTAAATCTACTATATCCAAGCTCGTATCGGGACTGTATCAGCCCTGGAGCGGAGAAATTTTATACGACGGTAAACACTTGAACGAGATAGACAGAAGTGTGTTTACGGGCTCAGTCGCGGTGGTCGACCAGGACGTGACGATGTTTGAAGGCAGCATATCCGAAAACATCAAGATGTGGGACGAATCCATCGAGGACTTCGAAGCGATAATGTCAGCCAGGGACGCGCAGATGCACGAAGAGATTATGCGCCGTGACGGCGGATACAATTATAAAATCGCCGAGGGCGGCAAGGACTTTTCGGGCGGGCAGCGTCAGAGGCTGGAAATTGCTCGCGCGCTTGCGCAGGACCCCACGGTTCTGATACTGGACGAAGCGACCAGCGCGCTGGACTCAAAGACCGAATACGACGTAGTCAAGGCGGTAAAGGACAGGGGAATAACCTGCATAGTAGTAGCGCACAGGCTCTCCACCGTCAGAGATTGCGACGAGATAATAGTATTGGACCACGGCGTAGCGGTGGAGCGCGGCACGCACGACGAGCTGTACGCCATGGGCGGACTTTACACTAAGCTTATTTCCAATGATTAAAGGGGCAGATTATGGGCTGGTTTGATGAACAGATAAAGATGCGGAAAGACAAGGACGACGAGGCGTTAGACGAGTCCTTGAAGGGCATATCTGCGGTTATAGAGGGTAAAAAGTACTATTCCTTCGGCGACGACAGGGAAAAAATCAAGTGTGTGCTGGACGAAATTCTGGCTTTCTACCATATAAAATCCCGTGAAATTCCGCCTGAGATAAAGGATTTGAGCGAGCAGATGGAGTATCTCTGCCGACCTCACGGAATAATGTACCGTTCGGTAAAGCTTGAAAAGGGCTGGTATAAGAACGCCGCGGGCGCAATGCTCGGCAAATTAAAGACGGGCGAGGCGGTAGCGCTCCTGCCCGACAAGCTGGGTTTTTACAGCTTTTACGACCCGACTCAGCAAAAGAAGGTAAGGCTCAACAGAAAGACGCAAGACCTGTTGGACGAGGGCGCATTCTGCTTTTACAAGCCCTTTCCGCTCAGAAAGATAGACATTAAGGACTTAATCAGATATATCGTCGGCACGGTTTCGCCGTCCACGATAGTCTATATCGTACTGATGACGCTGTGCGCGACGCTGGTGAGTATGTTTTTGCCTCAGATCACCAAGCTCATCTTTTCGGACGTACTGTTAAGCGGCAGCGCGCAGATACTTATTTCCATAGCCGTGCTGTACGTCTGCGTAAGTTTAAGTCAGCTGCTGATAAACGGAGTAAAGTCGCTGCTTATGAGTAAAATCAACATGCAGATGGACGTATCCGTTCAGGCGGCGACGATGGCGAGAGTATTGTCTTTGCCCACAGATTTTTTCAAGAACTACAGCTCGGGCGAAATTACCTCCAGGGCGCAATACATAAACACGCTGTGTTCGAACCTGGTTCAGACCTTTTTATCCACGGGTTTAACGTCGGTGTTCTCGCTCGTGTACATATCCCAGATTTTCGTTTATGCAAAGGAGCTGGTAATTCCCGCGCTGTGCATAACGCTGGTAACTCTCGTATTTTCGGTCGTGACCTCGCTTGTCCAGATGAAGATAAACAAAAAGCAGATGGAGCTTTCGGGCAAGATGAGCGGTATGACCTATCAGATTCTGACGGGCGTGCAGAAGATAAAGCTTTCGGGCAGCGAAAAGCGGATTTTTTCACGCTGGATGAACGGATATACCGAAGAGACCAAGGTTGAATACAATACTCCCAAATTCCTGTTATTCAACGGCGTAATATCCTCTGCAATCTCGCTTATCGGCACTATAGTTATGTACTATTTCGCCGTGCAGAGCAACGTATCCGTTGCGGACTATACCGCGTTCAATTCGGCTTACGGCATGCTCTCGGGCGCGCTGATGAGCGTCGCGGGCATCGCTCTCACCGCCGCAAGGATAAAGCCCGTCATAGAGATGGCAAAGCCGATTATGGACGCCCAGCCGGAAATTTCCGAGGGCAAGCATATAGTGACCCGCGTATCAGGCGGAATAGAGCTCAACAACGTAAGCTTCCGCTACAGCGAAAATTCTCCCCTGGTGCTGGACGACTTAAGTTTAAAGATCCGCCCGGGTCAGTACGTGGCGATCGTCGGCAAGACGGGTTGCGGCAAGTCCACCCTGCTCAGATTGCTGCTCGGCTTCGAAACGCCGCAAAAGGGCGCCATATATTACGACGGCAGGGACGTAAACACGCTGGATCTGAAGTCGCTCCGCAAAAAGATAGGCGTGGTTATGCAGAACGGCAAGCTCTTTCAGGGCGACATATACTCCAACATAATCATCTCCGCGCCCCATCTTTCGGTGGACGACGCGTGGAAAGCGGCGGAGGTTGCGGACATAGCTGACGACATCAGGGCAATGCCCATGGGCATGCACACAATGATTTCCGAGGGCTCTGGCGGTATTTCGGGCGGACAGAAGCAGAGGCTGATGATTGCCCGCGCGGTTGCGCCAAATCCCAGAATACTGATGTTCGACGAGGCGACCAGCGCGCTCGACAACATAACCCAGAAGAAGGTGTCGGAGGCGTTGGATTCGTTAAAATGCACGCGTATCGTAATAGCCCACAGGCTCTCCACCATAAAGCAGTGCGACAGAATAATAGTTCTGGACGGCGGAAAGATCTGCGAGGACGGAACGTACGACGAGCTTATTGAAAAGAAGGGCTATTTTTACGAGCTTGTCGAACGCCAGAGGCTGGATTGAAAAAAATTTTTTAAAAATTTTCCGCAATCCGACAAAACGTCGGGTATAAATAAGTAAGAGAACGGATTGAAAACCCCGGACGCGGCGCAATAACTTCGGGCACGACCCGACAAACCGAACGCGGCGCAACAACTCAGAACGCGGCGCAATAACTTCGGGCGTCGCATAAAAAATCAAACTGAACAGGAGGAAAAATTATGAATCTTTCAACTGAACTTATAGAAAAGGCAAAGGGCGCAAAATCGGCGGAAGAACTGCTGGAAATGGCTAAGGCTGACAATATGGAGCTCTCCGCAGAGCAAGCTGAAAAGGCGTTTGCTGAGCTTCACAAGTCGGGCGAACTTTCGGACGAAGAGCTGGACAACGTTGCGGGCGGCTGCGGCGGCGGCGACGAGCCTTTATACAACGTTGGTCAGACCGTGTACGTAAAAGCTACCAACGCGGCGGCGTTGATTCTTGAAAATCTCGGCAAGCAGGGAAGCGTTTTTCCCGAGTACAAGTACAAGATCAGGGTTCAGGACACGGGCTTGTTCACCCTTGAAAGATGGGAGAGCGACCTCAAGCCGAACTATGCGGACTGACAACCGTCGGAAAAACAGTAGTTTTTTCAGGTTGACATAAATACGGACCCGTGCGGTCAATATACGTTTATAATTGGAGAATTAATATGAAATTTACAGACGAAATGCTTGAAAAGGCAAAGACGGCAAAGAGTGCAGAAGAACTTCTGGAGTTGGCGAAAGCCGAAAACGTTGAACTTTCCGCAGAAGAGGCGGCAAAGTATTTTGCAGACCTTCACAAGTCGGGCGAGCTTTCGGACGACGAACTCAACGGCGTTTCCGGCGGCTGTGACGACGATCCCGCTCCCAGCCAGACGGACGATTCTGAAAAAGATACGACTTCATCCAGAACTGCTGCGTCAAGAGTTGTCGGCGGCAGAAAATCCTGAGTTTACCTAAGAGCAAGCTGCAAAAGCGTATGCTTAACTTTTTAGTCAATAAATACGTTCAGGAGAAGATAATATGGAATTAACTAAGGAACTTTTAGGAAAAATTACAACATTAACTAAAGAACTTATAGAAAAGGCAAAGACGGCAAAGAGCGCGGAAGAGCTTTTAAAGCTTGCCAAGGCAGAGGGCGTAGAGCTCTCTGAAGAGGAAGCGGCAAAATACTTTGCAGAACTTAATAAAACGGGCGAAATTTCCGACGAAGAGCTGAACAACGTTGCAGGCGGTTGCGAAGACGAAATTCCCGAACCTAAATATCAGGTGGGCGACCTTCTGGATACTCCCAAGGGGTTCCCTTGCCCTACTTGCGGAGTGCGTCGTGCATTCAGGGTCATTGAAGTACACCGTTCGGAAGTAGGCGATCACACCTACACCATCGCCTGTCCCGAATGCGGCACGCTGTTTTACCCTGACATCAACGAGCACGTGCAGCAAATGTATAAACGCGGATAAAACGCTTGATTAAGCAGGATACGTAAAGGAACGTACTATGAATATTTCAAAAGAACTTATTCAAAAGGCTAAAACTGCAAAGACTGCGGAAGAGCTTTTAAAGCTTGCCAAGGCAGAGGGCGTAGAGCTTTCTCAAGAGGAAGCGGCAAGATATTTTGCAGAACTTAATAAATCGGGCGAACTTTCGGACGAGGAGCTGGGCAACGTCGCAGGCGGCTGCGGCGAACCCGATCCCCCTAAGTATGCCGTAGGGGACAAGGTGTGGTTCTATACGCGTCATGAAGAGGGCTTGTTCCGCTACACTAAAAATTCTTATATGGGCGTAATCAAGGAAGTGATTGCGGATATGGAGGACGGCAAGCATAAGTACGTCATAAAAATCCCCGATTATGAAGTGTATTACACTGTGGACGAAGATAAGGTTTCAGGTTACGTCTGATTAAAGGAAAAAATGTCGGAGCAAAATGCCCCCAAAACAGAGGAGCAATAAAAATGGAATTAACTAAGGAGCTTATTCAAAAGGCTGAGACGGCAAAGACGGCGGAAGAGCTTTTAAAGCTTGCTAAGGCAGAGGGCGTGGAGCTATCTCAAGAGGAAGCGGCAAGATATTTTTCCGAGTTTCACAAGACGGGCGAACTTTCCGACGACGAGCTTGACAACGTAGCAGGCGGCTGCATTTATGAGAGCGGCGATACGCCAAAGTTCTCTGTCGGGCAACGTATTGCTTTGGACGGACTCATCAAAGGTACTATCTTAGAGGTATTACCGAAGGCACCCGACTTCTACCAGTTCGAAGTCTATTGGTACAAGATACAATTAGATGACTCCGAAAAGATATTAACCCGTTCAGAGAAAGAGATTAGGGCAATTTAAACCTTTCCTTTGGGATAGAGATCGTCCGTATTTTTATTCGGTCATTTTCCCGTGGGGATAAAAAAATATATAAAAATATTACGTAAAAGGGAGTTAAGAAATGGAATTAGCTAACGAACTTATTCAAAAAGCAAGAACGGCAAAGACTGCGGAAGAGCTTTTAGAGATGGCAAAGGCAGAGGGCGTAGAGCTTTCTCAAGAGGAAGCGGCAAGATATTTTTCCGAGTTTCACAAGACGGGCGAGCTTTCCGACGACGAGCTGGATAACGTCGCAGGCGGCTGCGATGATTACCAAAGCGGCGATTCGGCAAAGTTCTCTGTCGGACAGCGTGTTTATTATATAGATGCTGTCTATGTTATGAACAGCGGTTATGAATACAACTATTGCTACGGTACTGTTATTGAAATTCACCCGAAAAAAGACGGCGTCTTTAATATTGAGGTGCAAATGGACACGGGAGGAACCCGAATTTTTGCTGAAAATAAATTAAAACAAGGTTGAAATTATGAAGGCTGTTTTAATCCCCTTGCTTGATTAACTAAAACGTATAATTATTATAAGTATATAAGGAGAACGTATTATGGAATTTTCAAAGGACCTTATAGAAAAGGCAAAGACGGCAAAATCGGCGGAAGAGCTTTTAAAGCTTGCCAAGGCAGAGGGCGTGGAGCTCTCTGAAGAGGAAGCGGCAAAGTATTTTGCCGAGCTTCACAAGACGGGAGAACTTTCGGACGACGAGCTCGACAACGTTGTAGGCGGTTGCTATGTAGAAACCGATGATAAACCCAAATATTCCGTAGGGCAACGTGTCAGAATAACGGTATCTAATGATGAAGGAGTATTTTTCGATAAATGCGGTTGTATTAAATCGGTACATGAACAAGGGAAGTTTGAAGGTTACTTCTTGTATACGATAATATTAGATGAAGACGCAAGGGAAGTATCTTTTAGAGAGTGTTTTTTAACCTTGGCTTAAACCTTTCCCTTGGGATAGAGATCGTCCGTATTTTTATTCGGTCCTTTTCCCGTGGGGATAAAAAATTATATAAAAATATTGTATAAGAAGGAGTAAAAATAATGAGTTCAATTGGCGACCTTATAGAAAAGGCAAAGGCGGCAAAATCGCCGGAAGAACTGCTTGAGATGGCGAAAGCAGACAATATCGAACTTTCCGCAGCGTCTGCGGCAAAGTATTATGCCGAGTTTCACAAGTCGGGAGAGCTTTCGGACGACGAGCTCGACAACGTTGCAGGCGGCAACTGCTACTACGGTTTTAAAGTTACCTGCAAAATGTGCGGTTCTACGAATACGGGTTTTCATAATTATTTGGCGACGCTTGAACAATTTGAATGTCGAGACTGCGGTTATAGATTTTGGCTGCAAGATGCGGCAAGAGACAATTTAGTAGAAAAGGAAGATTAAAAAAACAGATCACAGATAAGGTAAAAGCCGATGTATTACATATTAAACAAAAATATAGCCCTGCGCTCCTGGTGGCTGGTGCCGTACGCCTATTACGTTAAGAATAGAGAAACGGCGAGCGGACTGAAAAAAGAGGAGTTCGAGCTGCTGTCGCTGTGCGACGGTCTGCACGATATCGGGGAGAGCGAGCTTGTAAAAAACCTTGTCGAAAGGCAGATGATATTCCCCGTAGAAAAGGGCGAAAAACAGCTTTCAGAGTGGCAAAAGCCCCTCGTCTGCGACAACCGCTATATGCCGTATATGAATTGGATGATAACGGGTAAGTGCAACTATAACTGTCTGCACTGCTTTAACGCAAAGGACAACGCGCCCTTGCAGAGCGAGTGGTCGCTTGACGAGGCAACCGCACTTCTGGACCAAGCGCAAAAATGCGGTATAAACGCCTTCACCGTTACGGGCGGCGAGCCCATGGCGCACAGGCACTTCTTTGAGATATTGGAGGGCATATACAGCCGCGGAATGTTCGTATACGAACTCAACACCAACGGCTATTTCATAGACCAGCGCGCCCTTGACAGATTCAAGGAGATAGGCTGTAATCCCTTTATCAAAATCTCCTTCGACGGGTTCGGCTTCCACGATTGGATGAGAAATCACAAGGGCGCGGAGGAAATAGCGCTCAATGCGATTAAGCTGTGCGTGGCTAACGGCTTCAGGGTAATGGTACAGACCAATATCAACCGAAAGAACAGGGACAGCATCTCAAAAACCCTTGATTATCTCGACAAAGCAGGCGTTAAAAGGACGAGGGTCATCTGTACGACCGAGTCCACCCGTTGGGCGGAAAACGCCGCAGGGCAGTCGTTCACCGTGCCCGAATATTACGACGCGTGCATTGAAATAGCTAAGGAATATATCGGGGTCAATCGCAAAATGGAGCTCGATTTCTGGCAGCTGATGACCGTCTATCCCCGTGATAAATGTTACAACTTAGCGCCCCTGCCCGGTAGCAACCAAAGATACAGGGAAACTATTCCTATTTGCAAGGGTGCAAGGGGCAAGGTAGCGGTCGCGGCGGACGGCGAGGTCTATCCCTGCATGCAGATGTCGGGCTGGATGAAGGCGCACGGCGTCACCTTCGGCAACGTAAAAAAAGACGGTCTGCAATCCGTTTTGCAGAGCAGTGCGTATTTAGATACGGTCTGCAAAAATATGGGCGACGTGATTAAGGCGAATAAAACGTGTGCGGAATGTAAGTATTTTAAGTATTGTCTTAGCGGCTGCCCGGCTATTTCGGGTCTGATGCACGGGGGCGATCTGTTGGCACCCGATTTATGGAAGTGCTTCTTCTTCGAACACGGCTACGTGGAAAAGTGCGAACAAGCCCTTGCACCGTACAAAAATTTGTCCAGGATGAACAATATATAAAAAATCGGGAGAAAAGAACGGAACTGTCAGGCGGACTTATCGCAAAGGCAGGGCGTGCCTGAACGGTGGAGAAATTGTCTGAAACGGCTCGGGCGGAGGGCGCAGAACTTTTCCGAGATTGAACTGAAAATAAAAATTATCGCTAAAAAATTATGAAATTGAAGAGTTTTCTTTTTATTATGCTGGCAGCTATAACGGCGCTGCCCCTGGTTGCTTGCGGCGGAACTCCCGACGGGACGGACGCGACTGACGACGCCGTCTACTATAACGAGGAGTACGGATTGGTTATCAGGCAGTGGACGGAGCCCTATCAGCTGGCTGACTCGCGTCTGGTAGAGACGTTTTCTCTTGCCAGCGGTTTTAAGGATTTCGACGTGTTAAATGCTCAGATGTGCGTGTTCGGGCGCGAGGACGAATCGGAGGACTCCTGCATTGTCGAATTCGGGTACGTGCTCTTTTCCACCAATCCCGACGGAATGAAGGAGAGCGCGGACGCGCTTGCCGCACTGAACGGATACAGAGAAGCCTGCGGCGACCAGCCGGTCGACTTCACGTTTGAAAAAATCACCACTTCCAGCGGTCGAAACCTGTGGCTGAGAAGATTTTCGGAGCCGATTATAATTCAGGGCGAACCCACCGAAGAGGAGGAGTCGGCCATCGCCGCCATGTTCGAGGGATTTTCCGAACAGATTGCCCAGACGGATCTGGTGGAGGCTAAGCCCTTAGCGGCAAAGAGCAAGGTTACGTTTACCACGGTGGATCTGAACGGAAACGCTGTGGACAGCTCGGTTTTTGCCGATGCGGAGCTGACTTTGGTGAATATCTGGGGAAGCTACTGTCCCTACAGCAAAGGTGAAATGGCAGATCTGATGTGGCTGGACGAGCATACGGCAGGCCTTCAGGTTATCACGGTTTTAGGGGATTCGTTCAGCGTCGACGACCAGGCGGCAGACGATGTAAGGGAGGTTGTGGAAGAACTCAATCTGACCCTGCCCGTATATATTATGACCGACGAAATTCACGGAATTTTCCCCTATTACGCCTTCCCTACCAGCTTTCTGGTGGACAGAGAGGGTAATCCCGTCGGGGTAGCCTTCGTCGGGGATTCAACCGCGGAGAAATTCGCAGAATGGATCGATTATTACTCGTAACCGTGCGTTGTGGCGGCAATAGCCTGTTTTAATGCCGGAAAATTCCGATCGGGCGCACAATCCCCGTCAATAACCGTTCAGAGTATAAAATATTATGGATATAGCTTTCAAGTTAAAAAATCTTTTCGACTATCAGCGTTTTGAAGGAAACGAAAGGTTGCAGTCGTTGATAGACGACTCCGACAGCCGCAGTTTCAGCGCCCTTACCGACGACGATCTGGAATGGGTGAGCGCGGCGGGCGAGCCCGACTTTAAGGACGGAAAGGACGGCGACGGCGATGAGTGAGACCGATTGCGGGGAAATTTATTCCCGATTCCGCAATAAGGTGTTGGGATATGCGCTTTCAAAGGTCCATAGCCGCACCGAGGCGGAAGATATCGTGCAGACCGTGTTTTTAAAGGTGTGCAGAAGTATAGCTTCCTACGACGAATCGAAGGCGTCTCTTTCAACGTGGATATATACGATTACGCGCAACACCGTATGCGATTATTTGGGTAAGATGCGCGTGCATAGCGAGGTGATTTATATATGATTGACTACGGGCTTTTGCGGTAAGCCCCAAAACAACCGCAAGCCAAATGCAAGCCCAAAATTAACGAAATGCAATCAAGAGGAGGATGATAAAATTGAAACAAATAATAAAAAGTGGTAAGCAGGGCAACGTAAACGCCATTCTTGACGGCACGGGTACGGTTGTGGTAGAATACAGATACGATGCTTGGGACAACCATACGGTAAGCGGAACCAACACAACGCTCGGCAACCTCAACCCGTTCCGTTATAGAGGCTACTTCTATGATACCGAAACGGGCTTGTACTATCTTAAAACAAGATATTATGACCCCGTAACAGGCAGATTCCTGAATATGGATTCAATCGACTACGCCGACCACGAAACCATTTGCGGTCTTAACCTTTACGCCTACTGCTATAATAATCCTGTAATGAATGTAGATCCTAATATCGGAGAAGGAATAAGCATTGGCATACTTTCAGGTATTACAATGGCAAATATTTCAGCTGGATTTGGCTTTGCTGCCGCTACGGCTAAAAATATAGATAGAGGATAACATGAATAAGCTAAAAGAATTCAAATGCTATGATGATACTATTTTTTTAGGAATAGCCATTTTAGGATTAGCTTTGACAATTCTATTTGTCGCTATTTTTATTGGAGTTGTTGTAAGAATAGTGAGTGGTATGGACTATTATCCTAATGGATTAGGATGGAGTATCATTGCACTATTTTGTTTTATCCTTTCAATTTTCATTTTTGTGGTTTCATGGAAAATAAAGCGCAGAGTATTTTTGATTAATGAAGAGTATTGTTTTTTAGTATCAAAAAATGGGCGTGAAGAAGTGAAAATAAAACGTGCGCTTACAGATATAAAATTTTTAGAAATAAAGGATTTTGGTATATCACGTAAGGGGATAAAAACAATCGTCTTTATTGATTCCGTAGGAGTTTATGGTACAACATCTTGTACATTGAACAATAGTGAATATATTAAAATAAAATATTCAAAAGGTAGAATAAATAAAATAAAAAAATTTTTGCCCAATTGTGTAGTAATAGATAAAACATCAGAGAATTGCTAAGATTATTCAAGTTAGCAAAGGTAAAAGCCAAATATAAGGGAAATCTAGTAAGTAAAATAAGGAGGTCGAATTTTTATCGACCTCCTTATTTTTTATGCAGAACTAACGTAGGAAGCTTTCTAGTTACAATGGAGTAAATTTCACCTATGACGGCAAGGGCAAGAGAACAAGCAAGAACACAATAACATATACTTACGACAGTTCGGATAGACTAATCAAGAGCAGCAACGGATTAGAATTCTTCTATGACAACACGGGCGCTTCCGGGGTTGTTTATAACGGAGCAGTTTATGTATATCGAAAGGATGTGCAGGGCAACATTGACGCCATACTTGACAGCAACGGAAATCTTATTGTAAAATACAGATACGATGCGTGGGGAAATCATAAGGTGCTTGACGCAAGCGGAAACGTAATAACTTCCTCAAGTCATATAGGCAACGTTAATCCCTTCCGTTACCGTGGGTATTTCTATCATTCCTTTTAAATTGTTTGACTTTTTGGAGGGGTAATGAAAAAATTTAAGCCGAATTTAATAGAATATTTTATTGCGTTAGTTATTTTGCCATTTTTATTGATGCTTTTTGCTGCGTTGGTAGTGATTATTTTTGTATTGGTTAAAGGAGGTGATTTGGGGGTCTCTCTAATTCCATGGCAAGTATATTTAACATGTGGCTTAATTGTGCTATTGATGAATCTATCCTATTTCGCAATATATTTTTTATCAAAAAATTATGTAGTTGTTAATGAGAAAAAAATAGTATACGTAAAAAAAGGTATCGTTAGTTGGGAAATAGAAAAAGAACAGATTGAAAAAATAGTCTATAAAAAAACACCATGGATTTTGAGTTTTATAAGATATGAAAATTATGGGGCTTTGACTATTTATTGTAATGAGGCAAACAATTACGTCAAGATAAACATGAAAATTTTCAGGTTGTCTTTGAGAATATTTAAAAATTTTGGCTACAATATTATCTCTGTAAAATCTTAATATCGATAATTGTAATTAATATCAACATTAGATAAATCTGTTAATTCTGGATTTAGTAGTGCATTAACTTCAATATTTACTGCGGGCTGTCAATTTTTGGCTAGTAGTGGTGTCGGAGAAATTGTGGGCGGATCTGTATTGAATAATATTACAGGTAGTGTATTTGGAACTGGCTCTTCAACTTTATTTGGGATTATTAATGATCTTCTTTCATATAAATTAGTGTCATAAGTAATTAAAGGAGTGGGTTTATGATTAGATTTCTACCTAAAGGTTGGCGAATTAATTTACCGTTGTTTATTTTTAGTGCTTTTGTATTCGGCATTTTAGGAACGGTTGGTATATTATTAATCATTGACGGAGTTAATGCGGATTTGTCGGCAGTAGTTTTTGGGGCTATTCTTATCATGTTGGCGATCTTAATAATAACTGTATTTGCGCATTGGTTAATACATGTATTTCGATTAGAAATTAATGCTGACTCTGTTATTTTTTATGATTTTAGTGTTCGACCCCGTAGTTTCATTCGTAACGAAAATACGCTTAAAGAACTGAAGAATATAGAAGTTGATAAAGACCAAATCATCTATTTATCATATGTCGACGGTAGGGTTAATAATGGTAAATTAAAATTATTTAGTCAAAAACAGATAGAGATGGTTATATTGGAGCTTTCGAATAGAGCGTGTTTAGTTAATGGGTATATGCCAGAAATATTATGTTTTTAGGCTCTTTGCCAAATGTTGTGGTGGAGATAAAAAGCCCAGAGTTCGTATGGGCGCTGGGCTTTTGACATTGTCGTACAATTTTTTCGGCAATAAGAAACGATGAAGTGAGTCCGGAGTTACTCTATGAGTTTGGAAGAGTAATGTGGATGGTCTATTTTGTCATACAATTTTTTAGGAGATTGAACACGCAAATTAACAATCAAATTTAATCGAATGGCTAACCACCATAGAGCAAAGCAAACTGCTAAACAAGGTTCAAGCCGATGAACGTTAAAAGTTTATCGGCTTATTTTACGTTCTATTTGTTTTGGTAATGAAAAGCAGAGGCTATAACGCTCCTGCTTTTTTTTTGATTTAAAGGTATATTATAAAAATCTTGTTCGCATATGCGAACTTATTTGTTAAAACGCTTGCTTTTTTAAAAACGGTGTGTTAGATTATATATACGGTTCGCATATGCGAACCACAAGAGGAGATATAAAATGTGTGCTGCAGAATATGCTCTGGGGAAGCATTGCGGAGTGACGTTTGCAGGAATCAAGCCGGCAAGTTTATTCACAATCGACAATGAAGAGATGGAGACGCTTCCCTATTATGAACGCAAGTTCCGCACTAAAGGGTTTATATTTGTGCGTATGCGAAGAAAGAACGGCAGAACGCTTATATACGTCTATCACAAGGGTGCGCTTAAGGAAACGCTGTTTTCAGACGCTAACCGTCAATTTCTACAGTCAAAGGGATATGATTATCAGACCTTGTCGGAGGCGGTGTGCCTCTTGCGTCAGAGGTTGCTAAGTGGCGAGTTCCCCCACGAAATAGGGGTGTTTCTCGGCTATCCTTTAGACGACGTTCAGGGCTATATCGCCTGCCCCACGGCAAAAACACGGCTTTGCGGATATTGGAAGGTGTATTGCGACGAGGAAGAAAAGCAGAAGATATTCAACCGCTACGACAGGTGTACCGACTGCATTTGCAGAAAAATGCTTGAAGGTCAATCTTTGACGGATATATTTAAAGTCGGTTAACGGCACGGCAACGTGTTCTATAAATATGATTAAATAATCGGAGGTTATATATGAAAACTTTAATTGTGTATTGGTCGGGAACGGGCAATACCGAAACAATGGCAAACGCCGTCTACGACGGCGCGACGGCGGCGGGAGCAGACGTTAAAATCTGTCCTGTTTCGGAAGTGGGAGACGTAGCGGAGTACGACGTACTTCTGATGGGTTGTCCTGCAATGGGTGCGGAAGAGCTTGAAGGGGAGGAATTCGAACCCTTCTTCTCGTCTATCGAGTCCTGCCTCAAGGGCAAGAAGATAGGTTTATTCGGTTCCTACGATTGGGGCGACGGCGAATGGATGAGAACGTGGCAGTCCCGTGTAGAGGATGCCGGCGGCGTTATGCTGACGGACGGAATAACCGCCCACACCGAACCCGACGAAGAGGCGCTAACTGCTTGTAAAGAGCTCGGAAAACTTGCGGTATAAAAGGCGTTAATCAGAAATTATTGCTTTCAGCCGAACGTGAGGTATAAATTATTTATCACACGTTCCTCGTTATGGGAAAGTGTCACTTTGCGGAAAGCGAGATAAGACTGTCGACATTAACCACTCCATTATATAATTTAATTTTCCTTAATGTACGGCGTAGCAGTATTCAGCTGCTACGCCGTTTACTTTCGGAATATCCGTTAAAATTTCACGTTAACCCTTTACTTTTGTTTTCCGATTAATTATAATTTAATAAAAGGGTTAAGGGAAAAATAATGGATAGAATACGTGAATCGGAAGAGATGTACCTTGAAACTATATTGCTGTTACAGGACAAAAAACAGGGCGTAAGGGCGGTGGACGTCTGCGAGGGGTTAGGCTATGCAAAGTCGAGCGTTTCCCGTGGGATTAATCTTTTGAAGGCAAAGGGATATATCACCGTCGACGATAATTCAGGCATAATAGAGTTTACCGCAGACGGCAGAAAGAAGGCTGAAAACGTATTTGAAAGGCACCGTGTGCTTACGGCTGCGTTAATGAAGATAGGGGCGGACAGAGAGCTTGCCGAGGCGGACGCCTGCCGCATAGAACACGTCGTTTCGGAAGAGACGATGGCGTTATTCAAAAAATTTATCGACGACTAATTATGGGAATGGCGCAATGCTGTTCCGCCGAAGTTGCCGAAAAATTGTGTGCGGTATGAATGAATACGTTGAAAGCTATTAACAACGCACCAAAGAGGAACAACCCGAATTATTTGTTCGTTACGAACAAATAATTCGGGTCTGCTTTTTTATTGAAAAATTAAGAAGAGAGACTTGCGAAGAGCGTAGTATCTTTCGGTATTATTTTTGACTATATCTTCGGTAGACGTTACGAGCCGCAAGGTGTTCGGCTTTCAAACTAAGGTTTTTAGGTATGACAAGTGTAATTTGCTTATTTTACGCGAAATAATAGAAAAAACTTACATTATGAAAATTATCAGAAAATTCCCGGATAATCTGTAAAATCATTTGACATATAACGTGATAGACGGTAAAATAATTAGCATTCTAATTACATTACGACAAAAGCTGAATTCAACAGGTGCAGAGGCGTGTAAAATGGATATAAAACGTATTACGGAAACCAACGATAAAATGAACAGAATTTTGCGACGCAGATTCGAGTCGTATTTTGCGAATTCGGAACTCACAAGTGTGCAGGCGGTCGCTATGGAATATATCAACGTAAATAGCGCAGATCATGCCGTGTATCAGAAAGAGCTTGAAAAATTTCTTGAACTGCGCGGTTCTTCCGTTTCGAGTTTGATAGACAGGTTGGAACGCGACGGTTATATCAGGAGAGAATGCCACGATGAGGACGGGAGATACAGACGGCTTGTTCCAACCGAAAAAGGGAAGAACATTCAGGCAGATATTTCGGCTCGGATAATGCACTATACAAATTCATTATTTGAAGGAATAGACGAGGAAGAGTTGGAGATTTTTGAAATCGTAATGCTGAAAATAATTAAAAACGCCGTGTAATAAACGCGGTTTTTTTTAGAAGATATAGTTAGAACTCTAAGTATTCGCCCGGCATCTTAATAAATTTCAGCAGCAATTTTTTTTAATAAAATAGTTAGAATTCTATTTAATTTAAGGAGCAAATATGACTGCAACAATCGAAAGTGCAAAAGAAAATCCGCTCGGTACGGATAAAATCGGAAAGTTAATAGCGCGATTCTCCATTCCGACGATTATTACACTTCTCATTAACAACCTGTACAATATGGTTGACCAGATTTTTATCGGCCAGGGCGTCGGCTTTTTCGGCAACGGTGCAACAAACGTTATTTCACCTATTTCCACTGCGGTAATAGCGGTTTCGTCTTTAATAGGCGACGGACTTGCTACTAATTTCAGTTTGTTTTTGGGGTGTAAACAGACTGACTGTTGTGCTAAGTCGGTCGGGAACGGCTTCATAATGGCGCTTATTTTCAGCATACTTATTACTTTTCCGGCGTTAATTTTCTTAAAACCCTTATGCAGTTTGTTCGGTGCAACCGAAAACATAATGCCCTATGCGCTTGATTACGGAAAAATTATTGCTTGCGGTTTTCCCTTGGTTATCTGTTCAACCGTAATCAATGCGTCCATACGCGTGGACGGAAGTCCGAGATTTGCTATGTTCGCCATGTTATTTGGGGCGGTTTTGAATATGGGGCTTGATCCGCTGTTTATATTCGTATTTAAATGGGGAGTCAAGGGTGCGGCGATTGCTACGGTTATAAGCCAATGCGTAAATCTTGTTTTTAATATTACGTATATATTCCGTTATAAAACGATAAAACTGAATAAATCGTGTTTCAGATTGGAAGGAAAAATCATTGGCAAGATTCTTGCCTATGGCTTTGCAAGTTTTCTGAATACGCTTACCGGCACAATAATCGGGCTGGTTTCCAACCGATTACTTACAAAATTCGGCGCGGAGTCTGTTTACGGCGAAGATATCCCTATTACCACCTTTGGACTTTGTATGAAAATAAATTTACTGTTATTATCCGTTTCTATGGGTATCGCTGCGGGAACGCAACCTATTATCGGATATAATTACGGCGCAGGGAAAACAGATAGGATTAAAAAGATGTTTTTTATTGCCGTGGGGCTTGCAAGTATCTGGCAGGTTATTTCGTTTATTCTTTTTGAAAGTTGTCCGCTGTTCCTTATACGCATCTTCGGAACCGAGTCGGCATTATATGAAGAATTTGCGGTAAAATGTTTCCGTATTTACCTTATGGGGAGTTTTTTGGGCGGTGTTCAACTCTGCGCAAGTACCTTGTTTCAAGCGCTCGGAAAGCCCATTTTAGCAACGGTAGTTTCACTTACCAAAAACGTGTTATTCTTTATTCCGGCTATGTTTATTCTCGGATATACTATCGGCGTCGAGGGTATTCTTTGGGCAGGGTTAGTTGCCGACGTCTGCGCATTTTTTCTATCGGGTTCGTTTGCGCTTGCAGCGATTAAAAGACTTAAAAAACCTGCTTTGGCGTCGGATACGAATTTACAGCAAAGTTCGGGTGAATCAAATAGTGCAGACGTCACAACGGATAATGAAAATAAAATATAGAAAATTATATCCGGTGATTGACCGGGTACTTATTGCAGCTTATAATATAGGAATACAGGTGGTTTAAAAATGGGAATTCTTTTGATAATTTTGGTCGTTTTGGCGGTGGTGTTGGTCGTTTTGGCGGTGGTACTTCTGGCGTGCGCTTGGTTACTATACCGGATTGCCTTTGTAACCGGTCGTGCTGAACGGGGAGAGCCGGTAGTGCCGAAAGCGCCCATCTATGCGGAGTTTTACGACCGTATGGAAGCAGAAACGGAGGAGCTGAAGGTTCAGCCCTTTGAGCAGGTATCCGTCTCTGCGCCTGACGGAACGCCGCTCTACGGCAGATATTATCATCTGAAGGACGGTGCTCCGCTGATTATTTTTTTTCACGGATGGCGCGGGCATACCCTGCGGGACGGCTGTATTGGGTTTCAGATTGGTCGGGAGCTGGGCTTTAACGTTTTGCTGGCAGACCAGCGAGGACACGGAAAGAGTGGCGGTAAATGTACCACCATGGGTGTGAAGGAGCGGGAGGACTGTGCGGAATGGGCGCGCTGGGCCGCACGGCGCTGGACTGGAACAGATATAGTTCTGATGGGTGTCTCGATGGGTGGCGCAACCGTCCTGATGGCAGCTGACAGGGAACTGCCTGACGAGGTGAAGGCAATCGTTGCAGACTGCGGCTTCACCTCCCCGCAGGAGATTCTGTGCAACTGTATTCCCAGGATGCTTCCCCATCTGCCGATTCGTCTCTGTTATGCGCTTGGGCGACTGGGAGCGCGACTGTTTGGACGCTTTGATCCCAACCAGGCGGATGCCCGCAAGTCGCTGTCCGTCTGTAAAGTACCGGTTTTGTTTCTGCATGGCGAAGCGGACGATTTTGTTCCCTGCCGGATGAGCCGTCAGAATTGTGCCGCCTGCAATGCGCCCAAGCGGCTGGTGACCTTCCCCGGTGCGCCTCACGCAGCCAGCTATTATAAGCAGACGGAGCGTTACTGCAGAGAGGTGTCCGCATTTTTAGGACGGTATCTGTCTGCACCGTCCGACGAGCCCACGGAATAACGAAATAGGTTAAAAAGGTTAAAATAAGATAAAAAACAAGCAAATTTTAACATAGGATATTAATGTAATTCAGGCGGAGAACGGCAGAGGATATCCATAGTCCGTGCAATGCTCAAAAATGCTCGCCTTGCAAAGCGTTGGCGCATAGGCAAAATAAGTTGAAATACGGGTAGATTATTCTGCCCGTATTTATTATGTAAAACGTTATTTATTATGTAAAACGTTTGACAAAGCAAAATTACAGTGTTAATATTTTGTTAGTGTAGACTAACAAAAATGGAAGATACCGAGAGGCGTTGAAGGGTACGGAATAAGGAGGAAAAAATGGGGGAAAAGTTATTGAATGCAGTTTTTGCAATCGGTATTATCGTCTTAATCCTCGGGTTGCGTTATATCGTTAAAAAGGTATGCAAAAAATTGCTTGCAAAGCTCGAAGAGAAGTCGGTGCAGAAAAAAATTTAGAGTGTATCTACTCGTCGTGTCCTGATTATAATACAAAAATCCGACTTTACAAACGCAGATAATCAGTCTATAATAAAAATATAAACGTTGATTGTGGGGAAAGATTTATGCAGGTATACGAATCTGAAGAAATGTATCTGGAAACAATTCTGCTCTTGCAAAAAAGGCGGTCGTACGTCAGGGCGATAGATATTGCGGAAGAGCTTGGGTATTCCCGCCCCAGCGTTTCAAACGCCGTGCATCAGCTTGAAAAGAAGGGTTACGTAGACATAAACGGTACTGAAATCTGCTTAACTAACGAGGGCAGAGCCAAAGCCGAAGCCGTCTACGAACGCCATCAGGTAATAACGGAGTTGTTCGTGTCGATGGGTGCAGGCAAAGCCGTTGCCGAAGAAAACGCATGCAGAGTGGAACACGTCATAACGGACGAACTGTTTGCTTTAATCAAAAGTTTTTTAGAAAGGTCGACGAAAAACTGATTTTATTAAACTTGCAAAAGAAAGATTTTTAAGACGGAATTTAAACGGGGAATTAAGTTATGATACCTACACCACGGGAAGCATTTGAATTATTAAAAGAATACAATAACGGCGAATTTCATTTGAAACACGGCAGGACTGTCGGCGGCGTTATGCGTTGGTTTGCCGAAGAGCTGGGTTTTGGCGATGAAGCCGATTTCTGGGAGACTGTCGGTATTTTGCACGACCTGGATTTTGAACGGTATCCCGACCAGCACTGCATCAAGGAGCAGGAACTTTTGCGAAATCACGGAGTGGACGAAAGAATTATTCACGCAACGGCAAGTCACGGCTATGCGTTGACGGTGGATATCAAGCCCGAGCATATGATGGAAAAGGTTCTGTACGCCGTGGACGAGCTGACGGGACTCATAGGAGCGGTTGCTCTGATGCGTCCTTCAAAGAGCGTTGAAGACCTTGAGGTAAAATCCGTCAAGAAGAAATATAAGAACGCGAATTTTGCCGCAGGTTGTTCGAGGGAAGTTATCGAACGGGGTGCGGATATGTTGGGTTGGACGCTGGACGAACTTATTGAAAAGACTATATTTGCAATGCGCTCATGCGAACTGTAAAATCGTATCCGGAATTCACAGGAGTTTATGGCGTGAATGCGACGTTGAACGACGTAGTCAGGCTGAAAAAAGCGATTGAAAGTAGGTTTTCAGCCCGACTTCATTTTCATGATGCTTGCGGCGGTCAATATTTTACGATTGACGAACCAAGCGATGAGCTGAAAGTTTTTTTAACCGAATATTTAGCCGAGCATAAATTAATGATTCTCTTTTCGGAAAATGGAGACAGTTTCTCCGTTGAGGAAATGAGATAATAATTATGGCAATAGATGTATTTATAGTTAGTAAGACGTTAAACTTTCCTTGATGACGTCGACTGTTAATCATTTCGTTTAATTAAACAGAATGAGAAATCTAAGATAAGAAATAAGAAAGAGCAAATTTTATGACCATTCAACAGTTAAGATATGTAATAGAAATAGCCGAAAGCGGCTCGTTGAGGGCGGCAGCGCAAAACCTGTTTTTATCGCAGCCCAGCCTGTCTAAATCGGTTTTTGAGCTTGAGCAGGAGATGGGTATAACCATTTTTCACCGCAGCAGCCGCGGGGTTGCGCTCACAGAGGACGGCGTAAAATTTCTTTCATACGCCCGTCAGGTGACTGATCAGGCGGACTTGTTGGAAAGGCAGTATAAACAGGGCAAGCCCGTCCGCCGCGTGTTTTCCGTTTCGGCGCAGCACTATGCCTTTGTCGTCAATGCATTCGTGGCGTTTGTAAAGGAGTATAAGGACAACAAATACGAATTTACCCTGCGCGAGACGCGGACTAACGACATTATAGAGGACGTGCGAACGGCAAGAAGCGAATTGGGAATAATATATCTCAGTCAATTCAACCGTGAAATTTTAACGCGCATAATGCAGAACGCAGACGTGCGTTTCACCCCTCTGTTTACGGCAAAACCTCACGTCTTTGTCGGGAGAAAAAACCCCTTGGCTAAAAAGGATAAGGTCACGCTGGAAGATTTAAAGGACTATCCCCGTCTTACCTACGAGCAGGGCGTAAGCAATTCCTTTTATTATTCGGAAGAGCTGCACAGTACCGAGCAGAGCGATAAGAGCGTAGTGGTAACCGACAGGGCAACGCTTTTCAACCTTTTGATAGGTATGAACGGCTATACGATTTGTTCGGGAGTGTTGAGCGCCGACCTGAACGGACGGGAAATAGTCTCCGTTCCCTTAGAGAGCGACGAGCGTATGGAAATAGGTTACGTCACCGCAAACAGCAGGGGTATAAGCAAGCTCGGGCAAAGATATATAGAGCATCTCAAGGAATATATATACCGATTAGGCATATAACTAAAAGTTATCAATACAGATAAAAAACAAGTATTACCCTATAACTCCTTTTGCGTGCTATGATATAGAAAACGTTAAAAGGAGTTTTAATTATGGATAAAAAATATTCACCTTTCAGGTATGATTACGTCGGCAGCTTTCTCCGCCCTGAAGAATTAAAGAAAGCAAGAAAGGATTTTTCGCAAGGCAGAATAAGCCAAGAGGAACTGACGGCGGCAGAGGACAGGGCGATTGCCGATTTAGTAGCAAAACAAAAGGTGGCAGGGTATAAGGTCGTCTGCGACGGCGAGTTCCGCCGCGCTACGTGGCATCTCGATTTTATGTGGGGATTTAACGGCGTAGGGCATAAAAGGACGCTGACGGGCATTCCTTTTCACGGCGAGGCGGCACTCATCGACGATACCTACCTCACCGACAGGCTTTCGGTGGAGAATCACCCCTTCGTAGAGCATTATAAGTTCGTCAAGGCGTTAGAGGACGAAAACACCGTGGCAAAGCAGACCATGCCCGCCCCCGCACAATTTCTTGAACAGATGCTGTTCCCTGCGAACAAGGTCAACACCGTCAAGTTCTATCCCGACACGGAAAAACTTGTTGAGGATATAGCGGCAGGCTATCGCAAGGTCATAAAGCAGCTGTACGACGAGGGCTGCCGCAACATTCAGTTTGACGATTGCACCTGGGGACTGTGCGTAGACCCCTCCGCGACTCTCGTTCTCGATACCGACGAAAAGGGACTTGAAGAAATCGAAAGGCTGTTATTGGACGTAAACAATCTCGCCATAGAGGGGAAGCCCGACGATCTGACCGTTACGACTCACGTTTGCCGTGGCAACTATCATTCCACTTGGGCGAGCCGCGGCGGCTACGGCAAAATCGCACCCTTGCTGTTCGGAAAAGAAAACGTAAGCGCATATTATCTTGAATACGACGACGAACGTTCGGGCGGTTTCGAGCCGTTGAAGTACGTACCCGAAGATAAGAAGGTTGTGTTAGGTTTGATAACGACCAAACGCCCCGAACTTGAAGATAGGGACAAAGTCATATCAAGGATATACGAGGCGGCAAAATACGTACCCTTGGATAACCTCTGCTTAAGTCCTCAGTGCGGCTTTGCCTCCTGCGAAATAGGCAACAAACTGACGGAGGAGGAGCAGTGGGCGAAGCTTGAGCTGGTTAAGCAGATAGCGCAGTCCGTCTGGAAAGACTGAAAACGGCTTAAAGTCAGGCGAACAAATTAAGCAGGATGAGATAAAAAAACAAATAATTATTGGTATCGGACTGTTTTTGTGCTATAATAGATAAAAAAATATCTTTTCAAAAGGGCAAAAGATGAATATTTTATGGCTTAAATACGCAGTAGAGGTGGCTAAGAAAGGTTCTATTTCCGCCGCCGCAAAGAGCTTATATATGGAACAGCCCAACCTGAGCCGTGCCATTAAAGATCTGGAGGATACCTTAGAGGTCAAGATTTTCGACAGGACGACGAAGGGTATTGTCGTTACGCCCCAGGGCTTGGAATTTCTGCAATATGCCGAAAGCATTTTGCGCCAGCTTGACGAAGTGGAGAATATGTACAAAAACAAGGTTGAAAAGGTTCAGCGTTTTTCCATATCCGTTCCAAGGGCAAGCTATATTTCAGCCGCCTTCGCCGAATTTTCCGCAGGGCTTGACCATACCAAGCCGATGGAGATTTTCTATAAGGAGACCAACTCCATACGGGCAATCAACAATATTCTGCACGCCGACTATAAATTGGGCGTTATACGCTATGCCGAAGATTTCGAAAAGCATTTCTCCGATATGCTGGGAGCTAAAGAGCTGCACTATGAAACGGTAACCGACTTTACCTATCGCCTGATAATGAAGCAGGACAGCCCTCTTGCCCAAAAGGAGAGGATAACCTTTGCCGACCTGAAAGAGTATATAGAGATTGCCCACGCCGACCCTTACGTGCCGTCGCTCTCGCTTGCGGCGGTTAAAAAGAGCGAGCTGCCCGACGATATCGACAAGCGCATATTCGTCTTTGAAAGGGCGAGCCAATTCGAGCTGTTGTCCTCTGACCCGAGAACGTACATGTGGGTTTCGCCCGTGCCTGAAGAGCTGTTAAAGCGTTACGGTCTGGTTCAGCGCAAGTGCGAGGATAACAACAGGGTATACAGGGACGTTCTCATCTACCGCAACGAGTACAAGCTTTCCGAGCTTGACAAGCAATTTATCGCCTCGCTGACAAAATCCAAGCAGAAGTTTATAAGCTGTTAATCTATATATTTAAAGATATATCGGCATATAAAAACCGCCACTACAATTATTAATCAGAGATGTTATAATTATATCCGCAGGGAAATTTTACCTCTGCGGTATATTTTTGTCTATATAGGAGGAAATTGTAATGGCAAGATTTACGTTACCGAGGGATATATATCACGGTAAGGGTGCGTTAGAGGCGCTTAAGAATTTTAAGGGTACCAAGGCTATGGTCTGCGTTGGCGGCGGTTCTATGAAGAAGTTCGGCTTCCTTGACAGGGCTGTTGCCTATCTCAAAGAAGCGGGAATGGAGGTTGAACTTTTCGAAGGTATCGAACCCGACCCCTCCGTCGACACGGTAATGCGTGGCGCGCAGGCAATGCTTGACTTCGGACCCGACTGGATTGTAGCTATCGGCGGCGGTTCGCCTATCGACGCGGCCAAGGCTATGTGGATAAAGTACGAATATCCCGAGTGTACGTTCGAAGATATGTGCAAGGTGTTCGGCATTCCCGAACTCAGAAGAAAGGCACGTTTCTGCGCAATTTCCTCTACTTCAGGTACCGCAACCGAGGTTACGGCATTCTCCATTATAACCGACTATTCCAAGGGTATCAAGTACCCCATAGCAGACTTCGAGATTACTCCCGACGTCGCAATCGTAGACCCCGAACTTGCCGAGACAATGCCCAAAAAGCTCGTCGCTCACACGGGTATGGACGCAATGACGCACGCTGTAGAGGCATACGTTTCCACGGCTAACTGCGACTATACCGACCCCCTTGCAATTCACGCGATCGAGATGATTCAAAGCGACCTCGTTGCCTCCTACAACGGCGATATGGCGGCAAGGGACAGAATGCACAACGCACAGTGCCTTGCAGGTATGTCGTTTTCCAACGCGCTCCTGGGTATAGTTCATTCAATGGCTCATAAGACGGGCGCGGCGTTTGCTGACTTCGGCGCACACATTATCCACGGCGCGGCAAACGCAATGTATCTGCCCAAGGTTATCGCGTTCAACGCCAAGGACGAAACGGCAAAGAAGCGTTACGGCGTAATAGTCGATTATATGGGACTGGGCGGCAAGGACGACGACGAGAAGGTAAAACTTCTTATTGCATACTTGCGCAAGATGAACGACGACCTCAATATCCCTCACTGCATTAAAAATTACGGTGCGGACAGCTACCCCTGCGAACAGGGCTTCGTACCTGAAAAGGTGTTCCTTGAAAGACTCCCCGAAATTGCAAAGAACGCAATCGGCGACGCCTGCACGGGTTCCAATCCCCGTATCCCCACTCAAGAGGAAATGGAAGAGCTTCTCAAGTGCTGCTACTACGACACTGAAGTTGATTTCTGATTCGGTAAAAAATTAATAAATGATAATATCCACATTGACTCGTCAATGTGGATATTGCATTATTATGCAGAGGTGTAATTAGTATAAGATTGTCAAAAAGAGAATACTTAATCCCACCGTCACCCTTATGGAAATCGGGGCGCCCCTCGTTGCGCGTAAGGCGCAGGCAAGACTGCGGCTAAGGCAATCGACGAGTATATAACGTCTAAAAATTTAATTTAAAGTTAATTAATAGGTGTAATACTTAATAAAAGAAAACCCACCAGCTCTGCTGATGGGTAAAACTTTTTATTCAGTTTTATTTACAGAGATGCACCGAAGTCGCTTACTACTATCTGACCGTTAAGCGCCTTGCTCTCGTCGGATGCAAAGAAGGCGATTACGTTGGCAACGTCTTCTGCCATACAGGGTTTAATTTTAAGGTCTGCGTGTTTGCTCATTGCACCCATCATACGCATATCAAGCTCTTCGGGCTTCATATTCATAGTCATAGGGGTAACGATTGTTCCGGGGCAGACTGCATTACAACGGATATAGTTGGTTGCGTTTAAAAGTGCCGTGTGCTTTGTAATACCGATTATCGCCGCCTTTGAAGAAACGTAAGCAGCACCGCCGCCACCGTTTACACCTGCAACCGATGCAACGTTTACGATAGATGCACCGCTCTTCATTACGGCAAGCGCTGCACGGATCATCTGCATAGTACCGATTTGATTGATGGAAATAATCTTCTGCATCTCGTCGTCGCTGAATCTGTCGACGGGAGCAAGCCCTGTATCTAACACGCCTGCGTTATTCACGAGAATATCAACCGAGCCGAACCTTTCAACGGCCGCCGCAACTAAAGCCTTGCAGTCGTCGTCTTTGGAAATATCGGCTGAAACGGCGAGGACGTTACCGCCTGCGGACGTTATCTTTTCCGCCACTTCGTCTAATGCGTTTTTACGCCTTGCACTGATTACAACGTTAGCGCCTTCTGCCGCAAAAAGG
Organism: Candidatus Coproplasma sp.; assembly: GCA_051884055.1. Lineage (GTDB taxonomy): Bacteria > Bacillota > Clostridia > Christensenellales > Borkfalkiaceae > Coproplasma. The sequence goes on from JBJEUX010000019.1 coordinate 27,794, forward strand.
CAAGCGGTTGCAGCACCTACACCCGAATTACCGCCCGTGATTATGGCGGTTTTACCTTGAAGTCTATTCATAATTATCTCCTATAAATATAATATTTTATAAATGTATTATATCACAAAACTCCTTATTGTACAATAACGTTTTGTAATATTACTATATTTAAATTTGTTTTCTGTCAGCACAATATAGATAAACAAAACAACATAGAATGATTGACCATCATAGGGCAAGCAGATTTGCTAAATAAGGTTTAAGTCGGTGAACGGTAAATGTTCATCGGCTTTTTTATGCGCTTTTAATGCTTTGGTCAGATTGCACAAAAATTAAAGGGGTAGGTTGTTTTTTGCAAAAAAATTCAGGGATATAAAGTGAGGGGGGGTAGAAGCATTAATACCGAGCGGACAAACCTATAAAACGTCAGTAAAAAAAACAAATAAAAATATTGATAAGTCTGTAAACGTATGCTATAATATTTGGGATGAAACCATTATTTTAAAACAAATAGTGCGTAACGCCAAGTGGGAGTATTATATGGAAAAGAACTTATTAAAAGAATTGACTGCTGAATTAAAAATAAGCAAAAAAGTGAACAATAGCGCCTTAAAACGCAGGATTACAGGTATTACGCTCGCCGCTGTATTCAGTTTCGCCACCTTTGGTCTTGCCGCCTGCTTCAGCAACGGAAATACTGATAACAATGGCGATACTAACGGCAATACAAATGATAATACCAATACTACGTCTAAATACAGCCAATTGCTCACAAATATCTTAAACGATAGTGAGATTAATTCGCTCATTGATAGAGCGAAAGCGGACACAGCCTTCTATGCTACTGCATACTTCGACCCACATCCGTATGCCTTCCTTGAGAAGCAAGGCGAAGATGTCGCACGCGTAAAGTCAGGCGACCTAGACTGCCAGACAGTTAGCTATATTGACCCAGACGAACCAAACAACTTATATATGCTGACTTATGTAGAAGTTGAGACTGGTATACAGCATCCTACTCTAGATTTAAATTATTATTCAGAGTATATCCTTAAATATACCTTAACAGATAAAGAGGTGGCAGATTATCAAATGCTACATGGCAAAGGTGGTGAAAGTTATGTTCAAGCAGTCTTTATGAACAACGAAATCTCTGAGAACAAGACTGCAACAATAATATCTCATACATATACTACCGTTAATGCGCATAATAAGTTAAAAGCCAGTTTCTCAGAGCAAGAATCTGTAACAGGGAGTGATTATATAGGCACAGGCAAAGTAGATTGTATATTAAAAGATTATGATGTTAACACTCAAACGTTCAATGTGGTAGTATACGAGCGAGTTGATTCGTATACCAGTATGACGGATGTTGTAAAAATAGGTACTTTACCTTTAAAAGATGGTCAATCTAATCTTGCAATTGAAAATAATACATTTTATGCACCTTGTGTGAAAGGTCAATATAGAATCAACAATTCAGCATTAGATGAATATCAGCAAAATATTAAAACTGTGACATTGTATAATTCTCAAAGTATACAAATGTCGCGCTTATATAATCTACTTAGTAAGAATACATAAAAAATAATTGTGATTAAAATCACAATTATTTTTTTGTTAAGATATAGTAATTTTACCTGTTTTAATAGATGGTGCATTTGTATCACTTGTTGTTTTTATCAATTTTTCATTACTTGACAGAGTAATCTTAACACTCTCTACTAAGTATGTAGTTTGACCATTAGGTTTGCCAGTGAAGTCTTTACGCAAGCGAAGATGGGGGGTGATAGCTAACCTATTGACAAACTTCGATTAGTGTGGTATATATACTATAACAATTTTAAGAGAGGTTTGTTATGGTTACAAGAAAGGAAGATACTCCGCAGAGGATAGCCAGCAGGAAGTACGAAGAGCGGAACAAAGAAAAGCGTCAGGCGGCGAGCGGTAATTTTCAGACGATGATACCCAGAGAGCTGTACGACGAAATCAATGCGTTTTTAAAGGAACGCAAAATGACAAAGGTGGACTTCATTAAAAAGGCTTACGAGTACTTGAAGTCAACCGACAACAGCGGAATATAGAAATAACAATTCTATACTTAATACACACGTAATGCCGGGAATTGATAAGGAGACAAAACAAATGACGTTTAGGCAAAAAATACTTGAGTGCATATCGTCTAATCCCGGATTAAGCGATAGGCAGCTTACCGATATTATATTCGGAGAAGATTATCCGCAACAGGCAGTCAATAGCGTTTGCCGTAAACTAGCGACAGAAGGCTTAATATTCAGGACTGAACGCCCTATAAAAAACTACTTATCGGATGAGTCTTTTGTCAATTCTGCTACTTCGAGCCGTATCCCTGAAAAAAATTCAACGGCACTTTCTATGAAGAGAAAACATATCCGAAAAGATAATTTGATTAGTGGGTTACAGCGTACTTTGAATTCTGTTAGTAACAGTCCGATAGAGTTGAAAGACGATATATCGCTGAACGAGTTGCTTTCGATTAAGGCGGTCGTTACACAAATCAATAATTTCATTACATACAAATTGACGATTCAATTTATCGAATATCTTTTTGTAATGGATTTTATTACAGAAAATCAGTATTGCGAAATGATAGAAGAGATAGAAAACACCTCTTCCAACGCAAACGGTTTTGATATAGTTAGCCGTGACGGAGTAAAAATCGTAGCAGAGGTTAAAGGTACGGTACCATATCACGATAACAGATATGGTGCGGCACAGGTCAAATCAATAATTCATGACATCAATAATCTTTGCAATGGTAAAGCTAAATCGGATATTGACGTTAGCGACGGTTTTTATAGGTTTATGGTTGTCCTCGATATTAAAAACAGCAAAGAGGCAATGGCAAGTCTTATAAAATCTAAGGAACTGAATAAAGTTCAGGGTAAATTAGAAATCGTAACTGATGGACAATATTCAAATGACAAAATTAATATAGTATTCATATCACTGGAAGACAGTAACTAATTAAAAAAAAGCGGTTTTAAACGAAAATGCGCTAAAAACCGCCCAAAAATGGCTGGTCCTGGATTTGAACCAACGAATGACGGAGTCAGAGGCAAAATAGCTATTTCCAAAATGCCCGTTTTAAGCCTTTTTAAGCCAAAAAACACCGAATTTTAAGCTTTTTTGAATAATTCTTCCCCAAATTTCCCCAATCCTGTTTCCCCAACAGATAAGTAATTTGTGTATTTAGCAATAACCATTCAAGGGAACCCGCAGTTTATGCGGCGTTCCCTTTTCTATGCCGGTAATTATCAAGCGGCAATTAAAGGTGACCAACTATTAACAATGAAAGAAAATAACATTATGTGAAAAATATTATAAATTTTTAAAAAAGGTATTGACAAATGAAATAAGGCTGATTATAATTAACTTAACCGATTAAGTAAACGTAAAAATACTAAGTTTACTCTATCGCAAAAAAAATTCAGAGGTGGAAAGATGAAAAAACTCAGATGGCTTATTCTTGTCGTTGCGGCGATGATGGGGCTTGCCCTGTTTGCAGCTTGCACACCCTCGGAGCCCCAGACGACGACTTACACGGTCACATACTATGACGGAAGCAACGTTTTAAAAACCGAAAGCGTAGAGGAGGGCGGTAAGGCAACGAACTGGACTCCCGAAAAGGAAGGATATAATTTTGAAGGGTGGTGGGCTACGCCCGGCTTTACTCACGAGTTTAAGTTCGACGAAGTAATAATCAATGCAGATACTTCAGTATTCTCGCAGTGGTCGTCGGCTTCTCAGTCGGTTGACACCCGCACGTACTACATAGTAGGCGCAGGAACCAGCCCTATTCTTTCCGCAAGCAATTGGGGTAAGGTATTCGACGAAACCACGCAGATGACAAAAGCTGCGGATAAGAACGAATATACCTACACCGTAGATTTATACGTGGGTGATCAGTTCCAGTTTGCGATCAATTCAAGCTGGCACAATCAGCGTGGCGTCGGCTATCTCAACAAGCTCACCCTTGACGACGGAACGGTTGCGTTCAGCGGTGCAAGCACGATTGGCGATAACTCCGCTTACCGTCTTAACATAAAGTGCGAGTATGCAGGTAACTATACCTTTACGCTCACAACTCACCCCGACGACGACACGTACGAAACCTCCAACGCATCCTATACGGAAGCTAATAAAGAATGCTTCAATATCAACTCATTGGATAAAATAACCTGGGTAAGAAACGGCGACGTATCGGCAGAAGTGGAAGTAGTTACCGACTATTTCATCAAGGGTGCAGGTATAACCGATTGGAAGGATATCTACAACTCTGCTACAAAGATGACCAATACCGACGGCGTCTATACGCTCAGCGTATACCTTAAAGAGGGTGAGGAGTTTATGTTCACCTCTCAGAATACCATAGGAACGGACGTTACTACGGGTACCGAATATCTCAGGGCAAGCAACCTCGACGAGGCTGGTAAGGCGTTAATCGACCAGACGGCTACCTACAATATGATTGCTAAGGCGGCAGGCACGTATACCTTTACCTATACCGCATCTACCAAGGTGCTTACGGCAACGTTGGATACAGAGGCAACTCCTGTAGCTACCGATTACTATATCGACGGTACGTTTGCCGAAGGCGTTGCAGATTGGAGCGGTTACTGCTTCAACGCAGACTACAAGCTCACGCAGGTTGGCACCTCCGACGTGTACGAAATCAAGGGCGTTACCATGAAAGCCGACTCTCAGTTTATAATTCAGGCGTTCAAGGCCGGCTCTACCGAACGTGGAGAATGGGGAACCGAAGGCTATAACGGACTCGGCAGCTACAACTACACCTATCTCTACAACGGTGGCGAAGCGTTCACGGTTGTGGGCGGCGGAAACAACAACATAAAAGTAAATACCGCAGGGACCTACGATATAACCTTCAACAGCTATGCAAAGATTATAACAATCACCGAACACGTTGAATCAGCCGACACGTTGGATATCTATATCAAGGGTTCAAACATAAACAGCTGGTCGCACGGCTTCTCTCAGGAATGGAGATTAACTCTCTCCGCAGACGAAACCAAGTATGAATTTATCCTTACGGTAGCGGCAGACGCACCCGTGGAATTTGGTCTGGAAAAGCACCCCAAGGGTGAAACCACCGGTTACGGCACGTATTTAGGTGCGGCGGCTATAGGAACGAGCGGTGACGCAAACTCCGTATTTACCCCCGCAAGCGGCTCTAACTTCACTTGTTCTACCGCAGGAACGTATAAGGTCGTCTACGATATAGCTACTGAAAAGGTTGATTTTTATCAAGTTAGCTAATAGCCGTGGCACTGTAAAATTTTTCTCCAAAAAGTAATCGGGTGCCGTAAAGGCACCCGATTTACTCTGATAAATAATCGTAATTGACAGTTGCTATTTATTTGTGTATGAATTTTTGCTATACTTTATACGAGTGGATATCGAAGGGTTCATGGCTCAATGCCTGCTCGATACATCTCGTCGTCTGACCGCATTTTGCGGAGTAAGCATTGTCGGCAAAATAGACGCTTACGTTACGGCTGCGGAAAAATCTTGCAATTATCTCATGCAGAGTTACAATGCGAGTGGCGTTAACGGCGCATAAATCGTCGTAGCTTTGGGCAAACACAACGTCGGGGAAAACGGCTTTAATCTCGTTTTTAAGATTTTCGTCGGAAGGCGTTATGCACACAAACGTGTAGTCTTCGTTAAAGTATTCGTCGGCTGCGCTCTTCAAAGCCGCATAGTCGGTGGTTATCTGAAAGAACAGAGGGTCGTTGACAAGACAGTCCACGGCAACGAGGGGGATAAAGTTTTTGTTACCTATTTCGTAGAAGGTCTCCTTGGTGACGTTATATGCAATTATGGCGTCAGCGTTTTCAAGACGGCCGCAGGGCAGGGTATTGAAAAGCAAGCCGTAATCAGCGGGGAACGCCGCCGTAAGATTTTCAAGCATATACAGGTATTCTGCACGTGCAAGGGGATTAAGCTCCCCCGTACATACCGCAATGAGTTTTGAGTGGGGTGCGGCACGCAGATTTTTAGCAAAGACGCTGGGTTTATAGTTGAGAAGATTAATGACGTGCCAGATCTTTTGCTTGGTCTCTTCGCTGATAGATTGGTCTTCTCTCTTGTTTATTACGTAGGATACGGTTGCGGCGGAAACGCCTGCGGCACGTGCCACGTCGTGAATGGTAACTCTGTCTTTCATAACAGTTAAAGTATAACAAAGCTTACAAAAAATGTCAACAAAAGGTTTTTAATATGAACGAAAGCGCAATTTTACACTATCCTGAATCCAAATATTGTTATGCTACAGGCGCCAATACAGTCTGTTTAAGGCTGAGAATATCCCGTAAGGATATACCCGATAAGGTTAAGGTTATTTACGGGGGGAAGTATTCTTTCGCCACAGAGCGCAAAGAAGCGGTTATGAACAGGAGCTACGAGGACAGACTGTACGCCTATTACACTATGACCTTATCTTTGGAAGATTTACGCCTCGTCTACGTCTTTGAAATCTGCGATAAGGGCAAGAGGTATTTCTATTCGGAGGACGGGCTGACTAAAAAATACGATTTTGAGTTGAGCTATTACAACTGTTTTCAGTACGCCTACATAAATCAGGCCGACGTAATGAAAAGGGTCGGTTGGATGGACACGGCGTGTTTCTATCAGATTTTCGTGGAGCGGTTTAACGTGGGGAACAGGGAAAAGGATTTATCCTACGTTAATATGGAGTGGGGCGGTAAACCTACACCTAAGAGCTTTGCAGGGGGCGATCTGCAGGGCATTTATCAGAAGCTGGAATATCTTAAGGATTTAGGCATAAACGCCGTATATCTCACGCCGATTTTTAAATCTGTCTCAAACCATAAATACGATATAAGCGATTATTATTCGATAGACACCGCCTTTGGCGATAAGGAGGTTTTTCGAAGCCTTGTAGATAAGGCACATTCGCTGGGTATGAAAATCGTTATGGACGCAGTTTTCAACCATTGCAGCGAAAACCTTTGGCAGTTTCAGGACGTATTAAAAAACGGGAAAGAGTCACCCTATTACGACTGGTTTGTTATAACTTCTGACAATCCTCTAAAATACGAGTGCTTTGCCGCCTGCAAGTACATGCCCAAGTTCAACACCTCCAACCTCGAAGTACAGAAATTTCTTTTAGAAGTTGCGGTCTATTGGATAAAGGAATTTAAAATAGACGGCTGGCGTTTAGACGTTTCGGACGAGGTCTCCCACGATTTCTGGCGGGTATTCCGCAAGACGGTCAAAGAGGCAAACGCAGACTGCGTTTTAATCGGTGAAAACTGGCACGACGCCAACGCCTATCTGCACGGCGACGAATTCGACGGCATAATGAATTACGCCTTTACAAAGGCCTGTCTCGATTTTTATGCGTTCGGCAAATTCTCCCCCAAGCAGATGGCGGACAAGCTAAACGAAATTTTAATGCGAAATACCGACACGGTTAACTTAATGATGCTTAATCTTCTCGATAGTCACGATACGGACAGATTTTTAACCCGTGTTAAGGGAAATGAAGATAAGCTAATTAGTGCAATCGCTCTCAATTTCTTTTTCGTGGGAACGCCCTGTATTTACTACGGCACGGAGATTGGTTTAGAGGGCGGTTACGACCCCGACAACAGGCGCTGTATGGATTGGGATAAGGCGGAAGAGGATACGCCGTTGAAGAGGCTTATAAAAACGCTTTCCGCTATAAAAAGTCAAGGCGGACTTTCGGGGGCGGAGATTAAAATTTACGAAGAGAACGGACTGTTGATATTAAGGCGTGAAAGATACGTCTTAGCGATCAACCAGAGCGGAAAGGGGCGTATATATGCCGCAGATAATGCGGTTTGCTCCAATAAATATGCGGGGCAGATTCTGTCTGAGGGCGGATTTGTTCTGCACAAAATAATGGTTAAGGAGGGTTAAATGCGAAAGACGTTATCTGCATTGATTGCGCATATTGCCGTAATACTCGCCGTGATAATAACGCTCGGAACGCTGGGCATGATTGCCGCAGGCATTAATTCCGAAGGGGCTGAAAAATTCACGGGTGAGCTGGAGTGCGGCGTAACCTTGAGAATACTTGAAAACGATACGGCAAAGGAGCAGGGCTATTTAAAGGAGCTGCTCGATGCGTTTAACGAGGAGTATAAAGAATACGGCATAACGGCAGTGGACGCCAATATGGACCAGTACACCGACTTGGAGACGGGCGGTCCCTACGGCTACGGACCCGACGTGCTGTATCAGGCTAACGATGCGGTTATGAAATATACCGACGGTAAGCACATACTGCCGTTGCCCGTCGAACAGCTTGACTGTTACGACTATATCGGTGAAAATGCGTGGGAGGCGTATACTTCAACCTTCAGCGGACAGGAATATATCTTCGGCGTACCCGTCAATATCCAGCAGCCTCTTTTATACTATCGTGAAGATTTACTGCCCGAAAACTGGCAGGCAGATTGGGACGACGATAAAAACGGCGTGCCCGATATGGTTGAAAACTGGACGGATTTATACCGCTATTCCAAGCTCATCCGTACAGAGAGCGGCGGCAGTAAATACGGCTATATGAAGTCGTTGAACGACGGTTATTTTGCTTCGGGCTACTATTTCTCCTACGGCGGTTACGTGTTCGGCGGCGAGGACGGCAAGGATACCTACGACGTCGGGTTTTCCAAAGGGGAGAGTTACAAGGGGGCAAGAATCATCCGTCAGCTCGCCTCGGTTATGAACCTTGAATGTACCGAGGACACCATAACCAAGAACTCCTATTCACGCCTTGCTTCGGGAACTTATTTTGCAACCATGACCACGCCCGACGTCTATACTCTGTTCATAAAGGAGATGGTAAACGCAGGATATAGCGAGGAGTACGCCCGTGAAAATTTAAAGGTCGTTCCCGTTCCAAAATTGCCCGTCAGCGGCGATTTGGAGGACGAATCGCAGGGAATGATAGAGATGACCGTAATGGGCGGCGTCAACGGTTATGCCATAAGCTCCTACACCAAAGCGCCCAACGCCGCACTCGCCTTCGTCAACTTTGCAACAAGCTATGAGATGATAGGAAGGCGTTGCGATTTGCTGGGGATATCCCCCGCCCGTTCGGATATTGCAGAGGAGAGGGGCGGATTAAACCGTACTATAAACGAAAATCTCGACAAGGGCATAATCTACGTTATGCCAAGCGTCAGAGCCTTAGCGCAGGTATGGACGCCGTTGCAGACCTTCTGCGCAATACTTGCCGACGACGTGCTTAATTCAAAGAACGTCTATATTACAGAACAATCGCTCAAGGACGGACTTGCAAACGTCGATAAGCAGATATACGACGCTATTCATACGCTTGCAGGTTAAAGGAGGGGAAGATGATTAACGTAAAAGAAAAAGGCAACCGTTTTGCCGACTTCGGCAAAAAAATAAAGGCATTTTTCAAATGTATACCACAAAAGCTGAAAAACAAATTTGCAGGCGCAAAGGAGATTTTGACCCAGGGTAACGGAAAGGTCTGCGCCTCGCTGTGTATAATGGGGCTTGGTCAGCTTTTGTATAAGCAATGGGCGAAGGGAATAATGTTTCTCGTCCTGCAGATTGCTTTCATTGCATATTTCGTGCTTACGGGCGCAACCGATTTGTTCGGCTTTTTCACCCTCGGCACCCGTGAGGGCAACGCCTGGTACGGAATAGAGGGCGACAACTCGGTGGTTATGCTCATTATGGGTATCTTCGCCATACTGATGATTATTCTCTATATAGCAATCTATATTTCCAACGTAAAGGACGTCTACAGAACGCAGTGCGCCTACGACACGTTGAAACAGCCCGAAACCTTCAAGCAGGAGGCGGCTGCGCTTTTAGATAAATCTTTCCATAAAACCGCTTTGGCATTGCCCGTATTAGGCGTGTGCGTATTCAGTATCTTGCCCATAGTTTTTATGATACTAATAGCATTCACCAACTATGGCGGCGATATAATCCCCCCTGCGCTTGTAGATTGGGTGGGATTTGAGAATTTCGGAAAGATATTAACTTTAGGGCAGTTTGCACCCACGTTCTTTAAGATATTCGGCTGGAATATGCTCTGGGCGGTTTTATCTACGGCTATCAACTACTTTGCAGGGTTAGGACTTGCATTGCTTCTCAACAAAAAGTGCGTTAAAGGCAAGGTGTTCTGGCGTGCATTCCCCATACTCGCCTATGCAATACCCGGCTTTATTACCTTGCTCGGCTTTAAGTTTATGTTCTCCTACGGCGGACCAATAAACTACTACATTCAGCAGGGCGGCGGTCAGGCGGTGGATTTCTTAGGTTTAAACGCAAAATGGACTGCAAGGTTTTTAGGGCTTGCGGTTAACGCCTGGATAAGTATACCCTCGACTATGCTTTTGGCAACGGGTATACTCTCCAACATTAATACCGACTTGTACGAAGCGGCAAGGGTGGACGGAGCAAGTGCGTGGAAGCAGTTTATAAAGATAACTCTTCCCTACGTGCTGTTTGCAACCACGCCCGTTCTTATCTCTCAGTTTATCGGCAACTTCAATAATTTCGGCATATTCTACTTCCTGCGCGGCGGTCTGTACGTGGACGGTTATTTCCTTGCAAGCGACACAGACCTACTTATAAACTGGCTGTACAATATGTCAATTGACAATAATTATTACTCCATAGGTGCGGCGATAAGCTTAATTATCTTTATCATAACCTCGGCAATTTCACTTGCAGTCTACGTGTTGTCGCCTTCGTATAAACAGGAGGAAACGTTCAGATGAATAAGGCAAAGAGTAAAGTTATAAAGGCTAAGTCCAAAAAAGTACTCAACGTACTTATAACCTACTGTATTCTCATTATCGTGGCGTTTATCTTTTTCTTCCCCTGTCTATGGCTGATATTAGCTTCCTTTTCAAAGTCGGGGTCGATATATTCGTTCGACGGGTTCTTCCCCTCCGAATACAGCGTAGAGGCGTTTAAAGTCCTCTTTACGGATACGGTTATGTACAACTACCCCAGGTGGTTTTTAAACACTCTTTTCATTGCGGGGATGAGCTGTATTCTCGGAACGCTGCTCACTATTTTAACGGCTTACTGTATGTCTCGTTTCCGCTTTAAAAGCAGGAAAGCTATGATGAAAACCACGCTGGTTTTAGGAATGTTCCCCTCGTTTATGGGTACGATTGCAGTATACCTTTTGATGACGCAGTTCAATCTTATTAACCAGCACTGGGGTCTGATTTTAATTTACTCGGCACAAGCACCCATGGGTTATATGGTGCAGAAGGGCTTTTTCGATACCGTTCCGTATTCCATAGACGAGGCGGCGAGAATAGACGGGGCATCTAACTTCACGGTGTTCGTAAAGTTTATTCTTCCGATGTCCAAGCCCATTTTAGTCTATACGGCGTTGACTGCGTTTACGTGGCCGTGGAGCGACTTCATTCTGCCCAAAATGCTGTTGCAGGACAAAAATCTGTACACCGTCGCCGTGGGGCTTATGTCCCTGGGCGAAACCGAGTTCGCACGGTTTGCGGCAGGTTCAATAATAATCGCCATACCCATAATCGTGCTGTATTTCTGCCTTGTCAAATATATGATTAATAAACGCAGTATTAGCGTAGATTTAGGAGAAAGCTTATCTTCAGACGAAAGACTTTCTGTTAGGATATTTTCAAGCGTATTTAAATGGAACAGTAAGATAGGAACATTCAATATTTTAAATTGGTGGTAATATGGGGAAGAAAGGAATTTTAGGAATAATTATTTCATTGACGTTGTTATGTTCGGTTGTTTTTAGTGCGTGTTGTGCCCCAACAACTTACGAAGACGTTAATATTTATATAAACAGAGGGTGGATTAACGATAGTTCGTTGCCTCGCAGTACACAGTCTGCCGGTAAGTATATAGATAGATTTATGCCTCAATATGAGGATTTATCTGACTATGATTATGATGAA
>JBJEUX010000020.1:0-2046 GCA_051884055.1 Candidatus Coproplasma sp.
CTATATTTTTCTTATTATTTTTCTCCTTTACTCTGCCTGAGGTCGCACGCGAACGCGTGCGACCTCAGGACAAAAAACAGAGATAAACTTTTACAGAGGTTAAGCATGAAATACGTAACTTTCGTAGTACCCAGTTACAATTCGCAGGACTATCTTAACAGGTGCGTCGACAGTCTGCTTGTCGGCGGCGAGGACGTGGAAATAATAATCGTTAACGACGGCTCGACCGACAATACAGGTGCAATCGCCGATGAATACTGCAAAAAATATCCCGATATAGTCCGCGCCGTACACAAACAAAACGGCGGGCACGGCTCGGGGATAAACGCAGGATTGAAGCACGCGACTGGTATGTATTTCAAGGTCGTCGACTCGGACGACTGGTTGGACGAAGGCGCTCTGCGCTCGCTCCTGTCCACCATAAAAGCTCACGAACAGGGCGGAGTTTACCCCGATTTATACGTGACTAATTTCATTTACGACCGCATTACGGACGGTAAGTTCTACATAAGCAGTTACGAAAAGATGCTGCCGCAGGACAAGATATGCGGCTGGGACGAAGTTAAGAAATTCAGAACCACGCATATGATGCTCATGCACTCGCTTATGTATAAGCGCGAAACTCTTATTAAAAGCGGCATAGTACTGCCCGAACACACCTTTTACGAGGACAATTACTTTGCATATATGCCCCTGCCGCACACTAAGACACTGTGCTATTTAAACCTCAATTTATACCACTACTTTATAGGCAGAAGCGACCAGTCGGTAAACATAAACAACTTCACAAAGAGATACGAACAGCAGATACGCGTTATGAATTTAATGACCGACGCCTACCGCTGGGACGAGATAAACAGCTTCCCCAAGGGGCTTAAAAATTACATGCGCCACAGCATAGACGTGGTGACTATGAACACACTTTTGTTCACCTGCGCGGAGAAGAGCGACGCGCGCGTGAGAGATTATAAAAATTTCTGGAACCATATAAAGACCAACGATAAAAAAATGTACGGACATCTCAGACGGAGGTCGTACTCGGTGATAGTCAATTACCTGCCCTGGAAGCTGCGCGGAGCGGTACTTAAAAAGGGCTACTTCCTCCTCTGTAAGACAATAAAACTCGGATGAAAAACTGTATGTGTAAAGCAAAGAAATACATTGAAATTGACGTGTTTGAAGACGAAATATGCGGCACCATTTTCCGCGGCGACGGAACGGTCATCTGCCGCGAAAACCTGATTGCAAGATTTCTTGATTGCGATATCGTAAAAAACGTCGTGTCGCTCATCAACAAGCTTATACTGACCTCTTTAGGATATAAATTCGAAATTGCGGGCGTGGGCATAAGCTGTTTGGGTACGGTGGACGAATCGAGGGGAATCGTGCAGGCGGAAAAGTTCGGCATTAAAAACCTCGCTCTGGCGGACTCGGTTTCCGACAGGGTAGGACTTCCTGTAAAGGTGACCGATTGCGAAAGAGCTAAGCCGTTCGGAGAATTCGGCGCGGTTTCGAGGCTGTTTTAATATGAAAACTTACGACTATCTCATTGTCGGCGCAGGGCTGTTCGGTGCCGTCTGCGCGCACGAACTGAATAAAAGGGGAAAGAGCGTTCTGGTGATAGACAGGCGCCCGAACGTTGCGGGCAACGTGTTTACCCAGAAAACCGAGGGTATAAACGTACATAAGTACGGAGCGCATATATTCCATACCTCCGACAGAGAGGTCTGGGACTACGTGAATAAATTTGCGGAGTTTAACAACTTTATAAACTGCCCCGTTGCAAGGTATAAGGACGAGTGCTACAATCTGCCGTTCAATATGAATACGTTTACAAAGCTGTGGAACGACGTATTCACGCCCAAACAGGCGGAAGAGAGAATCGCCGAAGAGATAGGGCAGAGCTACGTTGAAAACCCTGCAAATTTAGAGGAACAGGCGATAAATCTCGTAGGAAAGACGATATATCAGAAGCTTATAAAGGGCTACACGGAAAAGCAATGGGGAAGAGACTGCAAGGAGCTCCCTGCATTCATCATCCGCCGA
>JBJEUX010000021.1:0-2043 GCA_051884055.1 Candidatus Coproplasma sp.
AATACGATGCCGTATACGCCTATACCGCTTGCGCACGAGCCGAGATAATACGTACCGGCTTCCTTAACTTCGAAGGTCACAGCATAAACCATGCCGTCGCCGTCGGTGTTGAATTCAACCTTTTCAATAAGGCGCAGACCGGTGTTGACTTCGGTAGTGTTGGTTTCGTCCTCTACGAACAGGCCGAGCTCTCTTACCTGCGCGTTGGAGCTGCTTCTTACGTACATGGTAATAGTAGAACCAGACGCCGCGTTGACTACAAGAGCATTCTGCGAAGCCTGAGCCTGTCCGCCGAACTTAAGACGAACGTTGAACGATACCGTTGCATCGGTTGCAAGAGCCTTCTTGCTGTATTCAACAGTGTAATTTGAGGTACCTGCAACGGATACGCCCGTTCCGAGAGTAGATCCGCCTGCAAGAGTGGTCGTACCGCTTGTAAGGTCGGGATAGAGCTCGCCGATATTAATCTTGACTGCCGTAACGAGACCCTGTTCTACGGTGTAGTTTACGGTGGTGGTTACGGTAGTTTCGTTACCGAGCGAATCAACCTGAGTATAAGAAACGGTCGCAACGCCGTCTGCCTTAGGAGACGAGGTTTCAAGTCCTTCGATTACTACCTGATCGGAAGTAAGAGTAGCCGTAGAACCGTTAGCATAAGTTGCCGTGAAGGTCCAGGTGGAGCTCATCTTATCTTCGCCTGCAGTCTGGGAAACCTTGGTTCCTGCTGCGTCTGCGTTGAAAGCTATGGACTGAATTTCATTGCTTACGTAAATAAGAACGAAGCCTTCAAGAGTGTAAGTTTCATTGTTATTAATTCCGGGGATAGAATAATTTTCTACCTTAACCCAGATCTGGTATGCGCCTTCTTCGGTTACTATGAACTTGTTATCGGTAAGGGCAACTTCCTGGTTTCCCTTATAGTACGAAAGCTGATACTTGTCTGCGGTAAGAGCCTGTTCGCTCTCTCCGTACGAGTCGACGATCTTTACCGTAATATCGTTGGTAGCGATTTCAGTACCGTCTGCGGCAAGTTCGTACTCGGTTGCCGTCTTGGTAACGTTAAGACCTGCGGCAAGCTTGTTAACGGTTACGTCGTAAGACGCAGACTGAGAAGATTCGCCGAGAGCATACGTTACGCTGATCGTATACTTACCCTTTTCGCCCTTTACGAATGCGGAACTGTCGATTGAAAGATTTGCATCGTTGAGAGCTACTTCTTCCGGATCAAGATCCTCGTCTTTGGTTTGGTTATGCTTATTGACGGTTACTTTAAGACCCTCGGCAGAGAAATCCTCGTCGAGAGTAAACAAAGTTTTTACGTTGTCGGTATTGAGCGTAACTTTGGTTACGGTGATAACGTCTTCGCTAACATCACCGCCGCCGCAGCCGCTGAATGCAACAAACGCAAAAGCCATAACTGCCGCCAACAAAGCAACGACTAAGCCTTTGAATTTCTTCATTTCTTCCTCCATTTTTTCAGCGGATGATTAAGGCATAAATAAAAGAACCGTAATGCGCGTTAATCCGTGCATCCACAAGCCCTTATATTCCATGCATAATCAACCACTATATATTCTGCGTTTTAATTTTAACAACGATTTTTTGAAATGTCAATAGCAAATGAAAATTAGCACCTGTTTTTGTGCAATTTACTCACTATATTTTATTTTTAAGTGATAAGCTCAATCATTTTATTGCAAATCGGAACGACAGACCTACCGTTATTTTTAAAAAAGGCAGAAAATGGAGTGAAAAGTCAAGCATTTTTATAGATTTTTTTTGAAATTTCAAAAATTTTTTTACAGTATGATAAAATACCCGTCGGAGAGCTTAGTTCGACGGGTTTTTCTTATCTGTCTTTAACAAAAGACAGACGGGAAAGTGGTTTAAGCTCAATAACGCTGTACGCCAAAATAGCCGTCTTTCGGCGGCTTGCATTATTTTTGAAAGTGTATTTTCAAATTATATTATATTGCGGCTAATTGCTTGTTAAAGAGTTCTTCACTCGTTGCATACCCGAAGATTTCACGGGGATATGCGTTT
>JBJEUX010000022.1:0-1968 GCA_051884055.1 Candidatus Coproplasma sp.
TAACCAGTCTCCAGCATTTTACCATCATCAAAGAAATCAGCAATATCTTTTGCCACCTTCCGCGCCTTGTCCGTACCGGACGCCGGAGGGAATACGACGTTAACTTGCACCATGCCAACGAACACGCGATCCGTTCGGCGCAGTGAAACAAACTCGCTTTCAACTTCTTTGTAGTGGTATGCAAGCCAGATTTCCCCGCACTTGGGCGGCGTAAACTCGACGTTCTCGTAACAAATGTCGAACTCGCCGCCGAACCATTTCGCAAGCTCCTTTCGAGCCGCCAACATTAACTCATAGTGCATTCTTTGCCCTCGACTCTCTGATCGCCTCCGCCATGAATGAGCGCAGACGTATTGCAACAATGCCAACAACACCAGCGGGAGCCTGTTTTGAATGCCCGTATTCCAGAGCGTTGGCGTAAATCAGCATGTTAGAAAAATGGATTGAACGAACCGCGCCTCCGCCGCGCATGATTGCGCGAATTGCTCGCTTACCCTCGGCAATGGTTTTGCTTCCGTCCTTGTCGTACTGGTTAAGCGCGTGCATTGGCGGCTTGTTTGCTGTTACCTGCCAGTTTCCGCGAAACCGTCCGGTATCGACTGGCGAACCCTTAACGAGCGCCTCCTGAACCTTTCCAGCGAAAATCTCTATGCAATCTGTCAGCCCGTTCTCTACGGCGTCAACCCATTTATCAATACTTGCGTTGAATTGTCGGATCTGATAGTTAGCCACAAATCGAAACCCTCCGCAGGATTGGACGATAAGCGACGGTGATATTTGTCTGTCGCACTGGTCGCGCTTCGGTGATCACATACATTTCACCGTCAACCTCGACGTGATAGCCGTTCTTTAGCTCGACCTCGTTTGTGAAGATGCCGATCTTGTCCGTCGCTCGGATGATTTCGCCGTCAATCTCGCGTTGCTTTGGTGAGCGGATTAGACCTTTGATTTTCGCCGTCTGTTCCTCCTCCTCAACCTCGACGCCGTGAACCATTTTCACCGTGCCTTTCCGGTTCATGTAGCAACAAAACTCACCGTTCGCGTCGCTGAAAAACTTAATTCCGGATGTTGCCATTCGTGCGATCTGTTTGTAATTCATCAGCAAGCCCTCCGCCGATAGCCAGTTAAGATGCTGAACCCGCCGCCGCGCCGTTTGAGTAGCGTTTCGTACATTTTGCCCCATGGAGTTTGTCGGATTGTTCTTCCTGATTGGTCTGCGCTAACACGTCCGAACGTTTGGGAAAATTCACCACTCAGGGAGAATCCGGTTACTCGCTGCGAGTACGATTCTACGCTTTCCCCCTCCTCCTTCATCGCGCCGTCAAGCGTCATGAGGTGCAGGGAGTACAGCGCCAGCGCTTTAACGTAGGACGAACCAAAGCGGCTCTTGCAAACGAACTCCTCCGCAAGCTCAACCCAAGCGGACAGCAAGCCAGGCTCGACGCCTTTCATTGGCGGAGCCAGTTTCCCGATCTGCTCCGTGACCTGTGCAATTTCTTGCTCTGTCATGATTTCCTCCTGATACAACAAAGGGCGCATGAGCGCCCTATTGATTAAAATTCGCCGCCGTCCTCAAGTTGGGCTTTGGTCTTGCCGTCGTCCGGACTTGCTTTTTTGGATTTCTTCGCCTTTTCTACGATCTCAGCGGTTGCGTCTACGTCGTTCTTGATAACCATTTCGCCGCGAGAGATCAGGAATTGGATTGAGTCCAGTTCGATCATCTCTTTGGTTACTTCGTATTCTTCGCCAGGCATAACACGGTTGCGGTCGATGTAGATCGCGCAAGCGCCACTGTTAACGAGAATTACTTTTTCTGCTTTTGCTTTAGACATTCTGCTTTCTCCAATAAAAAAGGGACTCTTAACGAGTCCCTATGGTATTACACGCCAGTGATTAAAACAATAGTCAGAGGGCGGTAAATTGTCAGGCCAGTGCACTTGGAGGTGCAAGGCACTTTAAAGTGCAGGT
>JBJEUX010000023.1:0-7224 GCA_051884055.1 Candidatus Coproplasma sp.
GTGGTCTTTACGCCGCGGTACTGACCGGTCTTGCCGCCCTGTACGCCGCAGCCCATTACGTTGGATACGGTCATACCGGTTACGCCTATCTGCGCCATTGCGTCCTTCAAGGTTAAGAACTTATCCTGACCGGTTATGATGGTAACCTTGGTGTACCTGGATTCGGTGGGAACAAGTTCCATATCTGCGGGAGCTACGTCTGCAACGTCTATGCCGGCGCCTTCGCCGTCGTATGAAGGAATGGTGGGAAGGAAGTCTGCATATGCGGAGGTGAGTCCGTGTTCGGAGATGTCGAGACCTGCGATTTCGTCCTCAGCCGAGCAACGGAGTCCGTTCCACTGCTTTTCCTTTGCAACCTTGATTGCCGCAACGGGATTGCACTTGAACTTAATCATAACGGGAACGTACTTGATCGCGCCGAATACGATGATCATGCAGATTGCCGTCCATGCAACGATAGTTACGATACCGAGAAGCTGAACGCCGAGAAGGTATCCGTTGCCGCCGTAGAAGAGACCGAGTTCGGAAGCTTCGGTGAGCTTGCCTGCAGCGCCTTCCTGATAGTTTACGCAAGCGAACAGACCTACTGCAAGAGTACCCCAGATACCGTTAGCAAAGTGAACTGCAACCGCGCCTACGGGGTCGTCTACGTGGAGCTTTTTGTCGAGAACTTCGGCAACTACGACTACGAGTATGCCCGAAACAAGACCGATTACGGTTGCGCCGATAGCATCTACGGTGAAGCAGCCTGCGGTGATACCTACGAGACCTGCGAGCGACGCGTTGAGGCACATGCCTACGTCGGGCTTCTTATTTCTGATCCAGGTGAAGATCATGCAGACTACGGTTGCGACTGCGGGAGCAATCGTGGTATTGAGGAAGATAACGCCCAGAGATTCGATAGAGGTTGCAGCTGCGCCGTTGAAGCCGTACCAGCCGAACCAGAGAATGAAGCAACCGAGGGCGCCGAGCGTCAAGGAGTGACCCTGAATTGCGTTTACTTTTATTACCTTGCCGTTTTCGTCGCGTTCGTATTTACCGATACGAGCGCCTTCGAAGATAGCGCCGATCAATGCGGCGGTGCCGCCTACCATATGTATTGCTGCGGAACCTGCGAAGTCAACGAAGCCCATTGAAGTGAGCCATGCGTTGTCGCCGAGACCCCATACCCAACCGGCTTCGATGGGATATACTACCAGGGAAATCATAGCCGAGTATACGCAGTACGAAATGAATCTGGTTCTCTCTGCCATAGCGCCGGATACGATCGTTGCGGCGGTTGCGCAGAACACGAGGTTGAACACGAAGTTGGAAGCGAGTCCGTTTTCGTTTCTTACGAATGCGTCGAAGTCGGTGAAAAGTCCGAACGAAGGCGCACCGCAGAAGTTGCCGATTGCTTCAAGTCCGATAAGCAGCGAGAAGCCGAGGAGCATAAATACTACCGTACCTATGCAGAAGTCCATCAGGTTTTTCATTATAATGTTGCCTGCGCTCTTTGCACGGGTGAATCCCGTTTCTACCATCGCAAAGCCTGCTTGCATGAAGAATACGAGCGCGGCGCCAATCAAAAACCAAATACCAAAGCCCATAAATAACACCTCTTAAAGTTTTTTTCTCATCTCTCCCCTGAGCCTTTAAATATTCACGCTGAAAAATAATTTTAAGCCGTCAAGCGGTTATTATTTAACGCTGTAAAGTAAATCAAAGTAAGTGGGATAAGGCCAGTAATCTGCGGAAGTGAGTTTTTCCATTTCGTCCACTACCGAGCGAACCTTTTCCATCTGAGGCACAACCTTGTGCGCCATTGCCTGCGAAGCCGACTTTTCGTCGGACATATCAATCGACTTTAAGATGCCTTCAAGCTCTTCGCAGAGTTCGGAGGTCTGGTCGTTGAGCGACGCGAGCGAAGTGATGAGCTTCTTTTCCGTCGCGCAGGGGATGCTTTCGCATACTGCCTGTTTTGCCGCTACGTTCGTGCAGAGCTCTGCAACGAAATCGGAAACGGCGGGTAATATATCGCGTTTAACCATCTCTACCATGGTCAGAGCCTCGATGTTGATGGTCTTTGCGTAGTTTTCAAGTTTGATATCCGCACGGGCGATTGCCTCTTCTCTGGTGTATACGCCCTGATTTACGAATACCTGAATATTCTTATCTTCGAAGCATACGGGAACTGCGTCCGCGGTATTCTTGTTGTTGAGAAGTCCCCTTCTCATAGCTTCGGGTTCCCATTCGGGGCCGTAGCCGTCCTCGTTGAAGATTACGCGGTAGTGTGCCTTGAGCTCGCGTGCGACGACGGCGTTAGCCGCGCTTTCGATATCCTTTGCACCCTCAAGCTCGTTTGCGAACTGTTCGAACGCGTCTGCAACTATGGTATTTAAAACTATGTTGGGATCTGCTACGTTCGCCTGAGAGCCGAGCATACGGAATTCGAACTTGTTGCCGGTGAAGGCGAAGGGTGAAGTTCTGTTTCTGTCGGTCGCGTCCTTGGGGAAGATGGGCGATTCGGGTACGCCTATGCTGCCCTTTTCGGCGGTTACGGGAACGTAATCAACGCCCTTTACGATGCTGTCTACGAGTGCGCCGAGCTGGTCGCCAAGGTAGACCGAGATGATTGCAGGAGGAGCTTCGTTAGCGCCCAGACGGTGGTCGTTACCAGCCGAAGCAACCGACGCTCTTAAGATGCCCTGATAGTCGTCTACCGCCTTGATTACCGCCGCAAGCACGAGCTTGAACAGCGTGTTGCTTTCGGGGTTCTCACCGGGGTTGAGAAGGTTGAGACCCTTATCGGTGGACATCGACCAGTTGTTGTGCTTGCCCGAGCCGTTGATGCCTTCGAAGGGCTTTTCGTGAAGCAGGCATACGAGGTGATGCTTCTTTGCAACGTTGCGCATAATTTCCATAGTGAGCATATTCGAGTCAACCGCAACGTTCGTCGTAGAGAAGATGGGAGCCATTTCGTGCTGAGCGGGAGCAACCTCGTTGTGCTTGGTCTTGGAGAAGATGCCGTACGACCAGAGCTGTTCGTCGAGCTCGCGCATGAAGGCGTTAACTCTGGGTTTGATTGCGCCGAAGTAGTGATCTTCAAGCTCCTGTCCGCGGGAAGCGGGAGCGCCGAAGAGAGTTCTGCCGCACAGCTGCAGGTCCTTACGCTTTAAGTACTCCTCTTCGTCTACAAGGAAGTATTCCTGTTCGGGACCGACGGTGGTAGCAACCTTTTTGCAGTCGATTCCGAAGAGCTTTAAAATTCTCTTTGCCTGTTTATCCAGGGCGGTCATCGAACGGAGAAGGGGCGACTTGTTGTCCAGCGTTTCACCCGTGTACGAGATGAATACGGTGGGAATGTACAGCGTGCCGTCCTTGACGAATGCGGGCGAGGTGGGGTCCCAAGCCGTGTAGCCGCGCGCCATGTAGGTTGCACGCGAGCCGCCCGAAGGGAAGCTGGAAGCGTCGGGTTCGCCCACGATCAGACTCTTTGCCGAGAGGCGCATAATAACCTTATCGCCGTCGGGTTCGATGAAGCTGTCGTGCTTTTCTGCGGTGAGCCCCGTGAGGGGCTGGAACCAGTGAGTGTAGTGAGTTGCGCCCTTGGAGACCGCCCACTTCTTCATTGCCGAAGCAACCGTGCCTGCTATCGATACGTCAAGCTGTCTGCCCGACTCGATAGTCGCTCTCAAAGCCTTGTAGACTTCGCTGGGAAGGGTCTCTTTCTGAACGCTTTCGTTGAAAACGTTTTCGCCGAATTTTTCGGGAAGATACATAATTCTCTCCTTAGCGGCGTTCTGGATGGATAAAATCCGTCAGCCGCGCTTCAAATTTTAATTACGCTAACAGTTTATACCCTACCTTTGCGCGCGGTCAACTCATTTACTATAATGGATTTTTGATACAATGTATAAGCTCAGCTTATATACTTTAACATTTTAATTTGCAGTGATTGGGATTTTTTTCGACAAAAAGTGGACGGAAACGGAAATTTTCAGTGGGAAAAATCGTGAAAAAAACCTGCGCAAGACGGGCAGGAAAAATTCAAGGAACGGACGGGATAAATTCAAAGGACGGAACGGAATGTATCTATGAAAAATCCGGGCAAAAGACGGCGGACGACCCGAACGAATTCCGAGCAAAAAACGGCGGCGGACAATCTGAATTGATTTCAACAAAGACAGCGGCGGACGACCCGAACAAATTTCGGTGTCGTCCGCCTGAACAAGACACTATTTTATGAGTGTGTGCAAAAATTATAGTCTGCAATTAAAGTCTGCTTGCAAGCACGGCAAGGTTTGCCGCCACGTCGATATTGGTTACGTTGATATCGTCTGCAACGCTGAGCTGAACGGGGGCGAAGTTTAAAATCGCCTTTATGCCCGCGTCGGCAAGCTGCTGCGCGATTTCCTGAGCGCCCTGCGCAGGTACCGCGATTATTGCGAGAGTCGCGCCGTATTCGACGCAGCCCTCCTTTATATTCTTTACGTCAAGCACGGGCTTGCCTGCAATTTCCGTGCCGATCTTTTCGGGGTCGACGTCGAAGCCCACCACAAGGTCAATGCCGTAACGGGAGAATCCGCCGTAGCTCAACAGGGCGCGGCCCAAGCCGCCCACGCCGACTATTACGGCGTTATTCTGCGAGTCGCAACACAAGAATTCTTCAAGCGCGGCAATCAATTCCTCGAGCACGTAGCCCACCTTGGGACGTCCCACGCAGGAGGTATATGCAAGGTCCTTGCGGACAAGCACTTCGCCGAAACCCAGCGCTTTGGCTATTGCTCCCGACGATATGAACGTGTGGTCCTCTTTGGGCAGAGCACGGAGATAGTTCAGATAGACGGGTAATCTCTGCAGCGAAAAATTAGGAATATCCTTATTCATAATAATAAATTTGGACGTGCGCCCGATTTTACCTCCCTTTAGTATAATCTACGCGCTGAACGTACATATTGAGCGCCGCCGCTCCCAGCGCGCCTGCCTTGTTACCGAGAGACGCTGTAGTAATTTTTACGGGGGCGTGAATATTGCCGCCGAAAACCTCCCTGTCCATAATTGTCTGCAGGGGCGCGGTGAGATTTTCTCCCTGAGCCGAAACGCCGCCGCCGAGCATGATTACTTCAGGACGGAAGATATTTGCAAGATTTATAAGTCCGCAGGCAAGATAGTTTACGTACCAGTCCACAACCTGCCTTGCGGTGGGGTCGGAATCGGCGTATTCGAACGCCGTCTTGCCCGTGCAGTTTTCGGACGTGTAGGTCTTCCACATATCCGAAACGGGGTTTTCTTCCATAGCCCACTTGGTGCGGCGCATAAGCGCGGTGGCTGAAGAGTACGCCTCGAAACAGCCGCGTCTGCCGCAGGTGCATCTGTCGCCGAAGCGCTCGATTACCATATGACCTATCTCCGCGCCTGCCGACATACTGCCCTCGAAGAGCTTGCCGTCTATAATAATGCCGCCTCCTACGCCCGTGCCGAGGGTCACGAGAATGCTGTTGTCATACTGCTTTCCCGCGCCGAAACGCGCTTCGCCCAATGCCGCCGCGTTGGCGTCGTTGGTGACCTTTACCGCCGTTCCCAGACGCTTTGAAAGCTCCTCGCCCAAGGGGTAATTTTTAAGGTTGAGATTGCCCGCAAAGACGATTTCGCCCTTGGAGCTCTCTATAACGCCGGGACAGCCGATGCCTACGCCCGCAAGCTCGCCGTCGGCGCCCTGCATAAGACTTTCGCACAGCCGCGCAATACCCTCGCAGAGGTTTTTTCCGCCGTTGCCGCAGTCGGTAGGAACGCCGCCTTCAGCCATTACGTTGCCGTCCGCGTCTACTCTCAAGCCCTTAATGCTCATTCCGCCGACGTCTATTCCGATATAGTAATCCATAAACGCACCTCTGTATTTTTAGATATATTTTTACTTATTTATTTTACTATTAATAGACCAATAAGTCAATAGCGAATTGTAAAAAAAACGCCGCAACGGGTAAAAAAAGCGTGTTGCGGTCGTGATTGAACTTTTTTCGGCAATTTCCGCGCGACGGGGTCAAGGCAGAGATTACGCGTTTTTCGGCAATTTCCGCTCAACGGGTCAGGGCGGGCTTGCATATAATAACGGTTACGGCGGTTTCTTGCCGAATTACAGTTTTTAAAGCAGTTTTACAGCAAAAGCACGAGGACGGGTATGGTTATAAAGCAGACGAGCGTGCTCAATAGCAGGACGTTTGCGGCGAGCTCGGTTTCGGCGCGGTGAATTTCGGCGAGATTGAGTATGACCGAGGCGCAGGGCACGGCGGAGAGAATTAAAACCGAGGCTTTAAAGGCGTAGTCCAGCCAGGGCACGAACGCCACGCACGCGTAGCAGAACAGCGGAAAAATTATCAGCTTGCACGCGCAGGTCAGATAGACGATAGGACGGACGAACAGCTTTTTAATGCTTATCGTGCCCAGCCTTATTCCCAGAATGAACATGCACAGAGGCGTGGTCATTTTGCCTAAAAGCTCAGTCGCGTCCTGCAAAACCTGCGGAAGATACACCTTTGCACCCGTAATATACAGCGGCAGAGCGACGACGAACGCGAGCGTCGAGGGATTTAAGACAGCCTGTTTAAGCGACATAAATCTTTTGTCGCGGGTGAGGAAGAACACGCCCACCGTGAACACGAGAACGTTCATCGACAGCACGTACACCGCCGAATAGCACGCTACCTCGGGATTGTTCGGCAACAGAGCCTTTACCACGGGCAGACCGAAAAATCCGACGTTGCCCATTACCGAACCTATCGTGCATACCCTGTACTTTGCGTCGTCGTACTTTTTGCGGAAAATCGCGTACGTAACGAGCATAAACGCAATCTGAAGGACGAACGTCACGCCGAAAAATATTCCCATCTTGCCGAATTCGGTCAGGTTGAAGTCCAGCTGAATAAACGAATCGACTATCATGCACGGCGAGCATACGTAGATTAATACCGCCGACATCGTGGAAAGGTGCTCGGCTGAAGCCTTCTTCGCCTTGCACAGCGCAAAGCCCGGAGCCGCAAATAATAGAGTTATAAGTACGTTTGTAATTGCTATTTCAAATCCCATACCGCTTTTTCAAATCCCAC
Source organism: Candidatus Coproplasma sp. (assembly GCA_051884055.1). Classification (GTDB taxonomy): domain Bacteria; phylum Bacillota; class Clostridia; order Christensenellales; family Borkfalkiaceae; genus Coproplasma. The sequence continues at coordinate 7,086 of JBJEUX010000023.1, forward strand.
CGTAAAACCGACCGCCGACAACTTAAAGCGCGGTCATATCCACAATTATATCCCCCTGATTTTAAATTGCAAGCAATTATTAAATTTTAAATTTTATATGGACAAAACGGATATTTTGTATTATAATACGGCTATGAAC
>JBJEUX010000024.1:0-2990 GCA_051884055.1 Candidatus Coproplasma sp.
ACCGGCTTTATTACTCTCCCATATGAAAAAAGTCTAACTTTTTGGGTACAAATCATAGTGGGATTCCTGCTTGCGGGGATTTCAAGCCACGGCATACTCTCACAGCTGGGACTTTTAATCGGCAGAGGCACGCTCCTCTCGCTGGGAACGGTGTTCTTCGTCCTGCCCGGGCTCTTATATCTGTTGGATTGGTTAATTAAACACACTACGTTGAAAAGCAACTTCTACAATCCTAAACGTACGGGCAAAATCAAGGACACCAAAACGGCAGTCGGAAATTGCGTCGCTGCTGAAACAGGCTCGGCTATTCAGGAAAATACGCCCGATGCGGCAATTCAGGAGAGTATACCCGACGTAGTAATTGAGGAGAATACGTCCGTCGCGGCAATTCAGACGGAGACGTCCGAAGCCGTGATTGAGACTGCGGACGTCCGTTCCGCGATATCGGACGTAAAAGAGGAAGATATAAGACGGCAAGCTGCATCTGAATGCAGTGAAATTACGGCAGAGGACGCGGCGACAGAGGTCAACCCGACGCCGCCAACGACGATGACGGTAACGCCGCCAAAGATAATAATACAGTACCGCGGGCCGGTCGACTCGTTCATATCTTCGCTTACGGAGGAAGAGAAGGTTGAATTCTGCAAGGTATTTATAGTAAAGGAGTACGGGGACTTCCCTACAGTTCCCGATTATCAGATAGACGGAGACAATCACGGGTTCTTCTGCGCTGTTTTTGCAGATTACGGAAGATTCCGCAGATTATTATCCAGAGGACTGTTGCGTAAAATCTACGCGAATTTATATTAATTTTTCGGAGGAAAGATAATGAAATCATTAACACGAATAACAGCCGTTTCGTTAAGCTGCCTGATCGCTTGCGGAACCTTAGCGGGTTCTGCTGCGGCGGTGGGCGGACAAATAGGAAGTTCCGTAGCTTCTGCGGCGTCGGCGGCAGTCGCATATTCTGAAGAAGCGTATATATCTTATAAAGAGGAGGTTATTTACGTCAACCTCGACGCAAGCGGCGCTATAAAAGACGCATACGTCGTCAATATCGTAGGCGGAGGGGATACCGTGGACTACGGCGATTACGAATGGGTAAAGATACTCAACACCGCCGATAAGATTACGCAGGACGGCGACAGAATAACCTTTTCCTCCTCGTCGGAAAGGGTATATTACGAGGGAAAATTAACCAAAATCGAACTGCCCTGGAATTTTTCCGTCCGCTACTATATCGACGGAGTAGAGTATACGGCTGAAGAGGTTGCAGGCAAAAGCGGCAAGCTGGAAATCAGGTTTAAAGTTACCAAAAACGAAAACAGCACGGGTAATTTTTACGAAAGCTTTGCGCTGCAGGCTTCATTTACGCTGGACACACAGAAGTGTAAAAATATCTCCGCGCCCGACGCGACCGTGGCAAACGTGGGAAAGAACAAACAGATTTCTTATACTGTTCTCCCGGGAAAGGGCATCGACGCATCCGTTACGGCGGACGTCGTCGACTTCGAAATGAGCGCAATTTCCGTCAACGGCGTTCCTCTTTCTATGAATATGGAAATCGACGACGGCGAGCTTACCGATAAAATAGGCGAAGTTCAGGACGCCGTGAGCGAGGCTAACGACGGCGCAGGCGAGCTTGCGGACGGACTTGACGAACTTAAAAATAACAATCAGAGCCTTGTGGACGGTTCAAACGATCTGAAAAGCGGACTTGAAGAGCTGGATTTGAACAGCTCGTCGCTCACGGGCGGCGCGGGCGAGCTTAAAGGCGGTCTCGAAGTCCTCGACGGCAACAGCGGTGCGCTCACGGGCGGCGCAGGCGGTCTTAAAGACGGTCTGGCGCTCATTGACGGCAACAGCAGCGCGCTAACAGACGGCGCGGGCGGTCTTAAAGACGGCTTGGCGCTCATTGACGGCAACAGCAGTGCGCTCACGGGCGGCGCGGGCGGTCTTAAAGACGGCTTGACGCTCATTGACGGCAACAGCGGAGCGCTCACGGGCGGCGCAGGCGATCTTAAAGACGGTCTGACGCTCATTGACGGCAACAGCGGCACATTAAAAGTCGGAACGTGGCAGGCATACTGCGGACTTTGCGCGGCGGCGCAGGAAATTCTCAATGCAGGGCTTTCGGCAAACGGGTTCGCTACGGTAGAGCTCACGCCCGAAACGTACGGTGCGGTGCTTGCGGAACTTACCGCTATGCTTGACGAGGACGGAGTGCGCGCTCAGGCGGAACAGACCGCAAGATTGCAGGTAACTGAGCAGGTCGAAAACAACGCGCTTTCGGTTTACGTGGGCTACCTCAGATCGAGGGAGAACGAAATTTACGCGGCGTACGTGGAATCAATTGAAGACAGCATATACGCACAGTACATACAGGAAAACGCCGACGATATCTATTATGCATACGTTAAATCGGTCAACGACTCAAGCGACGACGCGCTCTATAAGCAGTTCGCCTACGAATACGTGGTTCAACAGGCTATGGCAGGCGGAATGAATCAATCCGACGCGCAGGCGTACGCCGAAAGCACCGAAGGTCAGGCATATATATACAACGTATATTCGGGACTTACCGACGATGACAAGGCAAATATAATACTTGCGGCTGTGGACGAACTGACCTATAAACAGATGAAGGAAATTCTTGCCGCTGCGCAGAGCGGGCTTACGCCCGAGCAGAAACAGGCCATCTTAGCGGGCGCTGTAGAGGCTCTCACAGACGATCAGAAGCAGTCGGTTTTAGAGGGCGCGGCAGATTCTCTCACTGAGCAGGAGAAGACGGAGATCCGCGAAGCTTATATCGGACAGCTAATGGAAAGCGCGGAGGTCACTGCGCAGATAGACGCCGCAGTTGCAGAGGCGACAGCGACAAAAGAGCAGATTGCTCAGCTCAAATCGCAGCTTGACGAATTCGGAACGCTTTACAACGGAATAGTGGATTACACCGACGGCGTAGCTCAGGCGCTTGAAGGAGCGGGCGA
>JBJEUX010000024.1:3090-79182 GCA_051884055.1 Candidatus Coproplasma sp.
TATACCGACGGCGTAGCTCAGGCGCTTGAAGGCGCAGGCGAGCTTTACGACGGAATAGTGGATTACACCGACGGCGTAGCTCAGGCGCTTGAAGGAGCGGGCGAGCTTTACGACGGAATATTGGAGTATACCGACGGCGTTTCTCAGGCGCTTGAAGGTGCAGGCGAGCTTTACGACGGAATATTGGAGTATACCGACGGCGTAGCTCAGGCGCTTGAAGGCGCAGGCGAGCTTTACGACGGAATAGTGGAGTACACCGACGGAGTTTCTCAGGCGCTTGAAGGGTCAGGCGAGCTTTACGACGGCATTGTTGAATATACCGACGGCGTTGCGACCGCCGCAGACGGTGCAAACGAGCTTAAGGACGGATTGCAGGAATTTTACGAGCAGACGGAAAATATGGATACGGAAATTTCCGATAAAATTCAGGAGCTCATCGACCAGACGACGGGTTCGGGCTATGAGCTGAATTCGTTCGTATCGGAAAAGAATACCGAAGTATCTTCCGTGCAGTTCGTAATTCAGACCGAGGCGATTGAAATTCCCGAACCTCCCGCTGCAGAAGTGCCGCAGGAAGAAAATCTTACGTTCTGGGATAAATTACTCAGGCTTTTCGGGATAAACTGAGTAAAAAAAGTATAGGTACAGTTGAGGTCAGGTTTGAAATTTTTTCCCGTTTTCACAAAAAATCCACGGACGTTTCAAACCTGAAGACTATACTATTTTTTGAATTATTTGAGATTATATTAAAATATAATTTGATTATTATAATAATTTTGGTTATAATATAGGTATATTTAAAATTTTTCGTATGGCTGAAAATTTACTTAAGCTTGATAAAATTTTCAGATATGCGTAAACTTTTTGACAGCAAATGCAGGGGCGGTGTTTTCTATGGAAGATATCATAATGTCAATAATCGAAGCGGAAGCGCGTGCGGAAGAAATTAAATCGCAGGCTTTATTGCGTGCGGCTGAAATAGCGGAAGACGCTCAAGCGCGTGCCGCCGAAATAGAAAAGAAATGCGCCGAGGAGTGCAAAAAATTCCGCGAAAACGCATTGAAAAAGGCTCAGGCGGAAGCACAGGAAAATTACGACGACGCCATTGACGAGGCTAAGACCGAGGCGAAACAGTTCGTTGCGGAACGTTTAAAACACTGCGAATTGCAGATAAAAGAGATTGTGCGGAGGGTTTCCGATGGCAATCGCTGAGATGAGCAAGCTTAAGCTTGTGGCAATGTCCTACGACAGGGATAAGATTTTAAACGCCCTGCAAAGGACGAACGCCACCGAGATTAAGCTTCAGTACGAAGACGGAAATATAGTGGCTATGTCGTCTGACTGCGAGCAGTTGAAGGGCTATCTTTCTTCAATAGAGGATGCGCTTTCCTGCGTCAGTGCGGCAACCGAAACGTATAACAAGGACAATAAGATAAAATCCGACGTTCTTAAGGACGGGTTCGAAGTCACTTATTCCGAGTTTATGTCCGCAAAGGACAAAAAAGAGGAAATCGACGCGCTCGTCAGAGATATAAACCGCCTGGAGGAGCGCAAAAAGGCGCTTAACTCTGAGCTTGGCGGGGTGCGTCGCACGGTTTCTTCAGCGCAGATATATGCGGCGGTTAAAACTCCGCTGAACGGATTTAAGGATACCGCGCATACTAAAATCAGGCTCGGCACGGTACCCGTTTCGGTAAAGGATGATTTTTTCAAGGCGGTAGAGGAAGATTGCCTGTCCGCATGTTCGGTGATAAATACCGACGAGGACAACGTATTAATTCTTGCGGCAGGACACAAGTCGTCAGAGACGTTCGACAAGACTCTTCAAAGCTTCGGGTTTGTTTCGTGTCCCTTCAATCAGGCTCTTTCCGGCGGAGAATATTTTTCGTCGCTCAAAGAGAGAGAAAGCTCGATCTGCGAGGAGCTGAAAGAGCTTGAAAGCCAGACCTATTCGTTGAATACGAGCATACGCGATCTTAAGATATACGCCGACTTTGTCGGGTTCGAGCTGGAAAAGGCGGAGGCTTCGAATAAGCTCCGCTCAACGCAGACGACCTTCATATTAGAGGCGTACGTTCCCAAGGAGGCGGAAGAGGCGGTAAAAGAGGCTGTTTGCGGCGTTTCAGAGGCAGTTTATTACGAATTTACCCAGCCTACCGAAGAGGATACGCCTCCTACGCTGTATAAAAACAACGCGGTAGTTAAAAATTTCGAAACCATAACCAATATGTATTCGCCGGTCAGCTATCGTGAGTTCGATCCGAATACCGTAATGTCGGTGTTCTACAGTCTGTTCCTCGGCTTTATAATGGGCGATATAGGTTACGGACTTTTAATGCTGCTCGGCGGCGGATTTATATATCTTAAACAACGCGGTCGTGACAGCGGACTCAAGCGCCTTGCAGGCGTGTTCGCCGTCGGCGGAATATTTGCCGTTATCTGGGGCATACTGTTCAATTCGCTGTTCGGTCTGAGTCTGCCGTTTATGCCCACGATTATGCCCGACGCGCAGAGCGATATGTGGTCTTTCATAGGAATCAGAGTGCCTGCGGTGCTTATAATCAGCCTTGAAATCGGCGTCGTACAGCTTATGGTCGGCTACGTCTGCAGGGCTTGGCAGTGCTGGCGTCGCGGACAGATTGCCGACGGCATTTTAGACGGTATAGTCTGGGCTGTATTCTCGTTGGGCGTAGGTATCGCCGTAGTCGGACTTATCGGCGAGGCGAATTTGCCCGTCTTAGCTACGGTCGGCGGAATAATTGCAGGCGCGTGCCTTTTAATAGCCGTATTGACCGCAGGCAGAAAGGAAAAGCTGTTGGGTAAATTCACAAAGGGCTTCGGCGCCGCATACGGAATTATTAACTACGTATCCGACGTGCTCAGCTATGCCCGTCTGTACGGACTTATGCTCTCGGGCGCAGTCATAGCGCAGATAGTTTCGCAGTATTCCGTACAGTTCATAACAGGGGGTAACCCTGCGTTCGCCGTACTCGGCGTGGTGCTGATGATTGTAGGTCACGTCTTTAACCTTGCAATAGGACTGCTTGGCGCCTATATCCACGACGCGAGGTTGCAGTACGTCGAATTTTACGGAAGATTTTACGAGGGAGAGGGAGAGCTGTTCTCGCCCCTCGGCTCTCAGCATAAGTACGTCTATCTTCCCTTGGAAGCTGCGGCAGGAAGGTAAGATACGGGGCGTAAATTCAGGAAAAAAAGTGCGATTTATATGCATGGCATAAAAATTGCGTAAATATATACAGATTAAAATTTCGGAGGTTTTATATGGATGGTTTCGCTATCGCAATGATAGGTATTGCGCTGTGTGCTATTCTGTGCGGCATCGGTTCCAGTGTGGGACTGTTCAAGACGGGCAGCGCGGCTGCCGGTATTTTGGGTGAAAATCCCAAAAAATTCGGTAAGGTGCTGGTTCTCGTCCTGCTTCCTGCAACGCAGGGTATTTACGGCTTTATCATCGCCATCATTGCGTCCTCGTCCGTGGCAGGCATTGAAACGGTTGCGCAGGGCTGGGCGTTGTTAGGCGCGGTAATGCCTATGGCTATATCCGGTCTTATAACCGGTATATTCCAGGGCAAATCGGCGGTCAACTGTATCTATGCAGTCGGCAAGCAGGATTCTCTGGGCGGCAAGCTGATTATCTATCCCGCCATGATAGAGTTCTACGCTATTCTCGGCCTGATTATTTCCATAATGCTCATTGCTGTCGTATAAGGTAATTTTATGGGAAAGGAAGATATTGTCGAAAGAATAATATCCGACGCCGAAGAAGAGGCCCGCAAAATCGTCGCCGCTGCCGAAGAAAAGGCGGCGCAGACGGTAGCGGAAGCTGAAAAAGAGGCGGAAAGAACGAGGATAGGCACTAAAGCGGAGGTCGCCGAAAAGGTTAAAGGAATTTTAGACGGCAAGGCGGCGACAGCCCGACTCGACTGTGCAAAGATAATGCTCGGCGCAAAGCGTGAGGTCATAGACCAGGCGTATGCGCAGGCGCTTGAACTGCTTATCGGGTTGAATAAGGACGATTCGCTTTCGCTCGCCGAAGATCTGCTTGTATCTTACGCCGAGGACGGCGACAAGATAATGTTTGCGGAAAATTACCGCTTTGCCGAGGAGGTTGCCAAGCTTCAGGTCGTAAAGGACAAAAAGCTTAAGGTTTCCCCCGTCAGGGCGGATTTAGACGGCGGTTTTATTCTTGTCGGGAAGGATTCGGATAAAAATCTTTCCTACGGCGCGCTCCTTTCGGCAGACAGAGAGGAGAAGCAGGCGGAGATTGCCGCTCAGATATTTATTACGGGTTAAACGATGGCGATAGACGTATTGTATACCAACGGCGTTATAGCCGCTATGGAAAAATATCTTTTAAAGGACAAGATATTAAAGCTGTGCGAATCAGACGCAGAGTCGGCTCTGCGCAGCATTACCGACAGCGGTTTCGGCAAGGGTGCGGAGGTTGCTTCGGCGTATGATTACGAGCAGCTGCTCTCCGCCGACGAAAGGGCAATAGATGCGTTCATCAGGGAATATTCCCCGTCCAATGCCGAGGCGACGTATCTGCTCGCCCCGCGCGACTTTCATAATGCAAAGGCGTTGGTCAAGGCGCATTATCTTGACTTGGACGCTGAAAAACTGCTTGCGCCGGAGGGGCTCGTTCCCGTTTCGGTCATTTCAGGATGCATAAAAGAGGAGAACTATTCGCCCTTAGGCTCAGAGCTTGGCGAGGCGGTCAAAGCCGCCGCCGAGCTGTTTAGCGAGGACGTGAACGGCGTTTCGGGCTCCGAAGTCGGGTTCGTCTTTGAAAAGGCACTCTATGCTCACCTTTCTAAATCGTGCAGAAAAAACAGGCTGTTGGCTAAACTTATCGCAGCAAAGGCGGATATGACCAATATTTTGACCGCGCTGCGCTCGCCCGATGCGGAATACGCCGCTAAACGCTACGTCGGCGGCGGAACGCTGGACGTAAAAAAGCTTGAAAAACTGTTCGACGATGACGCTGAAAGGGCGGCTCGCGCCTTAAGCGATACGCCGTACGCGCAATTCTACGCTAAGTGTTTGGAGGACAAGAGCGCGGGCAGACCGATGACTCAGGCAGAAAAGATGCTTGAGAGCTACGAAACCGAATACTTTTCGGCTAAGAAGTACGAACTCGTCAACAATCAGCCCTTCCTGTATTACGTTTTCAGGCGGCGTGCCGAAAACGAAAACGTCAGGATTTTATTTGTGTGTCTGCTTGCAGGATTGAGCGATAGCGAAATAAAAAATCGGTTGCGCTCGTTTTCTTAAAATTCAAGTCGCAACGTAAAGCTTAAAAATTTTTTCGGGCTTTGCGGGAGGTCTTTCAATGATAGGTAAAATGGCAATCGTCGGCGACGGCGACAGCATAATGGTCTTTAAGGCTGCGGGCGTGGCTGCTTTTCCTGCGGAAAACGAGGCAAAGGCGCGCGAAGTTCTGCGAAAAATAGCCAAAGACTATAAAATTATATTTTTAACCGAGGAACTTGCCCGCAATCTCGGCGAATTTTTAAAGCGGTTCGACGAAGAGCCTTACCCTGTGATTTTATGTATTCCTTCCAAAAACGGAAGCACGGGTTACGGTGAAGAAGCGCTTAAAAGCGCTATGGAACGGGCTCTCGGCGTCGATATATTGTTTAATAACTGAGTAGAATAATTATTGATTCAAGTCATTAATTTTAAAAATAAGCATTTATGCGGACTGCAGAGCAATACTCGCCGCAGTGCGACCTTACATAACTTATTTAAGGTTACGTGCGGCGGAAAAATTGCGTAAACAGAGGTTAATATGGGTAAAACAGTAAAAATTTCCGGCCCCCTGATTATCGCCGAAAATATGTCGGATTCAAAGATGTACGACGTTGTAAGGGTATCGGATAAAGGACTTATCGGCGAAGTAATCGAACTGAGAGGCGATAAGGCGTCTATACAGGTTTATGAGGAGACGTCGGGCTTAGGACCCGGCGAAGACGTCGTTTCTACGGGCGAGCCCCTTTCCGTTGAGCTTGCCCCCGGACTGATTACGGGTATTTTCGACGGTATTCAGCGTCCGCTCACCACTCTGTTCTTTAAATACGGCTCACGTATTTCAAGGGGCGTTTCGGTCAACAATCTCGACAGGGATAAAAAGTGGAAGTTCGTTCCCAAGGTGTCGGCAGGCGACGACGTAGAGGAGGGCGACGTTCTCGGCGTCGTTCAGGAAACGGAAATAGTCGAACACAGAATTCTCGTCCCCAACGGCGTGAGCGGCAAGGTCGTATCTATCAAGTCGGGCGACTTTACCATAGAGGAGACGGTTGCCGTCATTCAGACGTCTTCAGGCAAAAAGCAGGTAAGTATGCTCCGCAAGTGGCCCGTAAGGCGCGGCAGACCTTATCGCGAAAAGCTTTCGCCCGATAAGCCTATGGTGACGGGACAGAGAGTTATAGATACGCTCTTCCCCGTTGCGCGAGGAGGCGTTGCGGCCGTTCCCGGACCCTTCGGTAGCGGCAAGACGGTCGTTCAGCATCAGCTCGCAAAGTGGGCTGACGCGGATATCATCGTATACGTCGGCTGCGGCGAGCGCGGCAACGAGATGACCGACGTTCTGAACGAGTTCCCCGCTCTTAAAGACCCCAAGACGGGCGAACCCATTATGAAGCGCACGGTTCTGATTGCAAACACTTCGGATATGCCCGTTGCGGCGAGAGAAGCTTCGATATACACGGGCATTACGATAGCGGAATATTTCCGCGATATGGGCTATAACGTAGCGATCATGGCGGATTCGACCTCACGCTGGGCGGAAGCGCTCAGAGAGATGAGCGGCAGACTTGAAGAGATGCCCGGCGACGAAGGCTATCCCGCATATCTTTCGAGCCGTCTTGCGGAATTCTACGAGCGTGCAGGTATAGTTAAGCTGCTCGGCTCCAAGGAGCGTACGGGTTCGGTTACTGCAATAGGCGCGGTTTCCCCTCCGGGCGGCGACCTGAGCGAGCCTGTCTCTCAGGCAACGCTGCGTATCGTCAAGGTCTTCTGGGGACTCAGCGCGTCGCTTGCATACAAGCGTCATTTCCCCGCAATCGACTGGTTGATAAGCTATTCGCTCTACGCCGACAAGATGAAGGACTGGTACGACGAGAACGTCAGCGCAGACTTTGTAAGGTACCGTCAGTTCGTCATGACGATTCTGCAGGAAGAGGCGGCGCTGGACGAAATCGTCCGCCTGGTCGGCATGGACGCTCTGTCCTCCAAGGACAGACTTACTATGGAAACTGCAAAGATAATTCGAGAGGACTATCTGCACCAGAACGCGTTCGACGATATAGACACCTATACGTCCATGCGCAAGCAGTTCCTTATGCTTAAAATGATATACGAATTCGACACCTGCGCAAGAGAGGCGGTTTCCAACTACGCTTCCATAGACGAAATTCTTGCAAGCAGGAGCAAGGAGAAGATAGGCAGGGCTAAATATATCCCCGAAGAAAATCTCTCCGAGTTCGACGATATATTGAAACTTATAAGTACTGAAATGAAGGCTTTGCAGGGAGGCGACCGTGATGTTTAAGGAATATAAGACTATCCGTGAAGTTGTCGGGCCGCTTATGCTGGTTGAGAACGTAGAGGGCGTCAAGTATAACGAGCTTGTCGACGTCGTATGTTCTAACGGCGATATCCGCCACGGCAAAGTGCTTGAAATTAACCGCGATAAGGCGGTCGTTCAGTTGTTTGAAAATTCGCAGGGCTTGCAGATTTCCAGCGCAAAGGCGAGATTTTTAGGTCACAGCCAACAGCTCGCCGTATCAAAGGATATGCTCGGCAGAGTGTTCGACGGAATGGGCAATCCCCGTGACGGCGGCGCGCCGATAATACCCGAAAAGCTGATGGATATCAACGGCGAGCCTATAAATCCCGCCGCACGCGACTATCCCGACGAATTCATTCAGACGGGTATCTCCGCGATAGACGGACTCAACACTCTGGTAAGAGGTCAGAAGCTGCCCGTATTCTCTATGAGCGGTCTGCCTCACGCCGAGCTTGCGGCGCAGATAGCCCGTCAGGCAAAGGTTCGCGGCAGCAACAGCAAGTTCGCCGTAGTATTCGCGGCAATAGGTATCACCTTCGAGGAAGCGCAGTACTTTGTAGACGACTTCAAAAAGACGGGCGCGATTGAAAGAACGGTACTCTTCACCAATCTTGCAAACGACCCTGCGGTCGAGCGTATAGCTACGCCCCGTATGGCGCTGACATGCGCGGAATATCTCGCGTTCACCTGCGGCATGCACGTGCTTGTAATAATGACCGACATAACCAACTATGCGGAAGCTCTCCGTGAGGTTTCGGCGGCGCGCAGAGAAGTTCCCGGCAGGCGCGGCTATCCCGGCTATCTGTACACCGACCTTGCCACTATGTACGAGCGTGCAGGCAGAATAAGAGGTTGCGAGGGCTCGATAACCCAGATCCCCATTCTTACTATGCCCGAAGACGACAAGACTCACCCCATTCCCGACCTTACGGGCTACATTACCGAGGGTCAGATAATCCTTTCCCGCGATCTGTATAAAAAGGGTATCAATCCCCCTATAGACGTTTTGCCTTCGCTTTCGCGACTCAAGGATAAGGGTATAGGCAAGGGCAAGACCCGTGAAGATCACGCAGACACCATGAACCAGCTGTTCTCTGCCTATGCAAGCGGTAAAGAGAGCAAGGAGCTTTCAGCAATTCTCGGCGAAGCGGCGCTCTCGGAGACGGATAAGCTCTTCGCAAAATTTGCCGAGCAGTTCGAAAAGGTATATATAAACCAGGGCTTTACCACCGACAGAAGTATTGAAGAGACGCTGAATCTGGGCTGGGAGCTTTTAAAGATTCTTCCCGTTTCGGAGCTTAAGCGTATCCGTCAGGCGCATATAGACAAATATCTCGGTTCCGACGGCGGAAAGGAATGACCTTTGCCGAAGGTAATTTTCGTGGAGGAATATTGTGAGCAGATTAAACGTTAATCCCACCCGTATGGAGCTGAAAAAGCTGAAGGCCCGACTGGATACCGCGGTGAGAGGACACAAATTATTGAAAGATAAGTCCGACGAAATGGTACGCCGCTTTTCAATAATAATCAAGGAAAACAAACGTCTGAGAGAGGAAGTGGAAGAGGAGCTCTCCCGCACCTTAAAGCAGTTTTCAGTCGCGCGTTCGGTTACGCCTGCATACCGTGCAGAGACGGCGTTTTCAATGCCCTCCGTTGCGGTCAGAGCGGAGTGTTCCACCGAGAGTATAATGGGTATCGAAGTGCCTGAAATCGAAATTATCAACGAAAAGCGCACGGACGGTCTGCCCTATGCATATTCGGAAATCACCAGCGAAGCGGACTATTCCGTAGCTCAGGCGGTAGATCTTCTTCCCAAAATGGTACAGCTTGCCAAGATCGAAAAGACGGTGAGAATGCTTGCCGACGAAATAGAGCGCAACAAGCGCCGCATCAACGCGCTTGAATACGTTATGATACCTCAGCTTGAAGAGACCATAAAGTACATCAAGTCCAAGCTTGACGAAAACGAGCGCTCGGCGATAATCAGAATGATGAAAGTTAAAAACAAATCGTAAATTACTTACGCCAAAAGAAAACTCCCCTTTCGGGGAGTTTTCTTTTGGCTTTATATGACTAAGACAACAGTATCTCTTCAATACTGAGCGGATATGCGGCTATTATAAAATTTTAACGGCTCAGTCAATCTGAATTGAAAACACGGGTAATTTTCAAATATTTATTATGCAAACGGTCAGGTTTCAGTTTTTGAATTGTTTTCCTTAAGTTTAATTGCCGCGCTAATTATCATAAACGCACCCAAAAGTACTATCATAGCGCAGACTATACCGCCCGTTAAAGCGTTTACGGTCGTCTGATTCACACCCGTTGAAAAGGCGGTAAGCGCCGCCGCCTGAAGCGACAAAAACGAGACGAGCGCGGTTGCGAGATTTATGCAGCGCAGAGCTCTTACTGTAAAATCGTGTTGCTTTCTCGACTTTATAAAATTGTAAACCGAAATGCCTATGCGATAGAACGTATAGCCTGCCGACATATATATGACCGTCAAAGAGTAATTGAAGGTCTTGTTCTGCCTGGTTATATGAATAATCATAGCGGAAAGGAACGCCGTCATAAGAATAAGCAGTGTTCCGCAGATAAGGTACTGCTTGATTTCATAGACGCTATTTTCCGATTTTACGTTCTTTTTTATCAATCTGAAACGGTTCAGCAGCACTCCGCTGCGGATTATATCGAGCATAACGTAATAACATGCCAGCGACCCGAACCACAGAGAGCGGTATATCAAGGCAACGAACAGGTTATAGACCGCGTAGGCTATGCCGATCGCGAGCGATGCTGACGAAAAAATTATCGTCCTGAAACCGTAGTTTGTGGCAATTTCGTTCGTCAGCTTATTCTGTCGTAAAAGGTATTTGATTTTACGGAACATAATTATAACCTCTTTGCAAATACATAATAGAATATAATTGTTAAATCAATTTGAAATCTTATCAGCATTAAAAAGAATAATCGGGCGCATAACGCGCGTTTTTTTAATTTCCGTATCTTTACAAAAGGTAAGAAATGATATATAATTAAATTAATTTCAATTGACGGAGAAGGGCTTATGCACGTGCACGAATCGGAAGAAATGTATCTGGAGACAATTTTAGTTTTGCAAAAAAAGCGTTCCTGCGTGCGCTCGATCGATATTGCGGAAGAGCTGTGCTATTCCCGCCCCAGCGTATCAAACGCAGTGCATCAGCTTGAAAAGAAGGGGTACATAACCATAAACGGCTCGGAAATCCGCTTGACCGAAGAGGGAAAAGAGAGGGCTGAATCTGTCTACGAACGCCATCAGGTGATCACGGAGTTGTTCGTTTCAATGGGTGCGAGACAAAGCGTCGCCGAGGAAAACGCCTGTAAGGTCGAGCACGTCCTTACGGAGGAAATGTTTACCGTGGTTAAGAATTTTATAAAAAAGTAGTCTAAAAATTTGACATACTGTATCGTATTTGTTATAATACACGGCGGAGTAGGAAAGATACTCCGCTTTTTTTAAGGATTAGTGTTAGCGCAAACTAACAGTTTTCCTTATTTTTATGAATAAATGTTAGCTGTTGCTAACATTTTGTTAAAATTTTACACGGCGAAAGGATACGATGGACGAGAAAAGAAAATTCAAAGCGTGGGAAAAGGAGAAAAAGCTCATTCCTGCAATGATAAAAAAGTACTGTCACGGAAAACATAAGACCAAGGGAAAAGAGGTGTGCGCAGAGTGCAAAGAGCTTACCGACTACGCGCTGTTCCGCCTTGATAAATGCCCCTTCAAGGAGAACAAAAAATTCTGCTCATTCTGCAAGATACACTGTTACAAGCCGGATATGCGCGAAAAGATTAAGGCGGTTATGAAATATTCGGGACCGCGATTGATCTTTACGCACCCGATATTCGCGATTTCGCACGTCGTGCAGACTGTCAAATATAAAAGAGCTTTAAAAAAAGAGGTAAAGAATGATAGATAAACAACTTTTACGTCTTATCGGCGGCAACAAAAAATATATTTTTTACGTCGTGGCATTACAGATTACAGGTCTGTTTGCAGGCGTGGGCATAACCGCAAGCATCTGCTGGGCGATATACCTTTTAATTTCGGGTGCAGAGGCGGTTAACTATCTCTATCCTGCGGTAGTAGCCGTGGTATGTCTTGCGGTAAGATACTTTGCTTCGCGGCTTGTCGGCGATTTAAAAGACGTACTCGGAAGAAAGGTTAAAAAGGACCTGCGCGAAAGAACCTACGAAAAAATCGTAAGGCTGGGCGTCAAATCCACCGACGGAATGAGTATGGCGGGGCTTACGCAGGTCTCTATGGAGGGAGTTGAACAGCTCGATTTATACTATTCAAGTTATCTTCCGCAGTTCTTTTACGCTATGCTTGCGCCCGTCGTTTTATTTCTTATAACCGTATGGATTGATTGGCGGGTTGCGCTGGTACTTCTGGCGTGCGTTCCGCTCATACCCGTATCTATCGTGGCGGTTTCCAAGTACGCAAAAAAGATATTTGCGAAATATTGGGGCAAGTATACCTCGATGGGCGATAAATTTTTAGACAGCGTACAGGGCTTAAAGGAGCTTAAAATTTTCAAAGCGGATAATGCGCAGCACAAAAAGATGAACCAGAGCTCGGAAGAGTTCCGCAAGATTACGATGAAGGTGCTTGTAATGCAGCTTGCCAGCACAACCATAATGGATCTGGTTGCGTACGGCGGAGCGGGAGCAGGCGTAGCGCTTTCTGTTTGCGGCGTAATATTCTGGGAGCTTAACCCCGTCTGCGCGCTGTTTTTAATTCTGGTTGCGGTAGAATTCTTCCTGCCTCTGCGTGCGTTCGGTTCGGCTTTTCACGTTGCTATGAACGGCGCAAGCGCGGGCAAAAAGATAATCTCTCTTCTCGATATGCCCGATCCCGTTTGGGGTACTGAAGAGGTGAACGGAAAAGCAATCGGGCTTAATAACGTAACTTTTTCCTACGACGGAACGCGCGACGTTTTAAAGAACGTCTCTCTCGTGTTCCCTGAAAAGGGCATGACGGCGATAGTGGGCGAAAGCGGCTCGGGAAAGAGTACGGTCGTAAATATGCTCGTCGGCGCGTTCAGACCCAATTCTGGAAGCGTCACCGTCGGCGGAGTTCCGCTCGAAAATCTGTCGAGGGAGAGCTACTATTCGCACCTTGCGGTGGTCAGCTACAACACCTATATATTCAATTCAACCGTGCGCGAAAATTTCTTGCTTGCAAATAAGAACGCAAGCGAAGAGGAAATCTATTCCGCGCTTGAAGCGGTCAATCTTGCGCAGTTTATCCGCGAAAACGGCGGTTTAGACAAGGTCATTTCAGAGGACGCCAACAATATATCGGGCGGACAGAAGCAGCGCCTTGCCTTAGCGGTAAATCTTGTGGCAAATAAAGACATCTACGTCTTTGACGAGGCGACGAGCAATATCGACGTGGAGAGCGAAGCGATAATTATGGACAATATCAAGGCGCTGTCGAGGAAAAAGAGCGTAATAGTAATTTCTCACCGCCTTGCAAACGTAGTGCCTGCCGACAACATTTACTTTATTGAAAACGGTGAAGTAAAGGAGAGCGGCACTCACGAAACGCTTACGAAAGCCGGAAGCGGATATTCAAAATTATATTACACGCAGAAAGAATTAGAGGAGGGCTATGCATTATGAAAAAGCAGAACTTACGTGCAAGCGGCGCAAAGATAATGGCAAGCTTAATAGTCCTTCTCGGTTCGTTGGCATATATTATGCTACTCGCGGTCATAAACGGCAGTCTGGGATTTATCTGCGCAATGGGCGTGACCGTATTCGGTGCGGTCGGCGTTGCAAAGGCTCTTGGCGAAGCTATCGCCCTCTCATACGGCTGGATAATAGGACTCGCCGTTGGTTGCGGCATATTAAGGGGTCTACTCAGATATTTCGAGCAGTATTCCAATCACTATATCGCGTTCAGGCTGCTTGCCGTGCTGCGCGATAAGATATTCGGAGCATTGCGTGTATTATGCCCTGCAAAACTCGAAAGCAAGCAAAAGGGCAGTATTATTGCAATGATAACCAGCGATATCGAAACGCTTGAAGTATTCTACGCCCATACCATTTCGCCTATATGCATAGCAGTGCTGGTTTCGACGGCGGTGTTCCTGTTCGTGGGCTTGGTTTCAAGCTGGTATCTCGCCTTAGTGGCTCTCGTCGGCTATCTTACCATCGGTATAGTCGTTCCCTTAATCTCTTCGGGTAAGCTCAAGGAGAGCGGCGTAAAATACCGCGCTGAGTTCGCCTCGTTCAACGCATATTTTCTGGACAGCATAAAGGGAATTAAAGACATAGTTTTAAACAACGCCGGCGAGGAGCGCAAAGTTCAGGTAAACGGGCGCAGCGACAAACTCTTAAAAGAGACGAAGCGAATGAAGCACGAAATTACCAAGGCAAGCGCGGCGACCGAACTCACCGTTTCGCTGTTTATAATAGCCACGCTTGCGGTCGGCATAGTGCTTGTCAGTTTCAATTTGCTGACGGTCGGTAAAATGATTATCGGCGTCGTGGCGGTGTTCTCATCGTTCGGTTCGGTTATCGCAATTTCCGCATTGCCGGGGAACTTAACCCAGACCTTTGCCAGCGGCGACAGAGTGCTTAAATTACTGGCTGAAAAGCCTGCCGTAACCGAGGTTAAAGACGGCGAGAACATAAATTACGAAAACTTAAACGTAACCGACTTGTCTTTCTCTTACGACGGTCAGATAAAAGTCCTGAAGGACGTTAAAATGCATGCCGAAAAGGGCGAAATTATAGGAATAGTTGGCGAGAGCGGCTGCGGAAAATCCACCTTTTTAAAGCTGCTTTTGCGATTCTGGCAGAAGGATAGCGGCAGGATTGCATATAACGGTGTCGATATAGACAATGTGAATTCCGACAATCTTTTGGACAACGTAACTATGGTTAGCCAGAGCACCTATCTCTTTAACGAGAGTATCGAGGACAATCTTAAAATTGCCAAGCCTGACGCCACTCAGGAAGAGCTGGAAAACGCCTGCCGACTCGCTTCTGTGCACGACTTTATTATGAGTCTGCCCGAGGGCTATAAAACTCAGGTCGGCGCAATGGGCGACAATCTTTCGGCAGGTGAAAAACAGAGAATAGGTCTCGCCCGTGCCTTTTTGAAGGGCAGCGAGCTTATACTTTTAGACGAGCCTACGAGCAACGTCGACAGCATAAACGAGGGCATAATCTTAAAGGCGTTAAAGGAGCAGAAGAGCAAAAAGAGCATAATACTGGTGTCGCACAGGGAGAGCACTATGGCGATAGCAGACAGAATATACAGAGTACAGAACGGTGAAATGACGGAGGTGAAAGCGTGATGGAAGAAAATAAAAAGACGCAGGAAGAGCTCAATATAGAGGAGCTTATTCAAAGTTCTGAAAATATAATTGAAGAGCAGTCGGCGTCCGTTCCGATAAAAGAAGAGGAGCATACGCCGGAGGCTGAAAAGACCGAAGACGAAAACAAAATCTTTAAAAAGTACAAAATTAAGGATATCGTCTTTCTTGCGATAATCACGGCTTGCACCTTGGTTACGGGCGCGATAATGCCCCTGCTTGTCAACGTGCCGCTGTTCGGCATAATTCAGCTCGGCTTAGGCTTGCAGTTTTCGCTGTTCCCCGTAATCGGAATGATGAAGGTCAAAAAGCCCGGCGCGCTGTTGTTACAGTCGGTGTTTATATCCGTATTCCTCGTGTTTATGTTCCCGCCCATGGTGCTGTTGATCGTATGCGCTCTGGTTGCGGAAGCTCTCACCCTGTTAATCTTCCGCGGCTATAAAAACGACTGGACGTGCGTGTTTGCAGGAACGCTGTATATGCCTTTAACCATTCCGTTTTTATATATGTATTACAATCTTTTCTACACCGTTTCCGGCAGCGAAAAGGCGGCGGTTTCAATGTTTATCGGCGGCGGTAACGCAGGACTTATAATCGGCATTACGGTCGCGATAGTCGCGCTCTGCTTTGCTGGCTCTCTTTTGGGTATGATAATTGCCCGTGAACTCAAAAAGGCAGGAAAACTAAAGTGAGCTTTTTCCGCCGTAAAAATCATATGTACCCGTTAATCGCCCTTGCTTCGGCGTTAATTATATTGATTTTCGGGTTAATATCTGCAAGAACGGTTGAGTGTTCGTACTTTCTTGCAGGGGCATTTGTGTGGCTTATTATATTCGGCTGTTATAAACAGGCGCTTAAAGCCTTACCTGCGTTTATCCTGTTCGGCGGCGCGTTTGCGCTGATCGCATATTTTTCGTCGGGTGGAAGCGCGGAGGCGGCGCTTGCAATGGCAAACCGCTTCGGCGCGGTGTTTTTAGCCGTAGTCCCCGGAATGAGCGTTCAGCCCGTTTCAATGACAAGGAATCTGTCGCAGCTGCATACTCCGCGTGGGATCACCTTGGGAATGCTTGTAACGATGTCGTTCGTACCCGTATTGAAAGCCGAAATCGGGCGCGTACACGAGGCAATGAAGACGCGCGGCGCGGGCAGTTTAGTGAGCCCGAAAATTTTTTACCGCGCCTTTCTGGTTCCGCTTGTAACCCGTCTTGCGGATATTTCGGACACGCTCTCGCTTTCGATTGAAACGCGCGGCTTTACGCTGGGTAAGGCGAACTATACAGTCTATAAAAAAGAATATATAAACGCGGTTGACGTCCTGTTTATTCTCGGGCTTATATCGGGCGCCGTGTTGGCGGTGGTACTATGAAAGCTATTCAACTGAAAAACGTGTCGTTTTGTTACGAAGGCTATCCGCAAAAGGTTCTGGATAACGTGTGCTTTGAAGTGAACTACGGCGAGGTAACGCTTCTTTCCGGGCTTTCGGGCGAGGGGAAGAGTACGCTCTTATCTCTGGTATCAGGCATTATTCCGAACGTAATTCAGGGAACCGTCACGGGTGAAATTTTAATAGACGGTGAGAATATCAAGGGTCGCAAAATTTCGCAGATCTGCCGAAAGGTCGGCGTTGTATTGCAGAATGCCGACAGTCAGATAGTGCATAAAACAGTCGAGGACGAAGTGGCTTTCGGCTGTGAAAACTTCGCCTTTCCGCCTGAAAAGATACAAAGACAGGTGGAGCTCGTCTGCAAGATGATGAAGATAGAAAAGGGCTGGAAAACCCGCTCGCTTTCGGGCGGACAGAAGCAGAGGTTAATCACGGCTTCCACGCTTGCCACGGGGCAGAAAATTCTTATTCTGGACGAACCTCTTGCTAACCTCGACTGCGAAGGCGCGGCATATCTTATGAACACACTGCGCTCGCTTGCAAAGGCAGGGTATGCAGTACTCGTGGTAGAACACCGCATTGATATGGTTCTGCCCTATGTGGACAGCGTCTGGAGTATCCGTTCAGGTCAGGTTGAAAAGGTTGAAGATATAAAAGAGTATCTGCGCTCGCAGTCGGTGGTTATTTCCGATAATTCGCAGCCGCACGAAAAGAGGGAAAAACTGTTCAGCCTTTCAGACGTTGTTTACAACGTCAGGGAAAGGGAGGTCTTAAACGGCGTTACCCTAGACATATACCGCGGCGAAAGACTTTTACTGCTCGGCGAAAACGGCTGCGGCAAGACGACGCTCTTGCGGCTTATTGCCCGTCTTAATAAGTTGACCGACGGCACGATAGAGCAGTTTATAGATAAAAAATTCGGCACAAAAAAACGCAACAAGGCTTGGTTTAAGCGCGTGGGAGTAGTCTATCAGAACCCCGACTACCAGCTTTTTATGCCGAGCGTTGAAAAAGAAATAGAGTTTAATGCGGTTTCAAAGGAATATGCCGAAGAGATAATCGGCATTTTCGGTCTGGAAAAAATCAGAAAACGCCACCCTCAATCGCTGTCCGAAGGACAAAAGCGCAGGGTGTCAATCGCCGCGGTCGCCGCGGGAAAACCGCAGGTTCTGCTTCTGGACGAACCTACGGTAGGTCAGGATTATAGCGGACTGTGCAAACTTGTTGAGATACTCAACGATCTGCACGACAAGACGGGCAACACGATGATTACCGTAACGCACGACATGCGCTGTGCCGAAGCGCTTTGCGACAGAGCGGCGCTGATAAGGGACGGAAAGGTTGAAAGCGAGGGCGGCAAGGAGTTTGTTCACAACTATTTCTATAAGACGGAAGAATAATTTACCTTTCGATTTCTTTTCCGTCGGATAGACAGTCCGCATAAACTTTAAGAAAGAATAATAATTTCCATAGCAGCTTCGCTCACCGTTAATATTATTCCGCGCAAACCGTCCGCACGAATTTCCTGTTCAGTGCGTTTAAAGCTTGTTTGCGCGGCTTTTTGTGTAAGCAATAAGTTATTTGCGCAACGTTTTAGAAAGTGCGAAAGATGATTTGTTTGTGAAAATTTCATAAGATTATTGACGGTAATTTTGCATTTTGGTATAATTTTGCTATAATAATAATCAAAAATAACGTAAATATATATAAAAAATAAAAAAACGGAGTACTTTTGCAATGAAACGCTTTAAGAACTTAATGATGGTTTTAACTGCAGTTGTAATGGGTCTGACTCTTGCCGGCTGCGATTCTCCGCCCAAAGCGCCTGACAACGGCGGGGCGCCTCAGGGCGGCGAAAACGGCGTTAACGACAATCAGGTTGAACGCCCTGCCGACGACAACGGGGTAACCGATATAGAGGTGGACGACAAGGAGTACGATTATACTCTTGACAGCGGCGAAAACGGAAACTTTGTCTATAAGGACGAAGAGGGCAACGTTGCGGAGTTCAGCGTAATTTGCAATAGCGGCACGGACTTGTGCTATTCGGTTGAAGAAAATACTCTGACTTTCAGCGGAATAACCGAAAACAGCGTGTATTCCCTGACGGGCGAGTTCTACGGCAATATCGTAATCGACGCCACCGAAGATTACAAATTCGAGCTGGAATTGAATTCGTTCAGCATAACCTCGTATAACGAGTGCCCTATCAATATTCTGAGCGGCGATAAAGTAACTCTCTCCGCTAAAAAGGAAACCGAAAATTATATCTACGACCTGCGCGAAGAGGTTGATGACGAAGGAATTTCTGCAAGCGTGTACGCTCAGTGCGACCTGAACGTACAGGGCAAGGGCGAGCTCTACGTTAAGTCCGTAAACAACAACGGCATCCACACCAAGGACGATTTGGCGCTTAAAAATCTTACCCTTCAGGTTGATTGCAAGGACAACGCCCTGAAAGGTAACGACAGCGTAACGATCGAATCGGGCAACCTGATTTTAATAGCGAGGAGCGGCGACGGCATAAAGACCTCCAACAGCGACGTCTCCTCCAAGGGCAATCAGCGCGGTACGGTCAGTATTCAGGGCGGCAGTCTGCTCATCTATGCGGCATGCGACGGAATCGACGCGTCGTACGACGTTGTGATAAGCGACGAAACCTCCGTTCCCGATATCCGTATTTATACCGATAAGTACTCCGAATATTCCGAAGAGGTTACGGCAACTTCGGAATCCGTATATTATATAAGGTTCAATTCGACTTCATATAAATATTCAATCTACTATTTCAACGACGAAAACAGCGGAGAGTGGTGCAATTCTTCGGATTATACGACCGTAAGTGCGGGTATGTCCAAGTATTACTATTATCCGATTGCAAAACCGAGCGGATACAGTTATTTAAAGGTCTATATCTACTCGTCCTCGCAGGAGCAGGGTCAGGGCGAGAGCTACGTCGCCTGCACGGACTCGCTCACCGTAAATAACAATTACGAT
The DNA here is from genome assembly GCA_051884055.1 of Candidatus Coproplasma sp. Lineage (GTDB taxonomy): Bacteria > Bacillota > Clostridia > Christensenellales > Borkfalkiaceae > Coproplasma. The sequence goes on from JBJEUX010000024.1 coordinate 22,439, forward strand.
ACGTTCGCTCTGCAAAGCAGGGGCAATTCGCTCTCTTACGGATGGACGAATTACAGCACTTCTCCCACGGGCGGAATGGGTGGAATGGGCGGTCCTTCCAACGACGGCAACACCGATAAGGGCGATTACTCGACTAAGGGTCTCAAGGCGGATAATCAGATAACTATCTCCGCAGGATATATTCAGATCAGTTCTTACGACGACGCGATCCATGCAAATTCCGACGTTGCTTTGGAAAACGGTCAATCTCCCCTCGGCAACGTGACGGTAAGCGGCGGAACGCTTGCGCTCTACACCAACGACGACGGCATTCACGCCGACGGAACCGTGGAAATAACGGGCGGCGAGGTGTGCGTCGGAGGCAGCTACGAGGGAATAGAGGGAAGCTTTGTTCGGTTTGTCGGAGGCAACGTAAGCGTAACGGCGTCTGACGACGGCGTGAACGGTACGGCAACTTCAGGCGAAAGCATAGTCGTTTCGGGCGGCACTCTGTACGTGTGCGCAGGCGGCGACGGGCTGGATTCCAACAGCACGACCTCTTACGGCGGCATATCTTTTAAAGGCGGAAAAACGGTCGTGATCTCCACGGGTTCGGCAGATGCGAGCATTGACTCCGAACGTGGCTACAATTACAGCGGCGGGTACGTTCTGGCGATAGGAAAAAGCGGCGGTATGAGTTCGGAATCTACCAGCTGTTCTCCCGATTTATCCACCGTTGGCGTAAAGGCAACGCTTAACCTTTCAAGCGAAAGCTATCTCACGGTCGAAAATTATGTAACGGTAAAGCTTCCTTACAGCATCAACGCGCTCGTAGTGTTTATAGGCGATTCCAACGCTTCGGTAAAATCGGCGACGACTACAGAGCTTCCGTTGGATTCAAACGGAGTTTGCTGGAGCGTTTAAATAATTTTTCAGACCTGATTTAAAGCGTTTAAATTTCTGCTGTCGGAATAATAAACGTAAAAACGTTTAAAATTGTGTTTGTAAACATAAAACAGGTTTATAATATTACTGTACTGCAAAGGCGCGCAACGGCGCGGGTTAAACAATAGGCAGGCGGAGGAGATTTTTATGTGTACGGCGGCAACTTACAAAACCAAAGATTTCTATTTCGGACGTACTCTGGACGTTGAGTTCAGCTATGACGAACAAGTGGCGGTTATGCCCAGAAATTACCCGCTCAACTTCCGCATGGAAGGGGAATGCAATTCTCATTTCGCAATGATCGGCACTGCGTTCGTCTGCGAGGGATTCCCCCTGTACTATGACGCGATGAACGAGGTCGGACTGTGCATGGCGGGGCTCAACTTCGTGGGAAACGCCGTATACCGTGAAGAGCAGAAAGGCAAGATAAATTTAGCCCAGTGGGAGCTCATTCCGTACGTTCTCAGCAAGTGCAGGACGGTAGACGAGGCTGAAAAACTCTTTTTGAAGATCAACGTTGTAAATCTTCCGTTCAACCGCAATCTGCCTATAGCGCAGCTGCATTGGATAATTGCCGACAAAACCCGTGCGATAACGGTTGAAAGCGTAAAGGACGGAGTGAAGATTTACGATAATCCCGTGGGAGTTTTAACCAATAATCCACCGTTTGAAATGCAGATGTTTAACCTGAATAACTATATCGGCCTCTCTCCGCGCAAGCCTGAAAATTTGTTTTCGGATAAAATTTCTCTCGAAACCTACAGCCGCGGAATGGGCGCTTTAGGACTTCCCGGCGATCTGTCCTCGCAGTCGCGCTTCGTAAGGGTGGCGTTTACAAAACTCAATTCGGTTTCGGGCGACGGAGAGGAGGACGGCGTCAATCAGTTCTTCCACATTCTCGGCTCCGTAGAACAGCAGCGCGGATGTTGTATTCTCAATCAGAACGACTACGAAATAACTTCGTATACGTCCTGTTGCAACGCTGATAAGGGAATTTACTATTACACCACCTATCAGAACCACGCAATTTCGGCGGTGGATATCCACAGAGAGAATTTAGACTCGGACAAACTCGCCGCATATCCGCTCGTAAGAAAAGAAGATATATATTTCCACAATTAAGTTCTAACATTCAAAACGCCCTGCACGCAGAGTGCAGGGCGTTTTTAGCTTTTAAAAAAAATTATCGTTTCACATTTTTTTCATTTTCATAAAGCGAATTTTCGTTGACATTAAAAATATATTAAACTAAAATTATTACGTATATAAATTTTGACAGGAGAATTTCATGATAAAAACCTTGCTGAAAAGCGTAAGGGAATATAAAAAGGCATCCATTCTCACGCCGATATTTATGGTGGGCGAAGCTGCTATGGAAATTATCATTCCCTTTCTTATGACCTTCCTTCTCGACGAGATCAGAAAGCTTGCTACGGAAGGCGCGGTTGACGTTAACAGAATAGTTTTATTCAGTCTGCTTCTCGTAGCGGCGGCAATGTTCTCGCTCGTATGCGGCACGCTCGGCGGCATTTTCGGCGCAAAGGCTTCCTGCGGTTTCGCTCATAACCTCAGGGAAGATATGTACAACAATCTTCAGACCTTTTCGTTCGCCAACATCGATAACTATTCGACTTCCAGCCTGATCACGAGAACCACAACCGACGTTACCAACGTGCAGAACGCGTTCCAGATGAGCATAAGAATGCTTGTCCGCGCACCTATTCTGTTTATATTCTCGGTAATAATGTCCTGCGTAATCGAACCCAAGATGGGCTTGATCTTCGTTGCTGCTGCAACCATACTGGGCGTTATAGTTGCCTTCTGTATGATTAAGGTCGTGCCTTACTTCAAGACCATGTTCAAAAAGTACGACGGACTCAACGCGGTCGTTCAGGAAGATCTGACCGCGATAAGAGTGGTTAAGTCCTACGTCCGCGAAGATTACGAAACGCAGAAGATGCAGAAAGCCACTCAGGAAGTTTACGACTATTCCATCAGGGCTGAAAAGGTGCTCACCATATTGATGCCTGCCGTTCAGTTCGTAATGTACGCCACGATGATAATACTGCTCATCGTCGGCTCGAATATGGCTGCCGGCACGCTGGAAGGCAACGTAAGCTTTTCAAACCTTCAGGCGCTCATCACCTACGCAATGCAGATTCTGTCAGGCGTAATGACGGCGGCTATGTGTATCAACTTCATCTCTATGTCCAAGGGCTCGGCAGACCGTATATGCGAAGTTTTAAACGAACGCACGACCCTTCCTAAGGCTCAGGATCCCGTAACCGAAGTTAAGGACGGCTCTATAGATTTTGAGGACGTGGATTTCTTCTATTCTCAGAAAGCCGACGTGGCGGTTCTCGAGGACGTAACCTTCCATATCAACTCCGGCGAAACGGTCGGAATTATAGGTGCTACGGGTTCGGGCAAGACCTCGCTCGTATCACTGATTCCCCGTCTGTACGACACCGCGCGCGGCACGGTCAAGGTGGGCGGAGTAGACGTTAAAAACTACAACCTCGACAGCCTGCGCAACAAGGTAGCGATGGTGCTCCAGAAGAACGTGCTTTTCTCTGGTACGATAGCTGAAAATCTCCGTTGGGGCGACGAAAACGCTACCGACGAAGAATTGCGCCTTGCCGCAAAGCAGGCTTGCGCCGACGAATTTATCGACAATCTTCCCGGCGGCTACGACTACGATTTAGGTCAGGGCGGCGTCAACGTTTCGGGCGGTCAGAAGCAGCGTCTCTGCATAGCCCGCGCAATGCTCAAAAAGCCCAAAGTTATTATCTTCGACGACTCGACCTCGGCAGTCGATACCGCTACCGACGCACGCATAAGGGCGGCTCTTAAAGAACACGCGCCTGAAACGACCAAAATAATTATAGCTCAGCGCATTGCATCCGTTCAGGACGCAGATAAGATAATCGTCCTCGACGAGGGCAGAGTGGTTGGCTTAGGCACGCACGAAAGCCTCCTTGCCGATAACGAAATCTACCGCGAGGTATATCAATCTCAGGTAAAAGGAGGGGACGAAAATGCCTAATATGCCCGGCGGACCGCGCGCAGGAATACGCGGCGGAAAACGCGCTAAAAACCCCATAAAGACCTTAAAGCGCCTCTTAACTTACACTTTTTCGGGCTACAAGGTTGCAACCGTATTCGTCCTTATCGGCGTTATTATAGCTTCCTCGGCAAGTGCAATCGGTTCTGCGATGCTCGCTCCCATTATAACCGAGCTTACGCCCGGAGCAGACGGTACGTTCAATCCCGACATGGGCAAAATTTATATGTACGTCGGAATTATCGGCGGCGTGTACCTTCTCGGTGCGCTGTGTACGTTTATGTACAACCGTATTATGATGTACATTTCGCAGGGAACGCTCAAGCGTCTGCGCGATGAAATGTTCACAAAAATGCACGGACTGCCCTTGAAGTACTTCGACGCTCACACTCACGGCGATCTGATGAGTATGTACACCAACGACGTTGATACAATGCGTCAGCTTTTGTCGCAGACCATTCCTCAGCTGGTTTCGTCCGTTGTTACCATTATCGCCGTCTTAGTGCTGATGATAACCTATTCGTTCACGCTCACGGTGGTAATGTTCATAATGCTCTTCGTGATGCTCTTTGCAATTAAGTTTATCGGCGCGCGTTCGTCTAAAAACTTCGTTGCACAGCAACAGGCTCTCGGCGCGCTCAACGGCTACGTCGAAGAGATGACCGAAGGTCAGAAGGTTATTAAAGTTTTCTGCCACGAAAGCAAGGCGCGTGAGGATTTCAAGGTTCTCAACGACAGACTCAACCAGACGGGCAGCAAGGCGAACGCTTACTCGTTCATAATGGGTCCCGTAACCAACAATATCGGCTACTTCCAGTATATCTTCGTAGCGGTTGTCGGTCTGGTTCTCATATTGACCGGTCAGCAGACCTGGCTTTTGTCGGCTTACGGTAACTCTCAGGGCGCTGCGGTTGCTCTCGGTGAAACCACATGGATAGCCGTCTATGCGGGCGTTCTCGTTTCCTTCCTCGGCTATTCCCGTTCCTTCAATATGCCCATTCAGCAGGTAGCAAACCAGTTCAATGCGATAGTAATGGCTATGGCGGGCGCGGAGCGTATATTCGATATGACCGACGCTCAGCCCGAAGATAAGGGCGGAGACGTAACGTTGACCCGCGGTGAAAGCAGCGAAGGCGAATGGGCGTGGAAAAAGCCCAACGCCGACGGCTCGTTCGAATATATCCCCTTAAAGGGCGATATCCGTTTCAACGACGTAGTGTTCGGCTATAACGACGACAAGATTATCTTAAAGCACATTTCGCTGTTTGCAAAACCCGGTCAGAAGATTGCCTTCGTCGGCTCTACGGGCGCAGGTAAAACTACCATAACCAATCTTATCAACCGCTTCTACGACGTTCAGTCGGGTGAAATTACCTACGACGGAATTAACGTAAGGGATATAAACAAGGCGGATCTCCGCCGTTCGCTCGGCATAGTATTGCAGGATACGCATCTGTTCACGGGTTCGGTTATGGATAATATCCGTTACGGCAGACTGGACGCAACCGACGAAGAGTGCATACAGGCTGCAAAGCTTGCCAACGCAGACAGCTTTATCGTACATTTGCCCGAGGGCTACAACACGCTCATCAAGGGCGACGGCGCTAACCTTTCACAGGGTCAGAGGCAGCTGCTTGCAATCGCACGTGCGATGGTTTCGAACTGCCCCGTACTCATTCTCGACGAGGCAACCTCTTCAATCGATACCCGTACCGAAAAGCTCATAGAGCAGGGTATGGATAAACTTATGGAGGGCAGAACGGTATTTGTAATAGCTCACCGTCTGTCTACGGTTCGTAACAGTCAGGCGATAATGGTTCTGGAACACGGCGAAATTATCGAACGCGGCAACCACGAACAGTTAATCGCTCAGAAGGGAAAGTACTATCAGCTCTATACGGGTGCATTCGAACTCGAATAAATATCAATTCACTTAGTGTGCCGACGCGCCGACTCAATCCTGAGTCGGCGCGTTATTTTTTAAAATCCGAAAAGCGTTACTTATTTTTGAAAATTTTAAATTTTTTTTAATTTTATACCCGGTTATAAGACAAACCGTCGGGCGCGTATATTAGTAAACTTGTTCAAAATAAGGAGCTGAAATATGTTTTTCGACGTAATCGGACTACTGTTAAGCAAAATTTTCATCTTTACGGGCACCGTGCAAAACAAGGGTTCGTTCCCCAAGCCTTTGCCGCCCGAAGAGGAAAAGAAGTACCTGGCACTCGCCAGGGCAGGCGACGCAAACGCAAAAAATATACTTGTAAAACACAACATGCGTCTGGTTGCGCATATCGTAAAAAAGTACTCGGGCGCGGCTGAAACCGACGATTTGTTGTCCGTCGGGTCAATAGGGCTTATCAAGGCGATAAACACCTATCAGGACGGCAAGGGTACGGCGCTTGCAACTTACACCGCGCGGTGCATCGAAAACGAAATCTTAATGCTTTTAAGGGCGGGAAAGAAGTATAAAAACACTGTCTCGCTCTCCGACCCCGTCGGCGTGGATAAGGACGGTAACGAGCTTACGATTATGGATTTGCTTGCCGAAAAGGAGGAAAACGTATTCTCTCAGGTGGAAAAATCCATTCAGCGCGAAAAGTTCGTAAAGCTCTTAAAAGACATACTAAATATGCGCGAATACACCATAATAACCATGCGCTACGGCTTAGAGGACGGAGTTCCGCTGCCGCAGAGGGAGGTGGCAAAAAAGCTGTGCATCTCGCGTTCCTACGTTTCGCGCATTGAAAAGAGGGCGCTTGAAAAGGCAAGACAGTATTTAAAACCCGAAGATTTTTTCACCGAATGACCGCAAATAATTGCAAAATGCTTAAAATATTGTTATACTGTTTTAGAAATACCTTTTAAGGAAGTTGATTATGAACATTTACGAAGAATTACAGGCGCGCGGACTTATCGCGCAGGTTACCGACGAACCTGAAATCAGGGAGCTTATCAATAACGGCGGCGCGCGCTTCTATATAGGTTTCGACCCCACTGCAGACAGTCTGCACGTAGGTCACTTTATGGCGCTGTGCCTTATGAAGAGATTGCAGATGGCAGGCAACCGCCCCGTAGTTTTAGTGGGCGGCGGCACGGGACACATCGGCGACCCTTCGGGCAGAACGGATATGCGCTCTATGCTCACCACCGAAATCATCAATCACAACTGCGAATGTTTTAAAAGGCAGATGGAGCGCTTCATCGAATTCGGCGAAGACAAGGCGGTTATGGTAAACAACGCAGACTGGCTGTTAAAGCTCAACTACGTAGACCTTCTCCGCGACGTCGGCGCATGCTTCTCAGTAAACAATATGCTCCGCGCGGAATGCTACAAGCAGAGAATGGAAAAGGGACTTTCCTTCCTTGAATTCAACTATATGATTATGCAGGCGTACGACTTCTGGTACCTCAACGAGCACTACGGCTGCAATATGCAGTTCGGCGGCGACGACCAGTGGAGCAACATGCTTGCAGGTACCGAACTTATAAGAAAGAAGTCGGGCAAGGACGCGTACGCTATGACCATAACCCTGCTTTTGAACAGCGAGGGCAAAAAGATGGGCAAGACGGCAAAGGGCGCGGTCTGGCTTGACGAAAACAAGACCAGCCCCTACGAGTTCTACCAGTACTGGCGCAACGTGGACGACGCGGACGTTATGAAGTGCATCAAGATGCTCACCTTCATTCCCATGGAAACCATTTACGAAATGGAAGCATGGGACGCAAGCCGCATCAACGAAAAGAAGGAAATTCTCGCATACGAGCTCACAAAGCTGGTTCACGGCGAGGAAAAGGCGAATACCGCTCAGGCTCAGGCAAAGGCGGCGTTCGGCGGCGACAGCGAAAATCTTCCCGTAAAGGAAATCAAGGTTGAAACCGCAACCATAATCCCCGTGCTTGTTGCGGCTGGAATATGCGCCTCCAACGGCGAAGCGCGCAGGCTCATTCAGCAGGGCGGCGTGTCGATAGGCGACAGTAAAGTTACCGACATAAACGCACCCGTTGCAGACGGCGACGTACTCCACAAGGGCAAAAAGATTCACTTAAAAATCAAATTGATTTAAGGAAAAAGCGGCTGGATGAAGAATAATTCGTCTTAAAGCCGCTTTTTTAAAAACTATGGAAAAGACTTACCTTTCAATCAGCGGCGATACCGTCACCGAAAAAATAATTGAAAAATCGCGCTTTATAACTACTTCGCGACACGTCGAAAACGAGGAGCAGGCAAAGGCGTTCGTTGCGGAAATTTCTAAAAAATTCTCCGACGCAACCCACAACTGCTACGCGTTCATTGCGGACGAAAAGGGCAATTTTATGCGCTTTTCCGACGACGGCGAGCCGCAGGGAACGGCAGGTATGCCCATTTTAGAAGTTATAAAGAATAAAAATCTAGTGCAGACGGCGGTGGTTGTAACGCGCTATTTCGGCGGAATAAAGCTGGGTGCAGGCGGGCTTGTGCGTGCCTATTCGGGCAGCGCGGCAGAAAATCTGGACGCCGCTCAGAAGGTATGCTATCAGCCCTGCGCCGAAAGTATTTACACGGTGGGCTATCCGTCCGTCGATACTGCTCTGCGATTTTTCTCCGAAAACGACTGCGAAGTTAAGGAGAGCGAGTACGGCGGCGAGGTAAGCTTTGTCGTAGCGGTTAAAAAGAGCAACGAAGAGAGGTTCAACGCCGAGCTTTTAAACCGCCTGAACGGCAAACTTAAAATAGAAAAATTTGAGGAATATTACTTTCCGTTTAAGGTATAATTATGGCTGAACTCAATAGCGAAAACTTTTGCCTGAAATTTATAATTTGTAAAGAAATAGAAGAAAGCGCGAATTGCTATATTTCGGTGAGCGGAAGCGACGGAAACAGATATTCGGGAGAAATATCTTTCTTGTGCCCGAAAGTGATGATCCGCAGCTTTTTCTATGAACTTAAATGGCTGTACGAGACCTTGAAAGAGGGCAGTGCGACAATCTGTGAGGATTACGAGCCTGACGATAATTTTATCGGATTTATATCCGACGGCATGGGACATTTTACCGTCAAAGGCGTATTCAATAACTGGTGTAAGTGGACTTTGAAATTTGAAGAGACCTGCGACCAGACCTACCTCAAAAAATTCGTCAGGGAACTGGAAGACGAAATAAAGAAATTGAGTTGATAAAATGAAAATTTGCGTAATAGGCTATTCAGGTGCGGGCAAGTCGACGCTTGCACGTATTCTCGGCGAAAAATACGGCGTCCCCGTCCTGCATCTCGACTCAGTGTACTGGTACGGAGACTGGCAAAATCTTGACTTTGAGCAGATGGATAAAAGGGTAAAAGAATTTTTATCAGCCAATCAGAATTGGGTTATAGACGGCAATTATTATTCATACTCGCCCGAACGCTTTGCAGAGTGCGATATGCTTATTTTTTTGAACTATAACCGCTTTTACTGTTTCTTCCAGGCGTTAAAAAGGTATAAAAAATATAGAGGTACGCCACGTCCCGACTGTCCCTGCAACGAGAAATTCGATTGGGAATTTATGCGCTGGATTCTGCACGACGGCAGAACGAAGCAGAAAAGGCAAAAAATCAACAGCGTGCTTTCAGGCTGTAAAGGCGAAAGGTTGATATTTAAGAACCGTAAAAAACTAAATTTATGGCTCGGTGCTTTACAAATTAAACAAAACTGATCCGACGCTTAAATTAACTGAAAATAAACCTGTCGCTTTATTAATTAAACTAAAATTTTAGGGGCGCGTTGCTTGCATGTCTGCAAGCAACGCGCCCCTTTAAACAATTAATATTTTTTACTTGATTTCTCTTATCCAGCCTTCGGGAGCCTCGATTCTGCCCATCTGAATACCAGTCAAGGTATCGTAAAGCTCCTGGGTGACTTTGCCCATCTTTTCCATGCCTGCGGGGAAGCAAATCTCCCTGCCGTGGTCGACGATCTTACCTACGGGCGAAATTACAGCCGCCGTGCCGCACAATCCGCACTCAGCAAAGTCGGCAACCTCTTCGAATTTAACGGGTCTGTGCTCAACGGTGAGTCCCAAATACTTTTCCGCAACGTAGCAGAGCGAACGACGTGTAATGGAGGGAAGGATTGAATCCGACTTGGGCGTTACAACCTTGCCGTCCTTGGTTACGAACAGGAAGTTAGCGCCGCCCGTCTCTTCAACGTAGGTGCGCGTAGCCGCGTCAAGGTACATATTTTCGTCGTAACCCTGGTTGTGAGCGTCCACTATTGCGTGCAGGCTCATTGCGTAGTTAAGTCCCGCCTTAATGTGACCCGTGCCGTGAGGCGCGGCTCTGTCTAAGTCGCAGACCCTTATGGTAATGGGCTTTGCGCCGCCCTTAAAGTAGGGACCGACGGGGGTTGCGAACATTCTGAACTGGTATTCCTGAGCAGGCTTAACGCCGATAACTGCGGAAGAACCGAACATAAACGGGCGGATATACAGGGTTGCGCCGCTGCCGTAAGGGGGGACGTAGTCCTTGTTTGCGGAAACAACTTTATCAACGGCTTCTAAAAACTTTTCCGCGGGGAATACGGGCATCTCCAGTCTTGCCGCAGACTGTTCCATTCTCTCGGCGTTCAGGTCGGGGCGGAAGGTTACGATTTTTCCGTCCTTGGTGGTATAGGCTTTCAAGCCCTCGAAAACCGTCTGCGCGTACTGTAAAACGCCTGCACATTCGGTCATAACTATCTTATCGTCGGTGGAAAGAACGCCTTCGTCCCATTTTCCGTCTTTATAATTTGAAACGTAGCGGTAGGGTGTCTTAACGTAGCCGAAGCCTAAACTTCCCCAATCGAGATTAGCAGACATAGTATATACCTTCTTTATAAAATAATTTAAATCATTATACAACCGTAGTTTTATAAAGTCAATCGCAGGATTGACAAAATCTTTCTATAAGTGCTAAAATGTATGAGATATGTCACAGATTACGTCAATTGAACAACAGCAAAAGGACAAAACCAGGTGCTCTGTGTACCTCGACGGCAGGTTTTATTGCGGACTTAAGATAGAGGTGGCTATAAAACACAGGCTAAAACCGGGAATGACCATTGAAAAGTCCGAACTTGATAGTATACAGCTTGACAACGAAAAGGTTCAGGCTATGGAAAAGGCGATGAACCACCTTTCCGCAACCATGAAAACCGAAAAACAGATGCGTGATTTTTTAGCTAAAAAGGGCTATACGCAGGCGGTTGTGGATTACATTATGGAAAAGCTCGCCTATTACGGTTACGTGGACGATGCGGCTTACTGCAAAGCTTACGTCAATTCGGTTAAGGGCAAGGGCAAACGCGCAATCGAAAGCGCGCTCATCAGCCGCGGCGCGAGAAAGGAAGCGATAGACGAGGCTCTGTCCGAAGCTTCGGAGGACAGCGAAGAGATTTTCGAAATTCTTCAGAAGTATCTGAGGGGCAAGGAGCAGAATAAGCAGACCTATATGAAGGCTTTCCGCTATCTCATGTCCAAGGGCTACGAATACGACGCTGTAAAGAGCGCTATGGAAAGGCTGGGCGACGACGATGAATTTTAAAGTTATCCGACTTAGCATTGTCGACTCCACAAACGAATACTGCAAGCGGCTCGAGGGCGTCGAAAACGCCGTAGTGGTTGCAAAAAGGCAGACCGCAGGAAAGGGCACGAAGGGCAGAAGCTTTGTCTCGGACGAGGGCGGACTGTACGTTACGGTGCTCAGAACCTACCCCGATTTCAACGGCGCGGACGCCTTTAAGATTATGCTCAACTGCTGCGTTGCGGTGTGTAAAACCGTGGAAAGTTTTTCCCTTTCCCCGATTATCCGATGGGCAAACGACGTGCTTGTCGGCGGTAGAAAAATCTGCGGAACGCTTATTGAAAATACGCTTTACTGCGGAAAATGCCGCTCGATAGTCGGTATGGGCATTAACGTAAACAATTCCCTCCCTGAAGAATTGAAAGATATTGCAACTTCGATAAGCGAACAGAAGGGAAAGAAAGTTTCCGTAAGGAAAGTAATGAAAACCTTACTTAAATATCTGAACGGCGAATACACTGTGGAAGATTACAAACGTTATATAAATTGGTTCGGACAGAGCGTTACGCTCAATATTAACGGGCGCTGTATTTGCGCTCGCGCTCTGGACGTGGATGAGAGCGGTTTGCTGGTCTGCGAAACAGGCGGCGAAATCAAAAAAATAAGCAGTGCAGAGGTTAGTTTAAGGCTTTAATGGAAAGATTTTTATCCAACGAGCAGATGCGTCAGGCGGACGCCTATACGATAAACGAATTGGGAGTGCCTTCAGGCGAGCTTATGCGCCGCGCTGGCTATGCCATAGCAGAGGAGGTTGAGCGCGCTTTGGAGCAAACGGGCGAAAAGAAGGTGCTCGTCGTGTGCGGCTGCGGCAACAACGGCGGCGACGGCTACGTATGCGCGCAAAAACTTATTTCGGACGGCTTCGACGTAAAAGTATACGCATTGAACGGCAGACTTTCGCCCGACTGCGAGAGAGAAAGACAAAACTATTCTGGCGAGTATTCAAACGAGATATGCGGCGATGTAATCGTCGACTGTATCTTCGGTACGGGGCTTTCACGCACGGTATCGGGCGAGGCGGCTCAGGTTATTGAAAGAATAAATTCAAGCGGAGCGTTCGTGGTTTCTGCGGATATACCCAGCGGAATCAACGGGGATAACGGCAGGATAGAGGGAGTTGCAATAAATGCGGATCTGACCGTGGCTGTAGCTGAATACAAGCTCGGCATGGTGTTGGGCGACGGCGTAGATTACTGCGGCGCTGTGGTAAAGAGGGATATAGGCATTACCGCTAACGGAAACTATGCCGAGGCTTATGCGGACGAGGATATTTGTAGGTTTTTCCCCGCACGCAGGAGAAATTCTCACAAAGGCACTTACGGTTCGGCAAACCTGATTGTAGGAAGCGCCCGCTATAAGGGCGCGGCGGCGCTTGCGCTTTCAGCGGCTCTGCAATCGGGCTGCGGCTACGTTAAGCTCACCGCGGAAAGCGTGGTTTCGGACGCGCTTGTGACCGCATATCCACAAGCGATATATATGCAGTCCTGCGATCTCTCTTCTCAGGCGATCGCAGTCGGCTCTGGTTGCGGCGTATCGGAAGATTTGTACTCGCAGATTGTCGGTATTTTAACCTCCTACGAGGGCAAGCTTATAATAGACGCGGACGGACTGAACTCGCTTGCAAAATACGGCGTTGACGCGCTTAAACGTAAAAAATGTCAGGTTCTGATTACTCCGCACGTCAAGGAGTTTTCGCGCCTTACAAAGCTTTCTGTGGAAGAGATATTGCATAATCCGACGGATTGCGCACGCAATTTTGCAAAGGAATACGGCGTGACCGTGCTTTTGAAGGGCGCGGCGACAATTATCTGCGACGAGGAGAAAACCGCGCTGAACCTGCGCGGAACGACTGCGCTCTCCAAGGGCGGCTCGGGCGATTTATTGACGGGCTTGATTTGCGGGTCAGCCGCAAGGGGCTTGAACGTTTTCGACGCGGCGGTTGCGGCGAGCTACGTGTTGGGCTCGGCTGCCGAGGACTGCTCGCGGGAGAAGACCGACTACTGTGTGACCGCCAAAGACCTGATTAAAAATTTTCATAAAGTTGTCAAACGCTTGACAAACGGTTAACTCGCGTGTTAATATGTTTTCGTTGAAAGGGAGTAGTTTAAGGCAAACTTCGTCATCACGGCGCAACCGCTCGGGGTTTGACACCGCTAATTATTTTACGGTAACAAGACTTTTAACTTAAAGTAATTTAAGTTAAAGGTCTTTTTTGTTTTTTTACGGACAATAATAGTTTTAAGGTAGGTAAATTTTATGGTAGGACAGGCAATTTTATACGTGCTTTTGCTGATCGTGGGATTTGTCGTAATGGTCAAGGGCGCTGACTGGCTGGTAGACGGCGCGTCGGGCATCGCGGCAAAACTCAAGGTTTCTTCGCTCGTAATCGGTCTTACGGTCGTGGCTTTAGGCACGTCCGCACCCGAAGCGGCGGTATCGACCGTAAGCTCAATTACGGGCAGTTCGGGTACTTCAATCGGCAATATAATCGGAAGCAACATTATGAACGTTATGCTCATTCTGGGTATATCTTCGCTCTTTGCCAACATTCCCGTTGAAAAGAGTTCGCGCTGTATCGAAATTCCCTTCCTGCTTGCAATATCCGCTCTCTTTATCGCTCTCGGACTTCTGGGCGAAACCTTCGTCTGGTGGGAAGGATTGATTTTGCTCGCGCTGTATTTTGCGTTTATGATCTACACGATTATAATGGCTAAAAGGCAGAAATCCGTGCTCATCGAAGAGGCGACTGCAACTTCCTTTGCCGAAGGCGAAGTAGTTGAAAGCGTTGCGGTTTCGCAGAGTGCAGGCGGCATTAAGGGCTTTTTTGCAAAACTCAGCGCAAAGTACGAAGAGCTTAAGGACAGAACCTGGTTCTTAATAGTAGTGACCCTCGTGGGTCTGGGTTGCGTAGTCGGCGGCGGTATAGCCGTTCAGCAGTCCGCACAGTTCATCGCTCTTGAGCTTCTTCATATCGACGAAGTGGTGGTAGGTCTTACGGTAGTTGCTTTCGGAACTTCGCTCCCCGAACTCGTCACGTCGATCTCTGCGGCGAAGAAGGGCGATATGGGTATTGCGACGGGTAATATAATCGGCTCCAACATCGCAAATATTCTCTTTGTCGGCGGCTTAAGCTTTATCTGCTCAGGCAATACGGGCGTATATATCGGCAATCCCGTAAGCTTTATCATCGACTGCGCGGTATCGGTTGTGGGCGTAATCGCGCTGTTGTGTTTCTCGCTCGGCAAAAACCACAAGCTCGGCAAGGCGGCAGGCATTACGATGCTCTCCATGCTCGCGGTATACTACGTATATCTGTTCCTGGCTGCATACGGAGTAATAGTACTTCCCACGGTATAAAATTGCTTTTGCTTGTCAACAATACCTCTGGGGCGATACATATAATGTATTAATATTGCCCCGCGGCGCATTAGCGCAAAAGAGGTATAATATGACAATCAAGAGAGGCGAGCTGTATTATGCGGATTTATCTCCCGTGGTGGGTAGCGAGCAGGGCGGCGTACGTCCCGTGTTGGTGGTTCAGAACGACGTGGGCAATAAATATTCGCCTACGATAATCGCCGCAGCCGTAACCAGCAAAATCAATAAGGCAAAGCTCCCCACTCATATAGAGCTTCCGTCCAACTCCTACGGGCTGGCAAAGGATTCCGTAATCTTACTGGAACAGATACGCACGCTCGACAAGCGCAGGCTCAAGGAGAGGATAGGCGAGCTCCCCGCCGCAACAATGACGCAGGTGGATAAAGCCATATTAATCAGTCTGGGATTTATCAAATAAATTATTTTTAAAAGCGCTGACGCAAGTTTGCGCTTTTATTTTTTATAAACTTACTTAAATCGTTTCCGTTTTTGTTTTGCAGGTGTTATAATATTGGTATGAAAGAAAAGAAGTTCAAACTCGAATTCGGTAAAATAAGCGCTGTAATGATAGTCGTATTTGTCGTGCTGTTAGCCGCCGATCTGGTGCTTAAATGGTGCGAGGAAGCGTACTTTTGGAATTTTACCGTCATTCCCGGATTAATAACCGTCGAAAGCGGAGTGCGCAATCCCGGCGCGGCGTTTTCGTTTTTGGCAAATGCGGAGTGGGGGCAGACCTTTTTAATAATTATTACGGTAATTATGCTGGTCGTGCTTGTCGCCTGCTTCGTAATTATCCCCGAAAGATTCCCCCTTTTAAAGCTTGCGCTTGCAATGGTGGTTTCGGGCGCGGTCGGCAATCTTGTCGACAGGATAATGTTCGGCAACGTCCGCGACTTCGTGTGGGTAAATATGCTCGGTAACTGGGCGTGCTGTAATTTTGCCGATTTCTGGATAGTTTTCGGCGTAATAATCGCCGCTGTCGACCTGCTGTTTTTAAACGAATGGGCAGTGTTCCCCTTAACAAAGCGCGCCAAAGCCGCTCAGGCAAAGACCAAGGACAATAAGGAAGCTCAATCCCTGACGGAAAATTCTGCAACCGAAAACACGGAATCTGCACCTGAAAATGCAGAATCAGCAACCGAAAACTCAGAATCCGTAGCCAAAACAACGGAATCCGCACTCAAAAACGGAGAAGAAGATAAATAATGGAGACCAGAAGCTTTACCGCAACTCAGAATTGCGACCGTGCGGACGTATGTCTGTGCGCGCTTTTGGAAAGTCCTTCGCGGTCGGCGGTAAAAAAGCTGTTTGAAGGCGGAGCCGTTACGGTAAACGGAAAGCTTGCAAAAGCTTCGCAGGCAATCAGCGTCGGCGACCGCATAGAGTGTACTCTCCCCGACCCCGTCGAATATTCGGTAAGACCGGAGGATATACCGCTCGATATAATTTACGAAGACGACGATCTTGCGGTGATAAACAAACAGCAGGGACTGACCGTACATATAGGCAACGGCAACGTGGACGGTACTTTGGTTAACGCTCTCTTGTTCCGCCTTAAAAATTTAAGCGGAGTAGGCGGAGTCCTGCGTCCCGGCATAGTGCACAGAATAGATAAAAACACTTCGGGACTTCTCGTGGTTGCAAAAAACGACAAAGCTCATCTTTCGCTGGCAAAGCAGATAGAGGAAAAGTCCTGTAAGAGAACCTACGTCGCGCTCCTCGAGGGCAACTTAAAGGACGACAAGGGGAACGTAACAACATATATAGGCAGAAGCCCGACGGACAGGGTTAAAATGGCTGTCGTTCCCCCTGAAAAGGGAAAAATAGCTATCACCGATTACGAGGTTTTACAGCGTTCTCAGGGCTATACGCTCTGTATGTTCAAGCTTCATACGGGCAGAACTCACCAGATCCGCGTTCACGCAAAGCATCTCGGCCACCCCGTGGTAGGGGACGACGTGTACGGAGCAAAGAAGCCGAAGTTTAATTTGAACGGTCAGCTTCTGCACGCGTACCGCCTTGAATTCACCCATCCTGCGACGGGTGAGCGCATGACCTTTCAAGCGCCGTTGCCAGACTATTTTTCCGCTGTTTTGAAAAAACTCGGCTTCGACTACGAATTGACCGCCGATTAAGGCGTTCTTAATAATTAAAAAAAAGGAGAATAATCATGGCAAAAAGAAAGACTACTACAACTGTGCGTACCACCGAAAGACGCGATATGGTCAAGATCTGTGCGTTCTGGGGACTTTTAATTTCCGCGGTAATGTTCGTTGTTGGCGGTATTATTAGCTTTATCGCTTCAAACACGGGCAGCGTAGGCGCGATTCTCGGTCAGGTAAGCTCTATACTTAATCTTCTTGCAAGCATTGCGCTGTTGGTTGCTATCGCGCTCCCCGCATACGGCTACGTAAGAGGCAGAAAGCGCGTCTGGAAAATAATTTACTGGATTGCTCTCGTAATTTACGTTCTCGGCGTAGTGTTCGGTATGCTTCCCAAATTCATCTGATTTGCGGCAACGTAAACTCAAGCCCCCGCTTTTATAAAAGTCGGGGCTTTTTTCTTTACAAACGCGCAAAAACAATTTATAATAGATATAAATATAAAGGTTTTTCCGCGTGTTTTGCTGCGGAAAATTAAAGGGAATTATTATGTCAAATCCTCTCGTTGCTATAGTCGGCAGACCTAACGTCGGCAAAAGCACGTTTTTTAATAAGGTCGCTGGCCGTAAAATTTCAATCACCGAGGACCGTCCCGGCGTAACCCGCGACAGACTGTATGCCGACGCGGAATGGCGCGGGAAGGCGTTTTATCTCGTCGATACGGGCGGTATCGAGCTCAAGTCCGACGACACTATGTGGCGCGAAATCAAAAAACAGGCGGAAGTAGCCATCGAAACCGCTCAGGTCATTCTCTTTTTCGTGGACGGCAAAGAGGGACTCACTACGTCCGATTACGACGTTGCGGATATGCTCCGCCGCTCTAAAAAACCCGTCATACTCGTTGTAAACAAGATAGACGAATACGCCGAGGATAAAATTTTTGAGTTTTACGCGCTTGGCTTGGGCGAGCCCTTCCCCGTATCGTCCGAACACTCCACGGGAATCGGCGACGTTTTAGACGAGGCTGTAAGCTGGTTCGGTAAATACGAAAACGAAGAGGACGACAGCATAAAAATCGCCGTAGTGGGCAAGCCCAATGCGGGCAAGAGCAGCCTTGTAAACAGGCTGTTGGGCTTCGAGCGCTCTATCGTAACGGATATAGCAGGAACCACCCGCGACGCTATCGACACGAAGTTTACCTACGACGGAAGAAGCTATACCATAATCGACACGGCGGGCATCCGCAAAAAGTCCAAGGTTGAAGACGACGTGGAGTACTACTCTGTAATGCGTGCGTTCGACGCCGTTCGCCGTGCGGACGTGTGTCTGCTTGTCGTTGACAGCGGAGAAGGACTTACCGAGCAGGACACCAAGATTATCGGCTACGTTCACGAGCAGGGCAAACCCTCGGTAGTGGTTATGAATAAGTGGGATTTAATCGAAAAGGATACCCACACAATAAATAAGTTTGAAGAAAAGCTTGCGGAAGATCTGAAGTTTATGGACTATTTCAAGTCGATATACGTCTCCGCAAAGACGGGCAAGCGCACAGAAAAGATTATGGCGGCGGTGGACGAGGTATACGCACATTCGCGCTTCCGCGTGGCAACGGGTACTTTAAACGACCTTATCGCCGACACCGTTCGCGCCAACGAACCGCCTTCGTATAACGGCAGAAGGCTCAAGGTTTACTATGCGTCACAGGTTTCGGTTGCACCGCCCACGTTCGTTTTGTTTGTAAATTCGTGCGACTTAATGCACTTTTCTTACGAAAGATTTCTTGAAAATACCATTCGGAAGGCGTTTGATTTTTCGGGTACTCCCATTAAAATACTCACGCGCGAAAAGAAGGAGAACTGATAATGACGGAAATTTCTTTTTCTTCATGCTGGTACTGGTTTTTGCTGGGCGCAGTAATAAGCTATCTTTTAGGTTGCTTTAACTTTGCCGTAATGATCTCAAAAATCAAGCACAAGGATATAAGGGGAGAGGGCAGCGGCAATCCCGGCACTATGAACATGTCGCGTACCTTCGGCTTAAAGATAGGTATTCTCAACTTTGTCTGCGACGCGTTAAAGGGAGTAATTCCCGTCGTCTGCGGCTATCTTATTTTCAACAGCTACGTATTTGAAGGCACGCAGTTCGTCGTGTCCGATTTTACAAGGTATCTCTTCGGCGTCTGCGCGGTAATCGGCCATATCTTCCCCGTAACTATGAAGTTCAAGGGCGGCAAGGGCATTGCAACTACGCTTGGTATGTTTTTGTGTGCGCTTGCGTGCGAAACCTGGTGGTTCGTGTTTATAGGAGTAGCCTTTTTCGTATTTTTATTCTACTATATCTATCTGTTCGAGTGGGGCTCCATGGCTTCGCTTATCGGCGTTTCGTCCTTTACCGTATGGCAGGGAGTCATATTTGTAATCCGCTATCAGGCAACCCTTCTCAACGCGTACGTCATAGCGACCTTCGCGCTCCTGCTTCTTGTAAATCTGTTAACCTGGATAGCGCACCACAAGAATCTTTACAGACTTATGGGCGGCGAGGAGCACCGCACGTCGGTAAAGAAGATGCTGCACAAAAAGAAGAACAAAACCGCATAAATCAAATAAAAAAACAGGCGCAACCGTACGGTTGCGCCTGAACTGTTTAAAACAGTAAAAAACGACGCGCCGGAATCGGCGCGTCGATAAATTTGTCGATAATTATTTTTCGGGATTAGTGTCGTCGGGGTTTGTGCTGTCTTTGGATACTATGGAATATTCGATTTTGGGGTTAGCGTCCAGAATTGCCTGAACGAAATCCGTGTACCATTCTTCCTTGACAACAATCACGATATAATTTCCGTTATTGAAATATACGCTGAGCTTATTCGTCTTTCTGTCAAGTTCCACGGTCTCGATATCGGCTATGGCGTATTTGCTTTTAATAATTCCAAAGCTGGTTTTAAGATAGGTTTTGTCGACAGAATAGTAAGAGGAGATAAGCAGACTTATAAGTATTACTCCGAGCACTACAGAAATGAAGAACATTATGCAGTACTGGATAATCTGATAGGCGGGATTGACCGCCGATTCTACGCCCTGGGTTATGCAGACGTAAACGTTAATTCCGAAGCCTACCGCGCAGAGCGCTATGCCCAGCCCGATAAGTGCGTAAATTAATTTGGTGAACCTGTATTTAAAAACTTTCATAAACCAATTATACTATCCGTTTCGGAAAAAGGCAACCGTTAAAAGTTAACTTTTTATTTTTTACCCCGTTTAGGGTTGATAATTTGTAAAATATATAGTAAAATAGAAATCTACATAAAAATTTAAAGGTGCGAATTATGATAAAACTCATTAAGGGCGGCGTCTATTATCAGGACGGTAAACTCGTAAAAGAAAACGTTGCGTTTATGCGCGAACAGCAAAAGGCTGAAGCGGTTAAGGGTACGCTTGCGTATTCGGTTTTAGCGGCTCACAATAAAGGCGACGACCAGAATCTTAAAATAACGTTCGACGCTATGGCGTCGCACGATATAACCTACGTCGGAATTATTCAGACGGCCAAGGCTTCGGGACTTAAGGAATTCCCTCTTTCGTATACTCTTACGAACTGTCATAACTCGCTCTGCGCGGTGGGCGGAACTATTAACGAGGACGACCATCTGTTCGGTCTTTCCGCTGCAAAAAAATACGGCGGCAACTACGTTCCCCCTCACCTCGCGGTAATACACCAGTACATGCGCGAAATGAAGGCGGGCTGCGGCAAAATGATATTAGGTTCGGACAGTCATACACGCTACGGCGCGCTCGGCACTATGGCTATAGGCGAGGGCGGTCCCGAGCTTGTAAAGCAGCTCTTATGCCAGACTTACGACGTAAAGCGCCCCGAAATTATCGCGGTTTACTTAAAGGGCAAGCCTAAGAAGGGCGTAGGTCCTCACGACGTTGCTATAGCTCTCGTCGGAGCAACCTTCAAAAAGGGATTTGTCAAAAATAAAGTTCTCGAATTTGTCGGACCCGGCATAAAGAACCTTTCTATGGACTTCCGTAACGGTATAGACGTTATGACTACCGAGACGGCTTGTCTTTCGTCAATCTGGGAAACCGACGAAACCACCCGCGAATACTTCCGTATGCACGGCAGGGAAGAGGACTTTAAGGAAATGCATCCTGCAAACCCTGCATACTACGACGGCGCGGTGGTTATCGATCTTTCGCGCGTGGAGCCCATGATAGCTCTGCCTTTCCATCCCTCAAATGCGTATACCATAAGAGAGGTTATCGACAACGCAAAGGATATTTTGGGAGAGGTTCAGGAGGCAGGAAATAAGCTTAAGGGCAATAAAAAGCCATTCAGGCTGCTGGACAGAGTTAAGGACGGCAGGATACACGTCAGCCAGGGCGTAATCGCAGGCTGTGCGGGCGGCGCTTACGAAAACATTGCAGAGGCGGCTGAAATACTCCGCGGCAAGAGCTGCGGATTCGACGAGTTTACGCTCAACGTCTATCCTCAGAGCCAGCCTGTATTCAAGTGCCTTGCGGACAACGGCTACGTCTCCTCGCTTATGCAGTCGGGCGCAATCGTCAAGACGGCGTTCTGCGGACCCTGCTTCGGCGCGGGCGACACCCCTGCGGACAACGGATTCTCCATTCGCCATACCACGCGTAACTTCGAAAACCGCGAGGGCAGTAAGCTTGGCGAACAACAGCTTGCGGCAGTTGCGCTTATGGACGCTCGCTCGGTTGCTGCAACCGCAGCTAACGGCGGCGTTCTCACCCCCGCTACGGAGGTTGAATATACCAAAAAGGTCAAAAAGTATTACTTCGATAAGAGCATTTACGAAAACCGCGTGTATATCGGCGAAAACAAGCCTCAGGCTGAAAGCGAGCTTATCTACGGCAACAATATCGCCGATTGGCCCGAACAGATTGCTTTGACCAGAAATTTATTGATTAAGGTCGTTTCGGTAATCTCCGACCCCGTGACCACTACGGACGAACTTATTCCTTCGGGCGAGACCTCGTCTTACCGTTCCAATCCCCTGCGCCTTGCGGAGTTTGCGCTTTCGCGTAAGGACCCCGAGTACGTCGGCAGAGCTAAGGCGGTTAAGGAGCAGGAGGCTAAAAGGCGTGAAAGCGGCGTGATACCCGGCGAAATACTTGAAGAAGTCGGCATTGAGATTGCACCCGATACCTCGTTCGGCAGCTGCGTCGTAGCTAAAAAGCCCGGCGACGGCTCCGCACGCGAACAGGCGGCTTCGTGCCAGCGAGTTCTGGGCGGCGTTGCGAATATCGCAAACGAGTACGCAACAAAGCGTTACCGTTCGAATTTAATCAACTGGGGTATGCTCCCCCTGATTTACAAGGGATTCGATTTCAGGACGGGCGACTACGTATATATCGAAAATATAACCGACTACGTTGCGCAGTCCGACCCTACGATTCCCGCTAAGCACGTTTCGGGCGGCAAAGTTAAAAATATCTACCTTTCGCTCGGTTCGCTCACCGAAGAGGAAAAGAAGATTATTTTAAGCGGTTGCTTAATCAACTACAACAAAGTAAAATAAGATAAACGGACGGCGTCACGCCGTCCGTTATTTTTTATAGCGGTTTGAGTGTTTTATATGAGCTAGTAGAGAGTTTTAATATAATATTTTTATCCGACCTGAGACTGTCCGGGCGTTCCGCCGTTATCGGGCGCAGGTTGCGGAGCGGGTTCGGGCAGAGGCTTAGGCGGCTTCCGACGGGACGGCTTATCGGCGGGCGATGGCTTTTTGTCGTCAGTCTTTTTTCCGTCGGGAGAGCGCCTTTTGCCGCGTCCTCGCCTTTGACGGGGATGCTTGGGACGTTTGCCTTCAGGACAATTGCCGTCGGGGCAGTCCTTGTGCGGCACGTTTTCGTCGGGACAACCGTCGTCGGGGCAGTTTCCGTCGGGACAATTATTGTCGGGAAGTTGACCGTCGGGAATGGCGCCGCCGTCGTCGTTGATTGAATACTGCGCGTCGCGCGGAGCGTTAAGGCTTTCGCCGCTTCCGGTCTGTCCTGTATGGCAGCCGAAAAGTCCGCACGCCGCGGAGGTGACTAAAGTTAAACATAAAACAGAAATAATTTTACCTTTCATACAAAAAGTATGTAAAATAAAAAAGTAATTATTCAATCGCTTGCTTTGTTTGTTAAAAAGTGGTATATTTATACAGCCTGATTTCAAAGGACGTCCGCCCTGAGATTAAAGGAGTCGTTTTTATAATGCCGCCAGCTCCGCGTTTTAATCGACGCGGCGTATCCGGTGTGGTTAAGGACTCCCTTTCAGGCGAAAGGGGGATTTTTTATGTCAGAAAAACGTCTTGCGGTAATTTCAATCATAATCGAAAAGCGCGAACAGAGCGCCAGGGTTAATACCGTACTTTCCGAATACGGGGAATATATAGTAGGCAGAATGGGCGTGCCCTATAAGGAGCGCGGCGTTTCGGTAATCTGCATAATTATTGACGCACCCAACGAGGTAATAAATTCGCTTACAGGCAAAATAGGTATGCTTGAAGGAGTATCCGCAAAGACTTTAATGAGTAAGCAATAAATTTTTTGAGGCGAAAGGTTAAGTTTTTTACCTGACGCCGAAAGGAGAAACTATATGAAAAAATTTTTATCAACCGTTGTAGCCGCGCTCGCCGCGGCGGTACTGGCGCTCGGCTTCACCGCGTGCGCTCCTCAGGAGGAGAGCTCTAAGTTTTCCGTGTATATGCCCGACGGCGCACCCGCGCTCTCTATGGCGCAGTTGATGTACGAGAACAATACTATTGGAAACTGCGAACTCGAATATAACGTGGTTGCGGCGGATACTATTCAGGGCTACGTCACGGGCGATGCTCCCAAGGCAGATCTGTGCGTTCTTCCCGTAAACCTTGCCTCCAAACTCTTAGGCGACGGCGAAAGCTACAAGATGCTCGGAACGGTAACTCACGGCAATCTCTACGTGCTCTCGGCAAAGACTACCGAACAACTCACGACTTCCAACCTCTCTTCGCTCAAGGGTAAAACGGTGGGGGTAGTCAAGCTTGTAGACGTACCAGGTCTTATCTTTAAAATTATTTTAAAAGACAACAATATAGCGTTTAATGTAAGCGGAGTAGCGGAGGATTCTGTTTATTTAAAGGCAATCAACCCCACTGATGTTGGCACTCTTTCGGACGTTGATTATTACGTCGTTCCCGAACCTGCTGCAAGCACGAAGGTAAACGCGGTTGCCGCGCTCAACTTTGTCGGCGATCTTCAACAGCTTTACGGCGGCGAAAACGGCTATCCTCAGGCAGTGCTTGTCGCTAAAAACGACGTCGTTACCTTCAACGGCGGTAAGTTTGTTCAGTCCTTTATTCAGGCGATAGAGGGAAGCGCACAGTGGATAATGAAAACCGAAGTCACGGGCGAAATGCTCTACAATACTATAGTTGCTCATCTGCCTGCGGGTACTACGCCCTCCATAAATGCGAATCAGCTCAACAATAAAACCATACTTTCAAACTGCGCAATCAGCTTTGTCAAAGCGGTGGATTGCAAACAGGAAGTAGATATGATACTTTCAAAATTTGTAAAGATTGAAACGGATTCAGCAAGCACCGTTTCACAGAGCTTTTATTACGTAGGATAAATGAAAAAACTATTGAGAGGAAAAAAACTCAATATCCTGTATTCTCTGGCGGCTGTCGCAATTATATTGGTCGTGTGGGTAATAGCTTACTATTCTATCCGCAACGACTATATATTGCCGTCCGTAAGTCAGAGTTTTTCTGCGCTGTTTGAATGTTTTGCAAGCGGCGAATTCTGGTTGTCCGTTGCAAATACGTTCCTGCGCACGCTCTGCGCGTTTGCTATCTCGTTCGTGCTTGCGGCGCTGTTGTCCGCGTTAAGCGCGGTCTGCAAGCCCTTTAAGGGAATATTCGCGGCGATAATTTCTTTGATCCGCACTCTGCCCACAATGGCAGTCACGCTTATGCTGCTTATATGGACCAATCCCTTGACCGCCCCCGTAGTCGTTGCCGTGCTGGTGCTGTTTCCCATGATTTATTCTCAGTTCACGACGGCTATAGACGGGGTGGACGCGGATCTGTTGCAGATGGCGAAGGTGTACTCTTTTACGCGGAAGGACAAGCTCGTAAAAATTATACTTCCGCAGGTCGCACCGTCGATACTTGGCGAAGTCGGCGCGAATCTTTCGCTCGGCATAAAACTTATGGTGTCCGCGGAGGTGTTGTGCTATACCTTCCACAGCTTGGGCGGATTGATGCAGCAGGCTAAGCTCTACGCCGAAATGCCCACTTTTGCGGCGCTCACAATCGCGTGCATACTCATAGGCTTTATTATGGAATGGCTGTCGTCTTTTTTGAGACTGCTCACGCTCAGGTGGAGTAGAAAGGAGGGTGCAAATGAAGATAACTGACCTTTGTAAAAGCTATTCCGATAAGGTTGTGTACAGCAATTTCAATCTTGAAATAGAGGACGGCAAGACCACCTGCATTCTCGGCGAGAGCGGAAGCGGAAAGACCACGCTTTTAAACGTTCTGGCGGGATTGACCGACTACACGGGCGAGGTTGACAGGGTGAAGTGCTCCTATATCTTCCAACAGCCGAGGCTAATTCCCAATCTTACGGTATATAAAAATCTTCTTGCCGTCTGTCCGGACGGAGAAAAGGTCAAAACTATGCTTAAAGAGGCGGAGATGGAGGACAAAATTAACTCCTATCCCAATTCGCTTTCGGGCGGTCAGGCACAGCGCGTGTCGATACTGCGCGCCTTTCTGTACGACAGCAAAGCCGTGCTTATGGACGAGCCTTTCACTTCGCTCGATATAAAGCTAAAGATCAGGATGATGCTCCTCTTTTCCAAAATGCAGAGGGAGAGCGGCAGAACTGCCGTGTTCGTAACGCACGATATAGACGAAGCGGTCTTTCTTGCCGACAGGATTATAGTTATATCGGACGGCAGAATAAAGCTTGACGAAAGGGTGGACGATCGCTTTGATTACGGCGTGGGAACGCCTCTTCGCGAAAAGCTTTTTGCCTGTCTTGCCTCGGAATAAATAAATTTTTAAGCAAAAACGCGCCTTTAGTGGCGCGTTTTCAATTTGTCAAGCGTAATTTTGCTCAAAAGATTAAATTTTGTTCACAAATTTATAAAAAAACTTCGTTCAAACATTTTTAATTTGTCAATATCTTGTGTTATAATTTTATCGTAGTTTATAAATGTAGTGTCAGAATATAAAAAAGGTGAACCCCGAACGGTAAGCTAATACGAAGAACCACACGTTTAAAACGCCGATGACGGGCATGAGTATCATCAGCAACATATTTTTCAGTTTGAATTTGGTTATGAACATAGTGACGTAAATTCCCACTGCGCCGCCTAAAAGTGCGGAAAGAATAAGTTTACCGTCGCCGGAGTTTAATTTACTTTCGTCTGAAAGGTATTCGTTTCTCTGCGAAAGGAGCAGCATTACCGAATACGAATTGATTGCGAGTATATATACCGTAAAAATAATATACAACAGCAGCATACGTTAAGTATGCCGCAAAAATAAGTAAATAATACGGAGAAGGATTTATGGCAAAGGTAGCTGTAATAATGGGTTCAAAGTCCGACTGGGGAGTTGTTAAATCCGCAGTTCAGGTACTCAAGGATTTCGAAGTAGAGGTTGAAGCGCGCGTAATTTCCGCTCACAGAACGCCCGACGAAGCGCACGAGTATGCAAAGTCGGCGGCTGAAAACGGAGTCGAAGTCATAATTTGCGCAGCCGGCAAAGCGGCGCATCTTGGCGGCGTAATAGCAGCCTATACCACCCTGCCCGTAATAGGATTGCCTATCAAGACGGATATGATGGGCGGTCTTGACAGCCTGCTTTCTATAGTTCAGATGCCCTCGGGAATACCCGTAGCAACCGTGGGAGTAAACGGCGGTGAAAATGCGGGACTTCTTGCCTTGCAGATTTTAGGCGTAAAATATCCTGAAATCGCGCTTAAGCTTGCAGACTACAAGAAGAAAATGAAGGATAAAATCAATACGGACGATGCCGCTCTTCAGGCGGAATTAGCGCAATTACAGTAATATCATACCCGCAGAACGACTGCGGGTATGTTTTATTTGCGTACCACAACATAATAAATAATCATTCTTTTAAGGAGATATACAACATATGGAAAAGAAAGAACAGCTTTATGAAGGAAAGGCAAAAAAGGTTTTTGCAACCGAAAATCCCGACTATGTAATCGTTTCCTACAAGGACGATGCAACCGCGTTCAACGGTCTTAAAAAGGGTACGATTGCCGGCAAGGGCGTTATCAACAACAAGATGAGCAATATGATGATGCAGATGCTTGAAAAGAAGGGTATTCCCACCCACTTTGTAGAGCAGATTGACGACAGAAACACCGTCGTTAAGAAAGTGCAGATAGTTCCTCTTGAAGTTATAATAAGAAACGTTGCCGCAGGAAGCTTTTCCAAGAAATACGGCGTCGTAGAGGGTACGGCTCTCGCTAACCCCACGATCGAATTTTCCTACAAGAACGACGATCTGGGCGATCCCCTTATCAATACTTATCACGCTCTCGCGCTCAATCTCGCAACCAGGGAAGAGATTGAAACCATAAAGAATATGGCGTTCGCCGTAAACGAGGCAATGAAGGAGTTCTTCAAGCAGCTCAATATCGACCTCATCGACTTCAAGCTCGAGTTCGGCAGATTCCACGGTCAGATCGTGCTTGCGGACGAAATTTCTCCCGATACCTGCCGCTTCTGGGAAGCAGGCACCTGGGATACGACCAAGCACACCAGCCTTGACAAGGACAGATTCCGTCGCGATCTCGGCGGCGTTGAAGATGCGTACAACGAAGTATTCAAGCGCCTTACGGGAGAATAATTCTGTATGGGAGGATTTTTCGGCTCGGTAAAGAGGAGCGACGCCGTATTCGACGTGTTCATCGGAACCGATTATCACTCGCATCTGGGTACAAAGCGCGGAGGTATGGCAGTATACGATAAAGCCATCGGACTTCAGCGCGAAATTCACAATATAGAGAACGCGCCTTTCAGAACAAAATTCGAACGTGTTACGAACGAAATGCACGGCAACGCCGCAATCGGCTGCATAAGCGATACCGACCCTCAGCCGCTTCTGATGGTTTCCAGAGTCGGCATGTATGCAATAAGCACTATCGGCGTCATCAATAACACTGAAGAGCTTGTAAAGCAGATTCTGTCGCAAGGCGGATACTTTGACGCAATGACGGGCAGTAAGGTCAACGCCAACGAACTTACAGCCGCTTTGATTAACAGCAAGAATTCCTACGTCGAAGGCATCAAATACGCTCAGGACTGCATAAAGGGAACGGCGTCGATTCTCCTTCTTACCGACAAGGGCACGATAATCGCCGCACGCGACAAACTCGGCAGACTTCCCATTTTAGTGGGTAAGGGCGAGGACGGCTATTGCGTATCGTTTGAGAGCTTTGCATATAAAAAGCTCGGCTATTCGGACGAACGTGAACTCGGTCCGGGCGAGATAGTGGAAATTTCCGCCGACGGAATAACTCAGCTTGCTCCTGCCGGAAAGGAGATGCGCATCTGCGCGTTCCTCTGGTCGTATTACGGCTATCCCACGTCCACTTACGAGGGAGTAAACGTAGAGATGATGCGCTGTAAAAACGGTGAAATTTTCGCCCGTCGCGACTCGCTCACTCACGATATTCACGAAATCGACTACGTAGGCGGCGTTCCCGATTCAGGTACGCCCCACGCTATAGGCTATGCAAACGCATGCAAAGTACCGTTTGCTCGCCCCTATATTAAATACACGCCCACCTGGTCGCGTAGCTTTATGCCCGTCAACCAGACCGAGCGTAATAAAGTAGCAAAAATGAAACTTATACCCGTACACGAACTGATCGAAGGCAAGAGACTGTTGCTTGTGGACGATTCGATAGTACGCGGAACCCAGCTCAAGGAGACGGTGGATTTCCTCTATTCTCACGGAGCTAAGGCAGTGCATATGAGGTCGGCTTGCCCTCCCATAATGTACGGCTGTAAATATCTCAATTTCTCCCGTTCTTCAGGCGATATGGACCTTATTACGCGCCGCGTCATGTTCGAGCTTGAAGGGGAAGAAAGCGTAAAACATATGGAAGAATACAGTGATTCAAATACCGAGCGCGGCAAGGCTATGCGCAAGGCAATCTGCGATAAATTCCAGTTTGAGTCGCTTGAGTTTCAGTCTATCGAGGGTCTTATCGAGGCTATCGGCATAGAACCCTGCAAACTTTGCACCTATTGTTGGACAGGTAAGGAGTAAAAAAGTTGCAAGACGATCGTTTAGATAAATTTCACGAGGAGTGCGGCGTTTTCGGCGTCTATTCGCAGGAAAACAGGAACGTAGCTTATACGGTTTACTACGGGCTGTACGCTCTTCAGCACCGCGGACAGGAAAGCGCGGGTATTGCGGTTTCCTACGCGGATAAGATAACATATTACAAAGGAATGGGACTCGTGCCCGATATATTTGCAAACGGAAAGCTCGATACGCTTCCCGAAGGCGATATAGCGATAGGTCACGTCCGCTATTCCACAACGGGCGCAAGTCAGCTGCTTAACGCACAGCCGGTAGTGTTTACGGGCAAATGCGGTAAAATGGCGCTTGCTCACAACGGCAACCTTACAAATACAAAACAGCTGCGCGATCAGATGATCGGTTCAAACGCCGTATTCCAGACGACTATAGACTCCGAGGTCATGGCTGTTATGATAAACAGTCTTTCGGACGGAGATATTTTAGACGGCGTTAAGCGCGCATGCCCCTATTTCAAAGGCTCTTACGCGCTGGTAATTATGACAACGGATAAGCTGATTGCGGTCAGAGACCCGTTCGGAATCCGTCCGCTCTGCATAGGCACCGCGCTTGACGATTATATCGTAGCCAGCGAGACTTGTGCGCTCGATGCGGTGGGAGCAAATTATCTGCGTGACGTAAAGCCCGGCGAAATAGTGGTTATTGACGCCAACGGAATTCATTCGTATATGATGGACAATCTGCCCGAAAAGAGTCAGATGTGCATATTTGAATACGTATATTTTGCCCGTCACGACTCGGTTCTGGATAATTGCAGCGTTTACGAGGCGAGAAAGGAGGCGGGTAAACTGCTTGCAAGACACTATCCCGTTGAGGCAGACCTTGTCTCGGGCGTGCCCGATTCGGCGAACGTTGCGGCAAGAGGATACGCCGAAGAGAGTGGAATACCTTTTGTTGAAGCTCTTGCAAAGAACAGATACGTCGGCCGTACCTTTATCCAACCCGACCAGCGGCAGAGGGAGAACAGCTTAAACGTCAAGATGAACGCCCTCCGCGCGAATATACGCGGTAAGAGAGTAATTATCATCGACGACTCTATCGTGCGCGGCACGACTATGCGGAAAATAATTAAAATGCTCCGCGACGCAGGCGCGTCCGAAGTTCACATAAGAATATGTTCGCCCATAATCAAACATCCGTGCCATCTCGGCATAGATATTCAGACTTACGGTCAGCTGATCGGCGCTTATAAGAACGAAGACCAGATTTGCGAAAGTCTCGGCGCGGACAGCGTAAGGTATCTTACGATTGAACAGCTCGTTTCAACCTGTAAGAACGCCAGCGTGGATTTCTGTCTCGGATGCTTCAACGGACAGTATCCTTATCCGCTCGAAGGTTACGAAGCGGACAAATTAAAACTCGAATAATACGGAGGAAATACAAATGGCAATTTCATATAAAGACAGCGGCGTAGACGTAGAGAGAGGTTACGAAGCCGTAAGACTTATGCGCGAACACGTCAAGTCCACCTATACTGAGGGCGTACTCGGCGATATCGGTTCGTTCGGCGGATTCTTCCAGATGCCCAAGGGAATGAAGGAACCCGTTCTGGTTGCAGGTACCGACGGCGTCGGAACAAAACTCAAGTATGCATTTTTGGCAAACAAACACGATACGATCGGTATCGACGCGGTTGCAATGTGCGTCAACGATATAGTTTGTCAGGGCGCAAAACCCCTGTTTTTCCTCGACTATTTTGCAACGGGCAATCTTTCCCCCGAAGTGGTTGCAACCGTAGTTTCGGGCGTAGCAGAAGGCTGCCGCCAGAGCGGCGCCGCATTGATCGGCGGCGAAACCGCGGAAATGCCCGGTTTCTACCCTGCAGGTGAATACGACATCGCAGGCTTTGCAGTAGGCGTAGTCGATAAGAAAAAGGTTATAAACGGCAAAAAAATCAAGTCCGGCGACGTACTTATCGGCATTAAATCCAGCGGCATACACTCTAACGGCTATTCGCTTGTACGCAGACTCTGGGGCGAGGATATAGAAGTGCTTGAAAAGTACGACGAAGAATTGGGCGCAAGACCTATCGACGTGCTTTTGACCTCTACCAGAATTTACGTAAATTCTATACTTCAGCTCGTTGAAAAGGTTAAAGTTAAGGGCATAGCTCATATTACGGGCGGCGGCTTTATTGAAAACATTCCCAGAATTTTCCCCGAAGGAATCGGTTGCAGAATCAATACTAAGGCTTACGAAGTCCCCGCAATCTTCCAGATTATGCAAAAGAGAGCTGGTATTACTAAACAGCAGGCTTACAATACCTTCAATATGGGTATCGGTATGGTAGTATGCGTAGCTAAAAAGGACGTCGAGGCAACTATCGCACAGCTCGAATCGACGGGAGAAGAGTGCGTAGTTATCGGCAAGACCTGTAAGGGTAGCGGGGTAAAACTGGTTTGATTAAACGCATAGCTGTATTCGCCAGCGGCGGCGGTACCGATTTTCAGTCGGTAATAGACGCAAACGAGCGCGAACATTTCTGCGAAATTGAGTATCTGATTGCGTCGAAACACGGAATCGGCGCGATAGAGCGCGCTCATAAGCACGGCATTAAGACCGCCGTATACGCAAAGAGCGATTTCCCCGATCTGGAAGAGTTGTACGCAGACCTTGCCGGCCTGTTAAATAATGCAGGCGTGGATTATATCGTGCTTGCAGGCTGGCTGAAAATTATACCCGAAAGCTTTATCAAGGCGTTTGAGGACAGAATAATAAATATTCACCCGTCGCTTATTCCTGCATTCTGCGGCGCAGGCTATTACGGACTTAAAGTTCATGCCGCGGCGCTTGAATACGGCGCAAAAGTATCAGGCTGTACCGTTCACTTCGTCAACGAAATTCCCGACGGAGGAGCGATAATCGCTCAGCGCGCGGTTGAAGTTAAGGACGACGACACGCCCGAAAGCCTTCAGAGCAGGATTCTGGAAGTGGAGCACGAGCTGTTGCCCTACTGCGTCAAAAAGCTCTGCGAAGGCAAAATAATTAAGAACCAAAGAAAAGTAAGAATAAATTAAAGAGGTGTTTTAAAATGGAGATGAAAAAGAGAGCGCTTGTCAGCGTATCGGATAAGGCAGGCGTGGTTGAGTTCTGTAAAGGACTTGTAGATTGCGGATTTGAAATAATTTCTACCGGCGGCACGGCAAAGGCGCTGACGGACGCAGGATTAAACGTTATCGGTATTTCCGATATTACGGGCTTCCCCGAGTGCCTCGACGGCAGAGTTAAGACTCTGCACCCCAACGTACACGCAGGACTTTTAGCTATGCGTTCCAACCCTGAGCACATGGCTCAGCTTGAAAAACTCAATATCAACACCATAGATATCGTCTGCGTAAATCTCTATCCCTTCAAGGCAACGCTTGCCAAGGGCGCAGATTTTGCAACCTGCATCGAAAATATCGATATCGGCGGTCCTACTATGATAAGAGCGGCTGCCAAGAACTATCAGGACGTTGCGGTTATTGTCGACCCCAAGGACTACGCAAAGGTTCTTGAAGAACTCAACAACGGCGGAGTGACGCTAGAGACCAAAAAGTACCTTCAGTACAAGGTATTTGCTCACACTGCGGTATACGACAGCCTTATCTCCAACTACCTCGCCGCTCAGCTGGGAATTACCTATCCCGACAGCGTAACTTTCGCCTATGAAAAGGCGCAGGATATGCGCTACGGCGAAAATCCTCAGCAGTCTGCCGTTTTCTACAACGAAGAATTCATCCGTCCCGGTTCTCTCTCTTCCGCAAAACAGCTCTGGGGCAAGGAGCTCTCGTATAACAACATCAACGACGCGAACGGCGCGCTTGAACTTTTAAAGGAATTCGGCGATACTCCTGCGGTAGTCGCTTGTAAGCACGCAAATCCCTGCGGCGTAGGCACGGGCAGCACCATTCACGAAGCTTACCTTCGCGCATACACTTCCGACCCCGTGTCCGTCTACGGCGGCATACTTGCAATCAACGGCGAAGTAGACGCGGCAACAGCAACCGAAATCAACAAAATCTTTATTGAAATAGTTATGGCTCCCTCGTATTCCGAAGAGGCGCTCGCCATTCTCGAACAGAAGAAAAATATCAGACTTTTACAGATAGAAAACATCTCCGCCCGCAGAGAGAAGACCGCTTTCGATATGAAGAAGGTGTACGGCGGACTGCTCGTTCAGCAGTACGACGAAAGCCTTATCCGCGGCGAAGATATGAGCCTTTTCAGCACTAAGGCTACTGTAGAGGAGACCACTACCCCCGCAGGAAAGCCCAAGACGGTTTACGGCTTAGGCGTAGTAACCGACCGTGCTCCCACGGCAGAAGAAGTGGAGGCAATGTTGTTTGCATGGCGCGTAGTCAAGCACACCAAGTCAAACGCGATAGTTGTCGGCAAGCAGGGCAGAACTACCGGTATCGGTATGGGACAGACCAGCCGTATCTGGGCAGCTCAGCAGGCAATTGAGCACGCCGGCGACGAGGCTAAGGGTTCGGTAATGGCTTCCGACGCGTTCTTCCCCTTCCCCGACTGCGTTGCAGAGTGCGTAAAGGCAGGAATTACTGCGATTATTCAACCCGGCGGCTCGGTGAACGATAAGGCATCCGTAGACGCTTGCAATGCGGCAGGCATAGCGATGGTATTTGTCGGCGACAGACACTTCAAGCATTAATTACCTCCGCAATATCCCCCGACGAACGAAAGATTTTAGGTGAAATATGAACGTACTCGTAATCGGCAACGGCGGCAGAGAACACGCTGTGCTGCTGGCTTTAAAAAAGAGCAAGAGAGTAGATAAGCTGTATTGTATGAAAGGCAACGCAGGCACGGCGGAGATCGCCGAAAACGTCAACGTTGACTATATGAACGTACAGGCGGTCAAAGAATTCGCTCTCGCAAATCCTCAGATTGACTACTACGTCGTGACTCCCGACGATCCGCTTGCTATAGGTCTTGTGGACGAGCTTGAATCTATCGGCAAGCGCTGTTTCGGACCCAGAAAGAACGCTGCGATAATCGAAGCGAGCAAGGCGTTTTCAAAGAACCTCATGCAAAAGTACGGCATTCCCACGGCTAAGAGCGCCACGTTCGACAATTACGGCGACGCGCTTGAATACGTCCGCAAAGAGGGAGCGCCCATCGTATTGAAAGCCGACGGACTTGCGCTCGGTAAGGGCGTGCTGTTGTGCGAAACTTTAAAGGACGCAGAAGAGGGCTTAAAGGAAATTATGCTGGACAAAGCCTTCGGTTCGGCGGGCAATAAGGTAGTCGTTGAAGAGTATATGCGCGGACTTAAATATAATCCCGGCGAAGAGGTTTCGGTTCTGGCGTTTACAGACGGAAAGACGATAGTTCCCATGATAACCTCCTGCGACCATAAGCGCGCGGAGGACGGCGATAAGGGGCTCAATACCGGCGGTATGGGTACGTTTTCACCCTGCCCGTTCTGGACAAAAGAGCTGGAAAGCGAAGTGATGGAAAAGATAATGGTTCCCACCATGAACGCCATGAACGCCGAGGGCAGAACCTTTAAAGGCTGTCTCTATTTCGGGCTTATGCGTACGGACAAGGGTATGCGCGTGGTGGAATACAATTCGCGCTTCGGCGACCCTGAAACTCAGGTCGTTCTTCCCATGCTTAAGACCGACCTTATGGACATTTTCGAGGCTGTTACCGACGAGAGGCTTTCGGATATAAATATCGAATGGGAGAGCGGCGCGTGCGTGTGCGTTGTTCTGGCAAGCGGAGGTTATCCCGTTCACTATGCTAAGGGCAAGGAAATTACTATTGGAGACGTCGGCGACTGCACGGTGGTTCACGCAGGTACGGCGATTAAGGACGGCAAGCTTGTAACCAACGGCGGAAGGGTTTTGGGCATTGTTGCCAAGGGCGAAAACATTGAAAAAGCCCGCGAAAAGGCGTATGCCGCAGCCCAGAACGTCTCCTGGGAAAATATGCACTACCGCAAGGATATCGGAATAAAATACCGCGAAGGATAAATTATGATTTACAGAATATTCGTTGAAAAGAAAGAAAATTTGCAGGCAAGACAGACTGCCGAAGATATACACAACCTTCTCAAAATAAACGTTGAGGATGTCCGCAAGCTCATCCGTTACGACGTTGAAAATATAACCGAACGCGAATTCGAGGACGCCGTTCCTTGCGTGTTCTCCGAACCTCCCGTAGATAACGTTTACAGGGAGGAAATAACCTTCCCCGACGGCTACAAGGTATTTGCTATTGCGTATCTTACGGGTCAGTACGACCAGCGTGCGGACAGCGCGGCGCAGTGCGTTCAGCTCCTTACGCAAAAGGAGCGCCCTCTTGTAAAGTGCGCCACCGTCTACGCGGTAAAGGGTGTGACCGACGAAGAGCTTGTCCGCATTAAAAAGCATTTGATCAACCCCGTAGAGAGCGAAGAGGTTTCGCTTGAAAAGCCTCAGTCGCTCGCTCACGTTGCGGTTGAAGCAGAGGACGTAAAGGACGTTGAAGGCTTTATAAATATGTCCGCGGAGGATATTGCGCAGTATCACCACGCAATGGGGCTTGCAATGTCGGTTGCCGACCTCGTTTTCGTGCGCGACTACTTCAAAAACGAAGGCAGAAACCCCACCGAAACCGAAATCAAGGTTATCGATACCTATTGGTCCGACCATTGCCGTCATACCACTTTCGCGACAGAAATCAAGGATATAAAAGTAAATTCCGACAATCCTCATATCAGCGCCGCGCTTGAAAAATACCGCGGACTGTTTGAAGAATTGTACGCAGGCAGGACGGATAAGTATCCCTGCCTTATGGATATAGCCACGATTGCCGTTAAAAAGCTCAAAAAAGAGGGGCTTTTGGACAATCTTGACGAGTCTGACGAAATCAACGCCTGCTCGATAAAGATTGACGCTGTTATCGACGGCAAGCAAGAAAAATACACCGTAATGTTCAAAAACGAAACGCACAACCACCCTACGGAAATCGAGCCGTTCGGCGGCGCGGCAACCTGCCTCGGCGGCGCTATCCGCGACCCTCTTTCTGGCAGAACTTACGTTCTCCAGTCCATGCGCGTAACAGGTTGTGCAGACCCCACCGAACCTATCGAAAATACGCTTGCAGGCAAGCTTCCTCAGCGCGTTATTACAAAGACGGCGGCTGCGGGCTTCTCCTCGTACGGCAACCAGATCGGCCTTGCTACGGGTCAGGTCGAAGAGGTATATCACCCCGGATATAAGGCAAAGAGGCTCGAAACCGGTTTTGTCGTCGGCGGCGCCAAGTCGGATATGATTTACCGCGAAAAACCTAAAAAGGGCGACGTTATAATTCTTCTCGGCGGCGAAACGGGACGCGACGGCTGCGGCGGTGCGACGGGTTCTTCAAAGGCTCACGACGTCAAGTCCGTGCAGACCTGCGGAGCTGAAGTGCAGAAGGGTAACGCGCTTACCGAAAGAAAGCTTCAGCGCCTTTTCCTGAATAAGGAAGCCACTCGCATGATAAAGAAGTGCAACGACTTCGGCGCAGGCGGCGTATCCGTTGCTATCGGCGAACTTGCAGACGGCCTGATTATCGAACTTGACAAAGTTCCCAAGAAATATCAGGGACTTTCAGGAACCGAACTCGCTATTTCAGAATCTCAGGAGAGAATGGCGGTAGTGGTGAGCGCCGACGACGTTGCAAGCTTTACCGAGCTTGCCGCTGAGGAAAACCTGACCGCAACTCCCGTTGCGACGGTTACCGACGACAGGCGCATGAAGATGTATCACCGCGGCAGAGCAATTGTCGATATCTCCCGTGATTTCCTTGATACTAACGGCGTTAAGCAGGTTACCGAAGCTGAGATTAACGACAACGTGACCCGTTTCTTCGATCACGGCGCAGAGAACGTAGTATTCTCTCAGGCGCTTCCTCAAACGCTTTCCCGTCTTAACGTATGCTCTAAGAAGGGTCTTGCTGAAATGTTCGACTCTACGATAGGCGCTAAGTCGGTGTATATGCCCTTCGGCGGTAAATATCAGCTCACTCCCGTAACCGCAATGGCTGCAAAAATCACGGGCGGAGAAACGGACGACTGCACGGTATCCGCTTACGGCTACAGCCCCGAGCTCATGTCGTCTTCACCTTTCACGGGTTCGGTTTACTCCATCATAACTTCGGTTGCAAAGGTGGTTGCAGCGGGCGCAGACTATAAGGATATCCGCCTTACTTTGCAGGAATTCTTTATGCGACTCCGCGACGACAAGAGGAGGTGGGGCGTTCCTCTTTCGGCGCTTCTGGGCGCGCTCTATGCACAGCTCAATCTCGGTCTGGGCGCAATAGGCGGCAAGGACTCTATGAGCGGTACGTTCGAGGATATAGACGTTCCTCCCACGCTCATCTCGTTCGCGCTTGCACCTGCCAAGGCTTCAAAACTTATAACCAACGTAATTGAAAGAGAGGGTCAGAAGTTATACTTCCTTCCTATGAAGAAGGACGAGAACAAGATTCCCGATTTCGGATATCTTAAAAACCTCTATAAGTCCGTACACGAAAATATTTTGAGCGGCAATATTAAGTTTGCAACCGTAGTTGAAAACGGCGGTATAGCTGCGGCAGTCGTAAAGAGCTGTCTCGGCAACGGCTTCGGCTTCTCGTTTGCAGGCGACGCCGACTATCTGTTTGCGGAGCACTACGGCGACGTAATTATTTCGTGCGAGGATACGAGCAAGCTCGGCAGAGATATTGCCTGTGCGTTCCTTGGCACGACAAACAGCGGCGATTTCACGTATTACGAGCAGACGGTTACCTTAAAAGAGGCGGTAGAAGCTTATACTTCCAGACTTGACAGGGTATTCCCTGCAACGGCAAAGGCAGAGGGTGAAATTCCCGTTTGCGACTATAACGGCGGCGTAAAATACGCTAAAAAGTCGGTAAAAATCGCTAAACCCCGCGTATTCATTCCTGCATTCCCCGGAACCAACTGCGAACTGGATACCGCTCGCGCATTCCGCCTTGCAGGCGCAGAACCTGAAATTCTCGTAGTAAAGAACCGCTCTGCGGCGGATATCGAAGAGAGCGTTCAGGCTATAATCAAGGCAATCGACAGAGCGAATATTATTGCGTTCCCCGGCGGTTTCTCGGGCGGCGACGAACCCGACGGTTCGGGTAAGTTCATTGCGACTACCTTTAAAAATCCCGCCATTGCAGAGCGGATTATGGAGCTTTTAAACAACCGCGACGGTCTTGTTCTGGGTATTTGCAACGGCTTTCAGGCTCTCATAAAGCTCGGTCTTGTGCCTTACGGCAAGGTAAGCCCCTTGACGTCCGGTTCGCCTACGCTCACCTTCAACAATATTTCCCGCCACGTCTCCACTATGGTAAACGTAAGGGTCGCTTCTAATCTCAGTCCCTGGCTTTCGGCTTGTAAGGTTGGCGACGTCTATTCCGTGCCCGTATCCCACGGCGAAGGTAAAATCGTTGCTCCCGAAAGCGAACTTAAGGCAATGCTTGCAGGCGGTCAGATAGCTACGCAGTACGTCGACCTTACGGGCGCGCCTACAATGGTAAGCCCTTACAACCCCAACGGCAGTATGTGGGCGATAGAGGGCATAACCTCCCCCGACGGCAGAGTATTCGGCAAGATGGGTCACTCTGAAAGAAAGGGCGAGAATCTGTACAAAAACTTCGACGGCAACTTCGATATGAAGATTTTCGAAAGCGGAGTCAAGTACTTCGGCTAGGCTTTAATATAATCGGATATTCGGGCGCAAGATCATTCTTGCGCCCGTTTTTTTGCGTATTTTCTCTTTACAAGCACAATATTTTGTGGTATAATTAATAAAAATTCGGAGTTTGATACTATGAAATGTTTATACTGCGGTTGCGAGGACAGCAAGGTTATCGACAGCCGTTCTGCAGACGAAGGCAGAACAATCAGAAGAAGAAGGGAGTGCGTCGGTTGCGGTAAGAGGTTTACTACTTACGAAACCATCGAAGATACGCCCGTTCTGGTTGTAAAGGCCAGCGGAATCCGTCAGTCGTTTGACGCAGGCAAGATAAAAAACGGAATTGTCAAGGCGTGCGAGAAGCGCCCTGTTTCGATGAGTAAAATCGACGCTCTTGTCGACGATATAACCAAGCGGGTATACAATTCTATGGAACAGGAAATCTCTTCCAAAGAAATAGGCGAAATGGTTATGGAAGGTCTTAAGTCTCTCGACGAAGTCGCCTACGTCAGGTATGCAAGCGTCTACCGTTCATTCACCGACATCTCTTCGTTTATGACAGAGTTGCAGAGAATGATGGAATCAAAAAAGTAAGGATTATTTTTAAGGCAGTTTAAAGCTGCCTTTAATTTTGTAAACGTATGGGAAATTTAACAAAGCGCGTTGACGTCGGCGGAGTTATTGTCGGCGGAGGTGAACGCGTAAAAATTCAATCTATGTGTACTACTAAAACCGACGACGTTCAGGCGACGGTTGCGCAAATTTTATCTCTGGAAAAGGCAGGGTGCGATATTATCAGAGTGTCCGTCCTTGACGAGAGCGACGCTCAGGCGATCAGGGAGATAAAGAGCCGTATTCATATTCCTCTGGTTGCAGATATACACTTTTCTCACAAGCTTGCAATCTCTGCAATCGAAAACGGCTGCGACAAGGTGCGTATTAATCCGGGCAATATCGGCGGGGAAAAGGAAATTAAGGCTGTTGCAGACTGCATCAAGGCGCATAAGATAGCCGTCCGCGTCGGAGCAAATACCGGCAGCATCGAAAAACAGTTTCTGGCTAAATACGGTAAAAACGAGCACTCGCTTGTGGAGAGCGCTCTCTATAACGTGTCGGTTCTGGAGAAGTACGGAGTAGAGGACATAGTAATTTCCGTCAAAGCTTCGGACGTCCCTTTGACCGTAAAGGCGTATAATCTGTTATCTCAGAAATGTTCGTATCCGCTTCATATCGGCGTGACCGAGGCTGGAACGGAGGAGATGGCGGTAGTCAAGTCGTCCGCCGCGCTCGGCGCTCTCTTGTTGAACGGCGTCGGCGATACAATGCGCGTGTCTATTACGGACGACCCCGTAAAGGAGATTTACGCCGCAAGAAGAATACTCCGCGCGATAGGAATGGATAAAAACTTCGTCAACGTCATATCCTGTCCCACCTGCGGCAGATGCCGTTGGAATTCTATGGCTCTTGCAAAAAAAGTGAACGAAAAGGTGGAGAACGTTGCTAAATCCTTGAAAATAGCCGTTATGGGCTGTGTTGTAAACGGTCCCGGCGAGGCGAAAGATTGTGATTTAGGCATTGCGGGAGCGGAAAATTACTGCGTCATATTCAAGAACGGAGAGGTGTTCCGCAGAGTCGATGCGCAAGATGCGGAAAGAGAATTTTTTGCGGAGATAGATAAACTTATTAATGACTGATTTTATTATTAAACTGCGTACGCTTCCGTCTTTTGAGACGGCTATACTATCGGACGTTTCTCTAATCCGTTCGGAGCGGCGCGTGGATATAAACGTAATAACCGACAGAACGTT
Source organism: Candidatus Coproplasma sp. (assembly GCA_051884055.1). Lineage (GTDB taxonomy): Bacteria > Bacillota > Clostridia > Christensenellales > Borkfalkiaceae > Coproplasma. The sequence continues at coordinate 63,338 of JBJEUX010000024.1, forward strand.
TACTGCCGAAGACGAATCCGAGGCGCGCGCTATCGCGCGCTCGTTCGTTCCCGAGGAGTTTTCCTGCAATCTGAAAATTTCCAAACTGACGCCCGATACGGCTATGGTAGAAAAGAAGATTATGCAGACTCTGTTGGCGACAAACAAGGCGCTCTCCGCGCTGGTTACAGAGGATGATATAAAGGTCGAAAAGACCGACAACGGATTTTTCTTTACGATTTCCGTTATATCCGCCACGAGCTTTTCCGAGGACGTGGTAAACAATCTGGTGGCAAGCCTTAAAAAGAGCTTTTGCGGAGAGTTTGCGGGCAAGTGCGTAAGGAGCGGGAAGAAGGCGGAAAATATCGAGATCGAGGAAGAACACGAAAATATAGAATACGAGTTGCCCATTCGCTCTTTCCACATTGAAAATTTCAATTTTATCGAAGGCACGGCGGCGCAGTCGACTGCCGTCTATATGAGCGATTTGAACTTTGCAAGCGAGAACGTCACGGTCTGCGGAGAAATTGTCGATATTTCGGAGCGTACTTACAACCGCAAAAAGGACGGCTTGGAAAAGACTTATTTCAGTTTTGCGCTGTCCGATACTACGGCGACGCTCCGCTCGACCTACTTCCCCAGAATGAAGAGTATCGAAAAAATAAAAAAGCTCAAGGTTGGCGACAGTATAGTTTGCACGGGTAAATCCGAACTGTATAACGGTGCGGTGCGCTTCACGGCGAATTTAATCGATTACGGCACAACGCCCAAGGGCTTCGTCCCCGAAAAGCGCCCCTCCAAGCCCGTACCCCAATACTATAAGACGGTGTTCCCCGCGCCTTTCGAGGACTATACCCAGACCGATTTATTCACCGAACGTTTTGTCCCCGACTGTTTAAAGAACAATACGTTCGTAGTGTTCGACCTTGAAACGACGGGTCTCAACAGTTCGCCCTCCGCGGGCAATATGGACAGGATAATCGAAATCGGTGCGTATAAGATTATCGGAGGGGAGATAAAAGAGAGCTTCAATACCTTTATCAATCCCGAAAGAAAGCTTTCTGAAGAGATAATCGCGCTCACGGGGATAACTCCGGAAATGGTTGAAAATGCACCCGTTTACGAAAAAGTAATGCCCGATTTCTTCAAGTTCTGTCAGGGTTCGTACCTTGTCGGACACAATATCGCGGGCTTCGATTTCAGGTTCGTGGATTATTACTGTTCGCGGTTGGGCTACAATCTTGAGCGCAGAATTTTCGACACCCTTTCATTGTCGCAGGAGATGCTGTTCCTTTCAAATTACAAATTAAACACGGTAGCGGACCACTTCGGCATAACGTTCAATCACCACCGCGCGGCGGACGACGCGCTGGTTACGGCAAAGATATTTATTGAGCTGATAAAAATAAAAAAATCTCTGCCAAAATTGTGTTAACGCTTGCAATATTTAAAACTCCGTGCTATAATTAAAGCAGACTTAATACTTTAAATAGCATTGAGTGCCTTGACGAGAGGCACTCAATCTTTGTGTATAGGACAATTATGAACGTAAAACCCGTTGAAGAGATTACACAGTTTCTCGAAAAAATCGCAACTCCCATGGGCATAGAGATAGTCGACGTCGTATTTTCAGACAAGGACAAATCGCTCACCGTCTTTATCGAAACCGAGAGCGGAGTAGATCTGGATACCTGCGAAAAGTTCCACAATGCCATTATGGATCCCATTGACGAGCTTGATCCCACTTACGATCAGCCTTATACGCTCAACGTATCCAGCCCCGGACTTGACAGACCTTTCAAAACTCAAAGGGACTTTGAAAGAAATTTGAATAAAGAGGTTGAGCTCAAGCTCTTCGCGCCGTTAAAGGGCAAAAAATTTATCGAAGGCAACCTTATCGCGTTCGATGAAAACACCGTAACTGTTGCGACGGATAAAGAGGAACTTAAAATTCAGCGCAATAAAATTGCAAAAATCAATAAAGCGATTAAATTTGAATAATCACGCGGCGGGCAACGCATAAAACCCGAATTAATACGAACTTAACTTTTAGGAGAATCAAAATGAAAGAGGATATTTTTGCGGCACTTGCAGACCTTGAAAAGGAAAAGGGAATACCCCGCCAGGTATTTCTCGACGCGCTTCAGAACGCGCTTGTATCGGCTTGCAAAAAGCAGGGCGCGGCAGGAAACGTTGAACTTAATCTGCTTCCCGAAAAGGGCACGATAGAGTTCTACACCGTAAGAGACGTAGTCGAAGAGGTTGAGGACAGGGAAACGCAGATTTCCCTTGAGGACGCGCAAAAGATTAAAAAGAGCTACAAGATTGGCGACGTCGTAAAGGAAAAGTTCATACCCAAGGATTTCAGCCGTATCGCGGCTCAGACGGCTAAGCAGGTTATTTTGCAGAAGCTCCACGAAACCGAGCGCGACGCCGCAATGAGCGAATTCTCCGACAAAGAGGGTGAATTGCTTGTCGGCGTAATCCGCAAAATCGACGCTAAAAACGTATACGTTGAGCTCGGCAAGGGTCAGATCGAGGGCTTAATGCTCCCTTCCGATCAGGTTCCCGGCGAAAAGTACAACGTTAACGATAAAATCAAGGTGTTCGTTAAGCGCGTAAAGAGCGGCTTCAAGGGCGCGCAGGTGCTTGTCAGCCGTTCCTCCGCAGGATTGGTCCGCAAGCTGTTCGAAGAGGAAGTACCTGAAATCAAGCAGGGTACCGTTGTAATCAAGGAAGTCAGCCGCGAGGCGGGCGCAAGAACCAAGATGGCAATCTGGTCGGAAGATCCCAGAGTGGACGCTATCGGCGCGTGCGTAGGTAACAAGGGCGCAAGAGTAAACGCGGTAGTTGCAGAACTCAACGGCGAAAAGATCGACATCATTCCCTGGAGCGAAAATCCCCTTGAATTCATTGCCAAGGCGCTTTCTCCCGCAAAGGTCATTTCCGTAACTCAGTTAGAGGGCGAAAAGACCGCTATGGCTGTTGTCCCCGACGACAAGCTTTCGCTTGCAATCGGTAAGGACGGACAGAACGCACGCCTTGCAGTAAGGCTTACGGGTTGGAAGATCGACGTAAAGAGCGAATCTGCCGCGGCAAAGCTTGGAATTTCCGTACAGGAAGAAAACGGAGAGCAGGAATAATTAATGCCTAAAACAAAAAAGATACCGCTCAGGCAATGTATAGCCTGTCGCGAACTCAAGGAAAAGAGGCAGATGCTTCGCGTCGTCAGGAACAACCAGGGACAAATCTTTCTCGATTTTTCCGGCAAGGCTTCTGGGCGCGGCGCATACGTATGCGACAATGCGGATTGTATAAAAAAACTCAGAAAAAACCGCCTTATAAACAAGGCGTTCTCCTGCGAGGTAGACGACGGCATTTATGCCGCAATCGAGGAGGAGTATTTTGGCAAGAAATAAAGTTGAAACCTTTCTGGGTTTCTGTATAAAGGCGCGCAAAATTGCTATCGGCGCAGGCGCGATCGATTGCGAAAAGAAGGACGTCTTTTTAGTGATCGTGTGCTCTACAGGTTCGCAAAACTGCTTTAAACTTGCGCAAAAATATAAAAACAGATTTTCCTGTCCGCTTATGGTATGTAACTGCGGACTTGAAAACGTATTACACAAGGCAGGGTGTAAACTTGCCGCAATAAAAGATAAAAGTTTGGCAAAAGCTATAATTGCCAATGCTTGTGAAGAATATGAAATATTTGCCGGAGGCGTAGATTAATTTTATGGCAAAAAAGTATGAGAATATCGAAAATATCGGGAAAATGATTTCGGAAGGGGTATTATCCGACCTGAGCAAAAAGGTTGCAGGCGCGGAAAAAGCCGCATACGACGTGCTTAAGAAGCTTTCCGATATGGATAATGCTCAGGCGGCTAAGAAACTTGAAGAGGAACAGCGTGCGGCTCAGGAAAAGCTTGCCGAAGAACAGGCTAAATTAGCGGCTCAGCAGGAAGCTGAAAGAGCGGCTAAAGAAGCAAAGGAAGCTAAGGAAGCAGAAGAGCAGGCTAAACTTGCCGCCGAAGCGGCAGCAAATGAGGCAAAGCAGGCGGAAGAGCAGACTAAGGCGGCTGAAAAGGTTGCCGGGCAGCCTGCGCCCGTTCAGCAGTCGGCTCCCGTTCGTACCCCCGCTCCTGAAAAGACACAGACGGCCCGCGTTCAGGAAAAACCTGCGGCTAATAAAACGTTTGTAAACACCGATCGCGCTCCCAAAGGCGACCGTCCCGCGCAGCGTCCTCAGCAGGGCGTGTCCCGTCAGGGTTCTTATGCGGGTTCACGTCCTCAGCAGGGTGCAAATAAACCTCAGAACGGAGGAGCAAAACCTCAGGGCGGCGTAAAATTCACTCCTTCTGCGGCGCCTGCAGTCTCGTCGGCTAAGCCTGCGAACAAGAATTTCGGCGCTGACAAGAAGAAGCAGACCTTTGAAAAGACCTACGTCGATAAGGAACGCCGTCAGCCCTCCAAGCGTGCGCTTGCAAAACAGCAGGGACCCGGTATCGAGGATTTTGACGAGAATAAGAGCGGCTACAGAAAGTTAAGGGTCAAGAAGGATAAGAAACAGCAGAACGCGCAAGCTATCAAGATAGAACGTGCCGTTGTTACGACCAACGAAATTCCATTAAAGGTTCTCTCTGAAAAATTGGGAATTACCGCTGTTGAAATCACTAAAAAGCTCTTCAAAGAGGGCATTATGAAGACGGTTAACGAGTCGATAGACTACGACACCGCCGCTCTCATTGCCGCAGGTATGGGCATCGAGCTTGAATATAAGCCTGAAAAGACGGCGGAAGAAATTCTTACAGAAAAACAGGCGGATACGGTTGAAGAAATCGAAAGCCTTGTTCCCCGCGCTCCCGTAGTTACGGTTATGGGACACGTTGACCACGGCAAGACCTCGCTCCTCGACTATATCCGAAAGCAGAACGTTACCGCGGGCGAAGCTGGCGGTATTACCCAGCATATAGGCGCATATTCGGTAAACGTAAACGGCAAGAGTATAACCTTTATCGATACCCCCGGACACGAAGCGTTCACCGCAATGCGTGCCCGCGGCGCTCAGGTCACCGATATAGTCATTCTTGTGGTTGCTGCCGACGACGGCATAATGCCTCAGACGGTAGAAGCTATCAACCATGCAAAGGCTGCAGGCGTTTCGATTATCGTTGCCGTTAACAAGATGGATAAAGTCGGCGCAAATCCCGATAAGGTTAAGCAGGATCTCACGGGTTACGGACTTGTTCCCGAAGAATGGGGCGGCGATACTCCCGTATGTCTTATCTCCTGCAAGACGGGTATGGGCATTGAAGAACTTCTGGAGAACGTGCTTCTCGTTGCAGAAATGAAGGAACTCCTTGCCAACCCTGCAAGAGAGGCCCGCGGCGCTATAATAGAAGCTCAGCTCGATAAGGGTAAGGGTCCCGTTGCAACCGTTCTTGTGCAGAACGGTACGCTTCGCACGGGCGACAATATAATTTCAGGTACAATCACGGGCAGAGTCCGTGCTATGATAGACGATAAGGGCAGAACGGTCAAGGAGGCAGGTCCTTCCGCAGCCGTATACGTTCTCGGCTTCGAAGAGGTTCCCAACGCAGGCGATTCTTTGTTTGCGGTATCTCAGGAACTTATGAAGTCGGTTATCGAAGAAAGAAAGCGTAAAGAATCCGACGCAATGGTTAAAGCTGCGTCCAAAATTTCTCTTGACGACGTATTCGGTAAGATTGCCGAAGGCAATATGAAGACGCTCAACCTTATTATCAAGGGCGACGTTCAGGGCTCGGTAGAGGCTGTTAAGCAGTCGGTAATCAAGCTCTCCAACGAGGAAGTTCAGGTTAAAGTTATCCACAGCGGCGCAGGCGCGATCACCGAATCGGACGTTATGCTTGCAGATTCTTCAAACGCGATCATCTTAGGATTCAACGTCCGTCCCGACGTGAAAGCTAAGGCGACTGCCGAACGCAGCAAGGTCGATATAAGAAGCTACAGAATCATCTACGATTTACTTGACGATATCGAAGCTGCTCTCAAGGGTATGCTTTCGCCCAAGTATCAGGAAGTATATCTCGGCAAGTGCGAAGTTCGTCAGACGTTCAAAATTACGGGCGTCGGCAACGTTGCAGGTTGCTACGTCAAGGAAGGAAAAATCGTCAGAGGCGGTAAACTCAGAATTTATCGCGACGACGTTCTTGTGGTTGAAGGTAACGTTCAGCAGCTTAAGCGCTTTAAGGACGACGTAAAGGAAGTAAACTACGGCTACGAATGCGGTTGCTCGATCGAAGGCTTCAACGATATTCAGGTTGGCGATATGATTGAGTGTTACCTCATCGAACAGATTGCCGTAAAGTAAGGTAGAATATGAAAGGTATGAGAGGGGAACGCCTCGCAAGCCAATTCCGCGAGGAAATATACAATGTAATTTCGGGAAAGCTCAGAAATAAGTATTCAGAGCTCAGCGCAATAATCAGCGTAACCCAGGCGGACGTTGCGCCCGATTTAAAGACGGCTAAAATTTACGTCAGCATTTTCGATACCGACAAGGAGCGCAGAGAGAGAAGCTTCGCTATATTAAAGGAAAATGCCGGCTATATCCGTCACGAACTTTCGCAGGTTTTGCACCTGCGCACCGTACCCGAACTTTCTTTTATTCTTGACGAAAGTATGGAATACGGCGCAAAGATAGACAGACTTTTAAATCAACTTGACGTAAAAGCAGAAGAGGACGATGAATAATTCAACTTTGGCGGAAATCGCAAACCAACTTAATAGCGCAAAAACCGTTGCGGTATTCTGCCACGTCCGTCCCGACGGAGACGCATTGGGCAGTATGCTTGCGCTTACCTTGGCGCTTAAAAACGCTGGTAAAAATGCGTATGCGGTCTGCGAAGACGCTGTCCCTGAAAGGTTGAAATTGTTCCCTGCAATGGAAGAGGTCAGACCTTCGCTTCTGTTGCCTTCGGAACAGTTCGATACGTTTATTTGCGTGGATTGCGCAGACGTATCGCGCATGGGCTCAAATTCTTCGGTCTTTGCTAAATTCAAGGGCACTACGGTAAATATCGACCACCACGTTTCAAACGACAGATTTGCAAAGTACAATTACGTTTGCGAATGTACGGCAACGTGTGAATTACTGTGTGATATTTTATTGCAGAACGGCTTTGAAATTACCAAAGATATCGCCGATTTGCTTGCGTTGGGACTTTTGACGGACAGCGGCAATTTTTCTCACCGCGACGTCAGCGAAAAGACCTTTCTGACTGCGGCAGAGCTCAGGAAGAGAGACGCGGACTTTTGCGGAATAGGCTATTCCATGTTCTCGCGTCAGACCAAAAACAGAGCCGTTCTTTACGGAAGAATAATGAATAAAATACGGTTTGCGTTGGACGATAAACTTGCATTCATCACAATAACTCAGCAGGATTTTGCCGAGACGAACACGGATAAGAGCGTTACCGAGGGCTTTGTCGATTTCCCGCTTTCGATAGACGGTGTGGAAGTTGCGATAGCTTTAATGGAAGTTAAGAAAGGACAGTATAAAGCTTCGCTCCGCAGTAAGCGCGCAAATGTCAACGCCGTAGCTGCCAATTTCGGTGGCGGCGGACACATACTTGCAAGCGGTTGTATGCTGTTCGGCGAGTACGAAGAGGTTGTCGAAAGGTTGACCTACGCGGTCTACCAGCAGTTATGAACGGATTAATAAACGTAAATAAAGCGGCAGGCGTTAGCTCGGCGAGGGAAGTAGCGATAATTAAAAGACTTACTAAAACGCCCAGCGGACATATGGGTACTCTCGACCCTATGGCGAGCGGAGTTTTACCAATAGGCATTGGAAACGCATGCAGACTCTTCGATTATTTTCTGAATAAGCGTAAAATTTATCAGGCGACTTTTGAATTCGGAGTCGGTTACGATACGTTGGACACTACGGGTAAAATGATTGAAAGCGGCGGTTACGTTCCGACGGAAAGCGAAATCAAGAGTGTTTTGCCTGCGCTCTGCGGCGACGTAATGCAGATTCCTCCCGCTTACAGTGCAAAAAACGTCAACGGAAAGCGTGCTTATCAGCTTGCGAGGGCAGGAGAAGAAGTAAAGCTGGAGCCTAAAAAGGTACAGATTTTCAGAGTTGAGCTTACCCGAAAGGTTTCGTCTACCGCATACGAATTCGAAATCGAGTGCGGATCGGGTACTTACGTCCGTTCCGTCGGTCGCGATATGGCGGCAGCGTTGGGAACGTGCGCGACTATGAGCGCTTTAGTAAGAAGTTCAAGCGGAATTTTCAGCCTTGAGAACTCGGTTAAAACCGATGAATTGACCGAAGAAAATATCAGCGGTTATATAATACCTACGGACAGCGTTCTGCCGTTCGATAGCGTATATCCCGAGGGCAATCGGGCAAAAAGACTTTTTAACGGACTTTCTGTAGAGTGTGAACTTGCAGACGGAACGTACAAAATATATCAGCAAAACGGCGACTTCTACGGTTTGGCTACCGCGGAAGGAGGTCGCTTAAAGGTAAGGACAAAACTATGTTGACAATTGTTGAATACGGCAAAGACGAATACGCTTTTCCTTCGCTTTTGGTGCTTGGATGTTTCGACGCGATTCATTTGGGTCATAGAGAGTTGTTCAAAAAGGCAAAATTACAGGCTAAGATTAACGGACTTGACCTCGGCGTAATGATGTTCAGGGACGGCAAGGGCGGAAAGCAGATTTACTCTTTTGAGGAAAGAATCAGCTTTTTAGAAAGATTTAACGTCAAGTTCGTGCTTGTTATTGATTTTACGGACGAATTCAAAACGACTGCTCCTTTGGATTTCTTACATACCATTGAAGACAAGTTGAACGTTAAAGCTTATATGAGCGGCAAGGATTTCCGTTTTGGCAAGGGTGCAAAGGGTAAATCTTCCACGCTTAAAAATTATGCCGACGACGAAGAAAACGGCGTTTGGTATATGCCCGTCAAGGACGTAACCTACGAAGGTGAAAAGATTTCGACTACCCTGATAAAATCCTGCCTTGAAAGCGGCGATATAAATAAGGCAAATATACTCCTCGGCGAAAACTTTTTTGTCGAAGGAGAGGTTGTCAGCGGTGTGGGTCGCGGTGAAAAATTAGGCTATCCCACCATAAATATCTGCTATCCCGAATGGAAATTTCCCATTAAACAAGGCGTCTATAAAGTTAAGTCTGAAATCGACGGCGTTGAATATTTCGGTATAGCAAACTATGGCAACTGCCCTACGTTCGACGACAGCAGAATTGCGCTTGAAGTCAATTTCGAAGGCTTCAGCGGAGACCTTTACGGTAAAACTTTAAAAGTAACTTTCCTTAAATATATACGCGACATAGTTAAATTTTCCGGTGCGGAAGAACTTTCCGCGCAGCTCGCATCGGATAAAGCCTCTTTGGCTCTTTCCGATGAGGAATTCGACGCTTGCTATCCTTTGACCAACGTCGGACAACCTGCCGAAGAACAGGTTGCGGCGGAAGAAAAAGTTGAGAATTGTTCGCAGGAGAGCGCACAGGAACAGCAGGTTGTTGAGGATAACCAAAGCGCAGCTAGCGAACAGACTGAAGAAGTTCAAGCTTCCGAAGAACAGGTTTCGACGGAGGAAAACGCAGCAGAACCGACAACAGAGGACAATAATTCTCAGTCTGAAGAAGAGAGCGCCCCTGCAGAAGAGATTTCTCAGCCTGAAGAAGAGAATATTCCTTCGGACGAGGTCTCTCAGGCAGAAGAAGAAAAAGAGGAAACGCATGATTAAGTTCGGACCCAGCGGAAACAGTAAAAGCTTTTACGAAATGGGTTATAAACATACCGTTCAGGCGCCCGAATACCTGAATAAATTCGGTCTTGACTGTTTTGAATACTCTTTCGGAAGAGGAATTACGGTCTCCGCAGAAAAGGCTATAGAGATTGGCAACGCGTTCAGGCTTGCCGATAAAGAAATAAGCGTACACGCACCGTATTTTATAAATTTTGCAAACCCCGACGATTCCGCGGCTGAAAAGTCCTACGGCTACGTTTTAAACAGCGCCAGGTTCTTAAAGCTGTTAGGCGGGAAAAGGCTGGTTTTTCATCCTGCCGCGCAGGGCAAAGCCACAAGGGAAACAGCCGTTTCTCTGACAAGCGACAGGCTAAAGGTTTTAAGGGATAAAATTTACGAAAGCGGTCTTGACGATCTGTATTTCTGTCCTGAAACAATGGGTAAACTCGGACAGATCGGCACGTTGGAAGAGATCGTAGAGTTTTGTAAAATAGATAAAATTTACGTGCCGACCCTGGATTTCGGACATATAAACGCAAGGGAACAGGGCAGCTTAAAAACCGTTGAGGACTATAAAACCCGCCTTGAATACATGATTTCCGAACTCGGCTACGACAGAGTAAAAGATTTCCACGTTCATTTTTCAAAGATACAGTATTCGGGCAAAGGCGAGGTTAAGCATCTCACGTTCGAAGATCAGATATACGGTCCGGAGTTTGCTCCGCTTGCAGTTGCGCTCAAGGAGCTTGATTTACACCCCTATATAGTCAGCGAATCGGACGGAACTCAAGCCGAAGACGCCCGCACTATGAAAGAAATATACAATACTGTTGACATAAACCGATAAATTTGGTAAAATATAATATGATTAATTTGACTGCAAAAAAAATTTACGATTCTCTGGAGTCCGACGCAGTACTTGTAACACAGGAAGATCTGCGTTTTTACCTGACAGGTTTTGAAAGCTCGTTCGGAGTAGTCATAATCGACGGTAACGGAGCAAAGTATTATACAGACAGCCGTTATCTTGAAGCGGCAAAGAAAAATGCCCGCGAAGGCTATGAAGTTCTCGAATATCCCAAGGGAGTAAGAATTTCCGAGCTGTTGAAAGGCTATAAGAAGATTGCTATTCCGCTTGAAAAGACCTTTGCAACGGAGTATCTTGCGCTTAAAAAAGCAGGCTTCGAAATTATCGACAGCGCTCCTTCGTTCCAGCGCGCTATGGCGATAAAGGATCAATCCGAGCTGGAAAATATCCGCCTTGCGTGTCAGGCTACGGACAAGGCTTTTTACGACCTGTTGCCTCAGATAAAAGAGGGTATGACCGAAAACGAAGTTGCGGCAACGCTGGAATTTCTTATGCGCAAGCACGGCGCGTCCGGCACAAGCTTTGCAACCATTTGCGGGTTCGGCGCAAACGGAAGCGTTCCTCATCACGAAACGGGTTCGACCAAGCTTAAATTCGGAGACATTGTTTTAATTGATTTCGGCTGCAAAATCGGCGGCTATTGCTCCGACTGTACGCGTACGTTCCTGTTCGGCGACGATAAAAAGCACGAGGAATTCAAAACCGCATACGCTCACGTTTTAAAGGCGCATAACCTCGTTAAGGAGCGTATGACAAGCGGTATGACGGGCAGGGAATGCGACGCGATTGCGAGAGATTATTTAAAAGAGCAGGGGCTTGATAAGTATTTCACCCACTCGCTCGGACACGGAATCGGCGTGAATATTCACGAATATCCCAATCTTTCGCCTGCTTCAGACCACGTAATGTGCGACGGAATGGTATTTTCGGACGAACCGGGCGTTTACTTTGAAGGCAGATTCGGTATAAGAATCGAAGATACCGTCACTTTAGAGGACGGAAAGGTAATAAGCCTTACTAACAGCGACAAAAATTTGATAATTTTATAAATTAAAAAAGATATAGATAATTCAAGGAGATAAATTTTATGGCATCTATTTTAGCAGGAGACATCAGAAAGGGCGTAACGTTTGAATATAACGGCAAGGGCGTTTACACCGTAACCGAATTCCAGCACGTTAAACCCGGTAAGGGCGCGGCTTTCGTACGCGCTACGCTTAAAAACGTAGTAACCGGTCAGGTTCTTTCCGACATTACGTTCAACCCCACCGCTAAGCTTGAAACTGCTCAGGTTGAAACGAGGAAGATGACTTATTCCTATACCGACGGCGAGTTCTATTACTTCATGGATCCTGATACTTTCGATATGATTACCCTCAACCTCGATCAGGTTGAAGACGCTCTTAAGTATATCAAAGAGAACGATATGGTAACCATTAAGTTCCTCTATGGCAATGCGTTCTCCGTTGAACCCGAAAACTTCGTTGAACTTAAGATAATCGAATGTGAACCCGGCGTTAAGGGCAACACCGCAACCAACGCAATGAAGAATGCTACGGTTGAAACCGGCGCTACCATTCAGGTTCCTATGTTCATTGAAGAGGGTGAAGTTATCCGTATCGATACCCGCAGCGGCGAGTATATGTCCAGAGTAGGTAAGTAATTTTCGATGAAAGCCGTTATTCAGCGCGTTAAGTCAGCTTCACTTTCGGTGGACGGCAAGCTCATTTCAGAAATAGGTTGTGGGCTTGTAGTCTTTCTCGGAATTAAATCGGGCGATTCGCGCTCGGCGGCAGAGCAGATTGTCGGTAAAATTTCCCGTCTGAGAATTTTTGAGGACGAAAACGGCAAAATGAATCTGTCCGTCAAGGACGTGGGAGGCGAGGTTTTGCTCGTTTCCCAGTTCACTCTGTACGGCGATTGTTCTCACGGCAACCGTCCAAGCTTTACGCTTGCCGAACGCCCCGAAATCGCAGAACCTATATACGAGTACTGCGCCCAGTTATTTAAAGAGGCGGATCTGCCTGTTAAATTGGGCGTATTCGGCGCTGATATGAAAATTCAACAACTCAACGACGGACCCGTAACAATCGTTTACGAAGTATAATAATCAGGGCGGCACAGTTCGCCCTGTTTGTATTTAAGTATGGAAATTCTTTATATGGGTACAGGCGCTGCTGAGGGCGTGCCTGCAATGTTCTGTAATTGTGAATTCTGCAATAATATCAGAAAAAACGGGCTAAATCAGTTTCGCACCCGTTCGCAGATACTTATTGACGGCGTTTTGTCAATAGATTTTCCGCCTGAAGCGTATATGCATTCTCTGCGCTTCGGGGTCAGGTACTCTGCGCTCAAGTACATTCTTGTAACTCATTCGCATATGGACCATTTTTATGCGCACGACTTTATTCTGCGCGGTTATAAATATGCGCAGACGGAGTGCGACGCAGTAGAAATTTTCGGAAACGGAGAGGTGAATAAGGTGTTTGCAGAGTGTACGGCAAGGGAGATGAAACCCGAAGTCGCTCCGCATATAAAAATGAACCTGATTAAACCTTATTCCGAATTCAGTGTGGGCGGTTATCGTATAATTTCAATCCCCGCAGAACACGGAAAGACGGAGGACGCTCTCTTGTTTTACGTCGAAAAGGACGGTAAGGGATATCTGCATTTATACGATACGGGCAACGTAACGATGGATGCGATTAATTATCTTGCCGACAGGGGAGCCAGGGCGCAATTAGTGAATTATGACTGTACTTTTGGCAAAAACTCAGGTAATCTGACTGCTCGTCATATGGGAATTTCAGACGTTGAAATTATACGGAACAGGCTTAGGGAAAAGGGAATAATTAACGGAGATACGGTCAACGTTATTACGCATTTTTCTCACAATTGCAATCCAACTTCCGCCAATCTTAAAGAGATAGAAGACGAACACAGCGTTGTTGCCGCTTACGACGGTATGCTGATAAATATTTAACTATGCACGTAATCAAGCATTTTATAACAATTACAAAACATCGTCACGCAGTTTTGCGTAACTGCTTTAAAGTCGGACTCTATCGCCAAGGGCTTACGCACGACCTCTCGAAGTATTCACCTACAGAATTCTGGCCCGGTGCAAAGTACTATCAGGGCAATAAAAGTCCGCAAGTCAAGGAGAGGGAGCTGTTCGGTTATTCTTCCGCATGGCTTCATCACAAAGGCAGAAACAAACATCATTTTGAATACTGGACTGACTTTGCCGACGGAAGGAAGGTATACGTAGAAATGCCTCCCCGCTATTTTGCCGAAATGGTATGCGACCGTATAGCTGCTAGTAAAATTTATCTTAAGGATAAATATAACGACGCGTATCCGCTGGAATATTTTAAAACGCGAACGGATATAAGCGGAATGAACGAGAATACGGCAAAGAGTCTGGAATACTTTTTAACGCTGCTTTCTGAACAGGGTGAAAAGAAAATGTTTGCCGAGTTAAAAAAGTTTGTTAAGCAAAAATAACTATTTTTAAGCGACAAACTGCCTGATAATTGATTAAAAATTAAAATTTTATAAAATTATTTTTTTAAAACTCTTGATTTTTAGCGCTTTTTTAGCACTTCATTTTGTATAATGATTGTAGTATTAATCTTGACGATACAAATTTGAAGAGTTAATATAATTTTAACGGCGATTTAATCGTTGATTTAATTAATGCTCACACGTTATACTCATACTTCTGCGGGGCGGCAACTTAGGTTGCCGCCCCGCAAATTTATTCTTATATTTATTTTGTTCTGCCGATTTCCACGTTGTCTTTGGTTCGGCTTCGCAAGTCTTTTACGGGATGCTCCATATCCTGATAGCGGTAGTCCTTGCCGAGCCTGCCGATCGCCTTTTCAATAACCAGGTGCGAAGGCGTCTTTGAAGGGTCGCTCATATATTTCTGATATTCAAAGAATTTGTGGTCGTCGGGAAGGCGTTTTACGTCCTTATAGTCCGCACCGTCTGAAGTTAACGTTACCGTGCTCCCGAGCACTCTGCGGATATAATCCTTGTTGCTACCGAGCTTTAAAAGTTTAGGGAATTCGCCGTCTCCGATTACAGAGGTATAGTCTGTATTTTCGTATTTTTTAAGCAAGCCGACTACCGTCTTAAGGTGGCAAACCTCCATTTTATAGTGTTCTTCCCAGATCTTTTTTATTGTTTCGTCGCTTTCGTCGTTAATAAAAGAATAGTAAAGCCAACATTCGCAGTATTCGTGCAGAGTCCATTGCTCAAGCCAGCTCATCGTTGGGTCTTTAAGACTTTCGTATTGCGTAACGTGCGCTTCTTCAATCATCGCAATCTCGGCATACAGCTTGCGCCCAAGGTCGTTTTTGTACCACTGAGCAATATTCATATAATAATTCATAGTCTGCTGTTCCGCGGCGGTAATAGTTGCCGTAACAAGTTTGGAATATAAGTCGGCATTATTTCCGTTCATGTGCGATTTAACGTCGTCGGCAGGATAGCGGTGTTCGGCAATGGTAGGGCGGCCGGGCATTATTTCAGTAAATTTACCGACGAGAACATCCGCGTCAATCCCCTTGTCGATCTTTAAAAGATTGGCGTAGCGGTAGAGGTGGTCAAAATCCTCCAACAAAGCAAAATTTAATGCCTTGACGTTGTTTTCGTCCTTTTCATTGATTGCAAGAGTTGCCGTTAAATCTATGGCAAGCTGCTCATAGCCGACAGTTGTTTCAAGAATGCTTTCGTTGATCGGTTTTAAGCAGCTTATGCGTTTCTGCTGTTGCTGTTCCTGACGGCGTATAATGGCAAG
The DNA here is from genome assembly GCA_051884055.1 of Candidatus Coproplasma sp. Taxonomy (GTDB): domain Bacteria; phylum Bacillota; class Clostridia; order Christensenellales; family Borkfalkiaceae; genus Coproplasma. Next base: position 78,762 of record JBJEUX010000024.1, read on the forward strand.
CGCTTCCAGGATTTCGCGTTCTTCACAGTGGCGTGCAAATTGATGCATAAACCAGGCAGATTCAAATTCTGTGCCGTTCATTAGGATTATTCGGGTTTTGGTGTAGGGTGAAGTGGTTTCTTTGTTGTAGCTTTTAGGATAAAGTTTTTTTAGCGGTAAAAAATTCTTTTCTAGTTTTTTACATTTTTCTTTCAAAGGGTTCATAGATATCTCCTTGAATAATGTTTTGCCAATCTGAAAATTTTTAAACTTTACTTAACAATTTGCTTGTAAAACAGGCATAAAAAGTGCTATATTATAATAAATATGAATGCAGGCGTCGCCTAGCGGTATGGCGTCAGCTTCCCAAGCTGATTACGGCGGGTTCGACTCCCGTCGCCTGCTCCAAAAAATAAAGCCCCCTTGTGGGGCTTTTATTTTT
>JBJEUX010000024.1:79282-85703 GCA_051884055.1 Candidatus Coproplasma sp.
CTCCCGTCGCCTGCTCCAAAAAATAAAGCCCCCTTGTGGGGCTTTTATTTTTTGGAAATTCACAGAAATACGGGAGTCGAGGGGAGGCAAGCAAACAAAGTTTGCGCAGGTCTGAGGAAACAACCGAAGACTTGACAGCCCTCGGATTGGGCTGTCAACCGTGCGCGTCCGCCCAAGGCGCGACTCCCGTCGCCTGCTCCAAAAAATAAAGCCCCCTTGTGGGGCTTTTATTTTTTGGTCGAAATATATTGAAATTTATAGCTATCGTTTTAGTTACTTAACTGCAATAATTACAGAAAATTTGTGATAAGAATAGATACATTTGACATCAGAAAATCCACATCTTTTCAGTATCTGTATTTCTGCTTCGACAGAACACTCCTTATCTAATTTTCTGCGTTCTTTCCATAGCTCAATATCTCTTTCAGTTAATCCGCTGGAATACAGCTGATACTCCCAAAACGAATTAAACCAATTATTCATCATAGGGGTATCTGCGCAAAACTGGTCATAATTCACAAATATTCCCCCGTCCGGCAGCGTATTATAAATATTTATAAATAAATTCTCTTTTTGTGCATCGTCTAAATGATGAATGGATAATGCTGATATAACGGAATCAAAATTGTCTTCAGGAAGTTCCTTCGTATAGTCCATTATTATATGATGCACGTTTTTTATTCCTGAAAATCTTTTTCTTGATATATCAAGCATTTCGTATGCTATATCTACCAAAGTATATTCGGCTGACGGGCACTGTAAGTACCAATAATAAGTAAGCAGGCCTGTTCAGGCACCTAAATCCAGAACCTTATTAGGCTTGTCAGCATTTGAAAGAATAAATTTTGTTGAATTTTCGTAGTAATCATCAAAGCAAGGAATAAATTTTCTTCGGTTACAATCATATTCTTCAGCAATTAGGTTAAATTGTTCCTCTATATTCATAATATTTTTACCTTCAACAATTTTTCATAATTAAGTTCTGTTTCAATATTATTTTCATTAACGCTATTATATCAAAATTACGTGGCAATGCAAATTATTTTTTGATTATGCAAAATAATGATTAATGTAAGACGGGCTTATAAACAAATTTATCATTAATATCAATTCGAAGTATAGTAGCAGGTAGAATTTTGGATCAGACAAATTTTTTTAGATTAATAAAAATAATTAATTTCAAAATTATTCAAAAATTTTAAAAATATACCCTAAAATCATTTGGCATTTGGTAAAATTTTTAGTATAATAGCTAACGTTGAACGGCATTGAGGTGTAGCGCAGTTTGGTAGCGCGTCTGGTTAGGGACCAGAAGGTCGTGGGTTCAAGTCCCGTCACCTCAACCAAATAAAAGACGATACTTTGGTATCGTCTTTTATTTTTCTGTGTTGAGAAAATACGGGACTTGAGGGGAGGCAAGCAAACTTAGTTTGCGCAGGTCTGAGGAATCTACCGAAGACTTGACAGCCCTCGGTTTGGGCTGTCAACCATGCGCGTCCGCTCAAGGCGCAAGTCCCGTCACCTCAACCAAATAAAAGACGATACTTTGGTATCGTCTTTTATTTTTCTGTGTTGAGAAAATACGGGACTTGAGGGGAGGCAAGCAAACTTAGTTTGCGCAGGTCTGAGGAATCTACCGAAGACTTGACAGCCCTCGGTTTGGGCTGTCAACCATGCGCGTCCGCTCAAGGCGCAAGCCCCGTCACCTCAACCAAATAAAAGACGATACTTCGGTATCGTCTTTTATTTTTATAAAAATTATATATAATGTATTTACATACAGCATAAAAAGTAGTATAATTTATTTGTATGTGGGTTTTAATTTTAGAAGTATTTTTAATTGGCGTTTCACTTTCAATGGATGCGTTTGCAGTTTCAATCTGCGACGGCATGGTATACGGCGATTTAAATAAGCGTAAGGGCGCAGTGATTCCCGTAACGTTCGGTGTGTTCCAGGCAGCAATGCCCCTTATCGGATTCTTCCTCGGTTCACTCTTTATTCAATACATCGAAGCGTACGATCATTGGGTAGCTTTCGTTTTGCTTTTGTTTATCGGCGGTAAAATGGTGTTTGACGGTATTAAGGAAGTCCGTCACCCCGAACAGGAGCTTCAGACTAAGAAATTTTCGTTTGCTGAAGTCCTCGTGCAGGGCGTCGCTACAAGTATAGACGCGCTTGCCGTCGGACTCAGTATGCTTGCAATGGAAGGCATTACTACGGCAAATATCTGGTTGTACGTCTCTCTTATCGGAGTTACTACTCTCTGTATATCAACGATAGGCATCGTATTGGGATATAAAGTCGGTAAACTGTTCAGGAATAAAGCTTCCGTTGCAGAAATTATCGGCGGCTTGGTCCTTATTGCAATAGGTCTTAAAATTTTGATTGAGGGACTGATCGCGTAAAGAATAGCGTCTTATTTATTTTAAATAATATTCTATTTCTTCAATAATTCTTTCATTACCGCGCTTAAAGACTTTTTCTTTAAGCGCGGTTTTTAACTTTCCGTCTGCAATGAGCTCTTCAATAGCGGCAAGTAAATTATTTCCGTTCAATTCTTTTTGCTGCATTACGTGACACAATCCTCGCTTTTTAAAGTACTCGGCATTGGCAATCTGATCGCCACGACTACGTCTGTTCTGAAGCGGAATAAACAGAGTAGGTATCTTTAAAGCTATAAGCTCGTTTGCAGAGTTTGCTCCGCATCTGGCTACGGCATAGTCCGCCGCGGCGTAAGCCGTGCCCATATCCTCGATATATTCGATCTGCCTGTATCCGTATATATTGGAATATACTTTGTTTCCCTTGCCGCAAACGTGTATGATATTATATTTTTTGCACAGCTCTGCGGCAACCTGCCTTACAGCGCTGTTTATAACCTTTGAACCGCTTCCGCCGCCGAAGATTATAACGGTAGGTCTCAGGTCGCAACCGTATTCGCGCTTTGCCATAATTTTGTCTCTTTTGAACAGATTGAGTCTCAGCGGCGTTCCCGTGTAAATTCCGTTTTTTAATTTACTTGCAGTGGAGGGAAATGCCGTAAGAACGCGCTTGCACTTTTTTGAAATCAGCTTGTTTGCCAGTCCGATATTTATATCCGATTCGTGCGTAAGTACGGGTATTCCAAGCTTATTTGCCGCAACGGCAGGGGGAAAGGAGACGTATCCGCCCTTACAAAAGAGTAAGTCGGGGCGTGCGTCCTTAATTATTTCTTCGCATTGCCGTTCGCCTTTTATTACTTTTGCAGGAAGAGTAAGATTGCAAAATATCTTACCTCTTACAAGCTTGGCGGCGTTAAATTCGTAAAACTTCAACCCGTATTTTGTGCATATGCTCTTTTCGATTGAGTTTGTTCCAACGTAGCATATCTCATATCTGTCTCTAAGTTGCTCATACAGAGCGATATTCGGTATAACGTGACCTGCGCTTCCGCCGCCGCAAAACATAATTTTCTTCATATCAATATTATATTGATTATTGACTCTCTTTATGTTTTTAAGCGTGGCTGAACGCGTGTTATGAGTTTTACAACGGAGAAATTTAATTAAATGTTGACATTATCTTAAATTAGTAGTAAAATCAGCGTATGGAACCGATTTATATTATTATGATTTGCAGCGGCGGAGTATTTTTAATTTTGCTTACCGCCTATATTTTGTATTATGCAAAGCAGAGAAAAATTAAATTGAACGAAAGGCAAAGGCTTTTAGAGGCGTATTCGGATGATAAGATAACGAAAATGGAGTACGACCTTGCGTTTTACGATGAAGAAACCAGAAGGTTGCTTGGCGGAGCGACGGAGGGGCAGGTTACTATTGAAGATATTTTAAGCAGCGAAAAGTCCTCTATTGAAGAGGCGACGAAAAAGACCGACGAAGCGATTTTCAATAAGATCGAAAACGAAGGCGTAGAAGAAATTACGGGTAACTTCAAGGGCTAAATTTAAGTTTATAATGCAGGCGGCGGAAAGGAACTTTCCGCCGCCTTGAAAATTTTGTATGTTGTTATTTTACTTCAAACAGCATAAATAACTGTTTTGTAAAAATCGGCATACTGATTGAGAATTTACCGTTTTCAATGGTAGTTGACTGTCTGAAATTAAATCCTAAGATGCCTATTTCTGCGGAGAATTCGCGGGTTTTATCGTTATAAGAGTAGGGGCAGGTGTAGGAGTGTTCTTTCCCGCCGATTCTTTTGAACGATACTTCCAGCTCCTTGGTGTCTAAAAACGTAATTTTAAAATACTCGTATTTTTCAAGCAGGTCCTCGTCGCCCAACCGTGCCTGGGTGCACACGTAAGTATTGATATACGGATGGGTGAGACTTTTTACCGAAGATTGATAATCTATTTTAAATGCGCATAAAAGCAAGCAAAATACCGCAAAGACGGTAAGCGTCGGGAAAATTTTTTTCTGCATAAAAATAGCTTGCTCAAAAATACGGATTTTATTAAATAAAGGCGCCGTCGCGTATCGCGACGGCGCCGTCTTACCTATTCGGAAATTAAATTAAGCCTTGCCTATGCAGCCGAAGATTTCCATCTTTTCTTTTACGATATCCTTGATTGCCTGAGCGCCGGGAGCAAGAAGCTTTCTGGGGTCGAAGCCCTTACCGACAAGGTCCTTGCCTTCTTCAACGTACTTTCTCGTAGCTTCCTGGAATGCAAGCTGACATTCGGTATTAACGTTGATTTTTGCAACGCCGAGCGAAATTGCCTTTTTAATCTGGTCGGTGGGGATACCTGTGCCGCCGTGAAGAACGAGGGGCATATCTCCGACCTTTTCCTTAACTGCTGCAAGAGTGTCGAACGAAAGTCCGGGCCAGTTTGCAGGGTACTTGCCGTGAATGTTGCCGATACCTGCTGCAAGCATCGTAACGCCAAGGTCTGCAATAGTCTTGCATTCTTCGGGATCTGCACATTCGCCTTTGCCTACAACGCCGTCTTCTTCGCCGCCGATAGCGCCTACTTCAGCCTCGAGGCTGAGACCGAGCTGGTTGCAAACGTGAACGAGTTCGGTTGTCTTTGCAACGTTTTCTTCGATGGGGAAGTGCGAACCGTCGAACATTATTGAGCTGAAACCTGCCTTGATGCACTTATAGCAGCCTTCGTACGTACCGTGGTCGAGGTGAAGAGCAACGGGAACGGTAATTTTAAGCTCCTCAATCATAGCTTTAACCATTGCGGCAACCGTCTTGAAACCGGTCATATATTTTCCCGCGCCTTCGGAAACGCCTAAAATTACGGGAGCGTTAAGTTCCTGAGCAGTCTGCAGGATGGACTTTGTCCATTCGAGATTGTTGATATTGAACTGACCAACCGCGTATTTTCCGTCACGTGCTTTTTCAAGCATTTCCTTTGCTGTTACTAAACCCATAAAAATCCTCCGAAACATTTTAATTTTCTGGTGTAAATTGCATTAACAATCTACTATTTTAGTATAATGCTTTTTTCCATAAATTTCAAGTACATTTTGAAAATAAATATTTTATTTTCGTGCATAATCAAGATTGTACCGATTTTCAATCGGTTGAAAAATATTTTCGGTTTTTGTATTTTATTTGCAGTTACAGTTTTAACCAAAAAATAAAAATAATTGTTGACTTGAATAAAGTAATTTGATATAATTATATCGCTTAAAAATTTATGAATTCGGAGGAATTATTTATTATGGCAAATGTAAAAGTTGCTATCAACGGCTTTGGTCGTATCGGTCGTCTCGCTTTCAGACAGATGTTTGATGCTGAAGGCTATGAAATCGTTGCAATCAACGACCTTACCAGCCCCAAAATGCTTGCACATCTTCTTAAGTACGATTCCGCACAGGGCAGATACAAGTATGCTGAGTCCGTAGTGGCAGGAGAAGATTCTATCACTGTTAACGGCAAGACTATCAAAATTTATGCTGAAAAGGACGCTGCAAACCTTCCTTGGGGCGAAATCGGCGTAGACGTTGTTCTTGAGTGCACCGGTTTCTATACTTCTAAGGAAAAGGCTTCCGCTCACATCAAGGCCGGCGCTAAGAAGTGCGTTATCTCTGCTCCCGCAGGCAACGATCTTCCTACCGTTGTTTACAGTGTAAACGAAAAGACCTTGAAGGCAACCGATACCGTTATCTCTGCTGCAAGCTGCACTACCAACTGCCTTGCTCCTATGGCAGATACTCTTAACAAGCTCTGCAAGATCAAGAAGGGCTACATGACCACTATCCACGCTTACACCGGCGACCAGATGGTTCTCGACGGTCCTCACCGCAAGGGCGACCTCAGAAGAGCAAGAGCTGCTGCCGTTAACATCGTTCCCAACTCCACGGGCGCTGCAAAGGCTATCGGTCTTGTTATTCCTGAACTCAACGGCGTGCTTGACGGCTGCGCACAGCGCGTACCCGTTCCCACCGGTTCGCTTACCCAGCTTATCGCTGT
>JBJEUX010000025.1:0-84722 GCA_051884055.1 Candidatus Coproplasma sp.
CCTGCATGGATACGAACAGTTCAACCGTGTAAGACCACATTTTTTCTAACCTCTAAATTTCTACAATAAGCAAGCCTTCATTGAGGATTGGCAGTTCTTTCTGAACCAAACCGCCAAGGAAGTGAGCTGCGCCACCAAAAGCATCACCGTCACAAATAGAGTTAACGTACAATGTGTTCTCGCAGCACAGCTTTGCTTGCTCCGCATATTCTCTCTTGCCGCTGTTTTCCCATTCTTCTTTTGTCCAGCACACATATACGGGCCACAAAAGAAGATCTTCGCCAAGAGCAAAGCGTTCGGGATAATCCCACAGATCTCCGCACAGACCAATAACACACTTCTTGCCTTTATAGCCAAAGACTTCAACCGACGAACCCTCTTTGTAGTGTTCATCGGTCTTTGAGTATTCTTTCCACCCTCTTGAAATACGACGGTAGTTGTGAATGATCGTGCCATCAGCAATCAGAGCACACGAGGAATAGAGCGTATCATCGTCAAGCTCATTATATCCAAGCAAAACATCAATGCCAATTTCTTTCGTCAGCGCTTTTATTTGCATAAACTCCGGCGAGGAAGTGGTCAATGCTATTTTCTTATCTTCTTCATACTGCCACGAGAGCGCATTGAAGCCTTGCAGAAAGGCTTCGCCAAAGCAAACAAGGTCAGCTTCCATCGCTTTTGCTTCTTTCATGTAGCGTTGCATCTGCGACAGATTATAGTTTATATCTCGGTCAACAATTCGTGCCGAGGTAAGTGCAATTTTCATTTTTATTCTCCGTCATAGTAGTCCACATCGCTTGCCCGCAGATAGAGCTTGTTGATTCCCATACCCCAAACGCCTATTTTGTCAGAATCGGGATAGATAGTAATATCTACATCGTGTACTACATCAAAGTCGATATAAACAAGGTTTTCTGTTTCAGATGAATTTGTCAGTTTGTGCGCACCTTCCGCACCGGTAGGAAAGAACAGAAGATCTCCTGCGCTAACTTTGCGTTCGCCATTCGGAGTTCTTAAAACGCCTTCGCCGCTGATAATATAGAATGTTTCCTCGTTGTTGTGGTGGTAATGGTAAGGGTATGCCGCTTTCTTCGGAGGGATCTCATAGATACTAACCAAAGAGTTTTTAGCAGCACCAAAAGGAACAAACTTGCAGCGATAGTATTCGTAACCCTCGTGTTCATTCTTATGGCTTTTAGGTATGTTGTCGAGTGACTCGTGCTTAATCTCGCTCATAGGTAAGCTCCTTATTATAAATTCAATTCAAAAATACCGCCGTCAAACACAATATCGTTACCGTTTGCATCCTTATAGAAGGACACCTTTTCCGTTTCGATCAGCTCAAAGCCCAAGGATTTGAGAAGCGAAACCGAGGGCGTATTATTGATTGCCGTTCCTGCGGTCAGCCTTGTGATGCCAAGCTCACGCATATAGTCAATGAGCGTCAAGTGGCTTTCCTTTGCGTAGCCCTTGCCGTGGTATGCGGAGTGGAAGCAGTAGCCGATCTCGTGTCCGTTTCCTCTAATGTTAATGGCTATGTATCCAATCACGGTATCATCAAGGCAAACGGCAAAAAACATATGCTCGGTGCCGCTGTTCGCCGCTGCCGTCGGTAAGGTGGAACTTACCCTTTGGGTTTACTAAAATATCTTCTTTTTTGATTATATTAAATTGTTCGTCGCATATAACGTAGCCGAATGCGCATATTTTTGCAGTGGTTTTGTATACGCTTGCGCACTCTATATCGAAAAAGACAGTGTTCATACCCATCTATTATAACAAAACTAATCAGCTATTGCAACCTTTACCGCAGAATATAAACTAACGCGCGGAAAATTTTTTCCGCGCGTTAATCTTTTAATTACTTTTTGGGTCTGATATATTCGAGTCCGCCCATATACTTTCTCAAGGGTTCGGGAATGAATACTGATCCGTCCTCCTGAAGATGATTTTCAAGGAATGCAATCAACATTCTGGGGGGAGCGACTACCGTGTTGTTCAGGGTGTGAGCAAAGGCGTTCTTGCCCGTCTTGCTGTCCTTATATCTTATGCCCAGTCTTCTTGCCTGAGCGTCGGTGAGGTTGGAGCAGCTGCCCACTTCGAAATATTTCTTCTGGCGGGGGCTCCACGCCTCTACGTCAAGGCTCCTGTACTTAAGGTCTGCAAGGTCGCCCGAGCAGCATACCAGCGTCCTTACGGGAACCTGCATGGATACGAACAATTCTACAGTGTAAGACCACATCTTTTCGTACCAAGCTTCGCTCTCTTCAGGCTTGCAGATTACTATCATTTCCTGCTTTTCGAACTGGTGAATACGGTATATGCCCCTCTCTTCGAGTCCGTGCGCGCCCTTTTCCTTTCTGAAACAGGGCGAATACGAGGTGAGAGTCAAGGGAAGCTGAGCTTCGTCAATGGTAGTGTTCATAAATCTGCCTATCATAGAGTGTTCGCTCGTGCCGATAAGATACAGATCCTCGCCCTCTATTTTATACATCATGCCTTCCATCTCTTCAAAGCTCATAACGCCCGAAACGACGTCGCTTCTTATCATAAAGGGAGGTATGCAGTAGGTGAAGCCCTTGTCGATCATAAAGTCGCGTGCGTAGGTGAGTATTGCCGAATGAAGACGGGCTACGTCGCCGGTAAGGTAATAAAAGCCGTTGCCGCTGGTGCGTCTTGCCGCGTCGAGATCGATGCCCGAAAGACGCTCTAAAATGTCGACGTGATAGGGAACTTCGAAGGGCTTTTCCTTAGCTTCGAGATAGGTATTCCACTGCACGTTCTGGCTGTCGTCCTTGCCGATGGGCACGTCGTCAGCGATAATGTTGGGAATAGCCATCATATCCTTTTTGAGCTGGGCTTCGACTTCGGCGGACTGCTTTTCGATTTCTGCTACTCTGTCGTTATTTTCCTTGGAGAGGCGCTTAACTTCTTCCGCCTCTTCCTTTTTACCCTCGCGCATTAACGCGCCTATCTGCTTTGCATAGCTGTTGCGCTGTGCGCGGCGGCTGTCTCCCTCCTGCTGAAGAGCACGCTTCTTTTCGTCGAGAGCGATAACTTCGTCGACTAAAGGAAGCTTTTTATCCTGAAACTTTTTTCTGATGTTCTCCCTGACTAAATCGGGGTTTGTCCTTATGAGATTTACGTCAATCATATATTTCTCCGAAGAAAATCGGGCGTAAGCGCAAACGCTGCAAACGCCTTAGTTATTTATTGGCAATATTATACTTTAAAATATGCCGAAATGCAAATGAAATACGCTTGATTTAATTGAAAAAATGTAAGCGATATGTTATACTTAATTATATTAAATAATTATTACGGCGAGGGATATGCAAATTATCCGATAGCCGTACACGGATTAATATGAGCAAGATTTACTATAAGTCAACTGCAAAAAAACCAGTCGATAATCCGCCCGAAAGTCAGATTCCGAAAAACGGAGAAAATTCGGAAGAGCCGACTCTGAAAGAGGTTGAAGGCGAAAACGCTGCCGCAAATCCCGACGAACAGACAAAAACCGGGCAATCTGAAGATTCCGCGCAGAAAAGTACTGCAAAGCCTGCCCGTTCGCGCGCAAGGAGCACGCAGAAAAAAGCCGCCGATAAAGCCGCAGAACCTGAAACCGCTGCTGCCGACGCGACCGCTTCGCACAGTCTTTTCGATTCGGACAGCACCAAAGACAGCGAAGAGCTCAGCACGGAGACTCCCACAGTCGCGAAGGACGCGTTCGACAAAGATAAGCTGATGCGCTATTTCAAGCGCCACCCCAAGTATAAAGTCAACACCAAGGTTGAAAGATTTTCGCCAAAGCTGAATAAGGGTCTCGACGCCGCTCAGGTTGAAACGAGATTCCGTCAGTTTCTGTTCAACGATACGAATAAAAAATACTCCAAATCCTACGCGAGTATATTTATCAGCAATATCTGCACCTTCTTCAACCTCCTGTGTCTTTTGGCGTTCTTTGCGCTGTTGATTGCTGGAACCAAGGGTATTTCGAACTATCTTGTAATTTTTATTACGGGCGCGAATATCATTCTGGGTATTTTCCAGGAAATCCGCTCTAAAAAGACCATTGATAAGCTGTCCATTCTGACGGGCGCCACCTATAAGGTAGTCCGTGACGGCGAGACGGTTGAAGTGCCTTCAAACGAAATAGTTATGGACGACGTGCTTATTTTAGAGCTCGGAAATCAGGTTCCCGTCGACTGTATTCTGGCGGAAGGTCAGGTCGAGGTCAACGAAAGCCTTCTTACGGGCGAATCCATAGCTATAAAAAAGCAGATCGGCGATACTCTGTACGCAGGCAGCTTCATCGCGAGCGGCAACGGCAAGTTCCGCGTTGAAAAGGTCGGCAAGGAGACCTATCTTGAAAAACTGACAGCCAAGGCTAAAAAGTACAAGAGACCTAACTCCGAGCTGATGAATTCGATAAAGATGATTATAAAGGCTGTCGGCATACTGATCATTCCCATTGCTATAGGAATGTTCTTTACCACCTACAACGCTAACGTCGACGCGGCAGCCGCGGGCGTTACCGACTTTATTTTCAGCAAAGAAATCAACTATGCTATACAGCGTACCTGTACGGTTGTAATCGGTATGATTCCGTCGGGCATGATGCTCCTGACCTCGGTCGCGCTTGCATTGGGCGTCATTAAGATGGGTAAGAACCACACTCTCGTTCAGGATATGTATTCGTTGGAGATGCTTGCAAGAGTCAACGTCTTATGCCTTGACAAGACGGGCACAATTACCGACGGCAGAATGAAGGTTAACGACTGCGTAATCCTTAATACCGTGGGCGAGTATTCGCTGAACGATATTATGGGCAGTATGCTTGCCGCTCTTGACGACAACAACCAGACCTCCATTGCTCTTTCAAACCATTTCGGACACAACGACGTGTTGTCCGCAGTGGCAAAAATACCCTTCTCCTCCAAAAGAAAGCTTTCAGCCGTAACCTTCGAGGACGTTGGAACGTTCTGTATGGGCGCGCCCGAATTCGTGCTTAAGCCCATGCCCATTAAGGTGGACAGAATAGTCAAGCAGTACGCTCAGATGGGTCTGAGAGTTATAGTTCTGGCGCACTCGGTTACACCTATCGTGGGCGATAAGCTGCCCACACTGATGAAGCCCATTGCAATAATTTCTATTGCAGACAATATCCGCGAGGACGCCGTTGATACCATTAAGTGGTTCAGACAGAACGACGTTGCCGTAAAAGTTATTTCGGGCGACAACCCTGTTACCGTTTCGGAAGTGGCAAAGAGAGCGGGCATTGAAAACGCGGATAAGTTTATTTCGCTTGAAGGTCTGAACGATAAGGAAGTTGAAAGCGTTGCAAACAAGTACACGGTTTTCGGCAGAGTTACCCCCGAACAAAAGGCTGTGCTTGTGCGCGCGATCAAGAGCGAAGGCAACACGGTTGCAATGACGGGCGACGGCGTCAACGATATACTTGCGCTGAAGGAAGCCGATTGCGCTATCTCGGTAGCTTCGGGTAGCGAAGCGGCGAGAAACGTAAGCCACCTTGTGCTTACCGACAACAACTTCGCATCTATGCCCAAGGTCGTTGCGGAGGGCAGACGGGTTATCAATAATATTAAAAACTCATCCTCCCTCTATCTTATGAAGACGCTGTTTACGGGACTTCTGGCTTTCCTGTGTATGGCAATCTGGCAGATACCCTATCTGTTTATGCCGAGCAATATGTTGCTTCTGGAAATATTCGTCATCGGCGTGCCCTCCACCTTCCTTGCGCTGCAACCCAACAACGAGAGAGTGCAAGGTAAGTTTATAACGCACGTCATGAGCCGAGCCGTAGCCGGCGCAGTGCTGATGATTTGTTGCGTTGTGGCGATGTATATGATCTACTTCTTCAACCCGACGGAGTTTGAATTGTACTACGTTCCCATGTGTATGATGGCGCTCACGTTCTCCGGTCTGGTTATGCTCTACAGAGTATGTCAGCCGTTCAACGGATACCGACTAGTGCTGTTTGTGTCTATGGTCGCGTGCGTTGCCGTTGCGCTTACGGTGCCGTTTATTTCGGATATGCTGTATATGGTAAACGACGAAATCAAGTGGTCGACGCTGACCTGGGATTATCCCAAGCTGCTTATCGTCGCCGTGGCTATCGAAGCGGCGTTCCCGTTGTCGCAATCGCTTATAAAGATTATGCAGATACTGATGCCGTCGTCCACGGGTAAAAAACCCGATACGCTGGAAATAAGCAAATCGGCAAGCTGATACGCAAAAATTTTAATCTTATTATTTAGCTGATTATAGTCGCCCGACCGCATGAAAATTCGTGCGGTCGGGCTGTTTTAATTCGGTTTTAATCGTATTTATTTTCAAATTCCATCATAATGATTTTAAGCCGTACTTACATTCATCTTGACAAAACGACCCGCCGAAGCGCAGTAATGCGCTTCGGCGGGTTATTTTAATAATTCTGATGAACGTATTTGATCAGTAGCGCAGAGTAATTTTATCGCCCTGCAAAGGCGGTTATTCCTGTTGCAAAACAGGTATTATTCCTCGCCGTCGGAAGCCAGCTCCTCTGCGGAGAGGTCTGCCGCGGTCTCTTCGGGCGCTACGGTTTCCGCTTCGTCGTCGCGCTCTGTAATTGCTACGGTCGCAACCTTGCCGTCCTTAAGACGCATCAGGCGCACGCCCTTTGCCGCTCTGCCGATCGTTGAAATGTCCTGACAGTGCATTCTTATTATCGTGCCGCCGTCGGAGATGAGCATCAAGTCGTCCTCGTCGGTGACCTGCTTAAGGTTTACAAGCTCGCCCGTGGCCTCGTTGAACGTACCTGCTTTAATGCCCTTTCCTGCACGTCCCTGAACGCGGTAATCTTCAAGCTTTGAGCGCTTGCCGTAGCCGTTTGTGGTTACGGTTAAGACGTCCTTGGTGGGGTCTACCGCAAGCATATCTACAAGCGCGTCGTTCTCGCCGATATTCATAGCCTTTACGCCTGCGGCGGTTCTGCCCATTGCGCGGATATTGCTTTCGTTGAAGCGTATGCACTTGCCGCCCTTGGACGCTATCATAATCTCGTCGTCGCCCCTTGTGAACTGGACGGAGATGAGCTCGTCGCCCTCGTTGAGCTTGATTGCGATTTTACCGTTGCGGTTGATATGCTCGAATTCTTCAACCGAGGTCTTTTTGATTAGACCCTGACGGGTTGCGAATACAAGGTAACCCTCTCCCCTCTCTCTTACGGGGATAACCGCGCTTATCTTTTCGTCCTGAGCAATCTGGACTATGTTTACCATAGCCCTGCCGCGAGCGGTGCGCGCCGCTTCGGGTATGCTGTAGCCCTTGACCGAATAGACCTTGCCGAGGCTGGAGAAGAGCAGTATATCGTCGTGCGAGGAGCAGACGAACAGAGTTTCGACAAAGTCGTCCTCCTTGGGTTTATGGGCGGTGACGCCCATTCCTCCACGGTGCTGAGCCTTATACTCTGCAACGGGCAGACGCTTGATATAACCCGAATGGGTGAGCGATATAACCACCTGCTCTTCGGGAATCAGATCCGCGTCCTCTATATCGCCGTAGTCCACTGCGATTTCGGTCTTTCTCTCCGAAGGGTACTTTCTCTTGATCTCCAGAAGGTCGGTCCTGATGATGTCAAGAACGCGGGTTTCGTTGGATAAGATATCCTTGAAGTCGGCAATCTGCGCTTCGAGACCTGCAAGTTCTTCGTTGAGCTTATCCACTTCGAGATGAGACAATCTGTAAAGGCGGAGTTCTGCAACGGCGGTTGCCTGACGTTCGTCAAGCTCGAAGTTTGCAGTCAGTTTTGCAACGCAGTCGGACTTATCCGTAGCGTTTTTACATACCTCTACGACCTCGTCAATCGAAGCCTGAGCAATTACAAGTCCGCGCATTATGTGGGCGCGTTCTTCGGTCTTTGCAAGGTCGTAGCGCGTTCTGCGCACTATTACGTCCTTCTGGTGTTCGAGGTAGTAATATATGAATTCCTTTAAGTTTAATATCTTGGGAGTGCCGTCTACCAGGGCAAGCATTATAAGTCCGTCGGAAATCTGGAGGTTGGTGTGCTTGTACAAGAGGTTGAGCACGACCTGCGCGTTTGCGTCCTTCTTGATTTCGATGGCTATTCGCATACCGTCGCGGTCGGATTCCTCGCGGATGTCGGAGATACCTTCGATCTTCTTGTCCTTGACGAGGTCGGCTATATTTTCGATTAATTTGGCCTTGTTTACCTGATAGGGGATTTCGGTGACGATTATGCGCTGGCGCGACTGATTGCCGCTCTGATACTCCTCTATTTCGCAACGCGAACGGATGATTATGCTGCCGCGGCCGGTCTTATACGCCTTTCTTATGCCGCTTCTGCCCATTATGAGCGCGCCCGTAGGGAAGTCGGGAGCGGGGATATACTCCATAAGCTCGTCGATTTCTATATCGGGGTTGTCGATCATTGCGCAGACGCCGTCGATTACCTCGCCGAGGTTGTGGGGAGGAATGTTGGTCGCCATACCTACGGCGATACCGTCCGAACCGTTTACCAGCATATTGGGGAAACGCGAGGGCAGAACCGAAGGCTGCATACCCGTATCGTCGAACGTGGGATAGAAGTCAACCGTCTCCTTATCCAGATCTCTGAGCATTTCGGAGGAAATTTTTGCAAGCCTTGCCTCGGTGTAACGCATTGCTGCGGCGGGGTCGCCGTCGACCGAACCGAAGTTGCCGTGACCTTCTACAAGGGGCATATTGATGGTGAAATCCTGCGCAAGACGGACGAGAGCGTCGTATACAGACGAGTCGCCGTGGGGGTGATATTTACCGAGGCAGTCGCCGACGATACGCGCACACTTACGGAACGCCTTGTCGGAGTACAGACCCAGATCGTGCATCGAGTACAGTATTCTGCGGTGAACGGGCTTTAAGCCGTCTCTTACGTCGGGAATAGCACGCGAAACGTTTACCGCCATAGCGTAGGCTATGAAGGACTTTTTAAGCTCTTCGTCGACTTCGACTTCGAGCATTTTTGTCATTGCGAGAGTTTTGACAAACTCTTCGGTAAGTTCGGGACTGGTTTGTTTTTTAGCCATATCTCTCTATCCCCCTTATACGTCCAGCTCTTCAACAAGCTTGGCGTTTTCTTCTATGAACTGTCTGCGCAGTTCGGGCTGTTCGCCCATTAAAAGCGCGAACATTTTGTCGGCTTCAACGGCGTCTTCGACGTTAATTCTCACAAGCGTACGCTTTGCGGGGTCCATAGTGGTCTCCCAGAGCTGTTCCTTGTTCATTTCGCCCAGACCTTTGTAGCGCTGAAGCTCAAACTTGCCGTCGTGCGAGGCACGGAAGTCCTCGAGCGCCTTGTCGTCGTAGAGGTAGGTATCTTCAATGCCCTTGCCCGAAACCTTGTAAAGGGGCGGCTGTGCGGCGTAAACGTGTCCGTTTTCTACCAGCGGACGCATATAGCGGAAGAAGAAAGTCAACAGAAGAATTCTTATGTGAGAGCCGTCTACGTCGGCATCGGTCATAATGATTATTCTGTCGTAGCGGAGCTTGCTTTCGTCGAAGTTCTCCTGAATTCCGCAGCCGAACGCGGTTATCATCGCCTTGATTTCCTCGTTTTCGAGAACGCGGTTGATGCGCACCTTTTCAACGTTCAAAATCTTACCGCGGAGGGGAAGAATCGCCTGGAAGCGTCTGTCGCGGCCCTGCTTTGCCGTACCGCCTGCGGAGTCGCCCTCTACGATGTAAATTTCGCAGAGTTCGGGGCGCTTATCAGAGCAGTCTGCAAGCTTGCCGGGGAGCTTTGTGGATTCCAGAACGCCCTTTCTGCGCGTCTCTTCACGCGCAAGTCTTGCCGCGTCGCGCGCGCGCTGGGCGGTGATACAGCGCATTACAAGCTCCTTGGTTTCGGCAGGGTGTTCTTCAAGATAGGTACCGAATTTATCGACAACCGCCTTGTGAACGAAGTTACGCACGTAGGTCGAGCAGAGCTTGGACTTCGTCTGGCTTTCGTACTGAGCGTCGGCAATCTTTACCGATACGACTGCCGTAATGCCTTCGCGCACGTCCTCGCCCGAGAGCTTGTCGTTTTCCTTTAGGACGTTCAGGCGGTGACCAGCGTCGTTTATGACCTTGGTTAAAGCCGATTTGAAGCCCTCCAAATGGGTGCCGCCGTCGGGCTGACGGATATTGTTTGAGAAGGGAAAAATCTGTTCGGTATAGCCGTCGTTGTACTGAATGGCTATTTCAAGGAATTTATCGTCGCCCTCGCTGGTTTCAAAGTACACGGGGGAGGAAAAGAGTACGTTTTTACCCTTGTTTATATCCTCGATAAAGTGAACTACGCCGCCCTCGTAACAGAAGCTGTCCGTGCGGACGGTTTCGCCGCGGTGGTCGGTCAACGTAAGCTTCAAGCCCTTGTTGAGATAGGACAGCTCGCGAAGGAGAGTCTTTAACGTGTCGTAGTTGAAGTCGATGGTTTCGAACATCGTGTTGTCGGGATGGAAGCAGATCGAAGTACCCGTTTCTTCCGTATCGCCGACAATCTTAAGCGGCTCTTCGGGAATGCCGCAGTGATATACCTGACGGAAAATATGACCGTTCTGGCAGACTTCAGCAACTAAAGTGTCGGAGAGCGCGTTTACGCAGGATACGCCTACGCCGTGCAGACCGGAAGAAATTTTGTATCCGCCTGCCTTGTTGCCGCCGCCGAACTTACCGCCGGCGTTGAGGTTGGTAAGCGCGAGCTCTACGCCGCTGATACCCTCCTCCTCGTTGATGCCGGTGGGAATTCCTCTGCCGTTGTCCTTTACCATACAGCTTCCGTCCGCCGTAATGGTTACTTCTATAGTGTCGCAATAACCTGCAAGCGCTTCGTCGATGGAGTTATCGATTACCTCTCTCACGAGACAGTGAAGTCCCTTTTCGTCAGTAGGTCCGATATACATTCCGGGGTGCTCCCTTACAGGTTCCAGACCTTTGAGCGCTTTAAGGCTGTTTGCGTCGTAATTTGACTGAATTTTTTCGGGCATTTTATACCTCTTTAAAATACTTTTTTAGCTTTAATTTATTATACCATATTATAATAAATAAAGCAAGAAATTAGAGGTATTTTCCACCCCCCGAGGGGTACGATTTTTTGCCTTTTTAAGGTATGAATCCGCACGGTTTGCACACGCTTTTTTTATGGCAAAAAAGGTATGCAAAACGCTTGATGATTTTGACGGTTGCGATAAGATTTACGAGTGTCCGCGCTGCGGAAATCACGTGTGCAAGGAGTGCGCGGCAATGTGGTCGGAGACGTGCCCGCACTGCTTCGGCAGGCTGTACAGAATAAGCTGAAACGGTAATAGCCGCCGAAAGTTTTTTCGGCGGCTGTAAGTTAATTTTTACGCAACAAAAACGCAGCCGCCGAAAATCTTTCGGCGGCTGCGTACCCGTTATTTTATTTCTTTTCCTTATATTCCGACGGGAGATACTGAACGAGCTCCTTATAGCGCATGAAATATTTGTACGCTTCGGTGTCGTTCCCCCTCTCAAGATAGTACTCGTAGCGGAGCTGGGTTAAAATTATATAGTTTATATCGTCCTCGGGAAGCTGAGGAACTTCGAAGAGCATAGCTTCGGGAATCTGCGAAAGCTTTACGCCCGACTGCATCATTCCCTGAATCTTCAAAATAACCAGCATTACCTTTGCGCTGTCGTCGTTTCTGATAAGCTCCCATATTACAAGTCCGTCGGTCTTGCCGCCGCCGTATTCAAACGGAACAGCGTTTACAGCGAACGAGTAGAACGAATAGGGCAAAAGCACGCATAAAAACGAAGGTATCTGCGGCGCAAACAGGGCAATCGCACCGACAACCGCGCAGGCAAGGTTAATTACAAGTCCTGCCGAAGCGGTGGCAATCATTCTGCCCTTGATATGCTTTTCGCTCTTGGGGTAAACCTCGAGCGAGGACGAACGGAAAAAGCGGATTTTAGGCATCTTTACGCCCATTTTACAGCAGGCTCCGACAAGATAGTGCGCGCCCTCGTGCGCGAAGTCGGAGAACAGCACGCTGAGCAATATAAGCACTACGTATGCAGGGATAAGGCTCTCCAGCCCTGCGCCCTCTATGACCGTCTGCGTGCAGAATACAAAGCCGCAATACGCCGCCAGAGCCAGGGATATTACAACGGTTAACGCGTAAACTACATTCTTCATTTGTTCTCCTTAAGCTGACCGATATATGCAGCGTAGCCTTCGAGATTGTCGCTTTCGGACACGGTGATCTGTGCTATGCGGAATTTTTTCATTATTTCGTAGAGAAGCAACGCGCCGCCGCCCACTACGTCTGCGGAAGTCGTGCAGATCGTGGTCGCCCTTATCTCTTCGATAGGGAGGGTCAGGAGCATGTGCGCAAGCTTGCCCACCTCCTCCACCGATAGCGTAGTGCCGTTGGAGACCGACGGAGTGTACACCTTTATGCCGTGCTTGACTGCGGCAAGACGCGAAGCTGTGCCGCCTATTGCATACATCTTTATTTTCGAAAAATCGTGTTCGCCGTATTCGGCTATGCGCCCGGCTATGAATTTTTCCGCGGTTGGTCTGTCCCTGTCGGCAGCGTCGTGGATGCGTACCGTTCCCACGTTGACGCTCTTGGTGAACAGCACCTTGCCGCCGTCGCAGACGGTAATTTCCGTGCTAGCGCCGCCCACGTCGATTATGCCTCCGTCCGCGCCTCCAAGCGCGCCTGAAAGACCTATTTCCGCTTCCTTTTCGCCGCTTATTACGTCGACTTCCAATCCTGAAAGACGGCGGACCCTTTCAACGAAATCTCCGCCGTTGACCGACGAACGCACAGCCGCCGTAGCAAAGGCGTAGACCTCCTGCGCGCCGTCAAAGCGCGCCTCCCTGATAAACGAGTCGACCGCCTGAGCCGTGCGCTCTATAGCCTGTGCGCTCAATGCGCCCGTAGCGTTGAGACCTTCGCCCAAGCGCGTGGTATTAAGCTTTTTATATAAAGTTTTTCCGTCCGCCCACATCATAAGGCGAACGGAATTTGATCCTACGTCTATTACCGCAATTTTCATTTAAGTTTAATTCCCCGTACCCGTAGACGGCTTGTAGCCGTTCTTTAAGGCGAGTATATACATAACCTCGTCGTATTCAAGATCGATTTTATCAATTAAATCCTCGCTCTCTTCAATCTGCTGAAGGATCTCTTCGTATTCCTGCTCAAGCTGTTGTTTGCGCGACTGAAGCATACATATATCCACAATCTGATATATCGCCACCGCCACGAGAACGACGACAAGTATAACCGAGGCAACCGTTACCGCGGCAATTATTCTGTTTTTCTTTTCTTCGTTCATTGCGAGAGATTACCCCTATTTTTATTTATCCTGATTTTATTATACGCCTTCTTTATGCAAATTGCAAGGATTATATGAAAACTTTTTAAATAAATCAGCGCGCCTGCCGCGGTTGCAACCAACATATACAGCCTCAATTCGTAAAAATCGAACAGATACGAACAGAAAAGGAACGATGCGGTGAGTACGGCAAAGTACAGAATATCGCACACGGCGGTAAAAATCTTGTCCTTTAAAGTATACGCCGAACCGTCCGCTCCGCAGATAAATACGCGAGCAATATAAAAGATATCGTACACTATACCGCTCGCCGCGCCGCACAGCGTGCAGACCAGAAAGATAAAAATCTGCATTACTTAAACAGCTTCTTTTTTAAGCTTTCGCCCCTGCCGAGGTACTTAACCGAGTTTATCTCGCCGCACGCACAGAACGAGCCCGTGGATTTTGAAAACGCGGTAATCTTCATTCCCGCCCCCTCCACAGATATTCTGCCGCCCGAATAGGTCACCGTAAGGCGCGTGGGCGAAAACGAATCTACGCTGACTATGCCCGTCGCCGTTATTTTTTTGCAGTTTTCTACCGTTAAAATATGCTGTTCGCTGCTCTCCATAAACCACCTTGAACTACTCTGTTTAATAGTTTATTAAGCGCAAGGCAAATTTATGAATAAAACGCCTTTATGATAAAAGCGCAAAAAATCGAATCCTTGATTAAGGGCTGAAAGCTAAACGCCCGACCGCAAACGTCTTTTGCGGTCGGGCGTTAAAAATTATAACTCAGTTAAAAAATTACAGACCCTTTTTGGCCTTTGCGTTTGCCTTGGCGCGAAGCTCGGAGTCGAGTATGCGCTTTCTTATGCGGATATTCTTGGGCGTGACTTCCAGAAGTTCGTCGTCGCCGATGAATTCAAGACACTCTTCAAGGCTCATTCTCTTGGGAGTAATCAGACGCAGAGCGTCGTCCGAAGCGGACGAACGGGTGTTGGTAAGGTGCTTGGTCTTGCACACGTTTACGTTTATATCCTCGTTCTTGGGGTTCTCGCCCACTACCATACCTTCGTACACGGGCGTGCCGGGGGTGATGAAGAGAGTGCCTCTGCCCTGAGCGTTGAACAGACCGTAGGTTACGGCTTCGCCCGTTTCAAACGCTACGAGAGAGCCCGTGTCGCGGCGGGAAAGCTCGCCCTTGTAGGGCTGGTATTCGAAGAACACGCTGTTCATAACGCCTTCGCCCTTGGTGGAGGTCAAAAATTCCGACTTATAGCCGAACAGACCGCGCGCGGGAATGAGGAATTCGAGGCGGGTTCTGGAGCCGACTGCAGACATATGCAGAAGCTCGCCCTTGCGGTTGCCCATGCTCTGGAATACCGCGCCCGTAGCGTCCTCGGGAACGTCGACGATCAGTCTTTCGATAGGTTCGTACTTTTCGCCGTTGATTTCCTTGAACATTACGCGAGGGGTGGAAACCTGGAATTCGTATCCCTCTCTTCTCATATTCTCGATGAGAATGGAGAGGTGCATTTCGCCTCTGCCGCAGACGCGGTAGGAATCTGCCGAACCCGTCTCTTCAACGCGCAGAGATACGTCGCGGAGAAGTTCTTTGAACAGTCTGTCGTGCAGATGACGGGTGGTTACCCACTTGCCGTCCTTGCCTGCAAACGGCGAATCGTTTACCGAGAAGGTCATTTCAACCGTGGGTTCGGTAATCTTTACGAACTTGTGAGGCTCTACGCAGTCCGTAGAGCAGACGGTGTCGCCTATATTGATTTTTTCAAGGCCCGAAAAACATACGATATCGCCTGCGCGGGCAGAATCGCAGTTGACCCTGTTCAAGCCCTCTATCTGATAGAGGTTGGCAATCTTGCCGGGCTGTCTCAAGGTCTGGTTATTGTAGTTTGTAACAACCACGGACTGACCTGCCGCAACCTTACCGCGCTCGATTCTGCCGATACCGATACGGCCTACGTAGTCGCTGTAGTCGATTGACGAGCAGAGAATCTGCGTGGGGCCCTCGTCGTCCACTTCCATGGGCTGAATGTGAGAAAGTATGGTCTCGAAGAGAGGTGTCAGATCCTTGCCGGGAGTATTTAAATCCAACGTTGCCGTGCCGTCTCTGCCCGAACACCATACGACGGGACTCATGAGCTGGTCGTCGGAGGCGTCAAGCTCCAGCAAGAGCTCTAAAATTTCGTCCTGCACTTCGTTCAGGCGCGCATCGGGACGGTCGATTTTATTTACGACGATTATAAGGCGGTGTCCCATTTCAAGCGCCTTCTGCACTACGAAACGGGTCTGAGGCATGGGGCCTTCAGCCGCGTCGACGAGGACGAGAACGCCGTTGACCATCATCATTACGCGCTCAACCTCGCCCGAGAAATCCGCGTGACCCGGGGTGTCGACGACGTTGATTTTAACGCCGTTATAGTGGAGCGAAGTGTTCTTCGCAAGAATGGTTATGCCCCTTTCGCGTTCGAGATCGCCCGAGTCCATAACCCTTTCGTCAACCGCCTGATTTTCACGGAAGGTGTGGCTCTGCTTGAGCATTGCGTCGACAAGAGTGGTCTTGCCGTGGTCAACGTGCGCGATTATCGCCACGTTTCTTAAATCGTTTCTTAACATAAAAGCCTCTTAAGGTAAAATTAAAACTTAGGTAGTAATAAAAACGTAAATAATTTTATTATAAACTGCGCTGTTTGGCAATTATTTTGCAGTCAGTTTTTATAAAATTCGGACTTTGTTTGCCGTTCAAACAATTTTAAAATTATTTGCATACATTCGTTGCGCCCGTCGCCGTTTTCGAAGGCGTGAGTCAAAAAACAAGCCTCGTAAACAGCTTCGGTTATGGGCATTTCAACGCCGTACTTTTCGCCGAGGAATTTCATAGCTTTCGCCGTGCTTACGCCTTCGGCAAGCTTTGAAAACCTTTCCCCTTTGGCAAGCATTTCGCCGTAGCGGCGATTGTTTGAATATTCGGAGAACAGAGTGGTCTCGTAGTCGCCGAGGTGAGCCAGTCCGTAAGCCGAAAGCTCGTTGCCGCCCATTGCGTTAATGAGCCTTGCAACCTCCCTTGCGCCGCGAGCCATTAAGGGACCCTTTAAGCTGACGTAGCCGCTTCCGTCCAGAATTCCCGCGACTATGCCCATAACGTTCTTTGCCGCCGCGCCCACTTCGGTACCGATTAAATCGTTGCCGTAGTAGAAGCGAATAAGATTGCTCTTGAAGTTGTCGGCAAGGTATCTTGTGAGATCCGGATTCGCGCTGTCGATGACCATACAGTTTGGTATGCCCTTTAAGAACGCCTGAATATGACCGGGGCCTACCCACACGGCGATATCGTCGGGAGAAATACCGCTCTCCGCAACGATTTCGGAGAGGCGTTTGCCCGTTTCAACCTCTATGCCCTTCATACAAAGCACGAACTTTTTGCCCTCTACGGGGAAAGAAGTGACCTTTTGCATAAACGTGCGCAGAGACTGCGCGGAGATGGAAATTATGATTATTTCGCTTTGGGAAATAGCCTGTCCCAGATCCGAGGTCAGGCTTATGCTTTTATCGAGGGTAACGTATTCGTTTTTACCCTCGCTCTTCAGCGCCTCGAAGGATTTTCTGCCCTCCTCGCCCCAGAGTATTACGTTGTTTTTGAGTACCGTGGCTTGATACCAGGCAAGAAAAGAGCCCCATCTACCACAGCCCAGAACGCTGATTTTCATATTTTTATCCAAATTTTGTGTTCAAATTGCTTGATTAATCGCCGTAGTTGCAAGCAAGACAAGGAGCGGAATTTTTTTCGACGGGAGTTTACAACGACGTAAACGACCGAGAAAAAAATTTTACGCAATGTAGTATTGCCCGACTTACGGTTAAACGCCGCAGTTGCAAGCAAGACAAGGAGCGGGATTTTTTTCGACGGGAGTTTGCAACGACGTAAACGACCGAGAAAAAAATTTTACGCAATGTAGTATTGCGCCGATTGACGGTTAAACGCCGTAGTTGCAAGCAAGACAAGGAGCGGAATTTTTTTCGACGGGAGTTTACAACGACGTAAACGACCGAGAAAAAAATTTTACGCGACGCAGTATTGCGCCGTAAATGCGGCGTTTAAAGCGCTTTGCGTTCAAGCAAAGCTCTCGACAGAGTCACCTCGTCGGTATATTCAAGCTCGCCGCCGATAGGTATGCCGTGCGCCAGACGCGTAACCTTTACGCCCAAGGGCTTTATAAGTTTGGCTATATACATGGCGGTCGCCTCGCCCTCTACGTCGGGATTGGTCGCCATTATGACCTCTGTTACGCTGTCGTCGATACGGGCGAGCAGTTCCTTTATGCGAATGTCGTTGGGCCCCACGCCGTCCATGGGAGAAATTACGCCGTGAAGAACGTGGTATACCCCCCTGAACTCGCGGAGTTTTTCCATTGCGATTACGTCCTTGGGCTCCTTAACCACGCAAATAACCGATTTATCGCGCGTTTTGCAGATGTCGCAAACCTCGTCCTCGGTAAAGTTTCCGCAGGTTTTACAGTAGCGCACCTTGCGCTTACATTCGGTTATGCTCTGCGCAAATTCCTTAGCTTCCTCTTCGGACATTCCGATTATCTTGTAAGCATACCGCTGGGCGGTCTTTTTGCCCACCCCAGGAAGTTTGGTAAACTGGTTTATCAGTCTGCCGATAGGTTCTATAAATACGTCCATGCAAATCCCTTAAAGCAATCCGCCCAGACCGCCTGCGTTACCGAACGGTCCCATTTTTTCGTTGTAGACCTCTTCCGCCTTCTTATAGCCGTCGTTGATAGCCGCCATAATAAGGTCTTCAAGCATTTCCACGTCGTCCTCGTCGGTCAGGTCGACCGTGCCGGAAATGTTGCTGCCGAACTCTATACCGTTGATTATTTTTTTAGCGTTCATGTAAACCACGACAGTCTCGTCGCCTTCAACGCCGCCGCCCGAAGTGCCCACAATCTCCCAATCTTCGAGCTCTTTATCTACTTCCTGCATCTGCTCCTGCATTTTCTGAGCCTGCTTCATAATGTTCTGCATGTTGCCCATGCCGCCGCCTCTATATGCCATAACAATTCTCCTTTTTAACCGCTAAAGCGGTAATTTTTGCCGATTTAACGGCTTATTTGATATCTATATCGAAACCTTTAAAGTTTTCCTTTAAGCGCCTTTCGGCACTCTGATATTTATCTTCTTCCTTTGGTTTTAAGCGCACCTCGTGCGAGAATACGCCCAGTTCCGCCAAAGCCTGCGAAATATATCTCGCGTTGTCCTCCCTCGTGAGAGGTTTGAACACCGCGTCCGAATCGGTATAAAAAATTATCTTGTCGCCCTCGAACGTGCTCTCCAGATCCATACAGAGCGTGAACAGCACCGCGTTGCGGCGGGTCGTTCTGAACAGGCGCAAAAACTTGCCGAACACCTGCTTTTTCTGCTCCTCCGTAAGGGACCCGACCTGCACAGGCTCATCCTGCGGAGCGGTCTCCCAGAGCGTGGGCTGAGTAGATTTGTTTTCAGGCGCTTCCCTTTCCGCCTTTACAGGGGACGCAAAGGAATTTTCCTCTTCGGTAAAGTGTGAAGCAGCAAGTTTTTCCCTCGACTCTTCTCTCTTTTTCTGCGGAGCGGAAGCGACTTCGGAAACCTGAGTGCGCTCCTGCACAGCGGGAGCTTCTTCCAAAACCCGAGCCCGCTCTTCACTACGAACCGCCTTAGGCGCAACCTGAGCAGTTGACGAAACCGGAGCCGAAGCCTGAACAGCCTGAGCCGAAGCCTGAGCAGTCGACGAAATCTGTACCTTTACACCCTCTTCAAGCTTCTTTTCAAGCAGAGCCACTCTTCCTAAAAGCGCGTCTATATCGTAGTCCGAATCGGGCATCGCGCACTTTAACACCGCCGTTTCCAGAGTAATTCTGCCGTTCAGCGCAAAGCGCATATCGCTTTCGCAGGCGGACAATATTTCAGTCACCCTTAATATCTTATGCCCGTCGACACCCGACGCGACAGCGTTAAGCTTGTTATATCTGTCCGCAGGGATATTCAAAATCTGCGCAGCGTTCCTGCACATTTTAACTATCGCGAGGTTGTTAAGGAAAGTAAGTAAATCCTTACACAGCACCCCTACGCTCTTGCCCGTCGAAAGAATACTTTCAACCGAGGACAGAGCGGACGACGCGTCCTGACAAAGTATTTGTCCGCACAGGTCGGCAACAGACGAAAAGTCGGCGTTGCCGAGAACTGCGTTCACGTCGTCGTAGGTGAGCTTGCCCGTGGAATACGAAGAACACATATCCGCGATAGAGAGGCTGTCGCGCGCGCTGCCAGCGCCCGCCCTTGCTATTTCGGAGATAGCTTCGCTTTCGTATTCCTTGCCGATCTTGTCGAAAACGCTCTTTATAAGCTCCTCCAGATCGGCTTGGGGAATGAGCTTGAAGTCGAAGCGCATACAGCGCGAGAGTATGGTTGCGGGGATCTTCTGCGGTTCGGTCGTGGCAAGAATGAACACCGCGTGACGGGGAGGTTCTTCAAGCGTCTTTAACACCGCGTTGAAAGCCGACTGCGTGAGCATGTGGACTTCGTCTATGATATAGACTTTATACCTGCCCGTAACGGGCGGATACTGAACTTTTTCGCGCAGGTCGCGCATTTCGTCCACGCCGTTGTTGGATGCCGCGTCTATTTCGGAAATATCAAGGCTGTTGCCCTGAGCGAGCGCCTTACACGTAGGACATACGCCGCAGGGCGAGCCGTCTACGGGATTTTCGCAGTTGATTGCGCGTGCAAATATCTTTGCAAGCGTGGTCTTACCCGTTCCGCGGGGACCGCAGAAGAGATATGCGTGACCGATATTTCCCGTCGATATACGGTTTTTGAGAATTCTGACTATGTGTTCCTGCCTGACCACGTCCTCGAAACGCGTGGGTCGGAACGTGCGGTAAAACGCAAGATAAGCCATCTTATTCCCCCTTGTAAATTTTTTGCAGTTTGCGCTTGGCGCGCATTATGGCGTTGTCGACAGTCTTGTAAGACTTTCCTAAGCTCTCGCAGATTCCCGACATCGAAACGCCGTCGACGTACATCGACATCACCTTGTATTCCAACGGAGAGAGGTTGCGCTTTAATACCGAGTTGAGCTCGCTTTCGCTCTCGGAATTGATGAGCTCGTCCTCGGGACTGCTGCGATGGGAATACAGCCGCTCTTCGCCGTCTATGGGCAGGCTGTTGTTGAGCGCGGCGTTCTTGAAATTCGAATTCGCCTTTACAACGTCCAATATTCTGTTTTTAATGCAGGCGTATGCGTAAGCGGAAAAATCTCTGTCGCCCGACTTGTAGTTCAGCATTGCGGAATAGAGTCCGCACATTCCCTCCTGAACCAGATCTTCGGTCTCGCCGCCCGAAAGAAAAAACCTTCGCGCAACCTTCAGAACCGCGGTCTTGTAGCCGAGCATAAGCTCTTCGCCTGCCGCTCTGTCGCCGCTCTGAAATGCGGCAACCAGCTCTTCGTCACTCATTTTAACCTCGCTCTCACTACCTCGTAAGCGGCGATACCCAACGCAACCGACGCGTTGAGAGAATTGACCTTGCCGTAAAGGGGCAACGAAAGAGTAAAATCGCACTTCTCGCGCGTGAGGCGCTTTACGCCGCTGTCCTCTCCGCCGATTACGAGAGCTATATTGCCGCTTAAATCGGCTTGGTAAATGCTCGTACCGTCGGCTTCGAGAGCATACAGCCAATAGCCGCTGTCCTTGAGCTGATCGATCGCGCGGTTGAGCGAATTTACCTTGGCAACCTTAACGTGATTTGCCGCACCCGCGGAGATGCGGATTACCGCTTCGGTCACGCTTGCGCAGTTGTTGGTAGGGATCACCACGCCGTCCGCGCCCGCGCACTCGGCTACCCTTATGATAGAGCCGAGGTTGTGCACGTCCTCTATTCCGTCGCATAAAATCACAAAACCGTTGCCGTCCCTGCGCGCGGAAATTATTTCGTCAAGCGACGAATAGCGGTAATCGGAAGTTATCGCTATACAGCCCTGATGTCTGCCCGTTTCGCTCTCCTTGTCCAGAACGCGCTTATCGACGAACTGCACGCGCAGTCCGCGCGAGCGCGCCTCGGCGAAAATCTTGTTGAGCGAGCCCTGCGGCTGTTTTTCTATCATTATCTTTTCTATGGTTATATCCGTCTTTAAAAGCTCTAAAACGGCGTTTCTACCCTCGGTTTTCATTCTTGTTCCTCCAAAAGACGGGAAATTCTTTCGTACTGACCCGTCAGATACAGATAGCCCAGCACCGCTTCGAACCCCGTCGAACGGTTGTAATCTGCAACGCTGGCGTTCTTGCTCTTAGTCGATTTTTTTGCGTTTCTGCCGCGATGGAAAATCTCGCTTTCTTCCTGCGTGAATTTTTCTTCAATCTTAAAAAGCAACGCGCTCTGACCCCTTGCCGAAACCTCGGCAGAGGTAATTTTCTGCAGGTCGCAAGGCTTATAGTCGCAACTTGAAACGACCTTGCTCCTGACGTACAGAGAATATACCGCGTCGCCCACGAACGCAAGAGTTACAGGGGATAATTGCCTCGCCTGCTGAGGCGTTATGCAAGAAAAGAGATTAAACATAATTCCGATTTTAATTATACCACTTTGGTATAAAAAAAGCAATTGTAAAGTAATATATAGCGTGAAAATGTTTGTAGTTAAAAAGGGTATTATAGCCGCTGTCTGCTGCATTATTGCGGCAGGCATTATCCTGGGCGTATGCGTCAACGTTTCGGGCGCTCAGGCTTCAACAGTAACCTCCACCCTGCCCACCGTCGTCGTCGACCCGGGACACGGCGGAATAGACGCAGGCGTCAACGGAGTGAATACCAACGTCAAAGAGAGCGCCATAAACCTTGCGATTTCGAAGTATCTCAAGGGGTATTTTACCAACGCGGGCTTCAACTGCGTGCTGACGCGCACTACCCAGGCGGGGCTATACGGCACTACCGCAAAGGGCTTTAAAATGCGCGATATGCTTGCGAGAAAGAGCATTATCGAGGAAAATAACGCAGATATGGTTATTTCCATTCACCAGAATTTCAGTCCGCTGTCTTCAAGGCGCGGCGCGTTCGCCTTTTACGACAAGGACAGCGCGTGCGGAAAGGCGCTTGCTCAGTCCGTTCAGGACAGCATAAACGACATGCAGGAATGCGTAAAAAAGAACGGAATTTTGACGGGCGATTTCTTTATGCTCAAATGCACTGAGAGCGCATCCGTCCTCGTGGAATGCGGTTTTTTATCCAACGCGGAGGACGAAAAACTTCTTATCTCCGAGGAATATCAACGCGCCATAGCCTACGCCATTTTCAAGGGCGCGGTCAACTATTTTTCGTAAGTAAGGAATACCTTACCTGTTGTAAATTCTCTTGGTTTTTTGCAGTTTTTAATATCAAACGCACAAAAACCGCTTTAAAACCGTGCATAACGGTAGACGCATAATTACAGAGATAATACGGGCACTCAATACACTCTTAAACAGAATCAGAAAAGGTCGGGCATTCAATACACTCTAAACAAAATAAGGGCGGCAACGTAAGTTGCCGCCCTTTACATTAATTGTTATTGTTTAAAGATTATTTAAATCAGGAAAGCTTTTCCAAAAGCTTCAAATCGATACCCTTTTCGCCGATCTTGATGATTTCAACCTTTACGGTATCGCCGATATTTACAACGTCTTCAACCTTGTCAACGCGCTTGGAGGAGAGCTTGGAGATGTGAATCATGCCGTCCTTGCCGGGTGCAAACTCTACGAATGCTCCGAAGGTGAGAATTCTTACTACCGTTCCGACGAACATGTCGCCCACTTCGGGATCGTGCGCGATAGACATAATGATTGCCTTTGCGCGTTCTGCGTTTTCGATGGGACCTACGGTAGAGATATAACCTCTGCCGGAATCGTCGTCGTTGAAGTCGATTTCCGTGCCGGTCTCTTCCATAATCTTCTTGATTACGCAGCCCTGCTTGCCGATGACGTCGCCGATCTTGTCGGGATCAATCTCGAAGTTGATAATCTTGGGTGCGTATACGGAGAGCTGAGGAGCAACTTCGGGAACACATTCAAGCATCTTGGAGAGAATGAACTGTCTGCCCTCGTTTGCCTGATTGATTGCCGTGTGCATGATCTCTTCGGAAATGCCCTTGATTTTGATATCCATCTGGATAGCGGTGATTCCGTTTACGGTACCTGCTACCTTGAAGTCCATATCGCCGAGGAAGTCTTCAAGACCCTGAATATCCGTAAGAACGCGGAATTCGCCGGTTTCCTGATTTTTGATAAGACCCATTGCAACGCCTGCTACGGGGTTCTTGATGGGAACGCCTGCGTCCATAAGAGCCATAGTCGAACCGCATACCGAAGCCATGGACGAAGAGCCGTTGGAGCTCATAATATCGTTGACCACGCGGATTGCGTAAGGGAATTCGTCCTCGGAGGGAATTACGGGAACGAGTGCGCGTTCAGCAAGCGCGCCGTGACCGATTTCACGTCTGCCGGGGCTTCTTAACGCCTTAGCTTCGCCCGTGCAGTAGCCGGGGAAGTTGTACTGGTGCATATATCTCTTGGAAGTTTCTTCGTCAAGACCTTCGAGCTTCTGAGCTTCGCCGAGCATGCCGAGCGTACAGGTGGTCAAAGTCTGGGTCTGTCCGCGGGTGAACACAGCCGAGCCGTGAACTCTGGGAAGAACGTGCTTTTCGCACCAGATGGGACGAACGTCCTTGAGACCTCTGCCGTCGGGGCGGATGCCCTTGTCGAATATCTTTGCGCGTACCTTCTCCTTGGTCAGATAGTAAACACTGTCCTTTACCTCTCTTACGTTGTCGGGATAGATTTCAGCGAAGTGCTCTAAAATTTCCTTTTCAGCCTGAGCCTGACGAGCCTCTCTCTCCTGTCTGTCGAACGTGTCGATTGCCCAGTCGATTTTTTCGGAAGCGTATTCGCGAACCGCCTTGTCAAGCTCCTCGGGAATGTGATAGAGCTCGATTTCAAGCTTCTTCTTGCCGACTTCGGGAACGATAACGTCTTCGATGAAGGCGCAGATCTTCTTGATTTCTTCATGACCAAACATAATTGCGCCGACCATTTCTTCGTTGGAAACTTCGTTTGCGCCTGCTTCGATCATCAGGATTGCATCCTTGGTACCTGCAAGGTTGAGGTGAATTGCGCTCTTTTCGCGCTGAGCGAGGTCGGGGTTGATTACGTACTTGCCGTCAACCATGCCCACTACTATCGAGCCGGTGGGACCTGCCCAAGGAATATCGGAGATAGCCAGAGCTATTGAAGAACCTATCATTGCAAGGGGTTCGGGGGAGATATCGGGTTCAACCGACATTGCCTGCGCGATAACTACTACGTCGTTGAAAAGTCCCTTAGGGAAGAGGGGACGAAGGGGTCTATCGATCAGGCGGGAGGTTAAAATTGCCTTATCGGACGCTCTGCCTTCGCGCTTTTTGAAGCCGCCGGGGATTTTACCGATGGAGTACATCTTCTCTTCGTAGTCTACCTGAAGAGGGAAGAAATCCATACCTTCTCTGGGTGCTGCGGACATACATACCGAAACCATGACTACGGTTTCGCCGCAACGAACGACGCACGCGCCGTTAGTCTGTTCTGCATATTTGCCCGTTTCGATAATCACGTCGCGACCGCCGACGGGCATAGTGAATTGTTTGAAATTTACCATTGTCTGTTCTCCTTGTCTGTTCTTGCGCCTGCGACGCCCACGCCGCAGACAAAATTATGAAAAACGGGCGCGCAAAAAGTATAAACTTTGCCCGCCCGTCTATTTCCAAAATTACTTTCTGAGATTCAAAGCAGCGACTATCGCACGGTATCTTTCGATATCCTTGCTCTTTAAATAGTCCAAAAGTCCGCGTCTGCGACCTACCATCTTGAGAAGACCGCGACGGGAGTGATTGTCGTGAATGTGCTCCTTAAGATGCTCGTTGAGGTGATTGATTCTCTCGGTCAAAAGTGCGATCTGCACTTCGGGAGAACCGGTGTCTCCTTCCTTGGTTGCGAACTTTGCGATGATTTCTGACTTATCCATTTAATTTATCCTCCTATGGAATTTAATATGCGGCAATCAAAGTCGGGCGTTGAGTATTCGCACCTCTTTGAATCCGTAGCCTATTCAGTTTACCATATATAAGTAAAAATAGCAAACGTTTTGAACAAGATTTTTCAAACAAAATGCAACACGTTTCGTATTGCCTGTATCTGGCGTAACTCCGTACGGTTTTTTCAGTGATAATTTATACGGTAATCTTTTACCGCTTTAGCTGCGGCGCCAGATATATACGGTGTACAAATCACTTAAATAACTTGCCGAAGATTTTACGTCGGATAATACCGCGGAATCTATTGCCGTACCGCTCGTTGCAGTTTCCGAAGAAAAACATTGCCAGCCGCTTGTGTTTTTAAAGGTTACGCTAGTCAGACTACTGCAACCATCGAACGCAAACTTACCGATCGAAGTTACGCTCTCCGGAATAGTGACGCTAGTCAGACTACTGCAACCACTGAACGCATAATCGCCGATCGAAGTTACGCCCTCGGGAATAACGACGCTCGTAAGACCACTGCAACCTCTGAACGCATAATCGCCGATCGAAGTTACGCCCTCGGGAATAACGACGCTAGTCAGACTACTGCAACTACTGAACGCATAATCGCCAATCGACGTTACGCCCTCTGGGATTACCATATCCGTTAAAAGCTCACCGTTTATATACAGATTCTGCGCAAAATATAACGGATTTGAAAAACAATCTATAAAAGTTATGCCACACCAATCTGCCACACCGCCCAGATAATATACGTTTGTCAACCCGTAACAATTTATGAACCCGTATTTGCCGATAGAAACTACGCTGTCGGGAATGGTAATATTCGTCAGGGCTGCGCAGTTTTTGAATGCATATACCAATACCTGAGTAGTTCCGTCCGGTATAATCAAATCGGTTTGCGTACTGTTGACCGATACCAGCACTTTATCAACTCCGTCATCAAAGACGGTAAAGCCGTTTTCGTCGGTGGATAAAAAGCTATCGCCTTCCGTATATATCCTCTTAGCGTAATAACCTACGTATCCGTTCTCTTTCGAGCCCGCAGTAATAGTGAGCGAAGATAAATTTTTTACTTCTATCAGACGCACACAATTGCTGAAAGAGCTGATGGAGATACTCTTTACGCTCTTTCCGACAGTCACGCTCGCCAGACTTATACAATCCGAAAACGCGTCTATTCCGATACTTGTTACGTTATCGGGAATTATCACGCTCGTCAATGCAGAACAGTTTTCAAACGTATAATTATTTATTGTGCTTACTTTGTCAGGGATTGTAATGCTCGTCAAGGCACTGCAATTACAGAACGCAGAATAACCGATACCCGTCAAGCTGTCAGGCAACGTTACTGCGGTCAAGCTGAAGCAATCGCTGAACGCATAATCACCTATACCCGTCACGCCTTCGGGAATTATCACTTCGGTCAAATCCCTCATATTGAGAAAAGCGCCGTGATTTATTTGCGTTATGTAGTCAGGTACAGTTAATTCGGTTTCCGCGCCTGTGTATGACACCAATATCTTATCCGTTCCGTCGTCATAGATCAAGTAGCCGTTTTCATCGTAAGACAGATAGCTTTCACCTGAACTGTATACTCTCTTTGCGTAATAACCAACGTAGCCGTTACCATCCGAACCTGCAGTTATTGATAAATCCGACTGATTTTTTATTTCAATTAATCTATAGCAATTATAGAAAGCATGATAGCCGATTTTGGTTACGCTGCCCGGAATTACTATATCCGTCAGAGCGCTACAATTCAAAAACGCATTTTCACCGATACTCGTTATGCCGTCGGGGAGCGTAACGTTAGTCAGATATTTACAACTGTTGAACGCATTGTCATCAATTTTTGTGCCTCCTGTTATCACTACCGTTTTCAGGGATTCAGGAACACACTTATATATATACGAACTTGCACCGAATATATAGCTGAAGTGTGTATTTGTCGTTCCGTCCTTTGTATTGCCAACGAAAGGTATGGTTAAATTTTCCAACGAATAACAACCTCTGAACGCAGCGAAGCCGATAGATTCCCCGCCCGTTACAACTACCGTTTTTAACGTTGAAGGAACGTAAACGGAATTATAGCTATACGAATTTGCACCGAATATGTAGCCGAAATGCGTATTTTCCGTTCCGTCCACCGCTGCGCCTACAAACGGAACCGTTATGCTTTCAAGCATCGGACAAGCGCCGAACGTAGATTGGTAAATACTCTTTACGCTGTCAGGTATTACGACGTTCGTCAGACTGCTGCATCCGAAGAACGCATAACTGCCGATACTTGTTACGCCGTCGGGTATGACTAAATCCGTTACAAGCTCGTCGTTTATATAGAGATTATGCGCAACAGATAACGGATTGCCGCTTGTGCCGCCGAAACTAATACCACACCAACCGACTATATCGCCGGTATAATTGACTTTTGTCAAGCCGCTGCAATCAGAGAACGCTCTGTTGCCGACCCAGGTTACACTGTCGGGAATCGTAACGCTCGTCAGACCGATACAATTTCTAAAAGCGTACTCGCCGATGCTCTCCACTCCGTCCGGGATAACAAGCTCGCCCTGTAACTCCATTCCGTCGATAAACAATCTGACGTTACCTGACATTAAATTACCCAGTCCTGAAATACCGCACCAATCTGCTATATCCCCCGTAAAGTATACGTCCGTCAGGTTGTTGCAGTAATAGAAAGCATTGTAACCTATACTCGTTAAGCCGCTTCCCATCGTTACGCTAATCAGATTTCCACACTGATTAAAAGCACCGTTTTCTATTTCTGTTACGCCGTCCCCAAGTATTACGTTACGTAAGTTTCCGCACCAGGAAAAAGCATCTGCTTTAATACTCGTTTCACCCGTGATCTCAACGGTTTTCAGCCTGATGGGAACTGAGCTGAATATATAGCTGAATTTACTGCTTATTGTTCCGTCACGGGTTGCCCCCACGAAGGGAAGCGAGATGCTTTCCAAAGAATAGCAACCGACGAACGCATTAGCGCCGATACCGGTCACGCTGTTTCCGATCGTTACGCTTGTCAGGCCGCTGCAATCAGAGAACGCTCTTTCACCAATGCTCGTTTCCCCTGTAACCACAACCGTTTTTAAGGTTTTGGGGACGTTATAGACTGCGGTATTTAACGGATTTACGCCGAATATATAGCCAAAGTACGTATTGCCCGTTCCGTCACTGAACTCACCGACAAAAGGAACGGTTATGCTTTCCAATGAAGAGCATCCGCCGAATGCTGAATATCCGATAGCCTTTACCCCGTCGGGAATTTCAATACTTTTCAAGCTGCTGCAATCAAGGAATGCATAATGGTTGATTTGCGAAATATCGCCAGGAACAGTTAATTCCTTTTCGGTACCCGTATATTTTACTATTATTCTATCCGTTCCGTCGTCATAGATTATATAGCCGTCTTCATCGACAGATAAATAACTTTCACCGGTATAATATATTCTCTTTGCGTAATATCCTGAATGGCCGTTATCTTCTGAACCTGCAGTTATTGTAAGTGAAGATAAATTCTTTACTTCAAATAAACTGTAGCATTTATAGAATGCCTCAGTTCCGATACTCGTAACGCCTTTTCCTATCGTCACATTCGTCAGACATCTGCAATCATAGAACGCATAATCGCAGATATCTGTTACTCTGTTTCCTATCGTTACGCTGGTCAGACCGCTGCAATCAGAGAACGCTGAAGAGCCGATACTCGTTACTCCGTTTCCAATCGTTACGCTGGTCAAACCGCTGTAATTAGAGAATGCATAACTGCCGATACTTGTTACGCCGTCGGGTATGACTAAATTCGTTACAAGCTCGTCGTTTATATAGAAATTATGCGCAACAGATAACGGATTGCCGCTTGTGCCGCCGAAACTAATACCACACCAACCGCCCATATCGCCGGTATAATCGACTCTTGTCAGACCGCCGCAATCAGAGAACGCTGAAGAGCCGATGCTCGTTACACTGTTTCCTACCGTTATGCTTGTCAGACCGCTGCAATTAGAGAACGCTGAAGAGCCGATACTTGTTACGCCGTTTCCTACCGTTATGCTTGTCAGACCGCTGCAATTATAAAACGCTGAAGAGCCGATGCTTGTTACACTGTTTCCTACCGTTATGCTTGTCAGACCGCTGCAATTATAAAACGCTGAAGAGCCGATACTTGTTACGCCGTTTCCTACCGTTACGCTTGTCAGACCGCTGCAATTATAAAACGCTGAAGAGCCGATACTTGTTACGCCGTTTCCTACCGTTACGCTTGTCAGACCGCTGCAACCATAGAACGCATTTGAACCGATCGTTTCACCAGTAATAACAACCGTTTTTAACGTTGAAGGAACGCTTACGTAATTATTGATATACGAACTTGCGCCGAATATGTACCCGAAATAGTTATAGTTTGCAGAATTTTTCGTATTACCGACAAACGGTAAGGTTATACTTTCCAGCGAAGTACAGCCGCTGAACGAATTGCTACCGATACTTTCTACACTGTCGGGAATTATCACGCCGGTCAGACCGGTGCAACCATAGAACGCAGACTCGCCGATTGAAGTTACGCTGTCGGGAATTATCACGCCTGCCAGACCGGTGCAATTATAGAACGCAGACTTGCCGATTGAAGTTACGCTGTCGGGAATTATCACGCCGGTCAGACCGGTGCAATTATAGAACGCAGACTCGCCGATTGAAGTTACGCTGTCGGGAATTATAAAGTCTGCCAGACCGGTGCAATTATAGAACGCATTTGAACTGATACCCGTTACTCCGTTTCCGATCGTTACGCTTGTCAGACCGCTGCAACCATAGAACGCATTTGAACCGATCGTTTCACCAGTAATAACAACCGTTTTTAAGGTTTTAGGAATATACAAATAGCTTTCACTATACGATTCGGCGCCGAATACGTACCCGAAATAGCTTTTGCTTGAAGAATATTTCGTATTACCGACAAACGGCAAGGTTATACTTTTCAGCGAAGTACAGCACCTGAACGCATCTCCACCGATACTTTCTACGCTGTCGGGAATTATAACGTCGGTCAGACTGCTGCAGTTATAGAACGCGCTGCTGTCGATATTATTTACCCCGTCGGCAATCGAAACGCTGGTCAACCCGCTGCAGTTATAGAACGCAGATTTGCCTATATTCGTCACGTTGCCTGAGATTGATACGCTGGTTAAACCGCTGCAGCCGCTGAACGCTGACGTATCGATATCGGCATCCCCTGAAATCACGACTGATTTTAAGGACGCAGGAACATATGAAGAATTCTCGCTGTACGTGCCTGCGCCGAAAATATAGCCGAAATGAGTATTGCTTGTTCCGCCTTCGGACGCCCCAACAAACGGAACAGATATGCTTTCTAACGAACTGCAATTACTGAACGCGGAAGCTCCGACAGACGTTACGCTGTCGGGAATTATTACGCTCTTCAGCTTGCCGCAATATTCAAAGGCAGAGGAAGCTATGCCCTTCACGCCGTAAGGAATCGTCACGCTACTCAGTTCGTTACAATGTGAAAATACCTGTTCACTTATACTCTCCACACTGTCGGGTATGATTACGCTTGTTAAACTGCTGCAATACTTAAACGCAGAATCAGCTATGTTTGTCACTCCGCATTCCATTGTCAAATCCGTCAGACCGCTGCACCCCGAAAATGCAGAATTACCGATATCCGTTACACTGGCGGAGATTGATACGCTGCGCAAATTACAGCAATTGTAGAACGCAGAAGAACCTATATTCGTCACGCCGTCCTCTATAACAACGCTATTTAAGCCGAGATAGCCGCTGAAAGAATAATTTCCGATGCCCGTCACTCCGTCGGATATTACTAAATCCTCAACCGATTTATCGTTTACATAAAAATCGGAGGCGTAATTCAAAGGATTTGCACTTGAATTGCCGAACTTTATACTGCACCAATCTGCCATATCGCCCAAATAATTAACATTAGCCAGGTTGCGGCTATAATAAAAACACTCTTTGCCGAAACTCTTTACGCTGGCGGGGATTGTTACGTCCGTCAATTCGCTGCAGTATGAAAACGCATATTCTCCGATATCGGTTATGCCGTCGGGAATAGTTACCTTTTCAATGCTCCTGCAAATTGAAAAGGCCTTGTCCTGTATCCTGATTACTTTCTTGTTTTTGTAGTAAGTCGGTATATAGCAATTGTTTGCGCCGTACTCTTCGTCCCCCGCGCTGCATATCGCATAGCCGTCATCTTCCAAGACAAAGTCGAAGAACTTATTTGTGCCGACGGTAACACAGTCGGCGACGACAGGGGCGCTATCCATATCCTCGCTTTCAAGACAGAATGAAAGGTCAATCTCCGCAGTCGTACTCTTCTGTGCAGAGAACGCAAGCGCTATGCGGTAGGTCTTGGACTGCTCGGCCTTGAGTTCGGGAACGGTGTACGTAAGTGTAATACTCCTCGTTTGTCCGTCTGTTTTCTCGGTGAAAGTACCCGTTGACGCCTCTTCAAGCTTGCTTGTCACATAGTCGCAGGGCGAAACGCTTAATTTTACTTTAAATTTATCGCCGACGATCCAGTCGTTTACGGAAAGATCTTTTAACGTAAAGAACACCAACGCATAGTTGGTCTTTCCCAACTCGAACGTGCGGTTCTCTTCAAGCTTGTCCTCGGTAAAGTTGCCGCTCGGACACTCGTCCTCATCAGTATAGAGAAATGAATAATCTATGAATGAATTATAGCCCTGATTGCTTTTGGGGGCTTCAATAATCTCCTCGGCGACCGTGCCGTTGCAGGCGGAAAATACGCAGGCTGAACACAGCGCGCATACCGCCAGAATAATCAATAAAACTTTTACCGCAAACTTTTTCATATTTTTCTCTTTAATTCAATACTCTGTACGGCTCAAAAATTTTAAACCGTTTTATATAATATAGTTTATCATTTCAAGTATTTATTGTCAATGTTAGCAAACAGTAATTGTCCATAAAATAAATTTATCCCCCACTTGTGTGGGGGATACGTCTTTGAAACGGCAGATCGGTATTTAACGCGATTAATTAAAAGCCGATTAACTTTTCAAAAGAACTTATTCTTGTACAATCCAAAAGAACTTATTCTTGCACAAGCTTATTCTTTGCCAAGCTTATTCTTTACCGAAGAGCGCGTCTCTGTCCGATATGATTTTATCGATCTTCTGAATATAAGTGGGAATATCCTTGGGCGACGCGCAGCGCTCTATGCGTTCGTCCTCGGCAAACAGCCTCTTTGAAATGGCGTTTGCGCCCACGGCGATATTGTCGGAAATTTCTTCCATGACGTTTACGTTGTACACGCACGCCTTACCCTTCTTGCTCCAGCCGCAGTTTTCGTAGCCGCCCGCCTGATACTTCTGGCGGTACATATAGTACGGCTCGTACCCCGCCTCGGAAAGAAGCTGACGGGAAAGTGCTATCATTTTGCCGATGCCCTCCACGTGAAGGCGGTAGGTCGTCTCCTTGAGTTTTGCGCCTGCCTTTAACGACAGAGTGTGCACGGTTATGTTTGCAGGATTGAGCGCGATTGCGCGCCTTAAAGAATTTTCGAAATCCTCGGGCGTTTCGTCGGCAAGACCTGCGATAAGGTCGACGTTTATGTCAAACCCGTATTTTTCCGCCATACCGAAAGCCTCGTACACCTGCGCGCAGGTGTGCTTTCTGCCGATTTTGACAAGCGTGGAATCGGAGAAGGACTGGGGATTTATGCAAATGCGGTTTACGCCGTAGTCCTTTGAAAGCTTAAGCTTTTCTTCGGAGAATACGTCCGGTCTGCCAGCCTCTACGGTGTACTCGGTATTTTCAAGCGAAAGAGCGTTGATTGCGGCATATACGCGCTCCAATTGCTTAGTCTCTATCGCAAAGGGCGTGCCTCCGCCGATATACACGCTGTTGGGGCGGGTGAGCAGGGGTTTTACGCTTGCAATTTCGCGTTCAAGGCAGGATATATAGCCGTCAACGTACTTTCGGGTAGCCGCAATGGGCGCTGTCACGAACGAGCAGTACTCGCACTTCGTGGGGCAGAACGGCAGACTTATAAACAGGTCCTGTCCGCCGCGGTTGGAATATATTTCCTTCTGCGTCTGAACGACCTTTAAGACGTGTTCTGCATTTTCAGGCGCGACCTGCATTTCAGCGAACATCTCGGCAGGGTCCCTGCCCTCCGCGATTTCCCTGTACGCGAGCTTTGTGGGGCGTATGCCCGTCAGCGCGCCGTAGGGCAGCTTTATACCCTTAGCCTTTGACAACAGGTTGTAGAACGCGAGCTTTGCAAACCTTTTTGCGTAGCGCTTAAACTGCAGATCGTCCTCGGTTTTGAGTCGGTTTTCACAGTCGTAAAACTCGCCGTTATACTCTATGCAGTTGAAATAAGTATCCGAATAAAAGGAAAAATAATGGGTAAAATCTTCCCCTTCGGCTTCGAAGAGGCGGATTATATCCATTATTTCAGGTTGAAGAAATTGTGTATTGGTGTTAAGCATTTCCGTTAATATAGGGGTTGTAAATCCGTTCGTGATTCAAGGTAGTATCCTCGCCGTGACCGCAATATACCTTGTAATCTCCTGCGAGCGCGTAGAGCTTTTTCACGCTCCTTGTAAGCTGAGACGCGCTGCCCGTGGAAAAGTCGGTTCTGCCCACGCTCTCGAAAAAGAGCGTATCGCCCGAAAAGATATTGTCCTGCACGACGTAGCACACGCCGCCGCGGGTGTGACCGGGAGTCGATATAACCTTAATTCTGATTCCGCAGAGCTCCAGCTCCTCCCCGTCCCTGACCGTACGGGAAATTTCGAAGTGCGGTATGGTTATGCCGTGGAATATTGCGCGGTTGTCCTCGGAGAAGATCAGATCTTCCTCGTCCTTTCCGCAGATTATCTTTGCGCCCGCCTGATACAGCGCTCCGCAGCCGCCGATATGGTCGTAATGACAGTGGGTCAACAGCACATATTCGGGGGTCAATCCCAATTCCCTGCACTTGTC
Organism: Candidatus Coproplasma sp.; assembly: GCA_051884055.1. GTDB lineage: Bacteria > Bacillota > Clostridia > Christensenellales > Borkfalkiaceae > Coproplasma. Next base: position 34,458 of record JBJEUX010000025.1, read on the forward strand.
AAGCACGTGGGGCTGGGCGCAGTCGATTACTATGCAGGTCTTTCCGTCCGCCGTGAGAATATAGGTATTTGAAGCAAATCCGAAGGGATAAATTTTATGAATTTTCATCGCTTAATTATTGGTTCTGTATACGTCTATTATTCTGTTGTCTTTTTTGAGATGATTGATTAAAAGGTCTATATCCGAGCGCTTGTTGAGCTTTACGTTTATATCGAACACAGCCCTCTTCTCTTTATCCACTCTGCCGTTAATCTGGGTCATAGAGAGCTGCATCTGCGAAATTTCGGAGGTGATGAAGGCTATTACGCCGCCCTCGTCGGTAGCAATAATCTTTATGCCCGCAACGAAGCCCTTTTCGGTTTCGCCCGTCCATTCCGCAGGCTGAATTCTGCCGTCGTCCATGTCCTTGACGTTGGGACAGTCCTTGCGGTGAATAATTACGCCTCTTCCGCGGGATACGAAGCCAACTATAGGGTCGCCGGGTACGGGGTTGCAGCAGTGCGCAAACTTGACTAAAAGTCCGTTCATACCCTTTACCGTTACGCTTCCTGCAGGGGTATGCCTGAGCTTTTCAGCCTCGATCTGACCCATTGGCTTGGGTATTTCCTTCTTATAGTAGTCTATAAGCTTGAAAATTACCTGATTGATGCTGACCGCGCCGTAGCCTATCGAAGCCATCATTTCGTCCACGGAATCGAACACCAGCTTTTGCGAAAGCTTTTTAAAGGACTCGTCGGTGAGGAGGTCGGAGAGCGCATATCCGCGCCTCTTTGCCTCGGCTTCGAGCATGGCTCTGCCCGTCTTGGCGTTGTCCTCCTTCATTACCTTTTTGAAGAACTGCCTTATCTTTGCCTTTGCGGAACCCGATTTTACAAACTTGAGCCAGTCCCAAGAAGGTCCCTTGGAGGTCGAAGAAGTGATAATTTCAACCACGTCGCCCGTCTTTAATACGGAGTTGAGCTGAACCATCTTGCCGTTGACCTTGGCGCCCACGCATTTGTTGCCGACTTCGGAGTGAATGGCGTACGCAAAGTCCACAGGGGTCGCCTCAAGCGGAAGCGACTTGACCTTGCCCTGCGGCGTGAATACCAGAAGCTCGTTGGAATAGAGGTCGTTTTTCAGGCTGTCTACAAACTCCTTGGAGTCGTTTAAGCTGCCCTGCCAGTCCATTACGTCGCGGATCCAGCTCAGTCTCTGGTCGAAGTTGTTTTCGCCCGTCTTATGTTCCTTATACTTCCAATGCGCCGCGATGCCGTATTCAGCCATACGGTGCATTTCGAAGGTTCTTATCTGAATTTCAAAGTACTGACCGAAGTTGGTAACGACGGTAGTGTGCAGGGACTGATACATATTGCGCTTGGGCGTTGCTATATAGTCCTTGATTCTGCCGGGAACGGGCTTCCACTGCTTGTGAATGATGCCCAGAACCTCGTAACATTCTTCGGTTGTGTTTACAATAACGCGCACGGCGGTAAGATCGTAAATCTGGTCAAGGGTCAGCCCCTTGTTCTTCATCTTTTTATAGATTGAGTAGAAGTGCTTGGGTCTGCCGAACACCTCGCCGTTTATGTTGTTTTCGCGCAGCATAGTCTGCAACTGCGAGACGACGAAATCGACGAAGTTGCGCCTTTCCTGCAAGCGCTGGTGAATGTTGGCGGTAAGATATTCGTATGCTTCGGGATCGAGATACTTCAAGCACAAATCCTCCAGCTCGCACTTGATCTGCGAAATACCCAGTCTGCCTGCAAGCGGAGTGAAAATTTCAAGCGTCTCCTTGGCGATACGCTGCTGACGCTCGTTGGAAAGGAAGTTTAAAGAGCGCATATTGTGCAGCCTGTCGGCAAGCTTTATGATGATGACGCGCACGTCGTTTGCCATCGCCACGAAAATCTTTCTGAAATTTTCCGCGTCCTCTTCCTCGTGCGACTGAAAACGTATCTTGTCCAGCTTGGTGACGCCGTCCACAAGCGTGAGGATTTCGTCGCCGAACAGCTTTTTAATGTCGCTCTGCGTGGCAGGCGTGTCCTCTATTACGTCGTGCAGAAACGCAGCCGCAACCGTGGGAGCGTCCAGACCTAAATCCACCAGAATTTCCGCAACAGAACAGGGGTGAGTAAAGTAAGGCTCACCCGACGCACGCTTCTGGTCCTTGTGCATTTCCTCCGAATAGTGATAAGCTCTTAACAAAAGCTCCTTGTCGTCCTCGGAATATATTTCGTTAATTTTATCTAAAACCGTTTTCATATTCTTTTCAAGTTACGCATGCAAGCGTTCTCAGTTCAGATTACCTATCAGATTATACAGGGGCGAAAGGGCTAAATCGGTCTTAACGCCCCGGTAAACGGTGAGTTTTCCGTTTTTAAACGATATAAGATTCAACTGTTCGAAAACTTTCAGCGCAAACAGCGCCTGCACGGGCGATACGCTGAACGGGTTCTTTTCGGCAACCTCCTCCGCCGTTGCTCCGTCAAGATTGAACGCGTTAGAAGAGATTTCCCTGAACACGGAAAGGAGAGAAACTCTGTCGCAGGAAAGGGTTTTAAGCGACTCGGCTCCGTCAATCTCCCTGCAGACGCGCACCGTCTTGCCGCTGAGCGCAGGCAAGGTTAAGCTTGCCGGATTGTCCAACCAGATTACCCTGCTGAAGCCCGATATATCGCAGTCCGCCTGCGGCGACACGAGAACGACGTTTGCAAGGCTTCTGGACGAGAGCGTGAACATGTTCACGTCGAGAGAATTTATCCCCTTATACCTGGAAAGCGTGGAGAATTCCTCGGCGATAAACACCGTTCCGTACTCGGTTTCGCCTGAAATCTTCTCGATTTCGTCAACCGTAATGGGCTGGACTTCACATTCGACGGGTTCAAGCGAGGCAACCGAGAGGTTGTTCATAGTTATCTCGGAAAGGGCAAACGCTCCGCTCTCCTTATAATATATGACGTCGCGGATAAAGCCCTTGACGTACTCGCGACCCTTGAACGTGGATACGTTATACTCAAACACGAATTTTTTGGGAATGGGGCTCTTTATGACCTTTTCAAACCTCGAACCCGAAAAATACATGAGCTCGATTTGCGGACACTTGACCGAAAGATGGGGTGAAAGCGCCTTTACGGGTCTGGTCTGGCACGCGCCGACCGACAGAGAAAAGAGAGGTCTTTTGAAGCCTACTCCGTAAGGTTCAAGCAGGTCAAGCTCGCGAGCGAACTTGGCTGATGCCGGTCCCGTCAACTCTCCGCAGGTATACAGCGTGGGAGTGAACGCGCCCTGAGGGTAGCGCTCGTGAAGAAAGGCGTTCAGCGCCTCCTCTAAGAGAGGGAAGTTTTCTTCGGTGATGTTTACGCCCGCCGCCTGGGAGTGACCGCCGAACTCGGCAATCAGGTTCTCACAATTCTTCAACGCTTCGAATATGTTTACCGACTCTACGCTGCGCGCGGAGCCCTTCAACATATCCCCGTTCTTGACGAACAGTAGCGCGGGGCGGGAATATTCTTCGGCAAGTCTTGCGGCGACAATGCCCACGAAACCTGCGTTCCAGCTTTCGTCCCAGAGCATTATTACGCGACCGCCGCCACCCTTCTGGTTGAGCTTGCGCTTTGCCGAAAGGTACAGCTCGTCGCAACATTTCTGGCGCTCGGTATTATAGGCGGAAAGCTGAACGGAGAGATCGAAAATCGCCTTTTCGTCCTCTTCGCAAAACAGCCTTAACGCGGCGTTAGCGTCGCCCATTCTGCCGGCGGCGTTGATCTTGGGCGCGATTGAAAACGCGAGAGATTGCGCGGTTACCGCCTCTCCCGATTTATTCAAAAAACCTGCGTACGCCTTTTTGGGAGTTTTGTTGATTATTTTAAGACCTTCGGCTACGATGTCGCGGTTTTCGCCCCAGAGGGGAACGCTGTCCGCAACGGTGGCTATCGCCGCATAGTCGAGATACTTGTACGCGTCGGTACCGTTTAAGGCGCAGCCGACCTTGAACGCAACGCCTGCTCCGCAGAGGTTGTCGTAGGGGTAGCCGTCGTTGAACTTGGGGTTCACGCAGATGCAGTCGGGAAGTTTCCCGGGCAACTCGTGGTGGTCGGTTACGATTACCTCGGCGCCCTGTTCCTTGATGTAGTCCACCTCTTCGGCGTTGGATATGCCGCAGTCAACCGTGATGAAGAGCTGCGGGAAGTATTCTTCGAAAATCTCGTCTATCGCCGCCACGTTGAGTCCGTAGCCGTTGCGGCGTTCGGGAACGTATACTATAGGCTCTATGCCGAAATCCTTTAATACTCCGCGCATAATCGACGAAGCGCATACGCCGTCGGCGTCGTAGTCGCCGTATACAACTACTACCCAGTCCTCCTCTTTTGCACGGGTGATAAGCTCTACAGCCTCCTTCATTCCGCTCATCTTGAAGGGCGAAATGAAGTTGGACTTGGACGGATGAAGGAAACGCTTTATCTTCTCCTCGTCGTCCACGCCTCTGCCGTACAGAATTTTTACCGTATCCGAACACAGCCCCGTGCTACGCGCGAGAGATTCGATAATATTAAGTTGTTCGGGCGAAAATTCGCATTCGGGTAAAATTCTTTTCATTCTTATCTTTTTATTCTTATCTGCAAAATCTGTAAAACCGGATTATTATTACCTTAGTGATAAAACTTTTAACGCTTGGGTGGAATCGAGCGCAAACGCGCTCTTGAATTTCCGCGCGGATTGGTTGAACGCAGAAATTTTGTTTTTTGGTGTAAAAAGGGCGGGATATTACGCTATCCCGCCCTATCGTACTGACTTTATGCCTTTTTGTCCAATTTGGAAATACCGCCGTAAAGCGCGGGAGTAAAAATCGAGTAACCGTACCAGCATGCAAGAACGGAAATTAATGCAGCCGCGTAGGGAACGAGCGAAGAAATCGCGGGATTTGCAATTATTGCAAATATTGCCGCTATAACGCAAACTACTGCCACCGCCGAGCAAATGAACGCGCCCGTCTTGTAGCTTTCGTGAGCCGCCGTATCGGAGAGCTCCTTTATGCTTACCTTTGCGTTAGCTTCTTCCTTGAGAGCCTTTTTGATTTTATCGAAATAAACTCCTGAAGTTATTGCGGTTACTATAAATATCACTGCCGCGAAAGCAACGCATTCAAGTCCTATGGGAACGCGTGTGAGCGCAAGGAGCGCTGCGTAGATTGCAAGGTTATGAACCTGCGATAAAAGCGCCGTTAACGCCATGCCCCACTTGTAGCGCAGACCGAAGTAAATTGCCTGGAAAGCAATGCCCGATGCAAGCGCAATCGACGCATAGATTGCAACCTTGGCGCCGCCCACCGTCGTTACGCCCTCGTGAAGAGTCGCTACGCTGTCGATGAGTCCGCTGTCGGAAAGCGCCGTATTGATGCTTTCAGTCGCCTGTCTGAGCGAATCGGTTGAGGTGGAAGATACAAACTTATAAATAAATTCGTTGCTCACCGAACCTTCGTCGGAAAAGCTGTATTCATAGTAGCCGATGCCCGAGAGCGCGTTCTGGGTAATTTCCTTTACCTTAGAACCGTCTGCGTCCTCCGCTACCGAACAGGTGATTACTATGCTCTTATAGTCGGAATACTCTCCGCCGAAGTTGAAGAAACCGCCTGCAAGGAAATGACAAACCGTACCGACTGCCATGCCTATCGCCACTATCACGACGCTGATTATTACAAAAAGATGAGTCTTTGAAGAAAGCTTAGTCATCGCCGTACACCTCCCTCTTGAATCCGCCGAAGCCGAACTTATCCTTTTGAGGCGCGCTGCAAACGTACCACATTAATCTGGTGAACCAATACATAACGTAGGAAGCAAGCACTGCGATTACGGAGATGAGTCCGCAAGCTGCAACTTCGCCTACTGCAACGAACGCACAGATGATTGACGCAACCATAAGAACGATATGAATATCCGCTACGGTCATAAGCGTGCGCTTGTATGCCGCCTTTACCGACGCCTGCATGGTCTTACCTCTCTTGCACTGGCTGCGGACTTCTTCGAATACGATTACGTTCGTAGCGCACAGGAGAATTAATCCTGCAAACGCCGTCAACAGCACCGCAAAGGTGAGCTGAATTTCCAGAAGGTACAACGCATAGAGCATTGCAAGGGCAAAGATTGCTATAGGAATACAGGTTACCGCGCCGAGCTTTTTATACTTCAATACAGCCGCTACCATAAATGCAACGACGATTATTATGCTTGCAACGAATATGAGCAGAGCCGCGTTTTCGCCTGCCGTAGCAGTGGACGAAAGAACGGTTTCAACGTCGTTATACTTTACCGAAAGCGCATTGCCGTGAACCGCGGAATTGAGAGCTATTGCCGTATTCTGCGCGAGCTGTGCGTCGTTTGCGGTAAACTGAAGCTTGTCCGAATTGATGGTCGAATCGCAGGTTACCGAAAGCATAAGCGTATCGCCGAGGAAGAAATACAGAACCTGACTCGACGACGATGCAACCAATGTGGTTATGTCGCGGATTCTCTCCTGACCGAGCTCGGTAAGGTCAAAGCTTATTGCCGTCGTCGTACCTATGGTGAAGGTGGAAACCGATTTGAAGAAATCGTTTACGTCCTCGGTTACTTTGGTGAGAGAATAGGTCTTCTCGCCGCTTGACGTGAGAGCGGTATCGGTGTATTCGTCGATTCTGTTACGGTGAGTAGTGCTGCTGTCGTCGGAAGTGGTTATGGTTAAATCCGAGGAACGCAGGGTGAATCTGCCGTCTGCAGTGATATAGCTTAAAGCGCTAGTTGCCGCCGAAAGCGCGTTGGAGCGCGTGGTGGAATTGTTGCCCTTATAAGCTGCGTACGAATAGTTGGTGGGGATGCTGACCTTTATGGTTATTCCGTCCTCAACGGATACGGAATAGCTTGAAAGTCCTTTTTCAGAAAATCTTCCGCTGATAATCTCTGCATCGGACTTTACCGATTCAGAAAGTTCTCCGCGCGCGGTTTCGTCATACTTTTCCGTATCTACGTAAACGCCGCCGTAGGAGACGTAACCGCCCTTATCTTCTTCACTGAGATAACCGTATTCCTCTGCGGAGATTACTCCTTCGGGATAGAGCGTCGTGTACGCGTTGCCCGAAAGGTCTGCGCCGAGATAGATGCTTGAAGCAATGGAATTGTATCTTTGCGTACCGCCGTAGTTGAAAGATACCGTTCCGAATACTGCCGCAACAATAATTACGATTACCGTGAGCGAAGTTATTATAGCCGATTTTACTTTGCTCATTTGAAACTCCTTAAAGTTATGCCTACATTTATTACCCAATTATTATAAAGTAAAATAGCTTTTCCGTCAAACGAATATCGCTCTCTTACTGAAAAAAATTGACATTTTGTGATTTTTGACCCGTCTGAACTGGTCGGAAGGGAAGCTGTTTAAGCCTTGGAAGCCTTTTTTACGGCGAGAACGTGCATTGCGCACTCCACGCGCTTTTTCATCATTTCGCAGGTGATTTCGTAAGGCGTGTCGATATTGCCCGTAAAGTGATAGTTGTTTGCGCTGCAACCGCCGCTGCAAATAAATTTCGCAAAACAGTCCTGACACATTTCGCGCGTGAAAAGACAGGACGAAGCGAACTTGTCGCGAATGGTGCTATCCACCTTTCCTTCGTACACGTTGCCCATTAAAAACTTGGGGTCGCCTGCAAACTGGTGACAGGGATAGATATCGCCGTTGGGAACAACCGAAAAGTATTCGTTGCCCGCGCCGCACGCCGACACGCGCTTTGAAAGGCAGGGTCCGCCCTCCAGATCGACGTTGAAATGGAAGAAATTGAACCCCTCGCCCTTTTCGTACTTTTCAAGATACTTATCGCAGAGATTTTCGTACTCCGCCTTGATTGCAGGAAGATGTTCGGGCTTGATTGCAAGATCGTCGATTTCGGTTACGACGGGCTCCATTGAGATGCTGTCGAAGCCCTGCTCGGCAAGGAAAATTACGTCCTTTGAAAAGTCAAGATTTTTAGCAGTGAACGTTCCACGGACGTAGTAACTCTTGTCCCCTCTGCTCTTCACAAACCTCTTGATTTTGTCTATTACGACGTCGAAGCTGCCCTTGCCGTTCACCGTCTTGCGGATTGCGTCGTGCACTTCCTTTCTTCCGTCGAGGGATAAAACTACGTTTTCCATTTCGGCGTTGAAGAACTCAATCGCGTCGTCGTCCAATAAAAGCGCGTTGGTCGTGGTCGTAAACAGGAACTTTTTGCCGCGCTCCGCCGCCCTCTCTTTTGCGTAGTAAACTACGTTTTTAATTGTCTGAAGGCACATCAAAGGCTCGCCGCCGAAGAAGTCGACTTCCAGGACCTTGCGGTTGCCGCTGTTTTCAATGAGGAAGTCTATCGCCTTTTTAGCCGTCTCTTCGCTCATAAACTCGCGTGCGGAATGATATGCGCCCTCGTCGGCAAAACAATAACGGCAACGCAGATTGCAGTCGTGACAGATGTGAATACACAGCGCCTTGATCTCGTTCGATTTCATAGGATAGGACTTGACCTCTTCCTTGTTGAGAAGCCCCGCGCTCTCCAGTCCGTATACGTCCGCCTTGATCTGAGCGACGTCCTCTTCGGTGAGGTAGGTCACGTCTACGTCCTGACCCTCCTGCGCCGCGAGATAATCTGCCGTCTTGTCGTCGCATTCGTGCAGACTGCCGCTGCCCGTATCGTATATATAGTTTATCGATTTGTATTTAAAAACGTGTATCATAATAACAGTAAATAAGGAGCAGAAGTTTTTTCTGCTCCTTTTATAGCATTTCCGTAATTTTTAATTACTTGGTTTCCTTATCGGGGTTCTGTTCTCTGGTGATTCTTTCGCAGCTCTGGTTGCCTACGGTGCAGCTGGTCTTGCAAGCGGACTGGCAGGTGCTTCTGCATTCGCCGCAAGCGGTTACTTTTCTTTCAGCGGGTTTAGCTATTGTCTTTATCATTTTAAAGTTCTCCTTAATTTGCGTTTTGCTTTTTTATTATTATAAAATACGCTTGACAAAAAATCAAGTATTTTGCCGCAATATTTACCTCTTTTTGATATTTACGGCTATTATTCCCGTCACCGCGCCCGCAATACTGCCGATTATAAGCTCCAATGCAAACGTCCAGCTTATCGAAAAACTGCCCGCGATTGCGCTGAACAGCAGATAAGTGAGCACAACGCTGACCGCGCCGAGCGCCGCGCCCTTTATAAGTCCCTTGTCGTCTCTTATAAAGAGCATTCCACCGAAAATTATCGCAAGCACTTTGAAAACCTGGTTTACAGGGCCGATTGCCGAGGTCGGCAGACAGAAAATCTGAATAATGAGCGTAAATAACAACGCGTAAACAAGTGCGAAAATTACGGCTGCGCACGCCGCCTTGGCTATCTGAACTATGCTTTTCAACATAAAAAATCCCTCCGCTTACATTAACGTATGCGGAGGTGTCGGTTTTAAGAACTTAATCAGTCCTTCTTCTCTTCCGTCGTTTCTTCGGAAGATTCTGCGGGCTTCGCTTCTTCCTGAACTGACTTTGCTTCTTCCTGAGCGGGCTCTTCAACGGATTCGCTCTGCTCTTCGCTTGCAGCCTTCTTGTCGTCTACGACTGCATCGGTCTGATAGATAGCCTGCTTGTCGAATTTCATATAGCACTTGCCCGAGGACTCGCTGCCGGTTTCAAGCACGAAGGTGCTTTCTTCGTCGTTTACTTCTACGACGATGCCGCATACGCCGCCGATGGTCTTGACCTTGTTGCCGGGCTTAACCGAGTTGATGAGCTGTTCTGCCTCCTGCTGACGCTTTTTGTTGCGGCGAGAGCTTACGACGAACATTACGATAAGCAAAACTACGAGTACGCCGAGCATAACGTAAGTTAACCACTGGCTGTTGCCGCTGGTTGAGGACGATGTTTCCAATAAAGAAAGTATCATAATACACTCCGAAATTTAAATTACTTTTTAATAATAATATTTTTATCGGCGATTGGCAAGCAATTTATGAAAAAAATTCCATATTTCACTTAATTTTCGCTTTCACCGTATTTTGCATAGAATTCCGCGGCAAAGTCGTTGAGGCAGTCGTCAAATATAGCCTGACGCATATCAGCCATAAGCTTGTGCAAAAACGTTATGTTGTGCAAACTCAGAAGCATTGACGAAAGCATTTCGTTCACGTTGATCAGGTGACGGACGTATGCCTTGGTGTAATTTTTGCAACAGTAGCAGTTACATTCGTCGTCCAAAGGAGTGAAATCCTCCTTGTACTTGCCGTTGCGGGCAACTACCTTACCGTGCGAGGTAAACGCAGTGCCGTTGCGGGCAACCCTGGTTGCAAGCACGCAGTCAAACATATCCACGCCGCGCTTGACGCCCTCTATAAGACAATCCGGCGAGCCTACGCCCATGAGATAACGGGGAACGTTCGTAGGAAGCTCGGGACGGATAATGTCGAGCATTTCATACATTAAGCTCTTGGGTTCGCCGACAGAAAGACCGCCTATCGCTATGCCGTGCTTTGCGTAAGGCAGACAGCTTCTGACGCTTTCAAGCCTTAAATCGGCGAACATATTACCCTGAATTATGGGGAACAGCGCCTGGTCGTCGCGAGTCTTTGCGGCGGCGCAGCGCTCCAGCCATTTTGCCGTGCGCTCCATTGCCTGCTTTGCCTGATCGTAGGTATAGCCGTATTCGCTGCACTGGTCGAACGCCATAATAATATCCGCGCCGAGGTTTTCTTCGATTGAAATGGCTTTTTCGGGCGTGAAGAGGTGCTTCGAGCCGTCTATATGCGAATTGAAATATACCCCTTCGTCCTTGATTTTATTCAGCTTTGTCAAAGAAAAAACCTGAAAACCGCCGCTGTCGGTTAAAATGGGTCTGTCCCAGTTCATAAACTTGTGCAGACCGCCGGCTTTTTTTACCAGCTCGTCGCCGGGGCGCATATAGAGGTGATAGGTGTTGGAAAGGATAATCTGACTTCCCGCCTCTTTGAGCTCCTTGGGGTACACGCCCTTTACGGTAGCCTGCGTTCCTACGGGCATATATACGGGCGTTAAAATATCGCCGTGTGGGGTGTGAAATACGCCCGCCCTTGCGCCCGTGTGTTTTTCAACGTGTTGTAATTCAAACGAAAATTTTTTTGACATATTATTTATAATGTTAATTTTATTGTACTATTTAGTTTATTTAAGAATTCAAATTTATACAAACCGCTTATACAATCATCATCGCTCGCATATTCTTACAGGCACATCTGCTTGGTTCAGAGCCGAGAAAGACAAGGCACGCGAGGATAACCCGAAGGAGTTTACTCAAGCGTAAATGACTGAGGGTTGCCGCAGCGCAACACAGTATTTCAAAGGCTATAAAACAAGCATAGCGTCGCCGAACGAGAAAAACCGATACCTCTCTCCCACCGCCACATTATACAGCTCAAGCGTCTTTTCGCGACCGGCTAAGGCGGATACGAGCATTATCAACGTGCTTTCAGGCAGGTGGAAATTGGTGATCAGCGCGTCAACGCACTTGAATTCGTAGGGAGGATAGATAAAAATCTGAGTATTTCCGCTCTCCGCGCGTACCGTGCCGTCGGCGTTAGCCGCAGATTCAAGGGTGCGGACCGAAGTGGTTCCAACGGCGATTACACGCCTTCCCTCGCGCTTGGCGGCGTTGATTTTTGCGGCGGAGCTTTTAGATACGCTGTAATATTCGCTGTGCATCTTGTGGTCGGTGATTATATCTTCCTTAACAGGGCGGAAGGTGCCCAGACCGACGTGAAGAAGGACCTCGACGATTTCCACGCCCATATCCTTTATCTGTTGCAGAAGTTCGGGCGTGAAGTGCAGCCCTGCGGTGGGCGCGGCAGCAGAGCCGTCCGTCTTTGCGTAAACCGTCTGATACCTGTTCTTGTCCTTGAGTTTCTCCTTTATATAGGGCGGAAGCGGCATGGAGCCGACCTCGTCCAGAATCTCTTCGAATACTCCGTCGTAGATAAAGCGCACTATTCTTTCACCGCTCTCGGTTATTCCCTCGACAACCAGCGAGAGCTTTCCGTTTACGGTAAGACGGGTGCCGATTTTACACTTTTTTCCCGGCTTTACAAGCACTTCCCACTTGTCGATGTCCAGTCGCTTTAAAAGCAGCACTTCCACTATTCCGCCGTGTTCAGTATGAGCGAACATTCGCGCGGGAAGAACCTTAGTGTTGTTGACGACGAGCACGTCGCCGGCGCGCAAATATTGGCATACGTCGCGGAATATCCTGTGTTCAACCGCGTCCGTAGCCCTGTTATATACCAATAACCGTGAGCTGTCGCGGGGCTCCGCAGGGGTCTGCGCAATCAGCTCTTCGGGTAGATCGTAATAAAAGTCCGATTTTTTAAACTGCATCTTTTTAGTCCGAATTTTTGTCAAATAAATTAATCTGTTCGCTCTGCGCCCTCGAAGGCGTGTAGCCTAAATGTTCGTAGCCGCCGCGGAGAATCACTCTGCCGCGCGGAGTGCGCGCGATAAAGCCGAGCTGTAAAAGATAGGGTTCGTAGACGTCCTCGATTGTGCCCGCGTCCTCGTTTATGGTTGCGGCAAGCGTCTCAAGCCCTACGGGCTTACCGTCGAATTTTTCAATCATAGCCCTTAAAAGACTGCGGTCGATTTCGTCAAGCCCCAGGTCGTCTATCTCCATTCTGCCGAGGGCGAATTTCGCGTCGGCCAAGGTTACGCTCTGGCTCTCGTTTACGGTTGAGAAGTCGCGCACGCGCTTTAACAGGCGGTTAGCGATTCGGGGAGTTCCGCGCGAACGGCGGGATATTTCGGTTGCCGCCGCGTCGTCGATATTTATACCCAGAGTTTTTGCAGAACGCACCACTATCTCTTTAAGCTCGTCGGGCGTGTACATTTCAAGACGGCAGATTATGCCGAACCTGTCGCGCAAGGGGTTTGCTATCATACCTGCGCGCGTGGTCGCGCCTATGAGCGTGAATTTTTTTAAGGAAAAGCGGATATTCCGCGCGCTGGGACCCTTACCTACGATAATATCCAGAGCATAGTCCTCCATTGCGGAATATAAAATTTCTTCAACGCTGTGGTTTAAGCGGTGAATTTCGTCTATGAACAGCACGTCGCCGTCGTTCAGATTGGTGAGTATCGCCGCCAGATCTCCGCTGCGCTCGATGGCGGGCGCGCTGGTCATCTTGAGCTGTCCGCCCATTTCGTTGGAGATTATGTGCGCAAGAGTGGTCTTACCCAAGCCGGGAGCGCCGTACAAAAGGACGTGCTCTAAAGCCTCGCCCCTCTTCTTTGCGGCGTTCATATACACGGTAAGATTTTCCTTTACCTTGCTCTGACCGACGTATGCGTCCAGGCTCTTGGGGCGCAGAACGTTTTCCTCAACGTCGTATTCGCCCTTCGTGCTCTGAACCAGTCTGTCCTCTTCTTCGCCGTATTCTTCGTCGTCAAAAAACATCTCGTACCCCTATCACATCGATTTGAGCGCGACCATAATAATATCTTCCACGCTCTTCGCGCCGCCGTCGCGCGCCTTTAATACCGCCTTCTGGCTTTCCGCACGCGTAAAACCGAGAGTCATCAGCGCGACTATCGCGTCCTCGTCGCCGTCGTTATTTGCAATTGGTGCGGGAATATCCTTTAACGAAGCCGCATTTTCGGGCAGAGCCGCCACCTTTTCGCGAAGCTCCAAGATTATGCGCTCGGCAGTCTTTTTGCCAAGGCCCTTTACCGAAGAGAGCCTTTTAATATCCTGAGTGGCAATCGCCGCTGCAAGCCCGTTTACGTCCATTGACGAGAGAACGGATATACCCATCTTGGGTCCTACGCCCGACACGGAAATGAGCTTTAAGAACATATTCTTTTCTTCCATTCCCGAAAAGCCGTAAAGCACCACGCCCGCGGTTTCGCTGACCTGAAGATAGGTGTAAACTTCCGCAATTGCGCCCGTGGCCATTTTTGAAAACGCCGAAGCCGAACAAATTACTTCGTAGCCGACTCCGCCCGTTTCGATTATCGCGCTGTCCGCGCTCATATAAATTACTTTGCCCTTTAAATATCCTATCATACTATTTTATACCGAACATTGCGCCGAAGCGCGAGGTGTGTGCGTGACAGAGCGCGACCGCCAAGGCGTCCGCCGCGTCGTCGGGACGGGGAATTTTGCTAAGGTGAAGCAGCGAGGTCACGACGTGCATCATCTGAACCTTGTCCGCCTTGCCGTAGCCCGTGAGCGCCTGCTTGATCTGCATGGGCGTGTATTCGTAAATCTTTCCGCAATATTTGACGGCGGAAAGAAGAATTACGCCCCTTGCGTGTGCTACGGGTATGCCCGTGGTTATGTTCTTGGAAAAGAACAGCTCCTCTACAGCGATCTCTTCGGGTTTAAATTTATTGAAAATTTTATTCAGCCCCTCTTCAAGCATTGCAAGCCGGACGGGAAAGGTTTCGTCGTTTGGGGTTTTTACCACTCCGTAATCGACGGGCACGGTGTTGCCGTTATTGAGTTTTTCAATCACGCCGTAGCCCATAGTGCCGTAGCCGGGGTCAATTCCGAGAATAATCATATTACCGCGTCCGCGCCAGACGAAATGAAGGTTACTCCGTCTAATCGCTTGATAAGTTTATGAAATTATTATATAATGAAATAACTTTTAAGTCAATTTTATTTGCGAGGTTTTATATATGAAACTGTGGGAAGGGCGATTCGAGAAGCCTACCGCTAAAAACGCAGACCTTTTCAACGACTCTCTGCCCTTTGACAAACAGCTTTGGGCGGTGGATATTACCGCTTCAATCGCACACGCAACCATGCTTGGCAACTGCGGAATCATTTCTCAGGGCGAGGCTAAGAGCATATGCGACGGACTGAACGGCATTGCGGAGGATATTCAGAACGGCGACCTTGAAATTAAAGGCGCGGAGGATATTCATTCGTTTGTGGAAAATCAGCTTGTCGCGCGCATCGGCGACGCAGGCAAAAAACTGCACACCGCAAGAAGCCGCAACGACCAGGTTGCAACCGACTTCCGCCTGTACGTGCGCTCGGCGTTCGACAATTTAAAGGAGAGCCTGATTGCAGTCGTAAATTCGCTGCTTATTAAGGCTGAAGAGGGGCTTGATTATATTATGCCCGGATATACCCATCTCAGAAAAGCCCAGCCCATGTGCGCAGGGCACTTCTTCAACGCGTATTCGGAGATGTTTTTACGCGATATAGACAGAGTGGAACACAGCCGCGACCGCGCAAACGTTATGCCCTTGGGCAGCGGCGCTCTGGCGGGCACCTCCTACCCCATCGACCGCTCGCTCACCTGCTCGCTGCTGGAGTTCGACCACCCCTGCGCAAACTCGCTGGACGGCGTCTCCGACAGGGATTTCGTGGCTGAATATCTGTTCGACGCGTCGATGATTATGGCGCACCTTTCGCGCCTGTGCGAAGATATAATTTTATACTCCACCGAGGAGTTCGGATATTTCGACATTGCCGACGAATACTCCACGGGTTCGTCGATTATGCCGCAGAAGAAAAACCCCGACATCCCCGAGCTTATGCGCGGCAAGACGGGGCGCGTTTACGGACACCTTATGGCGATTCTGACCACCATTAAAGCCATTCCCCTTGCCTACAACAAGGACTTGCAGGAGGACAAGGAGGGATTTTTCGACGCGGAGAAGCAGGTTATAAGTTCGCTGAACATAATGTCTGAATTACTTCTCGCCATCACCCTTAAAACCGACCGTATGGAGAGCGCGGCACAGAGCGAGTTCTGCTGTGCGACCGACGTTGCCGACTATATGGCAAAGCACGGCGTTCCCTTCCGCACTGCCCACGCGGTAACGGGCAAGATCGTGCGCACGTGCATCGAACAGGGTAGAACCCTGCAGGATATGAGCGCGGACGAATACCGCGCGTTCGACCCCGTATTCGGAGACGACATTGTCGAAGTGGTTAAGGCGCGCTCGTGCGCGGACGCAAGGACCTCGTTGGGCGGAGCTTCCTCCTCTTCGGTAAGGCAAAACGTTGAATCCATAAGGGAAAGGCTTAAAAAATACGGCGCGTAATCGCAGCATTCAATTTATAAGGATAGACCGAACAATACGGCGCGTGATTGCTACAAAGTTTACGCCGCAACACAAAGGTTTTAATTACAATATATTCTACGCTGCACTGCAAAAATATTTTTTATTATATAGTTTACGCCGCACCGCAAAATGTTTTGCGGTGCGGCGTTTATATCACTTAAATCAATTTGTTCTTTCAGGCATAAACCTACGTTAATTTTTATAGCTTTGCGCAAGCGCCTTGAACGCAGGTAGCGAACGCACTATCATATCGGGCGATACGCAGTAGGAAATGCGGACGTAGCCTTCCACCCCGAACGAATTTGCCGAAACCAGCAACAGCTCGAAATCTTTAGCCCTCTCGGCAAACGTGTCTGCGTCGGGCTCGGGCGACTTGACGAACAGATAGAACGCTCCGTCGGGCTTTACCACTTCGAAACCGTACTCGGTGAGAGCCGCGCAGAGCACGTCGCGGTTGGACTTATACACGGATACGTCCGAGGTTTTATCGTACACCCTTTCAACCAACCGCTGAAACAGCGCGGGCGCACAGACGTAGCCCAACGCTCTGCCCGCTCCGCACACCGCCGCGTAGATATCGGCAGAGTTTTCCGATTGGGGACAGACTGCGATATAGCCTATTCTTTCGCCGGGCAGGGAGAGCGACTTTGAGTACGAATAGCAGACTATTGAATTTTTGTAGTAATTCATAACGTACGGCACTTTTACGCCGTCGAACACAAGCTCGCGATAGGGTTCGTCAGAGATGAGATATACAGGCTCGCCACGTCTTGCGCTCTCCTCTTCCAGAGCTTTACAAAGCGACTTTATAACCTCTTCGCCGTAAACGACACCCGAAGGATTGTTGGGAGAATTGATTATAACCGCCTTGGTTTTGGGCGTAATCGCCGCCTTAACCTTTTCAACGTCTATCTGGAAGGTACCTTCCTCGCCCATAACCGGCACAAGAACGCCGCCCGCGTTTTCGACGAACACCCTGTATTCGGGGAAGAAGGGAGCTATGGTTATGACCTCGTCGCCGCGGTTTAAGAGCGCGCCGAGCGATATGCACAGCGAAGCCGCCGCACCGCAGGCCATATAAATAAGGTCGGGGGTCATTCCCACGTTGAAGCGCGCGTTTACGTAGTTTGAAATTGTAGTTCTGACCGAAAGGTCGCCCTGAGCCGAAGTGTAGCCGTGAACGGTTACGGGGTCGCATTCGGACAAGATATTAATAAGCTCGCGGTTGACCTCCTCGGGAGCAGGAACCGACGGGTTGCCCAAGGAGAAGTCAAACACGTTCTCCTCCCCTATTTCCGCCTTGCGCTTTTTGCCGTATTCGAAGAGTTCGCGAATGACCGAGCGAACCTTGCCGAGCTGCATATTCTTTTGATTAATCATAGTTTTTCCGCCAAAGTTTGATAAAAATATTATAGCTCATATACCTTGAAATGTAAAGGACAGACAAAACTATTTCCGTCATAATTTTCTTAATCTGAGCATTTTGACCCCCGTCTTTACGGTGCAGTAGGTATTTTCCGAAAAAAATTTTTGCCCGAAACATTGAAAATTTACTTACGAAAAATTTTTAAAAATGTTAAAATATTTACAATAGACGAAGCGATCTCCGCCAATTTTTTTGAATGAAGCTTTGCGTAAAATTTTGCGTAAAAGACGGAAAATTCAGATTTTAATGTCGGAACAGCGATGAAAGTAATTCCGTCTATGGGAGAGAAGTATGAGTTTTTCGATAGGCGATAAGGTCAGTTACGGCGCGCTTGGCGACTGCGAAATTGTAGGCAAAGAGAGAAAAAATTTTACGGGTACCGCAAGAGACTATCTGCTTTTAAGGCAGCTTGAAAACGGCTCTACCATATATCTGCCTACCGAAAAGGCGGAGCTTTTAAAGCCCGCCACTAAAAAGCTCACCGCAAGCGAGCTTGAAGCAATTTTATGCGCCGAACCTGCACAGATCGACTGGTCGCAGGACGACAAGAAGCGCGAAGAGACCTTCAAAAAAATTATCGCCTGCGACGAACCCGTTTCGGCTTGCTCGCTTTTAAAGGCGATTTACGCCGAACAGGAAAGACTTAAAGCCGCAAAGAGAAAGCTGAGAGCAATCGATCTGAACACAGCAAAAATCTGCGAAAAGATTGTGTACGCGCACCTTGTAAAGACCGTGGAACTCGACCCCGAAGGCGTTGCGCCTTTGGTTCTCGGCAAAGAGGCGCCCGTTTTTAAGGACTGAATTCAATTAATAATATCGAAAGACGGGCTGAATATTTCAGCCCGTCAGTTTTTTGCGGAAAGTCTCCATTATACGGTTTTCAATGCGCGACACCTGAACCTGCGAAACGCCCAGCATACACGCCACTTCCGACTGGGTCATATCGCGGAAATAGCGCAGCATTATCACCTTTCTGTCGCGGTCGGGAAGGGATGATATCGCCGAACGCAGTTCCAATAAATCTATGATATCCTCCTGCTTGTCCTCGACCGGCAGTTTGTCCAACAGCAGCTGAGACTTTTCGTCCTTGTAGTCCGACTGCGCGAAGAGCGACACGGGCATTCGTGAAGAACCCATTGTAAACACCACCTCGCTCTCGGGCATTTCAAACTTTTCCGAAATGGCTTTGACTGACGGCTGACAGCCGTTGGTGGCGGAATATGCCTCGACGAACGCGTTTATCTCCTTGGCTTTAGCCTTGATCTGACGCGAAACTTTTATGCTTCCGTCGTCGCGCATAAACCGCTTTATCTCGCCAGAAATCATGGGTACGGCGTAGGTCGAAAAGCGCACTCCGAAGCTTTTATCGAAGCCGTTTATCGCCTTTAAAAGCCCCATACTCGCCAGCTGATACAGATCGTCGTATTCAACGCCCTTGTTCAGATACCTTCTTACAATGCTCTTTATAAGGTTGTTGTTTTCGGTAAGTAATTTTTCTTTTGCCTGAGCGTCTCCCGCCTTGGCTCTTTCGATATATTGGTTGGTTGCCTCAACGTCAAGCATTCTCCACTTCCGCTTCAAAACGTTTGGTCATATACACTACGGTACCTTCGCCCCTGATGGAATTTACCTTGAACTCGTCCATAAAGGTCTGCATTATGGTAAAGCCCATTCCCGAGCGCTCGTCGTCAGGCAAGGTGGTATAGAAGGGCTGAACAGCCTTTTCGATATCGTCGATGCCCCTACCCGTGTCGATAACCTTGATATGTAGGGCGTTGTCCTCTATTTCGCACTCCACCGTAATTATGCCCAGGTTCCCCTTGTAGGCGTGAACCGTACAGTTTGTGACCGCCTCCGATACGGCGGTTTTCACGTCGGAGAGAGCCGAAAGCGTGGGATTAAGCTCAAGGCAGAAAGCCGCCACAGCGTCGCGGGCAAATGCCTGATTGCGGGCAAGCGAATAAAATTGAAGTTTTAAATAGTTTTTGGTCATCTGGTTACTCCGCCTTTGGAATTAATGTATAAATACCGCTCAAAGATAAGACCTTGTCCGCGGCAAAGTTGGGTTTTTCAACCATGAGCGGAATACCTAACCGCACCGCCTTTTTGTACCTGCCTATGAGAAAACCTATGCCTGTGGAATCCATAAACTCCACTTCGGACAGGTTGATTATTATCCTGCGCACGGATAAATTTTCGTCAATTAACTTATCGCATTTCTGCCTGACCGCCGCGGCGGAATATTCGTCCATATCGCCTATCAGCTTTATGTAAAGCGTGGTCTGCGATTTTGTATTTTCGACTTTCATTTGCCAAGCCCTCCTTTGATTTAAGAAAATATTACTATGTGAAGGCGTGAAAATTTTGTCAAGTTTTATACTATTTTAAGCATTTAAGGCGTATTTACGGCAGCTCACGATAAAAATTGAGGCGCGGACGAAAAATTTTCGTCCGCGCCTCAACGCTTTATTATAAAACGTTTTACCGCCGCGCTTGAGTCTTAAACGCGGCGGTAAAATTCAAAAATATTAAAACTCGTATCTGGTGCCGTTTAAAAACAGCACGCCGTCGGTCAGTTCGATGCGCAGTATTACCGTATTCTCGTCGTCGAAATTGTTGTGCCCGTTGTCTATCCACTCCGCAAAAGCAAGCCGCAAATTCTGAGCAATTTCACAATTTTCCCGCTTGCCGAAAAAGCCTAGATTTACCGCCTGGCCGTGTCCCGAAAACCATTCGCCCGCAATCGCTACGCAGGGGTTGCTCTCTATCTGATTCATCTTGTTGGACAGCGCGTATGTGATTACGTAAAACGCTCCGTCCTCGTAGTGTGCGTTTACCCGCCTTACGGACGGGACGTTATCCTTTGACGTTGCCAGCGCAATCAGGCTGTCCTTGCCAAATCTGTCCGTCATTATTTTTTCAACTTCAGCGCTCGGTTTAGCCATAAAATCCTCCCTTATCCTTTATGCCACTGCCGCTATTTAGTCGGCGGAAATCTCTTCATAGCGACTGTCGATTTCTTTAAAGGTCTTTATAAAACACTTATAAAAGCCCGTGCTGCTATCCGTGATATACGGCTCGGTTATAATATCCTCGCTCCAATACGCGGATAAATCGTAATACTTAGTTACTTTCCAGCCCTGCAAAAAGCCGATGTCTATCGCCTTTTGGGGGCAGTAGTACGAACAGCGCATACACATATCGCAGGAGTGCCTGAACTTAACTTTCCCGCCGCTTATGCATACGTTCTGATGAGGGCAGTTTTTTGCGCACAGTCCGCATTTGTTGCACTTTTTGTCGTCAACCCTGTACAAAAACGAGTTTACGTTGCCGCCGATCGCCTGAATACTTACGAAGAACGCGGCAAAGTTGTATATTGCCTTGCTCTTAATGCGGGGCGCGATTCCGTGCGAAAGATTGTAAAACATTATGTCTAAAAGTTTTTTATCCTCGCGCACGATCTGCCTTATAAAATCCGGGTCAAACTCAAAGTGGATATTATAGGGCATTACGAAGTGATATTCTCCGCAGAACGCTGCCCCCTTATTCTTCATGCGGCGCAGAATTTTACGGCTGGAAGCGTTGTTCATCGCCAGAGTTTCACCGCTGTTTTTATAGATAAAGTATTTTTGCCCACGCGAAAATTCAAGCTTTTTGAAATACTTTAAAAAGGGGTGCGGCGCGTTGAATCCGTATATGGGATAAGAAAATCCGATATATTCGTACCCGTCCGTACTGACGGGCGGAGTGGTCGAATTAATTTCAACCCTGTCCGTCTGATAGCCCAGAGCCTCAAAGCGTTCTGCGACTTTATCCGTTAAAAATCGGGTGTTGAAGGTCCCCGTGTAGTAGATAAGCAGGACTTTCACGGTCTGAGCGCTCCTATACTCTCCAAAAATTCAGCGTGAGCTAAAACCGTCTCCTTTAAAGGTCTGGGATTGTAGCCGAATTCCCTTATTGACTTGCCGAGGGGAAAGTCGGTATTCTCCTTGAGCGAAGCGAGCGCGGCGCGCGTGTATAAGGGGCGCTGTCTGCTTATCTTTGACCAGACCGTAAGGAACGGAAGCCCTACGTACGCCACCCATAAAGGCAACGTAGGCGGAACTTTTTTGTTGTATTTTTCAGCCAATACAGTCAGAATATCGTTGATTTTATCGGGTTTGTTTGCAAAAATATAGCTTTCGCCCTGTTTTGATTTTTCCACTATTGCAGGCAGAACGTCGGCGACGTCGCGGATATCGAAGTCGTTATATCCGCCGTTAATCGAGGCGGGAAGCTTACCCGCTACGAAGTCGCACATGACCTGCGACATATGCGAATTGCTGTAATCGCCGGGGCCCAAAACGCCCGCAAGCAAGATAAGACTTGCATTCAAGCCCTTCCGGTCGACGGCGGCTAAGACCACCTCGTCCGCCTTACTCTTTGCGGAGGAATATCCGCCCTTGTTGTTCTGCGAGGGGATATAGTTTTTAAGCTCTTCATCCAGCCTTACGCCCTTGGGGATAGCTTCCGACGAGGAGATGTGCAGAAACTTTTTTACCCTGTGTTTGAGCGCCTCTTCCACCACGTTGCGCGTGCCGCCGACGGTTATATCGAAGAGGTCCTGCTTGCTGCCCTCGCCGATCGTAACGTATGCAACCGTATGGATTACTACGTACTCCGCGTCCTCATTAAAGAGTTTTTCAACGTCTTCCGGATTGCGGACGTCGCCGTAGACTATTTCGGGAGGGTTGTCCCCGTAGACCCTTTTAACCTTCTCGCTGCTTCTTGCAAGACCTATTACGCGCAGATT
The DNA here is from genome assembly GCA_051884055.1 of Candidatus Coproplasma sp. Lineage (GTDB taxonomy): Bacteria > Bacillota > Clostridia > Christensenellales > Borkfalkiaceae > Coproplasma. Next base: position 56,739 of record JBJEUX010000025.1, read on the forward strand.
ATCCTGCATAAGTCTTTTTGTCAAAACGTTGCCCACGTAACCCGTGCAGCCCGTCACTACGTATATGCAATTTTTTTCCATATTCTTACTCCGTTTTATACGAAATATTCGTAACGTTAATATTTTAACATAAAACGCAAAAAATTTCAATGCCTTTACAATTAAAGCTTACAAAATTACCTGTTATTTGCTATTCTATTCGCTTGTTTTTTTTCGTGAAGGAGGTTATAATTGATATACAAGTTCTTAAGTTCGGCTGATTTCGGGGCTGTTTCAGTTTCGATTGCGGTACGATTTTGACGTAAGCATACCAAAGGCTCGGCTTTGTAAAAACGGAAATTTAAATTTAAACGCAGAATCTAAGAATTCTAAAGTCATGGCTTTCCCCGCATTCAACGGCGCAAGCCTGGCATGTGCTGCTTAACTTAACGCAGTCCGTCGGCGCGTTCTTCTCCCACGGGAACACGTCGGCGCTATTTTGTGGGATTGTTGAAAGAGCTTAACCTGACTCCTAAATGAAATTTAAGGTTTGCCCGTAAGGTTTGCCCGTTCGTCGGCGCGCCTTACGGAAAGATATAAAGGCGGACTAAGTATGTAGAAAGCGCATCTGACTATCGTAAGACCAGGGTGCAAGTCCCTGCAGCTCCACCATTTGAATCAAATCCGCACCCGTCCGATGCGGATTTTACTTTTTATAGGTATATTATTCAGAAATAAAAGTAAAGCGCGCTATACTTCGCTCGTGCGAAGTATAGCGCGCTTTTCCTGTCCGCAACAGATTGAGTATTTTGAAAGATACTATACTTATAAAGAGATAAAAAAACCGATCATGCAAAACCGATTACACACTCATTTATCAGTTTACCGTCAATAAATTCTTGTCTTTTTACTAAATTATTTTCGACCAAGTAATCGGCAGTATATAAGTGAGCTTCTTCTTTAGTATTATATTTGCTTTCCCAACGTACTTTTTCAGCTTTTCCTATTATGATATAGTTTTCAGTCCGCTCCATAGACTTCGGGTTCTTCACAAATAAACGGTGCTCGTCTATTCCTGTGTTCGTAAAGTAAAAGACAGAATCTTCCCCGTCTTTTTCCTCTTTTACGTATTTAAAAAAACTGTCAGGAATTAGCCCGTTCATATCTCCGGGCGATACGTATTTACCGTATACCTTTACGGAAGAATCAACCTTGTTAATCACTACAGCTGTATAAAAATTGATCGCAATTGATTTTGATCGGTTACTTAGCTTATTATTGACTCTATCGCTGAAGAGAAAAATATGATACTTTCCCATCCCGTATTCTTTTGCGGTAAAAAATACGGTCTTGCCGTTTTCTTCAACAGAATAGATTTTCCGACCAACGGCGCTGACTTTTTCTCCGTTGCTGATTTTCTTGCTTCCAATCACAAATGCAGAACCGGATACAATTTTCCATTCCCGTTGCATTATATGAACCCCGTTTACGTCTACGTCGCTACCGAGCGGATAAAATCCGAAATATTTTGCTTTCACGATCATTTGATTTTTCTCCTTCGGTAAGCATCGGTATTAATTCATTATGAGAACTTCAGTAATACGGGTGCGTTTTTTATTTGATTTATAAACGGCAACCTGAAAGTCCGCGCTTTTTCAATGTTACAAATACAAACGGTTTACCGCTGAAAGTATCAGAAAAAGTATATTATCACAGCTTTTCAACTATTATGCCGTCTGAAATATCGGTGTCGTAGCACTCGGCTTTATAGCCCGTTTCGCGCCCGTACTTGTCGCAGACGTACTTTTTGAAATCTTCCACCGCGTCGCTCTTTACAAGCGAAATCGTGCAGCCGCCGAAGCCGCCGCCCGTCATACGCGAGCCTGCGCACGCAGGGTGCTCCTGTGCGGCGTGAGCGAGGACGTCAAGCTCCCTGCCCGTTACCTCGTAGAGCTTTGAAAGCGATTCGTGAGACTTGTTTAAAAGATCGCCAAGGAACGACATATTGCCCGCCCTCATTGCCTGAACGGCAAGGCGAACCCTTTCGCACTCGTTTACGACGTGGCTAGCTCTGTCGCGTATCTTTAAAGGCAGAACGTGTTCCCACTTGGCGTACTCCAAGGGGGTTAAGTCTGCAAGGCAGTCGATTTTGGTATATTTCTGAAGAATTTCAAGCGCCTTGTCCGTCTCGCTGCGGCGTTCGTTATACTTGCTCTCCACAAGGTTGTGCGGCTTTTTGCAGTTGATGATAACCAGTGAATAGTCGCCGAGCTCTACGGGAACGTATTCCCTTTCAAGCGTCTTGCAGTTCAACAAAATGGCGTGATCCTTCTTGCCGCAAGCCGACGCGTACTGGTCCATAATGCCGCAGTTAACGCCTGCGTATTCGCGCTCTGCCTGCTGTGCTTTTAACGATACGTCTACGGGGTCGAACTCTTCGCCTGCAACGGTCGCGAGAGCGGCTATCGTAGACACCTCGATTGCGGCGGAAGAGGAAAGTCCGCTGCCGAAAGGCACGGTGCAGTCCTGCAACATATCGCAACCGACGATTTTATGATCGGCCCGCTGCCACATTAACGCGCTGCCTGCCTGATAGTTGCCGTACTTTAAATTTTTGTAGCTGTCCAGCTTGTCGATATCAAGCGTAACCTGATCGGGAAGCGTGGTCCACTTTAAATTTATTTTGTTCGTGCCGTTGGGACGGATATATACCGTATTTTTAACAGAGAGCGCCGCGGGCAAAACCTTGCCTCCGCAATAGTCGATATGCTCTCCGATAATGTTTACTCTGCCTGCCGCACTTACCTTAAAATCATATTCTCTTTCGTTCATAATTCACACCCCAAGTCGGTTAAAAATTTAATTGTTTGCCGTCTGTCCTTAAATACGGCGGTATTTTCAAGTATTCTCGAACATATGCTGCCGAGTTCCTTTTTCATAGCCTCGTGAACGGGTATATTTCCGCTCTCGAAGATAGCTTTGGTTTCGTCGTAAACCAGCTTGAATTGGGCATATTCGGGGGGCAATTCGGTTTTCTGTTCGATAAACGCCTCGATTTTGCCGAGCTCTTCTTCAAGCCTTCCGGGGAGAATGAACAGACCCTGCGCCTCGATTAAACCTATGCTCTCCTTCTTGATTGTATGGAATTCGGGATGAGCGTGGAACACGCCTTCGGGGTACTGCTCGCTGGTTATATTGGAGCGGAGAATGACGCTCATTTCGTAGCCGCGCTCAGTCTTTACTACCGTGGGCGAAATGCTGTTATGTATGCCCTCTTCGTCCTCGGCGATAATTCCGAGCTCAGGGTTATTATAGCTTACCCAACTCTTGCGGATTTCTTCACAGAAATCTTCGATCTGCCTGCGGTCGTCCGAAACGACTCTTACCACCGTTCCCTGCCAATCAACCACCTCGATTATCGCGTCGGGATAGCTCTTATGCTTTAACGTGTACGCCGCCTTTGCCTTGTGCATGGGAAGAATTTCACCGCCGCCCTGATAGTGGTCGTGGGCGAGCACGCTTCCGCCGATTCTGGGCAGAACCGCGTTACAGCCGATGAAATAGTGAGGGAACGTATCGACAAAGTCCATAAGCCGCGTAAAAGTGCCCTTATCAATATGCATGGGCGTATGCTCGCAATTTACTGCTATGCCGTGCTCGTGGAAGTAGCCGTAGGGCGAATACTGCCAGAACCAGGACTGTCCGCCGAGGGTTATATCGACCGTTCTGAGCGTGCGCTTATTGCGCGGAGCTAACCCTTCGTTTTCACGGCAGATAACGCATTTTGCAAATCCGCCGTCGACAGAATTCCCCGCCTTCGCCTTTTTGGGGTCGCGGAATTCGGGCTTTGCCTTGTTTATCGTGATTATAAGTCCGTCGCTTTCAAAGCGCGGGTTTTTATCGAGCTTGGCTTTTTTAACGTAATCGTTATGCACGCAGTAGCTGTACAGCCAGTCTGTCGCCGCCTTGCCGCCCTTACTTAACAGGCTTTGAAACCTTTCGTTTACCTGAGAGGGCATGAGCGACAGCGCACCGTAGACTTCGTCCGCCTCTTCTTCGGAGAACTCGTCGCCCTCGCAATTCTGCAAAATTTCAAGCACGCGGTTTTTTACGTAGTTTGCGTCGTGCTTGTCAAGTTCAAGATATTTTTCGGCGTATTCAGTGTACTCTTCTGCTCTTGTCAATAAATCTTTCATATCAGTTCCTTTTTTAAGTCAATTCTGTCGGCTTCGGTAATTTTCCGTACCGCTCTGCACGGATTTCCGTACGCAAGAGAGTTTTGCGGTATCTCGCCCGTGACGACCGAACCTGCGCCTATCACGCATCCGTCGCCGATTTTCGCTCCTGCGCAGATCGTAACGTTGCCGGCTATCCAGCAATTATTGCCAATGGTTACGGGCGCGCCGTATTCCTTGTCAGTCAGGCGCCCGTTTTGGTTAATAAAGAGATTTCTGTCCTGCCAACACAGCGGATGCTTAGGCGTGAGTATCGATACGTTCGGACCTACCAACACGTTGTCGCCAATCGTTACGGGGCAGACGTCCAGAACGGTCAGGTTAAAATTCGCGTAGAAATTCTTTCCTACTCTGGTAAACACGCCGTAATCGAAGTACACGGGTCCCTGTAAATACGCACCCTCGCCGCGGTCGGGCATAAGCTCTCCTAAAATTTCTTCACGCCTGTCGCGCTCATCCTCGAACGTATCGTTGTACAGTTTGCAGAGTTTATGAGCTTTTCGGCGGAGAGCAGAAAGCTCTTCGTCGTTCGGGTCGTAAATTTTCCCGGAGAGCATCTTCTCTTTTTCGTTCATATCAGACTTTTCTGTTCAGGATTTTCTGTAACCGGAAGGATTTTTGGTCTGCCAATTCCAGCTGCTTGCGCACATCTCGTCTATACCGAGCTTAGCCTCCCAGCCGAGCTCGTCTTTAGCCTTCGACGCGTCTGCATAGCAAGCCGCGATGTCGCCGGGGCGGCGGGGTTTGATCGAATAGGGAATCGCGTGGCCGCAAGCCTTTTCAAAGGCGTGTATAACGTCCAGCACGCTGTAACCTACGCCAGTGCCGAGATTGTAGACGTATACGCCGCCGTTTCCGATTTTATCTATTGCCGCAACGTGACCCTTTGCAAGATCTACCACGTGGATATAGTCGCGCACGCCCGTGCCGTCGGGGGTGGGATAGTCGTTTCCGAATACACCCACTTCCTTAAGCTCGCCGATGGCAACCTTTGCGATATAGGGCGTTAAGTTGTTGGGTATGCCCTTGGGGTCCTCGCCGATGAGTCCGCTTTCGTGAGCGCCGACGGGATTAAAGTATCTGAGCAGCACTACCGTCCATTCGTTGTCGGCCTTATATACGTCGGTGAGCATAATTTCCTGGAAGTACTTGCTCGTGCCGTAGGGGTTGGTTGTGCCGCCCGTCTTGCAGGTTTCGGTCAGAGGTAAAACTTCGGGGTCGCCGTAGACGGTCGCAGACGACGAGAACACGATTTTTTTGCAGCCGTGTTCACGCATTGACTGCAATAAGACGAGGGTTCCGTATAAGTTGTTGTCGTAATACTCCACAGGCTTCGCGCAGGATTCGCCTACCGCCTTAAGTCCGGCAAAGTGGATTACCCAGTCTATTTTGTTTTCGGTAAAGATCTTGTCGAGAGCGGCTTTATCCCTTATATCCGCGTTATAAAATTTAACGCTTTTGCCTGTAATCTGCTCTACACGGTTCAAGCTCTCTTCGCAGGAATTAGCAAGATTATCTACAACCACCGCGCCGTAGCCGCTGTTTAAAAGTTCTACGACGGTATGACTGCCGATATATCCTGCGCCTCCCGTCACCAACACGTTTGCCTTCATTTTTTGTGACCTCCGACAATGAATTTATTTGTTAATTTTGTACGCTATACGTCAAATTTAATTATACGCCGAATATAGTATTTTGTCAATATTCAACCCGAAAAATAAGCGACGTAAATGCACGATTGAAAGCTAAGTAATCATATTCAACCTTGACAAAATAAATGCGTTCTGCTAAAATAGTAACAGATTATATTTTATAATAATGAAAGGAGTTAAAATGAAAAAAGCCGCACTACTCTGCACCCTGTCAGCCTGCCTTTTTGCATTAACTGCCTGCGGTTCGACACCGACGGTTCCCGAAACAAACGAAAACGGGGAACTGTGTATCCGCGACGAAAAACTTAACACCACTTACGTTACCGACGACAACAACCGCGTGTTCTACGAAATTTTCGTCGGTTCGTTCTCCGATTCGAACGGCGACGGCACGGGCGATCTGAGGGGAATTATAAACCGCTTCGACTATTTAAACGACGGCGACCCCAATTCGGGACTCAGCCTGGGCGTGGAAGGCATCTGGCTTACTCCCATTTTCTCGTCTCCTACCTATCATAAATACGACGTAACAGATTACTATAAGATAGACCCCAAGTTCGGTACCGAGGACGACCTGGTTGAGCTCGTAGAACTCTGCCACGAAAGAAACGTTAAGTTGATTCTGGATCTGCCCATAAACCACACCAGCACGAGCAACGCGATGTTCCAGAAATTCTCTCAGGCGCAGAAGAGCGGCGATACCGAAAATAAGTATTACGATTACTATTCCTACTACGTTGACGGCGACCCCGCGCCTTCGGGAAGAACGTTTAACCAACTTGCAGGAACCGACGTAAGGTATGAATGTAACTTTGAAGGCGGCATGCCCGAATTGAACTACGACAACCAGAGCGTCAGGGAAGAGATGCTTGACGTTGCCAAGTACTACCTCAATCTGGGTCTGGACGGGTTCAGATTCGACGCGGCAAAATATATCTACTACGGCGAGGACGCAAAGTCGGCTGAGTTCTGGAAGTGGTACGTAGGCGAGCTCAAACAGGTTAAGAGCGACGTCTATACCGTTGCCGAGGTCTGGGCGAGCGATTCGATAACTCAGATGTATGCGCCCGCGACCAACTGCTTTAACTTTACCACCTCCCAGACGACCGGACAGATTGCCGTTGCGGCTAAGGGCGGGGACGCAGGAACGTATTGCTCTTACGTAGAAAAATACGTAAACAACGTCAAGGCGGTAAATCCCGACGGAATGATTATTCCCTTTATTGCAAACCACGACAACGACAGGGCTGCCGGATTTTTGAGCGTATCCACCGGACAGATGCAGGTTGCGGCGAATTTATTGCTGCTGTCCTGCGGCTCCCCCTTCATATATTACGGTGAAGAAATCGGCTTGAAGGGTTCGCGCGGCAGCGCAAGCACAGACGCAAACAGACGACTTGCCATGCGTTGGGGCGACGACGACACGGTAGTTAACCCTGCAGGTTCTACATATCCCGAAATGAATCAGGTTAACGGCACGGTTGCCGACCAGAAGGGCGTCAGCGACAGCCTTTACAATCACTATAAAAAGCTTATAATGATAAGAAACGCCAACCCTGAAATTGCTCGCGGCGAGTACAAGGCGCTAAAAATAAGCGGTTCTAATCTCGGCGGATTCACCTCCACCTTGAACGGTAGCACGGTTGCCGTTCTGCACAACACTACGACCGAAGAGTTCAGCGTCGATTTATCCACCGTGACAAGTCTTACGTTCAGCGAAATCCGCGCTATTGCAGGTCTGAACGGCGCAACACTTAACGGCACTATTCTTACAATCGGCGCGCAGACCAGCGTAGTTATTAAGTAAATTTAAAATATCTGAAATTTTAATATCTGAAAATTGCAAGCCGCCGCGCATTTTAGCGCGGCGGCTTATTTTATATTGACCAACGACCGCCCTCTGCACTAAATAGCGCAGAATTTCACTCTTTTAAACGATTACACCTTACTGTCCGCCGCGCATTTTAGCGCGGCGGCTTATTTTTATTGACCAACGACCGCCCTCCGCGCTAAATAGCGCAGAATCTCACTCTTTTAAACGATTACACCTTACTGTCCGCCGCGCTAAATGCGCGGCGGTTTATTTTTCCGACAATCGCCCGTTCCCAAACGCCCCGTTTCCAGCCGTTCAGTTCCCAAATGCCCAGTTTTCAACCGTTCCGATTTATAAAATAAAAAAGCTCCGCCGTACCTACTTACGGCGGAGCAATTCAGTTTTGTTAATTATTCTGCAACAACTTCACCTGCAGGGGTTTCTTCTGCGGGAACCTCTTCAGGCTTTTTAGTAAGCAGATTTTCCTGCGTCTCTGCGTCGAAGAAGTGCATTGCCTTTGCGTCAACCGTAAGGCAGAATCTGCAACCCATTACAAGTCCCTTTCTCTGCTCGGGTGTGAGGTCGATGGTGGGTATTCTTGCAATGATATGCATGCCGTCGTCGGTCACTACGTGAAGGTGCAGTTCGCTGCCCATCATTTCGTTTACTTCAAGCTGGCAAGCAACGGTAGTTTCGTTCTTCTTATCGGTAAGAGTAATATGCTCGGGACGGAAGCCAAGCTTAATTGCACGGTCGGTTACGCCGTTTTCCTTAAGCATGTCTGCCTTGTGTCCGTCTACGGGGAACTTAGCGCCGAGTGCGGAAACGTAATATTTGCCGTTTTCAAGCGTAAGCTGACCGTCAACTATATTCATCTTAGGCGCGCCGATGAACTCTGCTACGAACAGATTCTGAGGCATTTCGAACACTTCCGTGGGAGTGCCGACCTGCTGAATGTAGCCGTCCTTCATAATTACTATTCTATCGCCGAGGGTCATAGCTTCGGTCTGGTCGTGAGTAACGTAAATGAAGGTCGTATTAATCTTCTGTCTGAGCTGAATAATTTCTGCTCTCATCTGGTTTCTGAGCTTTGCGTCGAGGTTGGACAAAGGTTCGTCCATAAGGAAAACCTTTGAATCTCTTACCATTGCACGGCCTATCGCTACACGCTGACGCTGACCGCCCGAAAGAGCCTTGGGTTTACGGAGGAGATATTCGGTTATGCCAAGGATTTCCGCTGCGTTTGTAACCTTTTCGTATACGATGTCTTCAGGCGTCTTTTTAAGACGGAGCGAGAATGCGATATTATCGTAAACGGTCATATGAGGATAGAGCGCGTAGTTCTGGAATACCATCGCGATATTTCTGTCTTTAGGTTGTAAATCGTTTACAACTTCGCCGTCGATTTCAACGGTACCTTCGCTTATGTCCTCAAGACCTGCAATCATACGCAGAGTGGTCGATTTGCCGCAGCCCGAAGGACCTACGAATACGACGAATTCCTTATCTGCGATCTCAAGGTTGAAATCGTGAACGGCGACTACGTTTTTATCATAAATCTTTTTAACGTTAGTTAATTTTACTGATGCCATATATTTTCACTCCTATTTATAGGCTTAATATCGCCGTTAGCCCTTAACGGCGCCACCCGTAACGCCCGATACGTAATACTTCTGCAAAAGCATAAACAGTACGGTTACGGGAATTGCGACGAGAACGCCGCCCGCACAGAACATTGTGTACTTGCCTTCGATCTGGTCCTTATTCAACCAGCTGTACAGACCGACTGCAACGTTCATACCTGCGGAGGTATTCATCGATATGTATCTTGCGAACACGAAATCTGCCCAAGGCGCCATGAACGCCGTCAATATCGTGTAAATTACGATAGGCTTTGCAAGCGGCAGGATAATTTTGAAAAGAATCTGCATACGCGTTGCGCCGTCCACTCTCGCCGCCTCGTCGAGCGACTTGGGAATGGTATCGAAGAAGCCTTTGGAAACGTAATAGCCCATACCGGAGGAAGCTACGTACACTAAGATAAGTCCGGGCACTGCATTTTCCTGAGTAAGACCCATATCCTTTAATACTTTGTAAAGGATAATCATGGTAAGCATACCGGGGAACATGCCGAGAATGAGCATGAAGCGCATTAAACCCTTTCTTCCCTTAAATCTGAAACGCGAGAGCGTATAGCTCATACAGAGCACGATTATCGTCTGCAGAATTGATGAGAATATTGCAATGATAAAGGTGTTGAGATACCAACGCCAGAAGTCGGTCTCAGCGAGCTTGATATAGTTATCCAAGCCCCACTGCTTGGGGATAACGTAGCCAACCTGCCAGGTCGATTCAACTCTGAAGGACTGTAATACTATGCACACGAAAGGTATAAGCCAGACAACGCTCATTACAACCAGTACAACGTGAATTATAGTGTTGCTTATCGCCCTCTGGGTCTTAAGACCTATGTGTTTTTTCATTGATTCTTTTTTAACTTCGGAAGTTTCTACAACGTTATTTTCACTCATTATTGGAAATCCTCCTCGTTTCGTGTTGACGGCAACAGGCTATAAACTATAAGCGAAATTACCGAGACTACGACAAACACAAGTATACCGATGACTGACGCCATATAGAACTTACTGTCGTTTACCGCAATCTTGAACAACCAGGTTACCAACAGGTCGGTGTAGCCGAGCGTACCGCCGGGCGATACTGCCGTTGCGTTGGTGGGAGCGCCGCCGGTCAGAAGATAGATGACGTTGAAGTTGTTCATGTTGGAGATGAAGCTCGTAAGAAGATAAGGTCCCGTAACGAAAAGCATATACGGAAGGGTTATCTTCGTGTACTGCTGGAATGCGTTTGCGCCGTCGATTCTTGCAGATTCGTACAAGTCCTGAGGAATGTTCATCAATATACCCGTTGCAATAAGCATGAGGTATGGAATACCTATCCAGATATTGATTATGATGACCATTACCCTCGCCCAGGTGGGATCAGTCCAGAACGGTAGCGCCTCGTCAATCCAGCCCCAACTCATCAGCATACCGTTTACCAGACCGTTCTGAGCGAACATCTTGGAAACGTACAGAAGCGATATGAACTGAGGTATTGCTATGGTTACGATGAGTATCGTACGCCAGACCTTCTTAAGCCTTATTCCCTTCTTATTAATCATCATTGCGACGAACATGCCGAGGAAATAGTTTGTAAAGGTTGCGAAGAACGCCCAGATAAGCGTCCAGGCAAGTACTTCGCCAAAGGTTGCGGCGTAGTTGGTGCCGCCTGCCGACCAACCGAGCATCTGGTTGAAGTTTTCCATTCCGACCCAGCTGAACAGGTGGTTTCTTCCGTCGAATTCGCCGCTGTAATTGGTGAATGCAACCAGAATCATGAATACCATCGGCATAACGGTGAATACTACGATACCCGTCAAAGGAAGGGCAAGCAGAGTCTTGTGGAACTGCTCGTCAACGAGCGAACGCAAGTCGTCCTTGGTTCTCTTTAAGGGCTTGCCGCTCTTTAAAATCTCTTCGGAAATTCTATTCTGCTTTACGTTCAAACGCCAGGTATAAATGAAGGCGATGATAAAGAAGATGGTTAAAATACCGTACAACAGAATTTTGAAGGAATCGTCGTGATATGTCGTGACGTAGGCGTCGAGGATTTCGTTATATTCCTCCGTTGCGCCCAATCTGCCAAGGGAGGGAAGCAACGAAAGCCAGAATCCGCCCCAGATTGCCATATAGACGATAAAGATTATTTCAAACAGCAAAAACATTACGCCGCGCAATATCTGACCGCGCGCAAGACTGCCGAAGCCCATAATCACAAACGACAGACGCGTTTTGTAATCGCCGTTTTTAAACGTGTTGTAAATGTCTACAAAATTGTCCTTAACTTTTATGCCGAATTCTTTACACTTTGTCCAGATAGTTTTACCCAGATTGACAAACCATTGAGGAATTCCTATAAAGAAGCAGGCAATTTTATAGAGAATCTTATGTAATTTAGAAAGTTTTAAATATTCTAAATCTGTATACGTAGTCATAAAGTTCTCCTTAATTAAAAGAGGTTGGAGTCAAATTTTCGTTGACTCCAACCCAACCTTTTAAAATAGAATCCGGTTAAGCCAAAGCTCTACGCTTTGGAGCAACACATTGAGTAAAATGTAATTGCCTGGTTATTATGAAGCGGAGATAAGTTCAACCGTTCCGTTGTCACCAGAGAGAGTAAGCTGAATGTAGTACTTACCTGCGGTCGAAACTTCGAAGTCTTTTCCTTCGCTGTTGCCGTATGATACATCCCAGCTCAGACCCTTTCTAACCTTAAACTTATCACCTGCATTCAGGTCGTAAGCTTCGGTAGTCTTCCATACGCCGGAGGAAACCTCTTCCATAGGAAGGTCTGTTGCCCAGTTATCGCCGTTGATTGTACCGATAACGGTATATGCGTTGAGAACTTCATCAGAGATAGTGAACAAGCCGTCGATTGCGTTCTTGTAAGTGGTGAGAACTGCCTGTAAACCAGCGTCGGTACCGTCGGAGTTCTTAACACCGGTAGCTATAGCCTTACCGATATCCCACCAGGAACCGTGGATCTGACCCTGAGGTACAGCGTATTCGGACTGCTTAAGGAGTGCAGCAAGTGCAGGGTTTGCCTGAACGGCGTCAATCTGCTGTGCGTTGATGTTTGAAGGACCCCATGCAAGAGCATTGAATCTTGCGATCTGAGCTTCTTCGCTGGTTAAATACTGAGCGAACTTATGGAGAGCAGCAGATCTTACAGCGTCGGTCTGAGGCTTAACGCCGAGAAGCTTGCAGCCCGAGAACGAGCCGAGGTGATAGCTCTGTCCGTCAACCGTGAAGGAAGGAAGTTCTGCTACGCCGAGGTTATCGCCAAGGATAGCTGCGATGTCGTTGTATGCCCAGGTACCGGATACGAGGACTGCGGAAGGAATAGCTGCGGAGAATGCGGAAGCTGCGGAAGAGTCAAGGTATGCCTTGGAGCTTACAAGCTTCTTCATACCCTTAACAGCAATTAAACCGTTTGCGGAATTATAAGTGTCGTTAACGGATACGAACTTACCGTTGTCGTCGGTCTGCCATTCGGACTTACAGCCGGTAGCGAAGAAGAACGCTGCGTTGTACCATGCGGAGGTTTCAAGTTCGAATGCGAAGTATACTTTATTTGCTTCGCAGTCTGCAATCAAAGCTTCCATACTGGTTAAGTGTGATTCGTCGGTAATAATGCTCTTATCATAGTACATAAAGTAGCCGTTATCTGCCGTAAGGGGATAAGCGTAAAGCGTATCGCCGCTCATAGCTGCGGAAACGGTCGATGCCGAGTTGTCTGAAGTTACGGCTTCTGCCGAATACTTACCAAGCTTGGAAAGAGCGCCTGCCTGAACGAGTCTTGCGAACTGGTCCTGTGCGAAACAGTAGATATCTGCGCCGGCTTCAACGTCGGTGGTCATCTGCGTAGCTGCTTCGCCTTCGCCTACAGCTTCTATGGTAGCGTTAATTACGATACCGTCGCTGTTGGTCTGGTTGTAAGAAGCAACCTGAGTCTTCGTGAACTCAACTGCTGCCTCGGCAACCCACATTTTAATGTCGTAGGTGCCTGCTAAATCCATTCCGGCATAGTCGTCTTTAGTTGATTCGCCGCAACCGGCAGCAAAGCCTACGCCCATCGTCATTGCCAACGCTAAAACGCCGGCAAGTAATTTGCTCTTTTTTGTCATTTTTCTCCTCCAGAACTTTAAGATATAATTTGCCGCATTTGCGGTTCATTCCAAATAAGATTTTTTTGCGGTTTGTGTAATCAAACCGCAAAGCGCCACGTGGCGCTTTTTTTGAAAATTTTTAAATTTTTTTGATTTGTTTTACAAATTATTGCACGGAAAAAAGAACGGACCTTCCGCTTCTTGTTAAATTATATCATATCGATATTTTTATGTCAATAGCATATATTTAATTTTTTTGTATTATTTTCATATTTTTTTCACACCGATTTTACGTATTTTTTATAATTGGTTAAATTTGCATAATATCCGCACTCTTATATGATAATCAGATGAAATTGCGGCGCGGCGTAAGTTAACGCCGCGCCGCAAAAGCGCCGATTATTATATCGTCCTATTGCTATATCAGCCGTCTACGACGGCAAATTGCGAAATTTTGCCCGCACAATATATCAACTTTCGGAATTCAGCAGAGCGTCGTCGATCTTGCCCCACGCTCCGTTGCCCGAGCCTTCGCACTTGACGTATACGCCCACTACTATCGTCTGTCCTTCGGAATAGGTTATTCCGTTAATTACAGCCGTATCCCAGTTGCCGTAGCTGGTGATCGTCAAGGTCGCGGTGCTCACTATTTCACCGTCGATTTTGACGTAAGAATAGATATTGGTCGTGCCGCAGTCGCCGCCCATTATGGATACGGTATACTTATAGGTTCCCGCAGGAAGCGACGAAACCTCCTGTTCCACCGTAAATTCAACCGAGTTGGTTGCCGCGCTCCAGAAATGAACGTGCTTGTTGCCCGTCAGACTGTCGGTCGCCTTGTCCTCTATATACAGCTCGTCCATATTGCCGAGCGCGGTGAGCGTCCAGCCCGTATCTCCGTCCTCGAAGCTGTAATTGGTGAGGAAGTTATATTCTACCATCGAAATATAGCAGTGAGCAGTCATTCCGCCTGCCGTGCCCAGAACTTCGTACTTGTTTACGCCGCCCTTGTACATTGCGTCGAGCTGTTCCTGCGTTACGTTCCAGGTTACGTCGATAGCCTGCTTGCTGTCGTCGGTCATTATCGCGTTGACCTTTTCGGGAAGTACGATTGTACCGTTGAGGTCGACAATAAGGTTAACGTCCTCGATAGCGTCCGCCTGAGGGGTAATTTCGTTGCCGTATTTAACGAGGTTGAACACGCGGAGAGATTCCAGAGGTTTGCCGTTCTGATCGAAGAACGCCTGATTGTCTACCGCGCAGCCGCCGTAGTATTTACCCGCGTCGTCGGGGTCGTAGCCGGATGCGTAGCTTGAAGCCCAGCCGCTTCCGTACCTCTCCCACTTGGCGCTATTTTCTTCCCAAGAAGTAGTGCCTACGGTTATCCACGTGCCTTCCCAATATACCACGCCTATACCGTTGGTGGTGTGAGCTACCGTATCAATTACGTTGCGAACAGAATTTGCCTGTCCCTGAACGGTATAAGGATAGTCCTTGGTTACCACGCTTCCGTCGCCTATGGTGTTGCCAGAGAAGTCGGTATCGCTGCCCGTGTAGGCGTACGAGGTCTCCATTACCATTACTTTTTTATTGTACGTCGTGGCGATGTTCGAAAGTACGTTGGAAAGATTTTCAAGCGTGCCGTGCCAGTAGGGATAATACGAGGAAGCAAATACGTCGTAATCCAGGTTATAGTAAGCGAGCTTGCTTGCGTACGAGGTATAGTTGGATGCCTTTTCAGGGTTTGCAAAGTGAACCGCCACCAAAGCTTCGGGGAATACTTCCCTGATCGCGCGCGAGCCCTCTGCCATTAAGTACTGAATGTTGAACCAGGTGGTTTCACCGCACATTTTGCCGTTGGTCTCGTTGCCCACCTGAACCATTCCGACGTCTACGCCGGCTTTTTTGAGCTTTAACAGACAGTCCTTGGTGTATTCGTACAGAGCCGCCTTTTTGGTGTCTATATCCATACCCTTCCACGCCTTGGGAACCATCTGCTTGGAGGGGTCTGCCCAAAAGTCGGAATAGTGGAAGTTGACCAGAAGCTTCATGCCGTACTTGGTTGCGCGCTTGCCTATTTCGACAGCCTTATCTATATCGTTATTGCCGCCGCCGTAGCCGTTGCCGTTCGCGTCGTAGGGGTCGTTCCATACCCTCACTCTTATGTAGTTTACGCCGTTTTCGGCAAGAGTTTTGAATACGTCCTGCTCTTCGCCGTCATAGTTGTAATACTTAACTCCGCTCTGCTCTTCGGCAATGACCGAGGAAGCGTCCATTCCTAAAATGAAATCGTCGGAAAGGTTTTCAACCTTCTTGACGTAGAGGGACGAACCCTCTATCTTTTCGGCAGGAATACAGTCTTCCACTTCGATATGTTCGACGTCATCCGTTCCGTCGCCTCCGACGTTGCAGCCTGCAAACGACGCAAATATGAACGCCGAAGCCATAGCCGCCGATAATAATTTTTTTATTTTTGTCATAATTCTCCTCCTGATTTGCATTATAACACCAGGATTTTGCCCTGTCAATATTCATTTTTAAACAAAAATTAAAATGAAGATAATTTGTTTAAGCCGTTGATTTTGTCAGATTGTTATGATATTATAATGAACGGTAGCGGCATACGCTAAAGTCATTATTTACGAGTAAGGATATGAAAAAGAAAAGTTACTTAAACGACGATTTTAAGAAGTTTTATCACGGCGGAGACTACAACCCCGAACAATGGATCGACACGAAGGAAATCTGGGACGAGGACATGCGCCTTATGAAGCTTGCGCACTGCAACGAAATTACGGTGGGTATGTTTTCGTGGGCGGCTCTGGAGCCCAGAGAAGGCGAATACGATTTTGCGTATCTGGACGAAATTGTCGAAAGGACGTATTCCAACGGCGGAAGGGTGATTATGTGCACCCCTTCGGGCGCGCGTCCGCACTGGTTGGCGGATAAATATCCCGAGGTCCTGCGCGTTGACGTAGAGGGCAGACGCCAGCACTTTTCGGCAAGGCATAACCATTGCTTTACCTCTCCTGCATACCGCGAAAAGGTGCGCCTTATCAACACCGAGCTTGCAAAGCGCTACGCGCATCACCCTGCGGTGGTAGGCTGGCATATATCCAACGAATACGGCGGAGAATGTTACTGCCCCTTGTGCCAGCAGGCGTTCAGGGAATTCCTTAAAAACAAGTACGGCACCATAGAAAATCTGAACAAGGCTTACTGGGCGGCGTTCTGGAGCCACACCTACGACAGCTTCGACCAGATCGAAGCTCCCGCCGTGCTGACCGAGCGCAGCGTTCACGGACTGAATATCGACTGGTTCAGGTTTACAACCGCTCAGACGGTTGACTTTATGAAGTGCGAGGTGGCGCCCATTAAGGAAGTCAACCCCGACGCAAAGATTACCACCAATATGATGTTCGAGCATTACGGCTACGACTACTATAAGTTCAGGGACGTAATCGACTTTGCCTCGTGGGATTCGTACCCCCTCTGGCATTCGGGAAATCAGGAACTGACGGCGTCAAGCACCGCTTTCTGGCACGACTTTTACCGCACGCTCAAGGGAAAGCCCTTCCTGCTTATGGAGAGCACGCCCAGCTTAGTCAACTGGCACGAATATAACAAACTTAAAAGACCCGGTTTGGACAACCTTGCTTCCATTCAGGCGGTGGCGCACGGAAGCGACAGCGTGCAGTACTTCCAGTGGCGAAAGAGCCGCGGAAGCACGGAAAAATTCCACGGCGCGGTCGTCGACCACGAGGGAAGCGAAAACACGAGGGTGTTCCGTTCGGTTGCAAAGACGGGCGAAATTTTAGAAAAGATAGAAGAAATTGCAGGGACGGGCGTAGAAGCGCAGGTTGCGATTATTTACGACTGGGAGAATATGTGGGCGCTGGACGACAGCCAGGGCTTTGCCGCAAAGAATAAAAAATATTACGAAACCTGCTATTCCTACCACAGATTTTTCTGGAAGCGCGCGATCAACTGCGATATAGTCGACAGAAACGCCGACCTTTCCAAATACAAGCTGGTAATTGCGCCCATGCTGTACATGGTGGACGAACGCACGCAGGGCAGCTTTGAAAGCTACGTCAAGGGCGGCGGCACGCTGTATGCAACCTATGCGCTGGGTATGGTAAACGAGACCGACCTTTGCTACCTCGGCGGATTCCCCGCAGGAAAGCTTAAGGAGGTTTTCGGAATCTGGAACGAGGAGATCGACACCCTCTATCCCGGTCAGACGGGCGAAGTTACCATGGACGGACAAAAGTTTGAAGTGCGCGACTACAGCGAAATTATCCACGCGCGCGGAGCAAAGGTTTTAGCGACATATTCCAAGGAATTTTACGCAGGCGAGCCTGCGGCAACCGTAAACGAATACGGCAAGGGCAAGGCGTATTATCAGGCGTTCAGAGATTGCGACGACTTTAAGAGCGCTGTTTTAGACAGCATTGCGAACGAGCTCAAACTTGTCCGCAACCTGCCTTCGGGCAAGGACGGACTGCCCTTTGCAGTCAGCGCACACACCCGCACCGACGGCGAAAATCTTTACCTGTTCGTTGAAAACTATTCCGAAGAAAAAATTGAAAATCTTGACCTCGGCGACGAGTACGAGGATATGTTAAACGGCGGCTTTAGTAAGAGCGTTACGCTTGCACCCTACGGACTTGCTATATTCAGACGTAAGATTTAATAGCAAATTATAAAACTGAAAAGAATTTTAATACAGAATATAAAACAAAACGGACGGCGGAAAAATTCCGCCGTCCGTTTTAATGTTTTATTGATTTTAAAGTGCAAGGAGCGTCTGCAATTGTTATTGCCGCTTTACAGTGCAAGGAGCGCGTCTGCAATAGTTATTGCCGCGTCGCTTTCAACCTCGGTGAGCGCGCCGCCGTGCAGGGAGTCCTTGTTGAAGAACAGATAGTAGTCCTCCGCCTCCGCGTCCGCTGCGGGTGAATAGTCTATATATCCCGTCGCACAGCCCGTCGAGGAGGTCTTGTCGTACACCTTGATTCCGTATGCAACCCCTTCTTCATTATAGTATATGCCGCGCTCGGAGTATCTGTCGCACAGCTCGGCTGAAAGCGGACAGAACGACGCGATATAATCTTCGATATCCGACTGTTTGATAAGGTAGATATCGCCGTCCGCTATAGAGGTCGAACTGAACGCCACGTACGAAAAGGCGTGAACCTGAACCATACGGATATCGTCGGGCTTATGCTTTTCAAGCTCCACCCTCAGCTCGATTTCGTCGACCTGAGCAACGTCCGCATAGACGGTCACTTTATACTTAGGCACCGTATCGGTGATAAAGGTGAATATCCAGCCGACGAACATCAGCGCAAGCATCGCCCACAGAATATAGAGATAGAACTTTGAAAAGATATTTTTAATTATTTTCATTGCACACCTCAAAGGCAACCACGTAGCCGTGTACGGCGTACAACTTTACCCTTTCCTTTATATCTTTAAGCTTGCCGAGCTTTAAAACGTTGACCTTTAAATTTTCGGTCTTGTCCCCGTCGGTCAACCTGACCTTTACGAAGGTTATACTGCCGATTATTCTCAATTTCTGATCGCCTATCGTAAGTAAGCCCGTATGCTCGGTACGTTCGCCCTCGAACATATTCTGAGCGTGAACTATTTCGTGCTTGTGCTCGGCAATGACCGAAACGCAAACGTAAATTACGAACCAACCGCCCACGACGGCTATTATCATTACCGCAGCCATTATCTTCTGAACGTTGCGCACGTCCGTTAAGCAACACAGCGTTATGCACGCGGCAAGACAGACCGCCGCAAAGACGCAGACGACCGTGAGCCAGATTTTGTTTGACAGGCGAAGCTTATCCACTTCGCGCTCGTCGTAAAGTTCAGTTATTTGTCTATCCATATCACTATTTTATCACACGCGCAACGCGCCGCGCAAGAAAAATATTTCTTTGCACAATAATTTTCACATTTTCCGCGCAAGAAAACTTATTTCGGGCGGAATTAAGCCGTTCAGAAAAATTTTCAGGCGGAATTTTTCTGTTTTTGTGCGGCTCTGCCCGACTTCTTAGACGGAATTTTTCTGTTTGCGTGCACTCTACCCGACTTCTTAGACGGAATTTTTCTGTTTGCGTGCGGCTCTGCCCGACTTTGAAGAGACTTCGCACAAAAATTCTTTAAGCTCCGCCGAAAAATCGGAGGGTTTAAAGCGCAGACTCCAGTTTGCGCAAGTTACCGTGGCGGGCAGGTTGAGCCTTGCCTCTTCCCCCATTGCAAGCAAATCCCACAGCGGAACGATAGCAGTATTAGCGCAGGATGCAAACGCAAGACGAATTACGCTTTTACAGAGCGCTACGCTGTCCGATAAATCCGCCTCAACCCCCAGCGCCTTTGCCTGCAAGGTCAAGTCCTCTTTATAAGTTTCAAGCTGACTTTCAGTCAGTTCGTCGATATATCCGCGCAGGGGCATATTGTCGTGCGTGCCCGTATAACACACGAAATTTTTCGTGTAATTGGTCGGCTTGTGCTCGTTTTCAGGATTTCCGTCAAAGGCGAATTCCAGAATTTTCATTCCGGGATACCCCACGTTTTTCATAAGGCGATAGACGCCCTCGTCTAAAACGCCCAGATCCTCGGCGACGATTGCGTAGTTTAATTTGTCCTTGAACAGCTCCTCCTTGGGTCCGTCGCTCCAGCGCCCGTTGCGCGCGGTCTTTTCGCCGAACGGCACCTCGTAGTACCTGTCGAAGCCGCGGAAGTGGTCTATCCTCAGGATATCGACAAGTCGCAGCGCGCCGTCAATTCTGCCGTTCCACCACTTGTAGCCGTCCTCCTTCATCTTTTCCCAGTCGTAGACGGGATTTCCCCAGAGCTGACCGTCCTCCGTAAAGGCGTCGGGCGGACAACCCGCCACGAACGAGGGCTGACGGCGCTTATCCACCTTGAATATTTCGTCGCCGTACTTCCACATCTCCGCGCTGTCGTACGCGATATACAGCGGAACGTCACCCATTATCTTTACGCCCTTTCCGTTTGCGTAAGATTTGAGCGCCTTCCACTGCTTTAAAAAGACGTACTGCGTGAACTGCCAGAAGGTGAATTCGCCGTAATTTTCCTCCACAAAGCTCTGCGCGACCCGTTCGTCGTACGTGCGGTAGGGTTCGTCCCATTCGTACCACGCCCTGTGACCGATCCTGCATTTTAAGGACATAAACAGCGCAAAGTCGGAATACTCCCCCTTCTTGACAAAGCTTTTAAAACTTTTATCACTGCAATTAAATCGGCTGAACGCCGTGCGCAAAAGGGGAATTTTAGCGTTGAACTGCTTTCCGTAGTCCACCCGCCCGCTGTTCCCCAGATCGGCGGACGCAACCTCTTCGGCGGTAAGAAGTCCGTCTTTTACAAGACACGCAAGGTCTATAAGATAGTAATTGAGCGCGTTGGAACAGCACGACTGATAGGGGCTGTCGCCAAATCCCGTGGGATTGAGAGGAAGCACCTGCCAGATTGAAGCTTTACAGTCGCTCAAAAAGTCGATTAAGTTGAACGCGCCTGCGCCCAGAGTGCCTATTCCCTCGTCAGAAGGAAGGCAGGTTATGGGCAAAAGTACGCCGTAATTTCTCTTATTTTTCATAATCGCATATAAATTTACGGGGACGGCAACCGTCCCCGTATTAAATTCTGTTTACGCCTTGACGTCAAGCTTATAGACGTAGCAGCTTACGGGGGTTACGGTCTGTTCACCCGAAAGGTCGCTTAAAATGACCTGATCGCCCGCCGTTTCGCCGTTGATATAGAGGTTCCAACTGCCCGAAGGAAGCGTGAACGTGCTTGCGGTGGTCTTTGCATTGTAGACCACGAGTACCTTTTCGCCCGTTTCGGGATTGGTTACGGTGAACGCTACGAACGCGCCGTCCTTAGCCACGATTTCGCATACGGGATTGTTTTCGGAGTCCACAGCCGAGGTCATGCGCAGCGTTTCGCAGGATTTACGGAAGGCAATCAGTCCCTTGTAGTACTGCATAACCGCATACTGCGAGGAAGTGCTTGAAAGCGAAGCCCAGTCGAGGTTGTTCACCGAGTCGGGCGAGTTATAGCTGTTTTCGTTGTAGCTTCCGTCCGCGTTGGTCTTGGTGCGGAGCATCTCTTCGCCCGCCTGCATAAAAGGTATGCCGAGCGAGGTCTGCACGATTGCCGCGGAGAGGTTGTTCCTCTTGATTCTTAAATCAAGCGTGCTTGCCTCTGTTCCGTGAACCGCGCAGATTCTGTCCCAAAGGGTGTTGTTGTCGTGCGCGGAGGCGTAGTTGATTACGTTCGTGGGGTTATCGGCAAACCAGCTTACGGACACGCCCGTGCCGTAGAATGCAGGCTTGTTGACCGCGCCCTGAACGCCGAAGAGCACCTTGCCGAGATAGGAAGCTCTTGCGCCCGTTGCAAAGCCCGTATCTTCGATATCGAATACCGAGCCCTTTATAGCGTCGCGCAGGACGTCGTTGAACATTGCAACGCCGTTTACGGGATTGTCTTCGTTGAGCTTTTTAAGATTTGCCAGCGAAGCAGCCTGATTGGAGGTGAGCTCCGACGTGCCGCCCGTCCAGCCTTCGCCGTAGATCAACGCTTCGGGGTTGACTTCGTGAACGGCCTGTTCAACCGCCTTCATCGTGTCGATATCGTGAATCGCCATAAGGTCGAAGCGGAAGCCGTCGAGATTGTACTCGCTCTGCCAATACTTAATTGAATCAACAATATACTTGCGGACCATCGAACACTCGGAGGCGGTTTCGTTGCCGCAGCCCGAACCGTTGGAGGGCACGCCCTTGTAGGTGTATCTGTAATAGTAGTAAGGCACGATCTTGTTCAGGTTGGAATCGAGCGCGTAGGTATGATTGTATACCACGTCCATAACCACGCTTATTCCCGCATCGTGCAGAGCCTGAACCATCTGCTTATATTCGTTTACTCTCACCGCGCCGTCGTAGGGGTTGGTCGAATAGCTGCCCTCGGGAACGTTGTAGTTCTGAGGGTCGTAGCCCCAGTTGAACTGAGTGTTGGAAGCTTCGTCTACCGACGCATAGTCGAAAGAGGGCAACAGATGAACGTGGGTTATGCCGAGCTCCTTGAGATAGTCGACGCCTACGGGCAGACCGTTTTCGTTGGTAAGTCCCGTTTCGGTGAACGCAAGATACTTGCCCTTGTACTGCGAAGATTCGATCTTGTTCGAGAAGTCGCGTACGTGCACTTCCCAGATCTCCGCGTCGGTGTAGTTTTCTACCGCGGGATTATCGAAGGGAACGTTAGTCCAGCCTTCGGGGTCGGTCGAATCGAGGTCCAGAATCATACCTCTCTGACCGTTGAGTCCCGCCGAACGCGCGTAGGGGTCAACCGCCTCCTGCACGCCCGACGAATTTGAAACAGTGTAGGTATAATATTTGCCGTTGAGGCTTGACGGGTGGTTGTACGTCCACACGCCCTTTTCGCCCCTGGTGAGATTGTAAGTAGCTTCAGCCGTTCCGCCGTTGCCCGTCGCAAAGATATTCAGCTTTACGGACGACGCCGTGGGCGCCCAGAGACGGAATGTTGTGGAATCCTGAGTAAGCTCCACGCCGAGCTCGCCGTCGTAGGTGTACAACTCGGCAAATTCAGCGCCGTTCATATACGTCAAGGGAACGACGGTTACAGGGTCGAATCCTTCGGCTTCAAGCGTGTAAGATTTTGAGATATCAAGGGACTCCGAAAGCGTCACTACGTTGTTGGATACCGAAGAGATTGCAACGCTCTTTCCGTCGCCGTCCTTGACTGTTACCTTGCCCTGCACGAGGCGGGAGCTTGCATCGCTTAAGTATACCTTGATCTTTGTTAACGTCTGTAAATCCGCAATCGTAATGAATTTCATAATTTCAAGCGTCTTTCCACCGTCGTCGCTCTTGTAGTTGTTTGCGTCGCCGGCCTTTGTATATATTACGGTATAAACGCCGTCAAGCGTTACGCTTCTGTCGTTATCCGTTCCGTCTTTAGTTGCCGTTCCCCAGCTTGTGCCGCCGGGATCGGAACAACCGGTTCTTATTATGTAACCGACTTCTTCAACCGTATCGGGAACGTTTACGACCACCTTTGCGCCGTAATCGCATTCGTGGAATACGTAACCTCTGCCGTCGGCGCCGTCATACCAAAGCCAGATATCACAGTTCGTATAGCCCGCCGCCCTGTTATAGTAGATGGTAAGCTGCCTGCAGCCCTCCTCCAGTTCAAGCGTGTACTCGTCGCCAGTACCGCCGCTCGGCGTATCCGGCGTATCGGGTGTTACCGCCTGTTCACCGCACGCGGCAAATACAAACACGAACGATAAAAGAACGCTCAGTAATGAAATGAATAACTTCTTCATTTTTCCCTCCGCTTTTATTTTGCGCCGTTTATCACAGCAAATTAATTATATCATATATAGGCAATTCGTCAAGACGGATTTTTTTTATCAGTCAAAAATCAGCCCTGCCTGACCCGGCTATAGTCTTAACTGACTTTCTCTACTGCCTTGTTAAAGACAAAAGATACTCCCCGATCTTTGAAAAATCCCCCTCGCTGACAAAATCGGCAAATGCGCTGACGTGTTCAGGATCGTCTTCGTCGGGGGATATGTCCGTATGAACGTATGCGCATTTCATTCCGAGCGACTTGGGAGTTATTATATCGCAAGCAAAGTCGTTGCCCGTATAGACCGTATCTTCAGGCCTTAAGTTATATTTTTTTATAAGGTGCAAAAAGAACGCCTTGCTGGGCTTTTTCTTGCCGAAGTCGGACGAAAGCTCTATGCCGTCGAAGTACTTAAAAAGACCGAGTTTTTTAATTTCGTTTAGCGTGAAAGACGACTGCGCGTTGGACAAAATATAAAGTCTCGCACCTGAATCCCTTAACGACTTCAGGGTCTTTTTAACTCCCTTGTAAACCCCTATCCTTTGGGTGGACGCTCTGCGGAAGAGCAGGGCGAAAGACTCAGCCTGTTTATCGGTGAGATTTACGCCGTTTTTCTTTGCAATATCCTTGATAATTTTTATAAAATCAAGCTCTTCCTCGGGTGCGGCGCCGCCGAAAGCCGCGTCGTATTCAGTCCAGAAATCAACGCATTTGCCGCAAAGGGCATTGAAGCGCGAAGCAATCTTTCTTCTGAATCCGGGCGAATTTTCGTCCGTCCTGATTTTAATTAACGTTCCGTATAAATCGAATGCAAAATTTTTCATACCAGAATTATATCAGCCGCAAAAACTTTTTTCAATATGCATTTCAAAGTTTTGTGAAAATTATAAAGATTAAGCCGCGTGCAAAAATATTTTTGCACGCGGCGTTTTACCGTCTGAATATTTTTATTTGCGGCGCTTTACCGTCTGAATATTTTTATTTAAGGAACAGGCGAATCAGCTTTTCGTACAGCTTGCTTTTGTACGGCTGATAGCGCATAGGCAAATCCGTAAAGGTCTTTTTGTCGACTATGCTCTTTTCGTGCGAGAACGCCCTAAAGCCTACCTCGCCGTGGTACGCACCCATACCGCTCTCACCCACGCCGCCGAAGCCCATTTCGCTGGTGGCAAGGTGAATTACGGTGTCGTTCACGCAGCCTCCGCCGTAGCGTATGCGGGAGGTCACCTCCCTTATGCGCGCTTTATCCTGCGAAAAGATATACAGCGCAAGGGGCTTGGATCTTTGGTTGAGTGCGGAATATACCTCGTCGAAGCTGTCGAAGGCGATAATCGGAAGAACGGGTCCGAATATTTCCTCCTGCATTGCCGCGCTGTTCCAGTCTGCATCGATGACGGTAGGCGCGATTTTCAGCGACTTAAAATCGCTTTCGCCGCCATATAGTATGCGGTCTTTGTCGATAAGACCGTTAATTCTTGTAAAATGTTTCTGGTTTATTATTTTTCCGTAACCGGGGTTTGATAAGGGATTTTCGCCGAACTGCGCCTTGATCTGCGCTATAATTTCCTGCGTAAGCTTATCCTTGACCGAACGTTCGCAGAGAATATAGTCGGGAGCAACGCAGGTCTGACCGCAGTTTAAGAATTTGCCGAATACTATGCGCTTTGCGGCAAGCTTAAGCTTTGCCGTGCCGTCCACTATGCAGGGACTCTTACCGCCCAGCTCGAGCACGGTAGGCGTAAGATTTTCCGCGGCTTTTCGCATAACTTCCTTACCCACGCCCTGGCTGCCCGTAAAGAAAATCAAATCGAATTTCTTGTTCAGAAGCTGTGCGTTTTCACTTCTGCCGCCTGTTACTACGGCAATATATTCGGGTGAATAGCATTCCGATATGATTTTGTCAATTATCGCGCTCGTGTTCGGCGAGTACGCGCTGGGCTTAACCACCGCCGTATTTCCCGCCGCAATCGCGTCCGCAATAGGGTCGATCGTCAGCAAAAACGGGTAGTTCCAGGGACTCATTATAAGCACGTTGCCGTAGGGGGATTGCTTTACGTAGCTCCTCGAAGCAAACTGCGCAAGCGGAGTATGCACTCTGCGCTCCCTTGAAAGGCGGCGCGTATGCTTAATCATATAGCTGATTTCGGACAGAGCAAGACCGATTTCGCACATATAGCTTTCGTAAGCGCTCTTGCCGAGGTCGGCTTTAAGCGCCTCCGCAATTTCCTTTTCGTACTTATTCACCGCCGCATGCAGTTTTTTCAGCGCGTCGATGCGGAACCTGATATCGAGAGTTTTTCCGCTACCGTAAAACCTGCGCTGGCTTTCCAGAATTTCATCTATTTCGTTCGACTTCATGCCCACCTCACATAACCTTTAAGTACAGCTTTTCAAGCTGTTTTGCATTCATTTCCACGGGCACGGGATACAGGGGATTTGCCTCCTTGTCCGCGTGCTTAGCCATTTTCGGAATATCCTCTTCCCTTATTCCTTCAAGCTTTTCGGGGATACCCATTTTTTTATTCAACTGTCTTATAGCGCTGATAAATTTTTCGGCGCCCTCCTGGTGAGAATCCTCTTCACGGGCGACTCCCGCCGCCACGCCGAGCCTGTGCAGTTTTTTATAAGCGCTCTTGCCGTACTCTTCGAGCACGTGCGGCATAAGAACAGCGTTTGCAAGCCCGTGGGGGATATTGTATTGCCCGCCGAGCGAATGCGCAACCGCATGGATATAGCCTACGTACGACTGCGAAAACGCAATGCCTGCCATATATGCGGCGTTCAACATGTTTTCACGCGCGGCGCGGTTGCTTCCGTCCGAGTATGCGGCGTACACGTTTTCAAAGATAATTTTCGTGGCTTTAAGCGCCATTGAACGGGTGTATTTAGTGGTTGAACGCCCGATATACGCCTCAACCGCGTGCGTGAGCGCGTCCATTCCCGTAGTCGCCGTAAGGTGAGGCGGCAGAGAGAAAGTTACCTCTGGGTCGAGCACGGCGTAGCGGGGAATTAAGGTAAAGTCGTTCATAGTATACTTATGCTTGTTTACGCCGTCGGTAATTACCGCCGCAAGCGTAACCTCGCTGCCCGTTCCCGCCGTAGTCGGTATGGCTATCAACAGGGGAATTCTGCGAAGAACGCGGAGGGTTCCCTTTAATTTGTCCAAGGTCTTTTTGGGGTATGCCACGCGCGCACCCACCGCTTTTGCGCAGTCCATAGACGAGCCGCCGCCAAAGGCAATAAGCCCTTCGCAACCGTTCGCCTTATATGCGGCAAGCGCCTCTTCGACGTTTGCAAACGTGGGGTTTGCCTGAGTTTTGTCGTATACCGTAAGGCTTATTCCCGAATCCGAAATCAGCTGTTCAAGCCGCTCGGTCGCACCCACCTTTTTGAGTCCTGCGTCCGTAACCAACATAACCGAGCGCATACCTTTGCTCTTTATAAGGTCCACCACGACTTCGATACTCTTCAAAATTTCAGGCTGTCTGTACGGCAAAAACGGTATTGCCGCGCGGAACGCAGTCTGATAGATTCTGCAATATGCTTTTTTGAAAAAATTCATTATCCGTCCTTTCAGGCACGCCCATAAAAAGGTTCCACCTCTTATCCCCGGACTTAACCGTAAGCGCACCTGTCAATTAACTTGTTGACAAAACAACAAGATTATTATAGTTTAAACCTGACTGATTGTCAACAGGTTTTCATATATTTATTGGCGGATAAACGGCGCACTTGCGCATAAAATAAAAAAGGCAATGAAATGCGAAAACAATTGACGAAACGGCAAAATCAAGCTATAATACATAATATCGAGGCGTAGCGCAGTTGGTAGCGCGCATGGTTCGGGACCATGAGGTCGTGGGTTCGAATCCCGTCGCCTCGACCAAAAGTATGCCGACACACAAGTGTCGGCGTGATTTTTTCTTTGGGAGAGCGTTACGGGGTTCGAGGGGAGGCAAGCAAAACCCGTTTTGCGCAGGTCGGAGATCTCTACCGACGACTTGCCAGCCCTCGGCTTGGGCTGGCAACCGTGCGCGTCCGCTCAAGGCGCGAATCCCGTCGCCTCGACCAAAAGTACGCCGACACACAAGTGTCGGCGTGCTTTTTTCTTTGGGAGGTGGATTATAATATTAAGTGCAACAACGGTGAATAAAAAAATGGCTCATATAA